>CAKSTO010000036.1 GCA_934501115.1 uncultured Faecalibacterium sp.
GTGCCGGTGAGGGTGATGTTCCATGTGGAACATTTTGCTTCCAGACGCTGTTTGTCGATCATGGGTGTTGTCCTTTCTTTCATTCACCGGTCAGCTGGACGAAAATCGGCTCGTGGTGGACGGCAGGCAGGAAGGTTTCCAGCACATCTGCCGTGCGCAGCTTGAGCGAAGAGGTGTTGATGCAGGGATGGCAGCCAAGGTACTCCCCTTTCTTCACATCCTCATCCATCAGCAGCTGCACGTGATTTTCCGGGTCATTCATCAGCCCCATAATGGAGGAGGAGCCGGGCGTGCAGTCCAGATACTGCTCCATATCCTCGGGCGATGCAAAGCTCAGGCGGGCGATGCCCAGCTGATGAGAAAGCTCTTTGGTCTTAAAGGGCTTATCGCCGGGCATCATGAGCAGATAGAAGTTCGTCTTTTGCCGGTTGCAAAGGAACAGGTTCTTGCAGACGGTGGCATTCAGGCAGGCATCAATGACATGGCAGTCCTCCATGGTATCGGCCTTCATCCAGCCGTGGTCGGTGCGCCAGAACGGGATGCCCAGCTTGTCCAGAAAATCGTAGGTACGGATCTCTTTTTCCAGCCGACCGGTACAGTCGGCAGGACGCCCCTCGTAAAGTTTCAGTTCTTCCATTGGTTGCAGCTTCTTTCTATGGGTACGATTTTATGCATTTATAGAGAAACCCTCTCAGGCCGCTTCGCGTCCAGCTCCCCCGAAGGGGGAGCTTTTTGCATCTGGGGGAACGCTTATAAAGCTCCCCCTTTGGGGGAGCTGGCAAAGCCGGCAGGCTTTGACTGAGAGGGTTCAGTAAAGTCATTTCTTCGCTGCCAGTGCAATGCTCAGCTGTGCCACATCGGAGGGCGAAACGCCCGGGATGCGCCCTGCCTGCCCCAGATTTCTGGGACGGATGCGGGTCAGCTTTTCGCGGGCTTCCAGTGTCAGGCCGGTCAGTTCCGTATACTCGAAATCCTCGGGGATGAGGGTCTTTTCGTGGCGTGCCACGTCCCGGATCATCCGATCCTGCCGGGCAATGTAGCCCGCATACTTGATCTCGGTCTCCAGCCGCTCCGCCAGCATGGGAGTGATCTGCTCTCCCCAGCCGATGACACCGGCCAGCAGCGGATAGCTGATCTCCGGGCGGCGCAGCAGCTCCTCGGCAATGCCGCCTTCGGCAGCAGGGGCAAGCCCGGCCGCTTCCATGGCAGCGCGCAGGTCTGCAGTGCGCAGATGGGTCTCGTGCAGGCGGCGGCGCTCCGCTTCCAGAATGCTCTGGGTGTGCTGAAACTTTGCCCAGCGGTCATCCTGCACAAGGCCGTATTCCCTGCCGATGGGGGTCAGCCGCTGGTCGGCGTTGTCCTGACGCAGAGTCAGGCGGTACTCGCTGCGGCTGGTCATCATGCGGTAAGGATCCATGACCCCCTTGGTGACCAGATCATCCACCAGCGTGCCCAGATAGCTGGTGTGCCGCGGCAGGATGAGCTGCTCTTTTCCCAGCGCATTGCGGGCGGCATTCAGTCCGGCCAGAAGCCCCTGCGCGGCGGCCTCTTCGTAACCGGAGGTGCCGTTGAACTGACCCGCGCCATAAAGGCCGCGCACTGCCTTGCTTTCCAGCGTGGCTTCCAGACTGGTGGGGTCTACGCAGTCGTATTCGATGGCGTAGGCAGGCCGCATGATCTCGATGTTCTCAAAGCCCTTGATGCTGCGGTAGAAGGCGTTCTGCACATCCTCCGGCAGACTGCTGGAGGCTCCCTGCAGATACATCTCCTCGGTGTTCTCCCCGCAGGGCTCCACGAAAATGGGGTGGCGATCCTTGCCTGCAAACCGCACCACCTTGTCCTCGATGGAAGGGCAGTAGCGCGGGCCGACGCCCTCGATCATGCCGCCATAGAGCGGGCTGCGCTGGATGTTATCCAGAATGATCCGGTGAGTCTCGGGGTTCGTGTAAGCGATCCAGCACTCCACCTTGTTGTGCATGGGGGCATCCGTCAGAAAGCTGAAGGGCTGCAGCTCACTGTCCGGGTCGCCGGGCTGGCATTCCAGCTGGCTGAAATCGATGCTGCGGCGGTGCACCCTGGCAGGGGTGCCGGTCTTGAACCGCCGCAGCGGCAGACCAGCGGCCTTCAGGCTCTCGGTCAGGGCGTTGGCGGCGTGCATCCCGTCCGGGCCGGAGGCGTACCACGCATCGCCCACAAATATTTTGCCGCCCAGATTCGTGCCGGTGGCAATGACCACGCATTTGGCGCTGTACTCGCCGTTCAGCTGGGTCACAATGCCCTTCACATGGCCGTTCTCGGTCTCAATGCCCACGACCTCTGCCTGATGGATGGCAAGGCCGGGCGTCCGCTCAAGGGCATGCTTCATGTATTCGTGATAGCGCTTGCGGTCGGTCTGCACGCGCAGGGCGTGGACAGCCGGGCCCTTGCCCTTGTTGAGCATCCGGCTCTGCAGATAGGTGGCGTCCGCTGCCAGACCCATCACGCCGCCCAGTGCATCCAATTCACGTACCAGCGTTCCTTTTGCAGTTCCGCCAATGCTGGGGTTGCAGGGCATGTTGCCAATGGCATCCAAGCTCATGGTAAACACAGCCGTTTTCGCGCCCAGTGTTGCGGCAGCGTGGGCGGCTTCGATGCCGGCGTGGCCGGCACCGATGACGATAACGTCATAATCTCCTAAGTGGTTCATATACTTTCTCGGGTTCCCTCTACTACAAAACAACGATTTAGAATTGTCTCCGCTTCGCTCTGACAATATCAGCGGAAATATTATTTATAATTTGTAAATTGGAAAAATCTGCGGATTTTTCCAATTTACTTTTTCACGGGAAGGGTCGCAACGGGAAACGGCATATTGCCGCTGTCAGCCTGCGGCTGTCGCGCAGCAGATAACGCATAAACTTGTCCGTATGGCTCGTCGCACAAGCGACTCAAAATCGGCGGAACACAAAAAATCCTCTAGCGAAGCGACTTGGATTTTTTGTATGGAGCCCTCCTCTTTGGGGTTAAAAGGGGCGAGCAGCCCCTTTTTCGTGGCTCCAGCGCGTCGAAATCGCTGGCACTTTTCTGGTTCTCTTTTGGTGTCAAAAGAGAACATACCCGGCGGCAATGCTTTTTACAAAAGGCATGAAACTCAATCCATGCGACCACGCTCTGCGCAGGAAGCTCTTTGTCACTTTCCCACGCAGAAGCGTTCAAACACCTGCTCGATGACAGCTTCCGACGCATTTTCGCCGGTCAGCTCACACAACGCCTCCAGTGCGTCGTCCACGCAGACCGACACTGCGTCCAGCCCAAAGCCGCCTGCGGCAGCATCCAGTGCACCGGCCACGGCATCCCGCGCCCGCAGGGCGGCAGAAAGCTGACGCTGGCCGGACAGGCTGGCTGCATGGGGGTCGACCCGGCTGGTTCCCAGCAGGCGTGCCACCGCAGCGGAGATCACCTTTCTGCTCCCCTCTTCCCTGCAGCAGACCGGGATCACCATGGCAAAGCAGGGTGCTATCAACTCCGGGTCGAATCGAGCCGGTTTATCCTCTTTGTTGATCAGTGCAATGGCCGGGCGTCCGGCACAGCGGCGTGCCAGCTCCAGATCCTCACAGGTAGGCGGCTCGGAGCCATCGAACACCGCAAGGATCAGCCCCGCCTCTTCCAGTTTCTTCCAGCTGCGGCGGATGCCCTCCGCTTCAATGGCGTCCTCCGTCTCCCGCAGACCGGCCGTGTCGAACAGGTTCAGCCGGATGTCCCCCAGCTGCACGGCCTGCTCCACCACATCGCGGGTGGTGCCCGCCACCGGGGTCACGATGGCGCGGTCGAACCCGGCCAGCAGATTGAGCAGTGTGGACTTGCCCGCATTCGGTCTTCCTACGATGGCGCAGTCCACGCCTTCTCTCAAAACAGTGTCTGCCTGATAGCTGTTGATGAGCCTGTCCAGCTCTGTCTTTACGCCGCCCAGCACGCTGTGCAGATGGACAGTATCCAGCTCCGGCACATCTTCTTCCGGAAAATCCACCCATGCAGCCAGATGTGCCTGAATGGCTGTGAGAGCACTTTTCTGGGCATCGATCTTTTTCGCCAGCGCACCGCTCAGAGCCGCATTTGCCAGCGCAGCTCCCTGACGGCCATCCGCCGAGATCAGATCCATCACGGCTTCTGCCTGCGTCAGACCCAGCTTTCCGTTCAGGAAGGCACGCCGGGTATACTCGCCGGGTGCCGCAGGCTGTGCCCCGGCCGCAAAGCAGGCTTCTACCAGCCGCCGCGCCACGGCATTTCCGCCGTGGCAGGAAAGCTCCACCACGTCCTCGCCGGTATAGCTGTGGGGCGCACGGAAAAACAGGGCCACCCCCTCATCAAAGGCTTCGTCCCCTTCCCGGAATGTGCCGTACATGGCGGTGTAGCCTTTGGCATCCTGCACGCGTCTGGACGGGTTCGCCGGGCGGAACACCCGCGCCGCCACTTCATAGCTCTCTGCACCGGAGAGCCGCACCACGGCAATGCCGCCTGCGCCCGGTGCCGTTGCAATCGCTGCAATGGTCGTTTCCTGCATGGTCTGTCATGGTTCCTTTCCGCGTACCGGTACTGCAGTACGCGATACACTGCATGTGCGTGCTCCCGTTTTGCCGGAATGTACACTTTTGGATTTTACAGTTTATTTTACCACGTTTTTGCGCAAAAAGATACACCCGCCGTGCGGTTTTTCCACATCTTCCAAAATGTTTGTGGAAAAACCGATCGAAAATGGCGTGTGACGGGCAGGCGTTCTGCCTGCCCGTCCGCATCCGCTTGTGCATAAAAAGCACCCCGCACTTCCGGTTGGAAATGCGGGGTGCTGCATGGTTTTATGTTACACAGGAGCGTTACAGCTCGATCTTGCCAAAGCTGAAATCGGCAAAATCATCCACACGCTCGGTGCGCTTGGGTGCCACCGGTGCGGCATTCTCGGCATCGCGGGGTGCATAGGTACGCTCCGGCACACCGGACGGGCGCGGGCCGCGATTGCCGGAAGGACGACCGCCGCGATAACCGCCGCGGCTGCCGTTGCGGTCGCCGTGGTCGGAACGATTGCCGCCGCGATAGCCGCCATTACGGTTTCCACCGGGACGACGGCCGCTGCCGCCGCGTCCGCCGCGGGGGCGGCGCTCGCCGTAGGTGTTCTCGGTCTGGGCATCGGGTGCAGTGGAGTAGATGACCACACGGCGGTCACGGCCTTCGCCCTTGCTCTCGCTGCGCACACCCTCCATCTTGCTGATGGCAGAGTGGATGATGCGGCGCTCGTAAGGATTCATGGGTTCCATGGCAAAGCTGCGGCCAGTCTTGCGCACCTTGGCACCAATGCGCTGTGCCAGAGCGGTCAGGTCACTCTCGCGCTTGTCGCGGTAGCCGGCCACATCCAGACCCAGCTTGATGTAATCGCCTTCCAGACGATTTGCCACAAGGCTTGCCAGATAGGACAGGCTCTCCATCGTCTCACCGCGGCGGCCAATGAGGGCACCCAGATGCTCACCATCCAGACGGATGATGGTCGCCTCGCCCTTCTGCACAGCACTGAAGGTGACGTTCTCTACCCCCATCAGCGGGATGATCCCGCGCAGGTAATCCACAGCGGCCTTGACCTTTGCGTTTTCCTCAATGACGATGGGGACTTCGTTCTCGGCTTCCTCTGCAGGATCCGCTTCAGCGGCCGGAGCAGCAGGCTCGGCCTGCACTTCCGGCTCCGCTTCCGGAGCAGACGGTGCGGGAGCCTGCTCCACAGCAGCCTTGGCAGGCTCCTGCGCAGGTTCAGACTTTTTCTCCTCCGCAGCCGGGGCAGCAGGGGCAGCAGACGGAGCATCCGGCTCCTCCACGCTCACGCACACTCTGGCAGGGGTGGTTTTCAATCCCAGAAAGCCTGTTTTCTGCGGCATTTCCAGCACTTCAAAACTAACATTCAGATCATCGGCCTGCACGCCCAGCAGAGCACAGGCTTTTGCGCGGGCTTCATCGACCGTTTTGCCGGTCGCTTCCTGCTTACGGATCATAACCGTTCATCCTCCTCTTATTCTTTGTCCTGCTTGTTCAGCTCGCTCAGCGGCACGGTGCGCTCGTCCTTATACCGCTCCGCGTCCAGCTGACGGGCATATTCCAGACGGCGCTTGTTCATCTCGCTGGCGGAAAGGTTCTTTTCCACGGTCTCGCCGGTCTTGGCGTCGGTGACCTTGACGGTGGTGTTCTTCACACCGCGTTTTTCCTGCTTTTTCTTGGCAGCGATCTCGGCCTCGATCTCCTTGCGCATCTTATCGGGGTCGTACACCTTGCGCATGACCTGGGTCTGCACGGTCATCACGATGTTGGAAATGACGTAGTACAGAGAGAATGCCAGAGGATAGGTGAAGCAGAAGAACAGGTACATCAGCGGCATCAGGTACATGGTCACCTTCATGCTGCCCTGCATCTGCTGGCCGCTGGCCTTCATGCTGATGTGGGTAGACAGGAACATGGTGATGACCGACAGCAGCGGCAGCACGATGTCCAGAGACAACCCCAGCTTCGGCACACGGGTCAGATCGATGCCAAGGAAGGTCATGTGCTGACTGAACTCCGTGATGGTAGCGATCTGGTCTGCAGTAAAGCAGGCAGCCAGACCGCTGTTGCCGGAGACCAGCTGGGAGATGATGGTAGTGTCCCGGGTGATGGCGGTAAAGGCAACGCCGGAGGCGGTCAGAGCCTCACCGGCAGCGGTCAGGGCAGCGGCACTGACATGAAAAATACGCTCCAGCGGATTGTACACGACGCCGATGACGCCGAACATGACCAGGAAGTTCAGCAGCATGGGCACACAGCCTGCGGTGGGGTTATAGCCGTAGTCCCGCTGCAGCTTGAGCATTTCTTCCTGCTGCTTTTCGGGCTTATCCTTATACTTAGTCTGGATCTCCATCATCATGGGCTGGAAGGCCGACATTTTAGCCATGCTCTTCTGCTGGCTCAGCTGCAGGGGGATCTTGACGATGTTGATGAGCAGCGTAAAGAGGATGATGTCCCAGCCGTAGCTCGGGAGCAGCTTGTAGATCCACTCCATGACATAGCCGAGAGGACCGCTCAGGATGTAAAAGAAGTTCATACCTTTGTCCATTCTGCCCCGTCTGTGGCACGGGACTTGTTATTTTTTATCGTAGGACACGCTGCCCACAGTGCACCGCGTCACAAGAAGCTTTATGATCTAAAATGCCCTCCGCGTTGCTCTGGGCATAAATAGCGGAAATAAAATTTTAATTTCGTAAATCGAAAAAATCTGCGGATTTTTTCGATTTACATTTTCACCGGAGAAGGTCGTAACGGTAAACGGCATATGCTGCCGCTGGCTCCCTGCGGGAGCATTCGCGTCAGCATGAAAACATGCTGTTGCCCTTACGTTTCGTCGCGCAGCGACTCAAAATCGGCGGAACACAAAAAATCCTCTAGCGAAGCGACTTGGATTTTTTGTATGGAGCCCATCTTCTTTGGGATTATTAAGGGCGAGTAGCCCTTAATTCGTGCCTCCCGCGCTTCGAAAGTAGCGGGTGTTTTTCTGGTTCTCTTTTGGCACGCAAAAGAGAACATACCCGGCGGCGATGCATTTTGCAAAAACCATTAAACTCTAAATACGCGACTACGCTCTGCACAGGAAGCCTCTATTTTTCCACATTTTTCTGATGCCGGGTGGAAAACAGCTTTGCGGGCTGCAGGCGGCGGGCAGGGTTCTGCCAGCGACCTGGCTCCGGCACCGGGTCATAGCCCCACTTGCCGAGGGGATTGCACCGGGCGATGCGCCATGCCCCCAGAAGGACGCCTTTGACGCATCCATGGGTCATGATGGCCTGCATGGTGTAGTTGCTGCAGCTGGGCGTAAAACGGCAGCTGCGGCCGATCCACGGGCTCAGAGTGTACTGATACACCCGGATCAGCCCGCACAGCGCCTTCCGGCAGGCTCCCTGCAGGCGGTTCATGCCTTGGGCTCGGCCTTTGCCCTGCGCGCCGGCGGCAGTGCAGCGGGCGGCGGCGCATCCGGCCGCTTTGCCTTATCCGGCAGACCGGCCTGCGCAAACAGCTTTGCCACGATGCTGCTCAGCTGCCAGCTTTTCAGTTTTGGGGTCATCCCCCGCGCCACAAAAACCAGATCATAGCCGCCGATGTTGTAATCCAGATGCTCATCGATGGCCGCCTTCATCACGCGGCGGGCACGGTTGCGCTGCACGGCATGACCGATCTTTTTGGTGGCGGTCAGCCCCACACGGGTCTTTTTGCTGCGGGTCTTGAGCACATAAAGCACCAGTGCCTGATTGACGTAGGACTTGCCGCGGGCATACACTCTGCCAAATTCGCTGTTGCGTCGGATCGGACGATAGCGCACAGTTCCGCGCCTCCTTTCAGGGACTGAGGATCCGCTCCAGAGAGGGGGATCCTTCAGCCAGTATATCAAAATTTTTTCGACTTTGAAAGCCCATCCGGGCATTTTTACGAAAATTCTTCCAATTTTCAAAAAAATAAGACCGCCAATCCAATATCAGCGGTCTTTTGTGCGCATATTCATTTCTGCGCCGGATCCTTTGCTCAAAGCTCAGGATCAGACAGTCAGGCTCTTGCGGCCCTTTGCACGGCGAGCATTGATGACCTTGCGGCCGTTCTTGGTGCTCATGCGGGTCAGAAAGCCATGAACTTCCTTGCGCTGACGCTTCTTGGGCTGAAAAGTTCTCTTCATGGTTGTATCCTCCGTAAAAACTCGTCCCCGGTGCGGGGTCTGTTGCGGTCCCAAATCGGGGACAGGCTTGCAATTCAACAGTATATCGCATAGTATGGCGTTCTGTCAAGCATTTTTTTCGCTTTCCTGCAAATTTTCTGCAATCTTTTTCTCAAAAACACTGTGAAAAGATTTTCAACTTTTGCACACTTTACCCGTGGAAAACTCAGCATCCACAAGATATTGTGGCCTTGTTTCACGCTGCACACAACCGCCGAAAGGAGGCTCTATTTTATGTATTATAAATTACATTATAGTAATATAGACTCACAGCTATTTTTGTGGTATACTAACTTGGTATCAGCAGCATTGTTGAAAACTTTAACGGAGTGGATGTTTTATGGATTCTTTCAAGGACGTTTTAGAGGCCGCGCAGGCATACTGCAAAACGCAGATGGCTGAGCCGACCTATAATCTCTATATCGACGGGCTGGAGCCCATCAGCTTCGAGGACTCCAGCCATATCACCCTGTCGGTGCGCAACGATTTCATCTGCAAGATCGTCACCGACCGCTATCTCGGTCTGCTGAAGGAGGCCTTCAAGACCGTGCTGGGCTTTGATGTGGATATCACACTGGTGGTGCCCAGCACCCCGCCCCACGAGGTGGTGCTGGCGCAGCAGTACGAAGCAAACCCCGCTTCTCCGCAGGGCAATTACGAATTCACCTTTGAAAACTTCATCAAAGGGCCGTCCAACCAGTTTGCGTTTGCTGCTGCGCAGGCAGTTGCGGCCAACCCCTCCGGTGCCTATAACCCGCTGTTCATCTACGGCGGCTCGGGTCTTGGCAAGACCCATCTGCTGACGGCGATCCAGACCGAGATCAAACGCACCCACCCCGATTTCGTCATCATGTATGTCACCTGCGAGCAGTTCACCAATGAGCTGATCGCCGCCATCCGCGCCGGCAGCACCGAGGACTTCCGCATGAAGTACCGCGTGGCAGACCTTTTGCTGGTGGACGATATCCAGTTCATCGCCGGCAAGGAGTCCACACAGGAGGAGTTCTTTCACACCTTCAACTCCCTGCACGATGCCCACAAGCAGATCGTCATCGCTTCCGACCGCCCCGCCAAGGAGATCAAAAGTCTGGAAGAGCGTCTGCGCACCCGCTTTGAGTGGGGTCTGACCGCCGATGTCCAGCCGCCGGATTTTGAGACCCGGGTGGCCATCGTCAAGCGCAAGGCAGAGCTTCTGCATCTGGATCTGCCTGAGGACGTAGCCGAGTTCATCGCCAACCACCTGAAAAACAACATCCGCCAGCTGGAAGGCGCCGTGAAAAAGCTGAATGCCTACTACATGCTGGAAGGCATCCAGCCGGTCATCAGCGTGGCACAGAACGCCATCAAGGACATCCTCAACGAGACCCAGCCGGTCCCTGTGACCATCGAGAAGATCATCGGCGAGGTCTCCCGCACCTTCAACGTCTCCCCTGCCGACATCCGCGGCACAAAACGCAACGCCAATGTCGCCTCCGCCCGCCGGGTCGCCATCTATATCCTGCGGGAGGTCACCGGCATGAGCATGGAAGAGATCGGCCGCGAGTTCTCGGGCCGCGATCATTCCACCATCGTCTACTCGCTCAAAACCATGGAGCGGGACATGAAAAACGATCAGCACCTGCGGGAGACGGTGAGCGATATCATCAAAAACGTGAAGGCCTGACCGCAGAAGCCGGTACAAAAGTCATACTCATTTGAGGGGTAAAACCCAAAATATAGGGAAAATTCGGAGCAAAATGGGGAAAATAAGCCCATATCTTGTGGCAAAAACGCAAACCTTTCCACACTTTCCACTGAGTTTTCAACATTCAACCCTCTGCTTTCCACACGCTTGTGAAAAGCTCCCGCAGTTTCCACGATTCAACACTTCATTCACAACGCATCCACAATCCGGTGGAAATCATTCGCCCGGCATTCCATCAGGGGTTTTCCGAGTTTTCCACAAGTTCCCCACTCCCTACTACGATTACTACAACAAGTTCAATAAGATAGAACGGTTCTGAGGCTGCTTTCCAAACCAAAACACCCGCTCAGACCGAAAAACAAAGGAGAGAATGCATTTTGAACATCGTATGTGATAAAGTCCTGCTCAGTGCAGCCATCGATGGTGTCTCCAAAGCTGTCACCATGCGTTCTGCCATCCCCGTGCTGGAAGGCATTTTGCTGAAAGCCGAAGGCTTCCAGCTCACCCTTACCGGCTACGACCTTGAAATGGGCATTGTGACCACCATCGAGGCAAACGTCAAGGAAGCCGGCGAGATCGTGCTGAATGCAAAGCTGCTCAGCAGCATGGTCAGCCGGATGCCGGCCGGACAGATCACCATCACCTCTGCCGAAAACGGCAAGACCACGATCCAGAGCGGCGTGGCACAGTTCGAGATCCAGTCCATGTCGGCCAGCGACTTCCCCGAGCTGCCCAATACCGGCGCCGAAGAGACACTGACCATCAAGACCGGCGTGCTGAAGGATATGATCGACCGTACGCTGTATGCAGTCAGTCAGGATGAGAAAAAACCTGCACACACCGGCGAGCTGTTCGAGATCCTGCCGGACAAACTGACCGTTGTTGCGCTGGACGGCTACCGTCTGGCCATCGTGGAACGCCCGGTGCAGGCCGTAAAGGACATCCGCATCATCGTGCCCAGCAAGACCATGACCGAAGTGGCACACCTGCTGCCCAACGACGACGAAGAACCGGTGCATATCAGCGCCAACCGCCGCTATGTGGTGTTCATGACCGCCGGTTACACGATCATGAGCCGTCTGATCGAGGGCGAATTTCTCAACTACCGCAATGTCATCCCGGACGGCAGCCGCACCCGGGTGACCATCGACACCAAGGAATTCATCGAGACCATCGAGCGTGCCTCGCTGATCATTACAGAGCGTTTGAAAAATCCCCTCCGCATTTCCTTTACAGAGGGTAAAGTCATCGTCCGCTGCCAGACCAACCTTGGCCGTGTGGTGGATGAATTCAATGCAGACTGTGAGGGAGATGAAGTTGAGATCGGCTTCAACAACCGCTATCTGCTGGATGCTTTGCGCAATGCCCGTACCGAGAAAGTGCGTTTGGAGATCAGCGGCCCCCTGAGCCCGGTCAAGGTCCTGCCGGAAGAAGGCAGTGACTTTGTGTATCTGGTGCTGCCGGTGCGCTTCAAGAATGATTAAGAGGAAACTTTTATGCAGAAAATTCTCATTCATACGGAATTTATCAAGCTGGATGCCCTGCTGAAATATGCAGGTCTGTGCGAGACCGGCGGCGAAGCCAAAGAGCTTGTGCAGGGCGGTGCCGTGAAGGTGAACGGCGAAGTGTGCACCATGCGCGGCAAAAAATGCCGTGCCGGTGACGTGGTAGAGCTGGACGGCCAGAGCGTGGAAGTCGGGCAGGGTCAGTAATGCATCTGCTTTCACTGGAAGTTACGAATTACCGCAACATCGTATCAGCACAGCTGGAACCCGGCCGGGAGCTGACCGTGATCTGCGGCAACAATGGCCAGGGCAAGACCAACCTCTTGGAAGCCATCTGGCTGCTCACCGGCGGCAAGAGCTTCCGGGGCGGCAAGGATGCAGAGCTTGTGCGCCGTGGAGAAACATTCGCGGTGCTGGAGGCAGTCACCCAGCGCACCCGGCAGGAAGATCAGGAGCCGGACGACCCTGCCAGAGTCCGCATGACGGTAGGCACGCCGGATGCACAGCGGCCCGGGCGGTACGCATCGGTCAACGGTGCACCGCCCAAACGGGCGGCAGGCCTTGCGGGCAGCTTTCCGGCTGTGGTGTTCGACCCCGGGCATCTGAGCCTTGTCAAGGGGGCACCTGAGGGGCGGCGCAAATTTCTGGACGCTGCCCTGTGTCAGCTGTACCCCGGCTACCTTGCCGTTTACCGCCGCTATGTGCGTGCATTGCAGCAGAAAAACGCGCTTCTGCGCCATTCTGCAAATGGAACGGAGCGCCCGTATGACGAAAAGTGTGCCCTGCTGGAGGCGCTCAATGCGGAGCTTGCCGTGCAGGGCGAGGCCATCCAGAAGCGGCGGCTGGAGTATCTCACACTGCTCACACCGCTGGCCTGTGCCAACTATGCCGAGCTTTCCCATGGGGCAGAGCGCATGTCGCTGCATTACGCCGCCCAGTTTGAGCCGGGCGGTCTGGCACAGCTGCTGCGGAAACGCCGCAGCGAAGAGCTGCGCGCCGGGCAGAGCCTGTGCGGCATCCACCGGGAGGACATTGAACTGCTGCTGGACGACCAGCCTGCAAAAGTGTTTGCCAGTCAGGGACAGCAACGCAGCGTGGTGCTGAGCCTGAAAATGGCCGAAGCGGCTGCTGCAGCCCGCATTACCGGCGAACACCCGGTGCTTTTGCTGGATGATGTGCTCAGCGAGCTGGATGAAAGCCGCAAGCAGTATCTGCTCACCCGCATGAAGGAAAAGCAGACCTTCGTCACCAGCTGCGATGATACCGCGTTTCTTCGTACGGACGGCGAGGTGTACCGCATGGACGGCGGCGTGCTGACCAGAGCATCCAAAGCATGAAAAAATGATGCAAAAGTACATGCGGCATCTATGAATAGATCACGTTTTATGCATGAGCTGTCAGAATGAGGAAAATACTATATGTATATTCATCTGGGGCGCGACTACGTCATCAATGACCGCGACATCATCGGCATCTTCAATCTGGAGACCACCACCATCACCCCCCGCGGGCGGGAATTTTTGAATTACGCTCAAAAGAACGGCGCGGTGGTCAGCCTGTCCGACGAGCTGCCGCAGAGCTATGTGCTGGCAGACGGCGCGGTGGTGGATACGGTCTATCTTTCCGAGCTGTCCAGCGCTGCCATGCGCCGCAGAGCCGAAAAGATGGTGGAGTGAAACTTGCGGAAAACGGGCGGAAAACCCATAGAAAAAGAGGGATGGGAAAGCCCCGGAACTGCCCGGAAAGCCGCACCGCGCCAGCCGGAACACACGCTGCGGCCGGGGAGTGAAAACACAACAAAACTGCGAGGAAAAAGTACACCCTGGTGTACCGGTTCCCGCTTTGCTATCATTTGAGAAAACAAACGCAAAAAACGAACAAAAGGGAGAAAGGAAATGGCAGAAGAAATCATTACCAGCACAAATGCCGAAACCGCTACCGACCACGAGTATAACGCCAGCGAGATCCAGGTCCTGAAGGGGCTGGAGGCGGTGCGCAAGCGCCCGGGCATGTATATCGGCTCTACCGGTGAGCGCGGCCTGCATCATCTGGTCTACGAGATCGTGGACAACGCCATCGACGAGGCACTGGCCGGTTACTGCGATCACATCGAGGTGAAGATCCTCAAGGACAACATCATTCAGGTCACCGATAACGGCCGCGGCATCCCCGTGGATATTCAGGCTGATACCGGCCTGCCCGCCGTCACCGTCGTTTACACCATCCTGCACGCCGGCGGCAAGTTCGGCGGCGAGAACTCCGGCTACAAGGTGGCCGGCGGTCTGCACGGCGTGGGCGCTTCGGTGGTCAACGCCTGCTCCGAGTGGCTCACCGTCAATGTGCGCCGCGACGGCAAGGAGTACGAGCAGACCTTCCGCCGCGGCGACCCGGACGGCCCGCTCAAGTGCATCGGCACCGTAGCCGACGGCGTCACCGGCACCCGGGTCACCTTCAAGCCGGACCCGGAGATGTTCAAGGATACCACCGTGTACGATTTCGACACGCTGGAAAAGCGCCTGCGGGAGGAGAGCTTCCTGAACGCCGGTGTCAAGATCACCCTCACCGACGAGCGCGAGATGTACACCCCCGTGCTGGAGGACGGCAAGGAGGGCGACCCCTGCTACCGCACCGAGGTCATGTGCTACGAGGGCGGCATCAAGAGCTTTGTCACCTATCTGGGCGAAAAGCGCAAGCTGGATGTGCTGCATCCCAATGTCATCTACCTCAAGGGTCAGACCGACCGCGGCATGGCAGAGATCGCGCTGCAGTACAATTCCAGCTATAATGAGCTGCTGCTGAGCTTTGCAAACAACGTCAACACCCCGGACGGCGGCACCCATGAGGAAGGTTTCAAAGCCAGCCTGACCCGTGTGTTCAACGATTACGGCCGCAGCCACGGCCTGCTGAAGGACAAGGACGAGAACCTGTCCGGCGCAGATGTCCGCGAGGGTCTGATCTGCGTGATCTCGGTCAAGCTGCAGGAAGCGGAGTTTGAGGGTCAGACCAAGGCAAAGCTGGGCAATACCGAGATCCGCACCCTGGTTTCCAACATGGTTTACTCCAAACTGATGGAGTTCTTTGAGGAGAACCCCGGTGTGGCAAAGGCCATCTTTGAAAAGGCCACCCAGGCCGCCCGCGCCCGCGCCGCCGCCAAAAAGGCCCGCGAGCTGGTGCGCCGCAAGAGCGCGCTGGAGACCAGCCGGATGCCCGGCAAGCTGGCCGACTGCCGCGAGAAAGACCCCAGCCGCACCGAAATTTTCATCGTCGAGGGCGACTCTGCAGGCGGCTCTGCCAAGATGGGACGCGACTCGGCCATTCAGGCCATCCTGCCGCTGTGGGGCAAGATGCTGAACGTGGAAAAGGCCCGCGCCGATAAGATCTACGGCAACGACAAGCTGATGCCGGTGGTTCTGGCACTGGGCTGCGGCATCGGCGACGAGTTCGACATCTCCAAGCTGCGCTACGATAAAGTGTTCATCATGGCCGATGCCGATGTCGACGGCTCCCACATCTGCACCCTGATGCTCACCTTCTTCTTCCGCTATATGCGCCCGCTCATCGAGCAGGGGCATGTATACGTTGCCCAGCCGCCCCTGTTCAAGGTGCAGAAGGGCAGCACCATCAAGTATGCCTACAACGACGCCGAAATGGCCGTGCTTTCGCAGGAAATGCCCGGTGCAAAGGTGAACCGCTATAAAGGCCTTGGTGAGATGAACCCTGAACAGCTGTGGGAGACCACCATGAACCCCGATAACCGCGTGATCGTGCAGATCACCATTGACGACGCCGAAAAGGCGGATGAAGCCTTTACCATCCTGATGGGCGATCAGGTGGAGCCCCGCCGCCGCTTTATCGAGACCAACGCCCAGTACGCAAAGCTGGACGTGTAAGCGCCTGAGAGGGCGAGGCTGTTTTCCGAGAAAAAATCCCTTTCCTGTATCAAAAGAGAGGGTCAAACCCTACGGAGGAAATAATGGAAGAAGATTATGTGATGATACCGGGCAGCGGAACCAAAAAGATCATCCGCGATGTGAAAAAGGAGATCGAGACCGCATTTCTGGACTACTCCATGTCGGTCATCGTGTCCCGCGCTCTGCCCGACGTGCGCGACGGCCTGAAACCCGTCCACCGCCGCATTCTGTACACCATGCACGAGCGCGGCAACGACCCCAGCCATCCCTACCGCAAATCCGCCGACACCGTTGGTGCGGTGCTGGGCTCCTACCATCCCCACGGCGACGCATCGGTCTACGATGCCATGGTCCGTCTGGCACAGGATTTCTCTCTGCGCTATCCGCTGGTGGATGGTCAGGGTAACTTTGGTTCTGTGGACGGCGACCCCCCGGCTGCCTACCGTTACACCGAGGCCCGCATGAGCCGCATGGCGGTGGAGATGCTGACCGATATCGAGAAGGACACCATCGACTGGGACCCCAACTTTGACGAGACCAAGAAGGAACCCAGCGTGCTGCCCTGCCGCTTCCCGAACCTTTTGGTCAACGGCAGTCAGGGTATTGCGGTCGGCATGGCTACCAACATCCCGCCCCACAACCTGAGCGAGGTCATTGACGGCTGCATTGCCTATATCGATGATCCGGACATCGACCTGCCCGGCCTGATGGAATACATCAAGGGACCGGACTTCCCCACGGCAGGCATCATTATGGGACGCAGCGGCATCCGCGCCGCCTACGCCACCGGCCGCGGCAAGATCACCCTGCGGGGCCGCGCCACCATCGAGGAGACCAAGAACGGCCGCACCCAGATCATCATTACCGAGATCCCGTATATGGTCAACAAGGCCCGCCTCATTGAGAACATGGCCGACCTTGTCAAGGATAAGCGCATTGAGGGCATCACCGGCCTGAACGATGAGACCAACCGCAAGGGTATGCGCATCGTGGTGGACATCCGCAAGGACGCCAACGCACAGGTCATCCTGAACCAGCTGTACCAGTACACCCAGCTGCAGGATACCGTGGGCGTCATCATGCTGGCCATCGACCACAAGGTGCCGAAAGTCCTCACCCTGAAGCAGATGCTTCAGAAATACGTTGAATTTCAGGACGAGGTGGTGCGCCGCCGCACCCAGTACGACCTGAAAAAGGCCAAGGAGCGCGCCCACATTCTGGAAGGCCTGAAAAAGGCCACCGACATCGTGGACGAGCTGATCGCCACCATCCGCGCCTGCAAGGGCGGCATGGCAGAGGCCAAGGCTGCCATCATGGAGCAGTTCGGCTTTGACGACCCGCAGGCAGATGCCATCGTCAAGCTGCAGCTGGGTCGTCTGGCAGGTCTGGAGATCCTGAAGATCGAGGAAGAACTTGCCAGCCTGCAGGCCAAGATCGAGGATTGGGAAGCCATTCTGGCCGACGACGCCCGTGTGCTTGCCATCGTCAAGGACGAGCTGCTGGAAATGAAGAAGCGCTTCGGCGACGAGCGCCGCACCGAGATCCAGTCGGTGACCGGCGAGGTGGATATCGAGGATCTGATCGCCGAGGAGCAGTGTGTCTACACCCTGACCGAGGCCGGCTATATCAAGCGCCAGCTCAAGGCCACCTATCAGGCACAGCGCCGCGGCGGACGCGGCATCTCCGGCATGACCCGCAAGGAAGAGGACATTGTGCAGGAGATGTTCGTAGGCTCCACCCACGACTATGTGCTCTTTGTCACCGATAAGGGACGTCTGTTCCGCATTAAGGGCTACACCATCGCCGAGGGCAGCCGCACCAGCAAGGGCAGCAACATCGTCAACCTGCTGCAGCTGGCCGAGGGCGAAAAGGTCACCAACATGATCTGCCAGTCGAAGGAAGCCGACACCGAGGGCGGCTTTGTGACCATGGTCACGAAGCAGGGCCTCATCAAGCGCACCCCGCTGGAGCAGTATGCCAACATCCGCAAGTCCGGCCTGATCGGCATTGCCCTGAACGAGGGCGATGCACTGGCATGGACCCGCCTGACCTCCGGCCACGATATGCTCATCGTTGCCACCCGCAACGGTCAGGCCATCCGCTTCAACGAAGCAGATGCCCGCCCCATGGGACGCAGCGGCCACGGCGTGCGCGCCATCCGCCTTGCCGAGGGCGATGAAGTTGTGGGTGTGTGCATCTGCCGCGAGGGCGGCACGGTGCTGACCGTCACCGAGAACGGCAAGGGGCGCCGCTCCGACATCGACACCTACCGCATCACCGCACGCGGCGGCAAGGGCATCCGCAACTACGACGCCGCCAAGGATCAGGTGGCTGCGGTCAAGATCGTGGATGATGTGGACGATGTGCTGCTGAGCAGTCAGGAGGGCATCATCATCCGTCTGCACGCCAACGAGATCCCGCTGCAGAGCCGCTACGGCTCCGGTGTGCGGGTGATGCGTCTGGGCGAGAACGACAAGGTGATGGTGCTGGCTCGCACCGACCACGACGACGAGGCACAGACCGAACAGATCGATGCTTCCGAAGCCGAAGCGGAGCCTACCGCCGAGCAGCTGGCCGAGATGGAGGCTGCCGATGCAGCTTCTGCTGCGGAAACCCCCGAGGCCGACGATAAGGGCGAAGAATAAGCCGAAAAAACAAAAATGAGCTTTGAAGGAGCCAATGTGCGGAAATTCTGCGCATTGGCTCCTTTTCAGATCAAAAGAAGAACGGTATAATAGAACCAACGTGTGCGGAATAAAAATAGATGCAGAAAGTGGTATGAGGAAGATGAACGAACAAAAGAACCCGGAGATCAGCGTGATCGTACCGGTCTATAAAGTGGAAAAATACCTGAACGAGTGCATTGATTCTGTTCTGGCACAGACCTTTGCAGAGTTTGAGCTGATCCTTGTGGATGACAGCTCCCCGGACAATTGCCCTGCCCTGTGCGATGCCGCAGCAGAAAAGGACGAACGCGTCCGTGTCATCCACAAGCCCAATGGCGGCGTAGGTTCTGCACGCAATGCGGGTCTGGATGCCGCGCGGGGAAACTGGATCTTTTTTATGGATTCGGATGATACGGTGTCGCCGGAGCTTTTGAAAAAGCTGCACGACCGGGCGGCACAGGAGCCGCCGGACGCACAGCCGGATCTTGTGATCTGCGATTTTATGAGGACGAACGAGCAGGGCGGACGCTCCTGGTACCAGGAGCGTCTTGTGAAAGATGAGGCTCTTTCACAAGATGATCTCATCCGCAAGATCTGTCTGAGCCCGTTCGTGGTGGTGTGGGGCAAGCTGTACCGGAGCGAACTGCTGCGGGAAATCCGCTTTGGAGACAAAGTCATTGGGGAGGATGCGGTTTTCCAGAATGAAGTGTTCCGGAAGGCGCGGAAAGCGGTCTGTGTGGCAGAGTGGCTGTACCATTACCGCAGCACCCCGAACAGCCTTGTGCGCGGCAGGCGCACCGCCCGCAATCTGGAAGATCAGGTGAGCGCAAACTATGCGTCCTTCTGCAATGCGCTGGAACACGGTCTGACCGATGTTCTGTGCATCTATTACTGGCTGATGGTAAAGTATTATCTGGAAAACTGGCGGCTCATTTCCCCGGAGGAACGGAAAAGCGAGGCGGCGCAGCGTGCTCTGGCCTGCCGACGCACGGCGTGGAAGCAGCTGCGGCAGGCACAGGCACTCACGCCCGGAAATGTTGTTCTGGCAGCGGTGCACCGTGTGTGCCCGCCGCTGTATCTCCGGCTGAAAAGGTGAACTTTTTTGCAGGCAAAGCGTGAGTTTGTCTGGACTTCTCCCTGAAATTGTGATAGGATGATCAAACGATCACAAATACCCGTGGGGGAGTAGCAAGCGCTTTTGCAGGGCGCAGCAAGTCAACAGAATGACCGCCTGCTTCGGTCTGGCTTGCTTTAATATGCGAGACTCATGTGTTTTTGGCGCGCAGAAGGCCGCCCGTGCACATGGAGTCGATTACAAAAATTGACCCGGTTCGGATGTGCATAAGCGCCGCGAACCGGGTTTTGTGTTGCTCGAAATTCTGGTCAGATTCAGGAGGCAGACAAGATGGAATGGAACCTTGTATTTTTTCTCAACAGCGCCCTGCTGGGCGTGGGTCTTGCAATGGATGCGTTCTCGGTGTCGATGGCAAACGGCCTGAACGCCCCCCGCATGGGCAAAGGGACCATGTGTAAAATCGCAGGCACCTTTGGCCTGTTTCAGGCGGTCATGCCCATGACAGGCTGGGTGTGCGTGCACACCATCGTGGAGATCTTCTCTTCGTTTGAAACATTCATCCCGTGGATCGCACTGGCACTGCTGGGCTGCATCGGCGGCAAAATGCTGGTGGAGGGCATCCGTGGCGGGGAAGCCGAAGAGGCCGCAGAGCTCGGCACCGGTGCGCTGCTCATGCAGGGCGTAGCCACCAGCATCGATGCACTTTCGGTAGGCTTCACGATCTCAGAGTATGGCTGGCTGATGGCGCTTGCGGCTTCGCTCATCATTGCAGTGGTCACCTTCTTCATCTGCATGGCGGGTCTGCACATCGGCAAAAAGTTCGGCACGAAGCTCTCCGGCAAGGCGTCCATTCTGGGCGGCATCATCCTCATCGGCATTGGGCTGGAAATTTTTGTTTCCGGCATCATGGGCTGAGAAGCACTCAGGCGCTGACGCGCCAGCTCTCCGATTGGGAGAGCTTTTTTTGAAATTTTACAGAAAGACTACTTGACAACTTCACTAAAAAAAAAAGTATAATGAATAAAAAGGTTGTGCATGATTGCGGTGCCGCCTGAGGTATTTCTGTATGAAATGGAGGAACTGGCTATGAAATTTGTAAAAAAACTTTTGACTGTCGTATTGGCTGGTACAATGGTGCTCACCCTGCTCACCAGCTGTGGAACATCCAAAACGGAAATTGAAGATTACATCAAGTCGATGCCTTCGGTTACTTTAGGGTCCATGCTTACAAGTGGGTCTGATTCTCATGTCACACTGAAGCCAGTCAAAAACAATGATGCTGCGCTTTTGGCCAGCAAAGTGAAAGACTGGCTGGCAGCATCTGCAAACGCCGATAAAACCGCTCAGGATTATATGATAGATCTGATGGATGACGATGCTGCATATGATTCGTTTAGAGAAACTTTTGCTGATGATCATAAGGCTGAGTATGTCGGCATCAGCTTCATAAAGCTTCCTTCTGAAAAATTTGATTTGCAAAATGCATGGATCGCTTACAGTCTTATGTCAAAAGAACGCGTTATGATTATTTCCGTTTGGGATGCAGTTGATGGTTCTGAAGGCACGGTCAGCGTAACTACAGAAAAAATTGGGGATAACACTTATGCTTTTGCTGTGATCCGTACTCCTGGTCATGACTCCGGCACGGGTGGAGACGGCGGAGACATTCATTTGTGATCTTACACCGAACATCTGCCCGGCAGGATTTTCTGCACGGGTTTGATCTAACAATAAAAACGAGACAGGCTTTTCCAAACGGAACTGCCTGTCTCGTTTTTTGCGGTAGATGATTCGGAAACTGAGCCGCTGTTCCACATGGAACATTTATTTTTCGGTCTCCGGCTCAAAATAGTCGGCGTATTCCTCGGTCAGTCTGGAGCCCAGCCGCCGGATGCCGCCGTAGAGATGCCGCTCTACCAGCGGTTCAAACGCTGCAAGATCACAGCGCTCGATGGCATCCAATAGATTCTGATGGTCTGCGATCACCTCGGCCAGCCCGCCGCTGGTCATGGTATCCAGCATCCGGAACCGGCTGTAATCGGCGTGGGCATTCTGCAGGGTGCGCCACAGATACATTTTGTCCATGGCTGCGAACCAGGTTTCGTGCAGGGCGCGGTCAGCCTCGTACAGCCGGTTGTAATCAGGCTCTTCCGTGGCGGCGAGGGCTGCATAAGTCTCTACCCGTCTGCGGATGAGCGCCCGCTGCTCAGGGGTGCACTTGGGCACAAAATCCCGCAGGACGCGCGCTTCCACGGCGGTGCGCTCGTAGATCAGCTCATCCACGATGCGGCGGTTCAGCCGGGTGACGGTGGTGCCCTTGTAGGGCACGATCTTTACCAGCCCGTTTTCCTGCAGCTTCTGCAAAACCACCCGGATCAGGCTCCGGGGTGCACCAAACCGGGTGCACAGCGGATTTTCGCTCAGCAGAGAGCCGGGGCGGAGGGTCAGGTCAATGATCTCCCGCTCCAGCACGGCGTAAATTTCAGCATCGGTTCTGTATTGTTCCATACCTCTCACCTAATGAAAATGATGTATTTGCGCAAGGCGGTACATCATTCTAAAAACTCTTTCCACGGTGCGGCGTCCGGCAGGGGCAGACTGAACTGCAGAGGCCTGCCGGTGTCCGGGTGCCGGAACTGCAGGCTGCAGCTCTGCAAAGCAATGTCACCCTTGACCCGGCTGCCGTATTTGCCGTCGCCGGAGAGCGGATGCTTCCGGGCGGCAAACTGCACCCGGATCTGATGGGTGCGGCCGGTGTGCAGAGTAATGCCCGCAAGGCTCATCTCCCCTGCTGTTTTCAGAATGCGGTATTCCAGCACGGCTTCCCGCACCCCCTTGCGCGGGCGGCTGACCGGGAATACCCGGCCTTTGCGGCTGTCCTTGAACAGCCAGTCCCGCAGGGTGCCTTCGGCAGGCAGTGCTTCATCCGGCCTGCCTGCAATGACGGCACGGTACTGCTTGATGAACTGCGGCTCTTCTGCCCTGCCCTCGACCCGGCCGTCCTGCACGGCATAGGCGTTCTGGCTCTGGGTGATCTGACGGCTGAGTTCTGCCGCAGCTTTCTGCGTTTTGGCAAACACCATCAGGCCGGAAACGCCGGTGTCCAGCCGGTGCACCACCCCTACAAAGGCGTCCGGGTCGTTCCACAGCTGCCGCAGCGCAGCGGGCACACCTCCTTCGCTGGTAAGCCCCGCAGGCTTGTCCAGCACTACGATGGAGGCATCCTCGTACAGGATGTTCACAGCCTGCCCTCGGCGATCAGCGCCTTGAGCTTCAGGATGCCGGCAATGGTCTTGCCGTCCCGGATCTCGCCGCTCATGACCATTTCATAGGCCTTGTCCAGCGGCACGCGATCCGGCGTCAGGAACTCGTCCGCATCCAGATGCATCTGGGTCTTGTGCAGGCCGGTGGCGACCCAGGTATAGATGACCTCGGTATCATAGCCCACGGTGGGGTAAAACTCGCCCAGAGAGATGTAGTTGTCGGCGGTCAGGCCGCACTCCTCACCCAGCTCCCGCTTGGCAGCTTCAAAGGGATCCTCACCCTTTTCCAGCTTACCGGCAGGCAGCTCCCACAGCTCCTGCTGCATGGCGTAGCGGAACTGGCGCACCATGCAGATGGTGCCGTCCTCAAAATAGGGCAGGATGCATGCACCGCCGTGGTGATGCACCACCTCGCGGGTGGCGGTCTTGCCGTTTTCCAGCAGGGCGGTGTCCTTGGTCAGGGTGATGACCCGACCCTCAAAGAGAACCTCGCTGGTAAGCGTCTTTTCGTAATGTGTGGTCTTTTCCATTGTGTTTCCCCTCTCAGCCCGGCACAGCGCCGGTTTTCTGCTCTCAGTTTACGGCAAAGTGCGGTTTGTTGTCAATAAAGAGATGATAAATATGAGAGGGTGGGACGATTTGGAATGCGCGCCGCGTTTGCTTTGCGCATGATCAGCGGAAAAATTATTTTTATATTTGCAATTCCGAAAAGCCTGCGGGCTTTTCGGAATTGCTTTTTCACAGGAGGAGGCCGTAGCGGAAAGCGGCATCTGTTGCTGTCGGCCTATGGCCGTCGCGCAGCGACTTCAAATCGGCGGAACACAAAAAATCCTCTAGCGAAGCGGTTTGGATTTTTTGTATGGAGCCCAACCGCTTTGGAATTATTAAGGGCGTGCAGCCCTTAATTCGTCAGGGGTAAGTGGAGTCCAGAGGATGAGAGGGGCGCGTCGAAACGCCCCTCTTGTCCTCTGGCCCAGCGGAGCGTCACCGGCGGTGATGCATTTCACAAAAGCCATCAGACTTCCGTCGCTCGTCCACACTCCACAAGGAAGCAAAACTCCCTTCAAAAAGTGTTTGAAAGCACTATCTTTTTCGGAATTTCCTAATTTCCGGAAAAGCAGTCATGACAAACTGCCCCAAAACCGGAAAATCCGCACCGCTGCTCACTTTAATGCGCTAAAGACGTACAAAAGCGCTAAAAAATTTTTCTTATTTTTGTTGTGTTTGTTTGCCGGTTTGCGTTTACTTTGCGGGCAGAATTTGCTATTATAGTATACAAGCAATAGTGCCTTTATGGGGTTCTCCGGTCCCATGTGGGGCATATTGCCCCGCGCAAAAGGTACCAAATTCTGAATAATGGAGGAAGAAAAATGCCTAGAGCAAAGCAAACTATGGATGGCAATACCGCTGCCGCCCATGTAGCGTATGCCTACACGGACGTGGCTGCCATCTACCCCATTACCCCGTCTTCTCCGATGGCTGACTCTGTGGACCAGTGGTCCGCAGCCGGCCAGAAGAACATCTTCGGCAATCAGGTCAAGGTCGTCGAGATGGAGTCTGAGGCAGGCGCCGCAGGCGCTGTGCACGGCTCTCTGGGTGCAGGTGCTGTTACCACCACCTTCACCGCTTCTCAGGGCCTGCTGCTGATGATCCCCAACATGTACAAGATCGCTGCTGAGCAGCTGCCCTGCGTGTTCGATGTTTCTGCACGTACCGTTGCTACCCAGTCCCTGAACATCTTCGGTGATCACAGCGACGTTATGGCATGCCGCCAGACCGGCTTTGCAATGCTGGTCGAGAGCAGCGTGCAGGAAGTCATGGATCTGTCCCCTGTCGCACATCTGTGCGCCATCGAGGGCAAGGTTCCCTTCCTGAACTTCTTCGATGGCTTCCGTACTTCTCATGAGTACCAGAAGATCGAGAAGTGGGATTACGCCGATCTGAAGGAAATGTGCAACATGGAGGCTGTGGAGGAGTTCCGTAAGAAGGCTCTGAACCCCGAGAACCCCAAGATGCGCGGCTCCCACGAGAACGGCGACGTGTTCTTCCAGCATCGTGAGGCATGCAACAGCGTTTACAACGCTCTGCCGGCTGTTGTTGAGAAGTACATGGCCAAGATCAACGAGAAGCTGGGCACCAACTACGATCTGTTCAACTACTACGGCGCACCCGATGCTGACCGTGTGATCGTGGCTATGGGCTCCATCTGCGACGTTGCTGATGAGGTCATCGACTACCTGAACGCCAAGGGCGAGAAGGTCGGTATCGTCAAGGTCCGCCTGTACCGTCCCTGGGTGTCCTCCGCCCTGCTGAAGGTCCTGCCCAAGACCGCCAAGAAGGTGGCTGTGCTGGATCGCACCAAGGAGCCCGGCTCTCTGGGCGAGCCCCTGTACCTGGATGTTGCCGCTACCCTGCGTGAGGCTGGCCTGAACGATGTCGTTCTGACCGGCGGCCGTTACGGTCTGGGCAGCAAGGATACCCCGCCGTCCTCCATCTTCGCTCTGTTCAAGGAGCTGGAGAAGGATCAGCCCAAGGAGCGCTTCACTCTGGGCATCACCGACGACGTGACCTTCCTGTCTCTGCCGGAAGTCAAGCCCGCTCCCATCACCGCAGCTGCTGGCACCAAGGAGTGCAAGTTCTGGGG
>CAKSTO010000037.1 GCA_934501115.1 uncultured Faecalibacterium sp.
GCGATGACATCCCAGCCCATTTTGGCACCGCCCTGACGCTTTTCGTCAAACAGGCAGCGGCCGCGCTCGACCCACCAGGTCTCGAACTTGGTAATGATCATAAAAATGCTCCTCTCGTTGATCGTGTTAAAGGAATTGGCTGCTTGATAACCGGAACTTTGCTTTGCGGAAAAGAATCTTTGACGGAAACACGTCAATAAAATAGAACCGAAACGTTTTGCTTGATTATAATGCAAAAGAACATAAAAGTAAAGAGATTACAGAATTTTGGTTGGAAAATCGTCACACTGCAAAAACGGTTTGGTCAAAAACTATGCTATATGACAAAAATATATCCGAAACAGACGAAAAAAATTGAAAAATATTGACCTCGCGCACAAGACGTGCTAAAATGTTGCCAAAGAAAGCTACAAAAACGTTTTTGTAGCAAGGGGCAGGCGGGACACGAAGACGCTGCCCCGAACACGTATCCGACACACGATGCCAAGAAAAAAGGAGATTTCTTATGAAAAAAGCAATTTCTCGTCGTGACTTCCTGAAGGTTGTTGGCGTTTCTGCCGCAGCGCTGGGCATGACCGCATGCGGCGGTTCTTCCGCTTCCACCTCTGCTTCCACCGCAGCTTCCTCCACTGCCTCTTCTGCAGCAGCAGGTGCAGGCGAGGGCGGCTCCGGCAATGACTACAAGCTGACATGGAACGAGGTCAACGGCGAGGACTACGGCGCAACCGTTGGCGCACACACCTTTGCTGAGAAGATCGAAGAGCTGTCCGGCGGTCACATCACCATTGACCTGTACATCAACGGCACGCTGGGTTCCGAGGCTGAGTCCATGCAGGGCATCCAGATGGGTACTCTGGATATCTTCCGCGGCAACGCTTCTTCTCTGCCCAACTACGGCGCTGAACTGATCGGCACCACCGGCCTGCCGTATGTCTTTAAGGATATGGCACAGTTTGAGGATGTGGCTGAGAGCAGTCTGGGCGACGAGCTGCTGCAGAGCGTGGAAGATGCCAACTGCGGTTATGTTGCTCTGGGCTGGCTGGTCGAAGGTCCTCGCAGCATGTTCATCACCCCGAAGGTCTACGAGCGTCTGGGCAAGCCCACCGAGTTCACGCTGGACAAGATGAAGGGCCTGAAGGTCCGCGTGCCCGAGACTGACCTGATGATCAACACCATGGATGCTCTGGGCGCTTCCGCCACCGCAATCGCTTACTCTGAGCTGTACACCTCTCTGCAGTCCGGCGTCGTCGATGCTGCTGAGAACGGCGTTACCTCTTACATGAGCAACAGCTTCAACGAAGTTGCCCCCTACTTCATCACCGATGCACACACCTTTGGCTGCGGCGTCATCCTGATGAACGCTGACAAGTGGAACGGCTTCAACGATGCCGAGAAGGGCTGGATCAAGGAAGCCGCTCTGGCCGCACGTTCCGCCTGCTACGAGTACAACCAGAAGCAGGAGCAGGCTTGCTTCGATTCCTTCGCCGACAAGGGCATCACCAAGCTGGAGGTTTCCGATATCGAAAAGTGGCAGGAGGCCTGCGCACCTCTGTATGAAAAGCAGAGCGCCGACGCTCAGGACATCATCGCTAAGATCCAGGGCGGCAACTACTGATCCCTGCCGAGACGTTTTGACGAACCAATAAAGGACGAACGTTCCCCACGGCTGGCAGCGGTCGTGGGGAATTTTAGAAAAACGAACAATCAAGGAGCCGATTATGGACAAATTCAGAGCCGTATGGGAAAAGATCGACGCCGTGCTGTTCCAGCTTCTGCGCCATGTCTGCGCAGTGATCCTGGGAGCTCTGGTAGCGGTGGTCTTTTACATCTTCTTCGGACGTTATGTGATGCATAACTCTCCCATGTGGGGCGAGCCGTTCTCCCTGCTGTGTCTGGTATGGCTGAGCCTGCTGGGCAGTGTGCTGGTGGTGCGCAAGAACGAGCATCTGGCCGTTACCATGTTTGACGAAAAGCTGGGCAAGACTGGTGTGTTCGTCACCGATATCCTGTCCGCTGTGTGTGTGGTGGGCTTCTCCATCTTCCTCATCGTGTACGGCATCAAGCTGGCACAGCAGGGCGCAAGCAACAACATGGCCGGCATCAATGTGCCCTATGCCTTTATGTACAGTGCACTGCCTGTGACCGGCGTACTGAACATCTTCGCTGTTCTGGGCCACTGGGTGATGGGTCGAAAGGAGAAAAAGTAAATGTCTACTGCAACGATCGCAACCATCCTGCTGCTGGGTGTGTTCCTGGTGCTGGTTTTCCTCCGCGTGCCCGTGGTCTATGCCATTGGTGTGGCTTCTTTGCTGGATTTCTTCTATCTGGGCATCAACCCCATGCAGATGGCTCTGAAATTTGTCAGCAATCTGAACTCCTATACGCTGCTGGCGGTGCCCTTCTTCATCCTGATGGGTGAATTGATGAGCGCGGGCGGCATCACCGATACCCTGATCGCTTTCTCAAAGGAACTTGTCGGCTGGATGCATGGCGGTGCTGCCATGGTCAACGTGGTGGCCTCCTTCTTCTTCGGCGGCATCTCTGGCTCTTCTTCCGCCGACTGTGCCTCTCTGGGCCCCATCGAGATCAAGATGATGGAAGAGCAGGGCTATGACCGCGAGTTCTCCACCTGCCTGACCATGGCATCCTCCGTTGAAGGCATTCTGGTTCCCCCCTCTCAGAACATGGTCATCTTCACTCTGGCTGCTGCCGGCGTTACCACCGTTTCCATCGGCCAGCTGTTCGTGGCCGGCTACATGCCCGGCGCTGTGCTGAGCATCGTGCTGATGATCTACTCCTACTACTACTCCAAGAAGATGAACATCCCGGTCACCGGCAAGTTCAACCTGAAAAACTGCATCAAGGCGTTCTTCAAGGCCATCTGGGGCATGCTGGCTGTTATGTTCGTGGTCGTCGGCGTTATCGCCGGTGTCTTTACCACCACCGAGTCCGCTGCTGCTGCCGTTGTGTGGTCGCTGTGCGTCGGCCTGTTCATCTACAAGGGTTTCTCCTTCAAGGATATCCCCCACATCTTTGCAAACGTCGTGGAGACTCTGGGCAAGGTGCTGATCCTGCTGGGTGTGTCCGGCGCATTCACCTACCTGCTGACCTATCTGCGCATCCCCACCATGATCGCTACCGGCCTGTTCTCCATCACCAGCAACAAGATCGTCATCCTGATCCTGCTCAACATCCTGATGTTGTGTCTGGGCTGCCTGATCGAGATGGCCTGCCTGATCCTGATGCTGACCCCCGTCATCCTGCCCATCTGGATGCAGCTGGGTCTGTCCCCCATCCATCTGGGCATCGTCATGGTGCTGAACCTCGGCATCGGCCTGCTGACCCCTCCCGTCGGCTCCACCCTGTTCATCGGTTCTGCCATTTCCGGCATCAAGATCGAGACCCTGTCCAAGAAGATGGTGCCCTTCTACATCACCATGTTCATTGCGCTGATCATCCTGACCTACTTCCCGCAGACCTTCATGTGGCTGCCGAACCTGCTGTACTAAGCGCGTATGGAAACAATGAATCTGCCGCTGGGGGCGCGGCTCTGGATCGCAGATGCCCCCAAAGACCCAAAAGGAATGATCCTGATCTGCCCCGGCGGCGGATACCAGTGGCTTTCGCCGCGTGAGGCTCAGCCGGTAGCCCGCGCCTTTGCCGCCGCCGGCTGGGCGGCTGCGGTGGTGTACTACACCGTTCACGAAAAGCCCGGCCAACCCCCGCTGGGCACCCTGCCGGTGCGCCAGCTGGGCGAAGCACTGCAGACCATGCAGCAGCGTTTCCCGACACTGTCGGCGCTGGTCTGCGGCTTCTCCGCAGGCGGCCATCTGGCAGCCAGTCTGGGCGTGCACTGGCGTGAGCTGGGCCTGCCCCGCCCCGACGGCATGATCCTGGGCTACCCGGTGATCACCGCCGGAAAGTACGCCCACCACGACAGCATCGAAAATCTGGCCGGTTCGGACGATCCGGGCTGGTATTCGCTGGAAACGCAGGTCACGGCAGATACGCCGCCTGCCTTCTTCTGGCATACCGTCACCGACCCGGAAGTGCCGGTGCAGAACAGCCTGCTTCTGGCAGGTGCACTGAGCGCGGCCGGTGTGCGCTACGAAATGCATCTTTACCCCCGCGGGGTGCACGGTCTGAGTCTGGCAACGCCCGAAGTGGACGAGCCGGAAAAGCACCGCCTTGCAGATCCCCACATCGCCGGCTGGTTCGGGCAGTGCCTCGAGTGGCTGGATATTCTAAAAACGACAAAGGAGTGATTCCCCATGGCAATGTGGAAAAACGACGATGAAATGTTCGCTCTGATGAAAGAGAAGCTCTATACCCCCGTTGTGGGTGATATTCTGGATCAGATGGGCTATAAGCACCAGTTCCTGCCCGCTTCCATCCGCCCGCTGGCTGCACAGGTGCCTACCGCACCCTACATCCTGCCCGGAGAGGAAGAGGACAAGCGCCTGAAGGTGGCTGGCTACGCCTGCACCGTTCTGGAAAACGATGTGTTCGAGTACCCCGCCGAAAAGCCCTTCGGCTATATGACTGAGGCGCTGGATGATCTGAAGCCCAACGAGATCTACATCGCTACCGGCGCACACAACAGTGCTCTGTGGGGCGAGCTGCTCACCGCCTGCGGCAAGGCCCGCGGTGCAGTTGGCGCCGTTCTGGACGGTTACACCCGCGATACCCCCAAGGTCATCGAGCAGAACTTCCCTGTTTTCTGCTCCGGTACATGGGCACAGGATTCCTCCGTCCGTACCTACGTGTTCAAGTGGCGCTGCCCCATTGAGATCGGTCAGGTGACCATCCACAACGGCGATATCGTCTTTGGCGACATCGACGGCGTGCTCATCATCCCCAAGGAGATTGCACCGGAAGTCATCGAGAAAGCTCTCGTCAAGGCAAGCACGGAAAAGACCATGCGCAAAGCCATTGAAGACGGCATGATGGTCACGGATGCATTTGCAAAGTTCGGAGTGCTGTAAGCTATGGACGAAAAGCAGAACGCCTTTCAGATCGACCTTGCAGATAATGTGGCAACAGCCCTGACGCCGCTGGTGCCCGGATCCGTGGAGCTGCGCGGCGACGCCTGTGCCCCGGAGGTGCAGGCCACCACCGAAGTGCCGGTGGGCCATAAAATTGCCCTGCGGGACATCAGGAACGGTGAGGATATCGTCAAGTACGGCGTAGTCATTGGCCGCGCTACCGCCGATATCCCGGCTGGCAGCTGGGTACACCTGCACGTCATGCGCAGCGTCTACGACCAGCGTTCCAGCCACCTGGACGTCAGAACCGGTGCTCCCAAAGACACGAAGTACGAGTAAAGGAGAGGCTTTTAATGGATTGGAATGAACTGCAAAGCCTCACCTGGCCCGGCTACGCCCGCAAAAACGGCGGCAAGGGCATCCGTAACCGGGTGTTGGTGATCTACACGGTCAAGTGTGCCGAGTTTGTGGCGCAGCAGATCGTAGCCAAAAGCGGCAGTACCAATGTGGAACTGCTGGGCTTTGACGGCTGTACCGACAACCAGTATGCGGTGAACCTGCTCATCAGCTTCATCCGCCACCCCAACGTGGGTGCGGTGCTGGCTGTGGGTCTTGGCTGTGAATACGTGCAGCCGGAATGGCTGTCTAAAATTGCCGAGGAAGAGGGCAAGCCCACAAGCTGGATGTTCATCCAGAACGAGGGCGGCACCCAGCCTGCCGTCCGCAAGGGCGTGGAGTGGGTGCAGAGCGCACTCAAAGAGCTGGAAAACACCCCCCGCGTGGAGATGTCCGTAAAAGATCTGGTCATCGGCGCAGAGTGCGGCGGCAGTGACTACACCAGCGGTCTGGCTGGCAATGTGGTCGTGGGTCGGTTCTACGACTGGCTCACCGATCAGGGCGGCACGGCCATCTTTGAGGAGATCGTCGAGGCCATTGGTCTGGATCATCTGCTGCTCAAGCGCGCTGCTTCTGAGCAGGCCGCAAAAGAGCTGCGCTATACCTATGATAAAGCGCTGGAATACTGCCGCAGCGTGCGTCAGTATTCGGTCAGCCCCGGCAACTTTGCAGGCGGCCTGTCCACCATTGAAGAAAAGAGCATGGGTGCTGTGATCAAGAGCGGCTCCCGCCCCATTCAGGGCGTCATCAAGGTGTCCTGCCCGGCACCCCGCCCGGGTCTGTGGCTGCTGGACTCCACCCCGGATCCTTACTGGATGCAGTTTGGCATCACCAATCCCAACGACAACGAGGGCTTGATGGATCTTGCCAGCTGTGGCGCACACATCGTGTTCCTCGTTACAGGACGCGGCAATGTGGTGGGCAGCGCAGTAGCCCCCTGCATCAAGATCACCGGCAACGGTGCGACTTACGCCCGCATGGAGGGCGATATGGACTTCAATGCCAACCCCGTGCTCCGGGGCGAATGCACCCAGAGCGAGCTGGCTCGCCGCCTGACCGAACTGGTGGTAAAAACTGCCGCCGGTCAGCCCACCAAGAGCGAAGCCCAGGGACACCACGAGTTCTTTGTACCGTATAAATATCAGGAAAAGCAGGTCGCTTTCAAGCGTGCCTGCGAAGAGTGAGGAGGACTGTTCCCCATGGCAGCATTTACCGAAGAACAGGTGAAGGATTTCAGCATCAAGAACTGGTACGACCTGTCCGGTCAGGTCGCCGTCGTCACCGGCGGTGCCACCGGTCTGGGCCTTGCCATTACCCGCTGCCTTGTTTCCGCAGGCGCAAAGGTGGCCGTTGTGGCTTCCCGCGCTCCTGAGCTGGTGGCCGATACTCTGGCAGAGTTTGGCGGCAAGGCTGTGTACTATCAGTTCAATATCACCGATACCGACCACGCTCAGGAACTGGCCGATAAGATCACCGCTGAGCAGGGCCCCGTGAGCATCCTTGTGAACAACGCAGGCAACCATTGCAAGAAGTTCATCTGGGATATGACCGTGGACGACTACAAGCGCGTTCTGGATGTGCATCTGGTGGGTGCATTCGCACTGACCAAGGCTTTTGTTCCCCAGATGAAGGAGCAGGGTCATGGCCGCATCATCTTCCAGGCCAGCATGACCAGCTACATCGGCCAGCCCCAGGTGGCAGGCTACTCCACCGCAAAGGCCGGTTATCTGGGTCTGATCCACACCCTGACCGCTGAACTGGCCGAGTACGGCATCACCGTCAACGCCATTGCTCCGGGCTGGATCGACACCCCCATGTTCCACAAAGCGACCGACAACGACCCGCCGCGTCTGGCCAAGATCATGGGACGCATCCCCGCCAAGAGCGTGGGCGACCCTATGGATGTTGGCATGTGTGCGGCGTTCCTGTGCAGTGACGCAGCCCGCTATATCAGCGGCACCTGCATCCCTGTTGACGGCGGCGCTCTGATCGGATTCTGATACAATGAGCCCACCCATCTCCGGAACAGACGGGTGGGCATTTTTGGAGGATATTTGTTATGAATGATCGTTTCAGCGAAGAGCTGTTCCTCACCAATGAGACCGGCAAGAGGCTCTACCACAAGTATGCAGAGCACATGCCGATCATCGATTACCATTGCCATCTGCAGCCCGTGGAGATCGCCGAGAACAAGGAGTTTGAAGATCTGGGCGAGATGTGGCTGCGCGGCGACCACTACAAGTGGCGCTGTATGCGCACCTTTGGCATCGACGAGAAGTACATCACCGGTGACGCCAGCTACTACGAAAAGTACATGAAGTTTGCCGAAATTCTGCCCCAGCTGGTGGGCAATCCCATCTACATCTGGTGTGCACTGGAGCTGAAGCGCTACTTCGACATCGACGAACCCCTGACCGCAGCCAATGCACAGGAAATTTATGACCGCACCAAAAAGCTTATCACCGAAAAGCACATGACCCGCCGCTGGTGCATGGAGCACAGCAATGTGCGTCTGGTCTCCACCACCGAAGACCCCATCGACGACCTGCGCTACCACAAGGTTCTGAACGAGGAAAAGATGTTCACCCGCGTGATCACCGCCTTCCGCCCCGATAAGGCCATGTTCTGCGCCAACGCCGATTTTGCTGCTTATCTGGCAAAGCTCTCTGCTGCTGCGGAGCAGCCCATCGACAGCTTTGCCGAGATGCTCACCGCATTGGAAAAGCGTTTGCAGTATTTCCAGCAGATCACCGGCACCACCGTCAGTGACGACGGCATCCCCTACTTCAACTGGGCAGATTACACCCCCGCCGAGGTAGAGGGCATCTTTGCCAAGGCACGCAGCGGCGGCAAGCTGACCCAGCATGAGATCGACCAGTACCAGAGCGCATTCCTGTTCGAGATGGCTCGTATCTACAACCGCAACCACTACGTTATGCAGCTGCACATCGGCACCTATCTGGATGCCAACACCAGCCATGTGAAGAGCGTGGGCCAGTCCACTGGTTTTGATTGCTGCGACGATGCCGCACCGGTCAAGGGTGTTGGCGAGCTGCTGAACAACCTGACCACCATCGGCGAACTGCCAAAAACCATCATCTACCCGCTGGACGGCACCAAGATTGAGACCTGGGCGATCTTAGCCGCAGGCTTCTGCGATAATGGCACCAAGGCAAAAGTTCAGCTGGGCGCACCCTGGTGGTTCAACGATCAGGCCTTTGGCATCCAGCGCCAGTTCGAGGCCTGTGCAAACCTGTACCCGGTCTCACTGTCGGTCGGCATGCTGACCGACAGCCGCAGCTTTATCTCCTATCCCCGTCATGAGCTGTACCGCCGCGTGCTGTGCAGTTATCTGGGCAGTCTGGTGGAGCGCGGAGAGTATTTCTCCGGGGAGGAAGAGCTGAAAAAGACCATTGAGAATGTCTGTTTCAACAACGTGAATGAGTTCTTTGGCTTCAACGTTAAGGTTTGATAGGAGGATTTATGATGGCAGATCTGAAGGGTAAGGCCGGCATCGTTACCGGCGGCAGCAGCGGCATCGGGTTCCAGATCGCAAATGTGCTGGCAGAGGCCGGCGCAACGGTTTACGTGATCAGCCGCACCGGCAGGCCCAAAGAGGGCGTGGGAGAAAGCGCATCGGGCGTTGTCCACCTGAAGGGCGATGTGGGCGATGTAGAAGCCATGAAGGCTATGGTGGCAGAGCTTGCCGCAAAGCACAATGGCTGCCTTGATTTTCTGGTGAACAATGCAGGCGTCAGCTTCAAGTGCCGCGCCGAGAACTTCCCGATGGAACAGTTTGACAACATCATGAACGTGAACGTCAAGTATTTGTTTGAGATGAGCGTTGTCTGCTACCCCTACCTGAAGAAGAGCGCGGACAAGGGCCGCATCATCAACATCACCAGCATGAGCGCACATCTGGGCTTCAGCGAGGTGGTGCCCTACTGCACCAGCAAGGGTGCTGTTTTGGCTATGACCCGCGCACTGGCTGTGGAGTGGGCCGGGGACAACATCACCGTCAACAGCATCGCACCGGGCTGGTTCCGCAGCAAGATGAACGAGCAGGTGGTGGACGCCGCCCGTGAGCAGAAGATCCTGAACCGGATGCCCCTGCATGCTTACGGCGATACCCGCGATCTGGGCAAGATGGCCGAATTCCTGGTGGGCGATGGAGCCTCCTACATCACAGGTCAGGATTTTGCCGTAGATGGTGGTGCCTTGGCGTATGGATACTGACCGAACTTGATTTTTGGTGTGGGGTCACGCGAACCAATGCCGTCAAGTCGTTGCCGGATGAAGTGGTTTTTCATTTGTCCGGGAGTAAGTGCACGGTTTTTGCACGGTTTCAAAACGTGCAGAGGGTGCAGAAACTCAAAGTTCAAAACCTGCGATGTATCGCAGAGAAACAACGTTAAAACGTAACTTCCAAAAATTGAGGGAATCGCCCGGTGTGCGCTGCGAATCAGTAGGCCGGGAGGTTCGAGCTCCTTCCATCGCACAAAGTAAAATCCCACGATTGACCGTTGAATATACGGTGCAAATCGTGGGATTTTTTGTTTTGCGTAGGCTTCAAAAGGGCTGGAAAGTGCTTCATTTGTGCCTTGCTGTGTCTATATTGTGGCACTAATATCTCGTGCGTTCTATTGACGAAATGCACGAATATCAAGTGCTGTTACTGTGTATATTTGAACTTGATTCTAGTGCAGTTTCTGGATATAATAGAAAGGGATAGAAAGGAGCGAAAGCACATGGCGATACAGTATAAGGCTGATGTTTTGGCATTGCTGAAAGCGGCTGGGTATCCATCAACCAGAATCCGAGCAGAAAAGCTGCTGGGGCAGTCCTATGTTCAGCAACTGCGAAAGGGTGAATTGATTTCATGGGCTGCGCTGAACACGGTTTGCCGCTTGCTCGACTGCCAGCCGGGTGATCTGCTGGAGTATGTGGTCGATGAGATTCCGAACGATGAAACAATCGCAGCCATCAAGGAACTGGACAACGACGGCGGTGGGGAGGAATGAGCATGGAAGAACTGTATCAGCAGCTGGCAGCACTCGCCCGCCAGCACGGAGCCCGGCGGCTCGTGCTGTTCGGCTCCCGTGCCAGAGGGGACAACCGCTATAACAGTGACGTGGATCTGGCTGTGTATGGGATGCCGGAGGGCAACCGGGCAAACTTCTGGATGGATTGCGAGGACCTGCCCACGCTGCTGAAATTTGACATCGTGCATATCACGGACGGTATGAACCCGGTGTTTATCGAAAATATCAAGAAGGACGGTGTAACCCTTTATGCTGCAGAAGATTGAACACTATATCAGCGCACTGGCGCAGCTGGAACAGGCGGTAGCCATCTATCAGAAAAGCCAGCAGGATACCCTTTACCGTGACGGCCTGATCCAGCGGTTTGAGTTCACGGTGGAGCTGGCATGGAAATCCATCAAGGAGTATCTGGAAGATCAGGGCAGCACAACGCCTATCGCTACCCCTCGTGCTGTGCTGAAAGAAGCCTTTGCCGCCGGAGTGATTCGGGACGCAGAGGAATGGAACAAGATCATCACAGCCCGTAACATCACCTCCCACGTCTACGATGAAAAGACCGCCGAGGATGTGGCCGCACAGATCTGCAACGACTTCCTGCCCCTGCTGAAAGCACTGGGCGAGTTCTACCGCGACTGATAGCCCGCCGGGGCTGCCTGAGCGAGAATAGAACCAACGGCAAAACACCCCTCGGAATAAGCTGATGCCATGACCCTTCAGCACCTGAAGGATGTGCAGTGTTCCGGGCAGGGCGCTGTACCCCGCTGCCATGAAAGCGCACTTCGTTATTTGATCAGATCTCCGGCGGAGGGCAGCAGCTCTCCCGCGGGATGAGCCGGTGCGGCACGATGATCTTGGTTGCCAGAAGATTCGGGTTCTCGATGTGGTTGATGGTCTGGCTGGCGGCCTCCATGCCCAGCTGGTAGGGGTTCACGTCTACGGTGGTCAGCTGGGGGCTGGTGATGCGGGAGAACAGGGAGTTATTGAAGGAAACGATGGAAAGGTCTTTCGGGACGCGAAGCCCCAGCTTGCCGCAGAACTGTTCCAGCACCACGGCAAGAATATCATCGCTGACCAGCATGGCGGTGGGATGATCCGGCGCTGTAAGCAGGGTCTGCAGCGATCCCTGGTAAGCATCATTCAGGGTGTCGATCTCCACGCAGTCTTCTTCGCGGGGGGTGATGCCGTGCTTGAGCAGGGACATCTGGTAACCGCGCTTGCGCTCTGCCGAAAACAGCATGGCGTTGCTGACACCAAAATAGGCGATACGGCGGTGCCCCATCTCATAGAGGTAATCGGCAGCCTCCTCACCGGCAAGGGCGTTGTCGTTGTCGATATAGATGGTCTGGTTGGCGGACTGCGCCGCCTTGCCCACAATGACGTGGAGCAGCCCTTCGCTGCGCAGATATGCCGCCACCGGGCAGTCTTTTTTAGAATAAAGCAGGATAAAACCGTCTGCCTGCGCGTTGGCCACCATGCTCTGGATGGCGTCCAGAACCTCTGCATCGTCCTGCCCGGTGATGACCGTGTTCACATACCGCCGCTGGTTGCAGAACTGCCCGATGCCGCGGATGATCTCCAGATGGAACGCATTTTCGTAGACGTCCCGCTGAGAGGAGGGCAGAATGATGCCGATGGTCTTGGAAAATGCTTCCACGGGTTCCGCTTCAAAGTTCGGCTCATAGCCCAGCTGTGCCATGATGCGGCGCACCCGTTCCTTGGTTTCCCGGCTGATGGAAGGGCTGTCCTTGCAGGTGCGGGACACCGTAGAAGGCGAAACGCCTGCTGCTGCGGCGACATCCTTGATGGTAACTGCCATGCTCTGTTCCTCCCTGATGTAGTAGTTCTATTGTAAAGCCGTTTGCACGCAATGTCAATGTTTGCGCACGTGGTTGCGTAAACCGTGCAACACGGTGATTGCGTACCTTCGACAATTTCAACAAAGAAACATTTTGCTTGTTGTATAAAACGTAGAAAGATTATTCTGACGAAAGAAAACTCTTGTAAAATTTGCGGAAGTGAGCTATTCTTGTTGCGTAAAGATGTGCAAACATAGCGCAACACTTGCACAAAACGACGCAAATGGGAATCAGGAGGAACATCATGGCAACAACACAAGCGGCTCCCGGGAAAAAGGGGCTCATCAACTTCGACTTTTTACAAAAACTGGGCAAGGTTCTGATGACGGTCATCGCGGTCATGCCCGCTGCCGGTCTGATGATCAGTCTGGGCAAGCTGGTGCAGATGGGTGGCGGCGACATTGCGGCAGTTATGACCATCGGCACCACCATGGAGAACATCGGCTGGGCGGTCATCAACAATCTGCACATTCTGTTTGCCGTGGCCATCGGCGGCAGCTGGGCAAAGGAGCGCGCCGGCGGTGCCTTCGCCGCGGTGCTGGCATTTGCCCTCATCAACGTCATCACCGGCAACATCTTTGGTGTTACCAGCGCCATGCTGGCAGACCCCAACGCCGTGACCCACACCCTGTTCGGGCAGGAGATCGCCGTCAACGGCTACTTTACCTCCGTGCTGGGTGCTCCGGCCCTGAACATGGGCGTGTTCGTGGGCATCATCGCCGGTTTTGTGGGCGGTGTGGCTTACAATAAATACTACAACTTCCGCAAGCTGCCGGATGCACTGGCTTTCTTCAACGGCAAGCGCTTCGTGCCCATGGTGGTCATTGCCTACTCGGTGGTCATTTCCATCGTGCTGTCGCTGTTCTGGCCTGTCGTCCAGACCGGCATCAACAACTTCGGCATCTGGATCGCCAACTCTTCCGAGACCTCTCCCGTTCTGGCTCCGTTCATCTATGGCACGCTGGAACGTCTGCTGCTGCCCTTCGGTCTGCACCACATGCTGACCATCCCCATGAACTACACCTCCTTCGGCGGCACCTACACCATCGCCACCGGCGTCAACGCAGGCAGTCAGGTGTTTGGTCAGGACCCGCTGTGGCTGGCATGGGCCAACGACCTCATCAACTTCAAGAAGGCCGGTGACATGGCTGCTTACAACAACCTGCTGGCTACCGTTACCCCCGCCCGCTTCAAGGTAGGCCAGATGATCGGCGCTACCGGTCTGCTGCTGGGCATTGCACTGGCCATGTACCGCCGTGTGGACGCCGACAAGCGCGCAAACTATAAGTCCATGTTCATCTCCACCGCACTGGCCGTGTTCCTGACCGGCGTCACCGAGCCGCTGGAATTCATGTTCATGTTCTGCGCCATGCCGCTGTACATCGTGTACGCACTGCTGCAGGGCTGTGCTTTCGCTATGGCAGGCATCATCCATCTGCGCCTGCACTCCTTCGGCAATCTGGAATTTATCACCCGCATCCCCATGTCCCTGCAGGCCGGGCTGGGCGGCGACATCATCAACTTTGTACTCTGCGTGATCGCATTCTTTGCCATCGGCTACGTTGTAGCTTACTTCATGATCGGCAGGCTCCAGCTGGCCACGCCGGGTCGTCTGGGCAACTACACCGATGACAACGCGGACGATGCTGCCGCCGCAAAGACCGAGAAGAAGGCGGCGAAAAAGTCCGATAACGGTCAGGCGGAGCGCATCATCGCCCTGCTGGGCGGACGTGAGAACATCGTGCTGGTGGATGCCTGCATGACCCGTCTGCGCGTTACCGTGAAGGATCCCGCCAAGGTGGCTGACCTTGCCGCATGGAAGGCCGAGGGCGCCCTGAGCCTGCTGGTGAAGGGCGACGGCATTCAGGCTGTGTACGGCCCCAAGGCAGACGTTCTGAAATCTGACATCAACGATATTCTGTAAAAACCATGAAACTGCTGACATTGAATACCCACAGCCTGATCATACCGGAGCATGAGGCAAAGCGGGAGATTTTTGTAGACTTCATCGCAAAAGAGCAGCCGGAGGTGTTCGCCCTGCAGGAGGTGAACCAGACCGCCGCCGCTCCGCTGCTGGGGGACGCTCCGGCGGGGTACTATCCCTGCCCTGACAATAGGGTGCCGCTGAAAGCGGACAACCACGCCGCAGCCGTGGCAAAAATGCTGGAAGAGCGGGGCGTGCACTACGACTGGAGCTGGCTCCCGGCAAAGGTCGGCTACGACATTTACGATGAGGGCGCGGCGGTGTTCAGCCGCGCGCCCATCACCGCCGCCGAAAACCTGCTGCTGAGCAAAACCAGCGATTACACCAACTGGAAGACCCGCCGCACGCTGGGCATCTGTGCAGGAGATGTCTGGTATTATACGGTGCATCTGGGCTGGTGGAAGGACGAAGAGGAGCCGTTCGCTGCCCAGTGGGAAACGCTGTCGCAGGCGGCAGGCGCAAAACCGACCGCATTTCTGCTGGGAGACTTTAACAGCGAAGCGGACGTGCGGGGCGAGGGCTATGACCTCATCCTCCGCAGCGGCTGGCAGGATACCTACCGGCTGGCGCAGCAGCGGGACGATGGCTATACCGTTGTGCAGGCCATTGATGGCTGGCGGGACGCCCCGGATGCAGCGGCAAAAAAGCGCATCGACCAGATCTGGTGTTCCAGAGAAGTGACCGTAAAAAGCAGCCGGGTCGTGTTTGGCGGCTTGCAGGAGCCGCAGGTGTCCGACCATGCAGGTGTTTTGATCGAGTTATAAAGGAAGGGAATCGAAGATGCAGAGAAGTGCGGGCATTTTGCTGCCCATCAGCAGTCTGCCGTCCCCTTACGGCATCGGCTGCTTTTCGCAGGAGGCATACGACTTTGTGGACTGGCTCAAGGAAGCCGGGCAGACCTACTGGCAGATCCTGCCGCTGGGTGTTACCAGCTACGGCGACAGCCCCTATCAGAGCTTTTCCGCCTTTGCGGGCAACCCCTATTTCATCAGTCTGGATGCACTGGTGGAGGAAGGCGTTCTGACCGCAGCCGAGTGCAAAAAGGCGAATTTCGGCCGCAAGGCGGACGATATCGATTACAGCCGCCTGTATACCGAGCGCGGCCGTCTGCTGCGGCTGGCGTATTCCCGCAGCGACATCGGCCACAACGAAGCGTTTACGGCGTTCTGCGAGAAAAACAAGTGGTGGCTGGATGATTTTGCCCTGTTCATGGCGGTGAAGGACCGCTTTGAGGGCAAGCCGTGGATCGAGTGGGCGGAGGACATCCGTCTGCGCTGGCAGCCTGCCATGGACTACTACCGCCGGGAGCTGTACTTTGAGGTGGAGTATTACAAGTATCTCCAGTTCAAGTTCGACGAGCAGTGGCGCAAACTGAAAGTCTACGCCAACAGCAAAGGCATCCAGATCATCGGCGATATCCCCATCTATGTGGCGCTGGATTCGGCGGACGCATGGGCAAACCCGGGGCTGTTCCAGCTGGACAAGGACAACATCCCCACGGCGGTGGCGGGCGTCCCCCCGGATGGTTTCTCCCCCACCGGTCAGCTGTGGGGCAACCCGCTCTACCGCTGGGAGGCACACCGCGAAACCGGCTATCAGTGGTGGATCACCCGCCTGTGGTACTGCTTCGAGCTGTACGATGTGGTGCGCATCGACCACTTCCGCGGCTTTGATGAATATTTCTCCATCCCCTACGGCAGCGAAACTGCGGCAGAGGGTCACTGGGAAAAAGGCCCCGGCATCGAGCTGTTCCGCGCCGTGGAGCAGGCGCTGGGCAGGCGGGAGATCATCGCAGAGGATCTTGGCTACATGAGCGACACCGTACGGCAGCTGGTGCAGGACAGCGGCTTCCCCGGCATGAAGGTGCTGGAGTTTGCCTTTGACTCCCGCGATACCGGCAGCGCCAGCGACTACCTGCCCCACAACTACCCGGTGAACAGCGTGGCCTACACCGGCACCCACGACAACGAGACGCTGGTATCGTGGTATCAGACCATCTCTGCTGCCGAGCGCGCCATGGTGCGGGATTACCTGTACGACTACGCCACCCCGGAGGAGCAGCTCTATAAAAGCATGATCGCACTGCTCCTGCGCAGCGCAGCGGCGAGGTGCATCGTTCCTATGCAGGACTGGCTTGGGCTGGACAACTCTGCCCGCATCAATAAGCCCTCTACCGTAGGCCAGAACTGGCGCTGGCGGCTGAAAAAGACCCAGCTGACCAAGAAACTCCAAAAAGAGATCTGCCAGCTGACCACCCGCTACGGGCGGAAGAACTGGGCGTAACAGCAGAAGAGCGCTGCAGCCTGTGAGCCGGCAGCATACCGCTGCAGCTGTGCGTTTTTTTCTCCCGGCAAAGGACCCCGGCAGCCGGAAAATATCGTGAACGGACTGAGTGCCCTGAAAGCAAAGTGCCCGCCCTTCTGTGGAAAGACCGCAGAAGGGCGGGTATTTTTGTGAAAAGGAACCGTCACTCACGCGGGCGAGTGCACAGTTTTGCCGACACAGTGTCGATGAAGGCACAGACAGTGTCGAAAGCGGGTGCCTGAATCACTAAAAAGATAGTCACAACAAAACGAAAACTGTGCAGGGTGTATACTGCAGACACAAGGAGGAATGTACATGAGAACTGTGATCTTAGCGTCGCACGGACATCTGGCATCCGGGATGAAGAATACGGTGGAGATGATCCTGGGAGAGCAGGAAGCACTCAAAGCGTTTGATGCCTATACAACGCCGGAGTGCAACGTCCATGATACACTGGAAGCCATGATCCGTCAGGCCGACGGAGAATGCGTCATCGTTACGGATGTGCTGGGCGGCAGCGTGAATAAGGAAGCCGTCGTATTTGCAGCACAGCCTGGGGTGCGCGTGATCACCGGAATGAATTTGACACTGGTCGCAACCCTGTTGACCGAAGAGGAGCTGCCGCTGGATGAGCTGGTCAAAACCGGCATCGCAGAGGCACAGGCTTCCATTCAGCAGCCGGAGTTCGTCAGTGAAGAAGAAGATTTCTGATAAGGAGGAAAAAATTTATGATCCAACTGCTGCGCGTTGACCATCGTCTGCTGCATGGTCAGGTGGTTTTCAGCTGGTGTGGCCAGCTGAACCCCAACTGCATCCTGATCGCGAACGATGCTGCCGCGACCGATGATGTACGCAAGGCTGCGCTGCGTCTGGGCAAGCCCAACAATGTCAAGCTCGTCATCAAGACGGTGGATGATTCCATTGCTGCCATCAACGAGGGCAAGACCGACAAGTACAGCCTGATGATCGTGACCGGCAATGTCAAGGATGCGGTGCGTCTGGCACGGGAGACCACCCAGATCAGGAGCATCAATCTGGGCGGCACAAAGTCTACGCCGGACCGCCACGCACTGTCCCCCATGGTCTATGTATCGGACGAAGAGGAAAAGCTGCTGCACGAGGCCGCTGCGGAGGGCATTGAGGTGTCTATCCAGGCAGTGCCCAGTGATGCCAAGAAGATATTGACCTGATCCATTAAGAACAGGAGGAGAACAACATGCTTGTAAAGACATTATTGATCGCACTGGTTTCCTTTATCGGTTTTCTGGAATGCGGCGTCGGCAACTCCATGATCCAGCGTCCCATCGTGATGGGCCCGCTGGTCGGTCTGGTGCTGGGCGATGTGAACGCGGGTCTGGCCGTGGGTGCTACGCTGGAGCTGGCCTTCATGGGCAATGTGACCATCGGCGCAGCGCTGCCGCCGGAGATCACCGCAGGCGGCATTCTGGGCACTGCGCTGGCCATCGTTTCCGGCAATGGCACAGAGGCTGCCCTTGCACTGGCACTGCCCATTGCTACGGTGGCTCTGCTGATCAAGAACACCTATTATCTGACCGCCCGCAGCTGGTTTTTGCATAAGTCTGATCAATATGCGGCTGAAGGCAACGCCGCCGGCGTGGATGCCATGCACATGATCAGCTTCCTTTCCTACGATATCGTCATGTCTCTGGTCATCGCCATCTGCTTCTACTGCGGCAGCGACGCGGTGCAGAGCTTCCTTGCCATCATCCCCGCATTCATCATCCGCGGCATTTCCGTGGCCGCCGGCATCCTGCCTGCACTGGGCTTTGCCATGCTGGGCAAGATCCTTATCAGCCCCAAGGTGGCTCCGTATTTCCTGCTGGGCTTCCTGCTGGCTGCATACCTCAATGTTCCCGTGCTGGGCATCGCACTGCTGGGCGTGATCATTGTGGCGCTGATGCTGCTCAATGACCAGAACAAGCCGAACAATACTGCTGTGGTTGACGGAGGTGCCGACGATGACTTCTAATAACGAGAAAAAGCTGCTCACCAAGAGCGATATCAACAGGGTGTTCTGGAGATCCTTTACGGTCAATGCGTCCTTCAACTACGAACGCCAGATGAGCCAGGGTGCGCAGTATGCACTGTCCCCTGTCCTGCAGAAGCTGTACCCGGAAAAGAAAGATCTGGCAGAGGCGCTGCAGCGCCATGCAGAGTTCTTCAACACCACGCCCATGCTCTGCCCCTTTATCTTCGGCATCACAGCGGCCATGGAAGAAGAAAACGCCGCGCAGGAAGACTTTGACCCCAACACCATCAACTCGGTCAAGGCCGGTCTGATGGGCCCGCTGGCCGGCATCGGCGACTCGGTATTCTGGGGCACCCTGCGTCCTCTGGCCGGCGGCATCGCCTGCTCGCTGGCACTGACGGGCAACCTGTTTGCGCCGTTCCTGTTCCTGCTGCTGTTCAACATCCCCAACGTGCTGGTGCGCTACTTCGGCTGCCACTGGGGCTACAACTCCGGCATGAAGGCGCTGAACCGCTTTGAGGAACTGGGTCTGACCGAAAAGATCTTTACCGCGGCAGCCATCATCGGCCTGCTGGTCATCGGCGGCATGTCGGCCTCCATGGTCAGCATCAACCCGGTCATTGCCATTGGCAGCGGCGACAACGCCATCAAGCTGATCGATGTCATCAACGGCATCATGCCCAAGATGCTCTCTCTGTTCACCACACTGGGTGTCTACCGGCTGCTCAAGAAGGGCGCGAAGCCCAACACGATCCTGCTGGGCATCATCGTAGTCAGTGTGCTGCTCACCGCCATCGGCGTTTTCTGAGCAGAACTTTTCAAGACGGCGATTTTATAGTAAAATGGAAAGCGGATGGGAGCGTGGGCTGACATCCGCTTTCCCACTTATCAGGAGGCTGCAATGAACTGTACCGAAGAATTTATTGCGAAAATGAAGCAGAAGGACATCGTGATCAACTTTGTGCAGGCATGGCGCAATGATACGCTGGAAGAGAGCTATGCCCGTCTGGATAAGCCTACCCGCCTGCACGCGTATTCGGTAAGCAAGAGCGTCACCTCCATCGGTGTGGGTCTTGCCGTGCAGGAAGGGCTGCTGCGGCTGGACGACCCGGTGCTGAAATTCTACCCGGAATACGACCCGGCAACGCTTGCACCCAACTTACGGAAGATGACGGTGCGGGATCTGTTGAAGATGGGGTGCGGCTCCAAGGATAAAATGTTCTTCTGGAACGATGCGCAGCGGCTGCAGTGCAGGGACTGGCAGGATTATTTCCTGCGCAATGCGTTCCCCTATGAGCCGGGCACCCGGTTCGAGTACAACAATTTCAACAGCTATATGTGCAGCTGCATCGTGGAGCGCGCTGCGGGCTGCACCCTGAAAGACTACATGACGCCCCGCTTTTTCGATAAGCTGGGCATCGGCAACCCGGACTGGCTCACCTGCCCCATGGGACATTCTGCCGGTGCGAACGGCCTGTTTTTGAGCATTGACGAGATGTCCCGCATCGGGCAGTTCCTGCTGCACGACGGCTGCTGGAACGGCGAACAGATCCTGAGCCCCGCATATCTGCACGAGGCGGAAAAAAATCAGTACCCGGTCAACTACCCCAAGCACGGCTACGGCTATTTCTTCTGGACGAACCCGGATGGCGAGTCCTACCGCGCAGACGGTATGTACGGCCAGTACATCGTGGTGGTGCCCAGGAGCAATGTGGTGGTCACGGTGCAGGCGCTGGACAGCAAAAAATTCTTCGACGATGTGTGGTCGGAGCTGGTGGTGCCCTTCCTGAACAAGAGTTGACCGGATGAAAAAACAACAGGAGCAAAGGTGACAATGGCAAATCTGCAGAAATTGAATCCGACCCAGCAGGAGCTGTACAACTATCTGGAACAGCAGACCGGACAGGTGAACTTTGAGGCGCTGCAGCCGTTTACCACGCAGGAGATGGGTGCGGTGCTGCACATCAGCCGCAACACGGTGAGCCAGTACCTGAACGAGTTTTTCAAAGAGGGCTGGATGGTCAAGATCAATACCCGGCCGGTCTATTATTTCCTGCGGGAGACGCTGAGCCGGAAATTCAACGTTCAGACGCTGGATGCTGAATATGAGGATCTGCGGTTTCTGCAGCAGGATCTGAACCATGGCCGCCGTGCAGACAGCTGCTTTGCGGGAGTCATCGGCTATCACCTCAGCCTGAAATCCGCCGTGGAAAAATGCCGTGTGGCGGTGGAGTATCCGCCCACCGGCCTGCCGCTGGTGCTGGCGGGCGAAAAAGGCACCGGCAAGCGTCTGCTGGCCGGCAAGACCTGGGAGTATGCAAAGGAAAAGCAGGTCGTGCCGGCAGAGAGCCGTTTTTCCGAGCTGGACTGCGCCATGTGGGGTACGGCAGAGCCGGGCGGCACCGGCTTTGCCGCTTCGTTCAAACGCAGGCTGGAGGCTGGCACCGGCAGCGATTTTTTGTACCTGCACGGCTTTGACCAGCTGGAGAGCAGTGTGCAGGCCGAGGCGGTGCGCTTTTTAACGGCAGTGCTGCCGGAGCTGGGCGCGAAGTATCCGCGCCTGATCTTCGGTGTGCAGACGGTGCCGCCCTCGCTCAAGAACAGTGTGCCGGTGCAGGCAGAGCTTCTGCCGCTGCGCAGCCGGTCGCTGCTGGAGAAAAAACGGCTCATCTATCGTTTTCTGATGCAGGAGGAGCAGCGCATCGGCCGCAGGGTGCAGGTGACGGGTCAGGCATACCAGATGCTGATGCAGTATCCGTATGAGCGGAACGTGGGTCAGCTGGAGCAGGTCATCCGTACCAGCTGCACCAATGCATACTCCCGCAGCCGGGACGGCGGCATCTGCATCGGTCTGCCGGTGCTGCCGGATGCCGTGTTTGAGAGCTGCCTGCTGCTGCCGGAGGCCGGTGCGCAGAACCGTCCGCTGACACTGGATGACCTGCGGGAGGACTGCGGCTTTGAAAAGGAGCACCGTCTGCTGGAAGAGATCCGGGAGCAGGGGCGGCTGTATTTACAGGGCAGTCTGGAATGCGCCGGATTCTGCACCCGCATGGTGCACCAGCTGGAAGAGTACAACAACTATATCCTGTTCCAGAACAAGATCGCGGATGAGCGCATCAAGGGCATCGAACAGGGAATGCTGCGCATCTCGGAGCGCATCCATGAGCTGTACGGCGTCGGCTTCCCCAACAGCTTTATCCTGATGCTGGCGCGGTGGGTGTATTTCGGCAATGTGTTCGATGATGCCTTGCCGGAGGACAGCGCCGAGGTGCAGCAGCTGGTGGCAGACCTGACCGAGGCTGTCCGGCGGGATGCGCCCTACAGTTTTGCGGTGGCAAGTGATCTGCTGCTGATGGTGCAGAACACCACCGATGTGCATTTCTCGTCCATCGGCATCCTGATGATCAGCGCCTTTGTGGAAGTGCTGCACCGCCCCGGCAACAAGCTGCCGGTGCAGGCGTTCATCATCTGCCACGGTTACGCCACGGCCAGCAGCATTGCAGACGTGTGCAACAAGATGCTGCATAAGTATCTGTTCAACGCCATCGATATGCCCTATGATGTGCCGGTCAGCGAGATCGTCAGTCAGGTCAAAAAGATCCTTTATTTCAACGAGAACCGCGATGTGCTGATCCTGGTAGACCTCGGCTCACTGGAAAACATCACCGAGCTTCTGGACGACCTGCCGAATGTCAACCTCGGGATCATCAACAATGTTTCCACGGCGATGGCACTTTCGGTGGGCAGCCATATTCTGGACGGGATGCCGCTGGCAGAGGTTCTGGAAAATGCCAAAAATGCTTCGCAGATCCGCTATAAGATCCTGGAAAAAGCCCGCAAAGAGGATGTGATCCTGTTTGTGAGTGAGAGCGGCAGCAACGTCGCTGCAAAGGTGAGCGAGTTGTTCATGCACAGCCTGAATCATCTGAACACGAAGGTAAACGCGCGCTTTTTGTGCTACGATGTGCAGACCTATGAGCAGCTGCGTCAGAGCGGCCACTGGGACACCTGCAGCGTGTTGTTTGCAGCGTCCACCATGGAGCTTGGCCCGGCGGATTTCCCGGTGGTGGCCGTGGAGGACATCATCACCCAGCGCGGACTGGATAAGATCAAGAGCGGCCTCAGCGGTTATCTGACCGAGGAAGAGTTCGAGCACTTCAAGCAGAATCTGGTCAATCAGTTCTCGCTGGAGAACGTGGTGGAATCGCTCACCATCCTGAATGCATCGCGGGTGCTTTCGCTGGTAGCAGATATGCTGGAGGAGATGCAGCGGGCGCTTGGCTCCCACTTCCAGCCCAAGACCGTGGTGGGTCTGAACCTGCACATCAGCTGCCTGATCGAGCGGCTGGTGAAAAAAGAGGAGATCAAGAGCTACCGTGAGCTGGAACGCTTCTGTGAAGAGCACCGGGACTTTGTGGCACTGGCGCGGCGCTGCTTTGCCAACATTGCCGAGCAGTACCGCATCAACCTGCCGGACAGTGAGATCGGCTATATTTACGATTATATTTCCCACGATTACAGCGATGAAAGCCCCTGGAAAAATGAGTTTTGAACCAATGGGAGGAAATTCAAATGGATTACAATAAAGCAGCTCTGGAAATGCACGAGACCCACAAGGGCAAGGTGGGCATCGTGAGCAAGGTGGAGGTCGCCACCCGCGACGACCTGTCCACCGCCTACACCCCCGGTGTGGCCGAGCCCTGCCGCAGGATCAAGGAAAACCCGGAGGACGTGTACAAGTATACCTTCAAGGGCAACATGGTGGCAGTCGTTTCCAACGGCACCGCCGTGCTGGGTCTGGGCGACATCGGCCCCGAAGCTGGTCTGCCGGTCATGGAGGGCAAGGCGGTGCTGTTCAAGGAGTTCGGCGGCGTGGACGCCTTCCCCATCTGCATCGACGCCCACGATGCAGCCGGCGTCATTGCGGCCTGCAAGGCCATCGCGCCCACCTTTGGCGGCATCAATCTGGAGGATATCAAGAGCCCCGAGTGCTTTGAGATCGAAGAAACGCTGGAGCGGGAGCTGGACATCCCGGTGTTCCACGATGACCAGCACGGCACGGCCATCGTGGTCACGGCCGCCCTCATCAACGCCCTGCGGGTGGTGGGCAAGAAGATGGAGGATGCGCACATCGTGCTGAACGGCCCCGGCGCTGCCGGCACTGCCATCATCAAGATGCTCATGACTGCCGGTGCGAAGGACATCATTGCAGTGGATCAGTTCGGCACCCTGTACAAGGGCTGCAACAGCGCCGAGGCTCACAAGAACTGGCTGGGCGAGGTGACCAACCCCCGTCAGGTCAAGGGCGGCCTGAAGGAGGCGCTGGAGGGCGCCGACGTGTTCATCGGCGTGTCCAAGCCCGGCATCCTGACCGCCGAGCTGTGCAGGACCATGAACAAGGACGCCATCGTCTTTGCCATGGCCAACCCCACCCCGGAGATCATGCCGGACGAGGCCAAGGCCGGCGGCGTGCGGGTGATGGCCACCGGCCGCAGCGACTTCCCCAATCAGGTCAACAATGTGCTGTGCTTCCCCGGCCTGTTCAAGGGCGCGCTCAGCGTCCGCGCCCGGGACATCAACAATGAGATGAAGCTGGCTGCCGCCTATGCCATCGCAGACCTCATCACCGATGCCGACCGCAGCGAGGAGAACATCATCCCCGGTGCCTTCGACCCCCGCGTAGCGGAGGCCGTGGCAGCTGCCGTGGCAAAGGCTGCACGCGAGACCGGCGTGGCACGGGCATAAAAAGCGCTGTAAAAATCAAAAACCCGGGGCTGATGCACAGCCCCAGGTTTTTGCGTCATACAGATCATCACAAACAGCGCGGTGCAAAGCCAGAGAGCGGGGAGGCTTACAGTTTCCCCGCTTCCAGCATCTTTTTTACTTCGTACAGATCTCTGCACTCGGCGGTGTACAGGCTGCGCATTTCGTCGTCGGCAGGGGCGAGGTCGGGCACCATCACCGTGACAAAGCCGCCCCGCGAACCGGCACGCACGCCGTTGTAGCTGTCCTCCAGCACCAGTGTTTCGGCAGGGGCTGTGCCCAGCGCCTTGGCCGCTGTGAGGAAGATCTCCGGGTCGGGCTTGGACGCGGAGAACTGCTCGCCGGAAATAAGAGCCTTGAAGTGATCGGTCATGTGCCAGTTGTTGAGGTGCCGCTGGATGGAAGCCATCCGGCTGGAGGATGCTACCACCATGGGGATGTGCTGCGCCTCCAGATAGGCGATCAACTCATCCAGCCCCGGCTTTTTGGGCGGCGGTGCCTGAAACGCCGTCTCTGCCTGTGCGTGCAGGGCGTCTATAATAGCCTGCGTGTCGCACCCGTCTCCGTAGAACCGGCGCAGCACCGCCCGCATGGAGTTTCCTGCCGTGCCCCGGGCAGCGGCGTCCAGCCCTTCCTTATAGGAAAGCCCCAGCGTGGCAAGCGCAGGCCGCCACTGGGCAGCCCAGATGCGCTCGGTGTCGAACATCAGACCGTCCATATCAAAAATAACGCCCTTTATCATGGCACAAAAGCTCCCTTCCAAACCGAAAAGATCAAAGATATCCCTATTGTATCATACTTTGTGCAGACTGCACAGGGCTGAGGTGGTAATTTCGCGCAACTTAACAGGCCGAAAGATGAAAGATTTTTCGTTTCCTTGTAAATCGATTTCATGATATTATAATAGAAAACAGCATTCGGCGTTTTCGGGCGCATTTTTATACGCCGCGCCCGAGACCAGAAAAGAGGGAAATAATCATGTTGGATATCAAGATCACCCGTACCACATCTCCGAAGGCAAAGCCTGACGAGAATCATCTGGGTTTTGGCAAAAAGTTTACCGACCATATGTTCGTGATGGATTACACCGAGGGCGAAGGCTGGCACGATGCCCGCATCGTCCCCTACGG
>CAKSTO010000038.1 GCA_934501115.1 uncultured Faecalibacterium sp.
CGCGGGCTAAGCAACAGCCCGCAGGGCTGATTGCTTGCGGTCTGCGGACCGCCGCCCTGTTCTCATCCGCACCATCTTTGCCGCAAAAAAGGCACCAGCCTGAGCTGATGCCTTTTGTTGGCGGAGATGGTGGGATTCGAACCCACGTGCCCGGTTAAGGACAAAACGATTTCGAGTCGTTCTCGTTACGACCACTTCGATACATCTCCACAATAAACCTTATATAGTATAGCAAAAAAGCCTGTTGGCGTCAACACTTTTTCGCGTTTCGGGCTCCGGGTCTGCGGTGCGGCAGACCCGGAGCTTTCTGCGCTTTTAAGCGGAACATGGAAAAATTTGCGGAAAGGGACTGGTATTTTTGCGGGTTTTGAGTATAATAGAGAAGATATAGTTCAAATTTGAAGTAAAAAAAGGGAGATCACATCCATGGCACAGTCAAAACAGGACATGGGCAGCGGGAACGTCCGCCGTCTGATGCTGCAGCTCATGATCCCTGCGGTGGTAGCGCAGGTCGTGAACCTGTTGTACAACATCGTGGACCGCATTTACATCGGCCATATCGCGGACATCGGTGCGGCAGCGCTGACCGGCGTAGGCCTGTTCACCCCCATCCTGATGCTGCTGAACGCCTTCGCCATGCTGGTGGGCGCAGGCGGTGCGCCCCGCACCGCCATTGCGCTGGGGCAGGGCGACAAGAAACAGGCAGAAAAGATCATCTCCAACAGCTTTACCATGCTGCTGCTCTTTTCGGTGGTGCTGACCATCGGCTTCTATGCCGGGGCGCCGATGCTGCTTCGGCTGTTTGGTGCCAGCGATGCCACCCTGCCGTATGCCCTGAGCTACAGCCGCATCTACATTCTGGGCTCGGTGTTCGTGCTGCTGGTGCTGGGCATGAACCCCTTCATCACCACGCAGGGCTTTGCCAAAACCAGTATGCTCACCACCGTGATCGGTGCGGTCATCAACATCATCCTTGACCCCATCCTCATCTTCGGGTTCGGGCTGGGCGTGCGAGGCGCAGCCATTGCCACAGTGCTCAGTCAGGCTGTAGGTGCAGCATGGATCCTGCGTTTTCTCACCGGGAACAAAACCATCCTCAAGCTCCGCCGGGCTTATCTCAAGCCGGAAAAGCAGGTCATCCTGCCGGTGATGGCGCTGGGCATCTCCACCTTTGTGATGCTCTCCACCGAAAGCCTGCTGTCCATCAGTTTCAGCTCCAGTCTGGCACGGTACGGCGGCGATGTGGCCGTAGGTGCCATGACCGTTATCACCAGCGCTTCCCAGCTGTGCACCCTGCCCATTCAGGGCATCTGTCAGGGCGGTCAGCCCGTGATGAGCTTCAACTTCGGCGCGGGCAAAAGGCCCCGCGTCAAGGAAGCCTTCCGCTTCCAGCTGACTCTGTGCGGCGTATACACCTGCGTGTTCTGGCTTTTGATGATGCTGGTGCCCGGCGCGGTGGCCGGTATCTTCACCTCGGACAGTGCGCTGATCTCCTACACCACCTGGGCCATGCGCATTTACATGGCGGGCATTTTTGCCATGGGCTTCCAGATCGCCTGCCAGCAGAGCTTTATGGCGCTGGGGCAGGCCAAGGTGAGCCTGCTGCTGGCCTGCCTGCGCAAGATCATCCTGTTGATCCCTCTCATCTTCATCCTGCCGCACCTGCTGCCGGACCCGGTGTTCGGCGTGTTTCTGGCCGAGCCGGTCAGCGACATTCTGGCCGCGACCATCACCACCATCACCTTCTTTGCCCGGTTCGATAAAATTCTCGACCGCGGTGCCGCTCACGTATGATCCCCTGCGAAAGCAGAAACCCGGAACCTCTTCGTGCCTCACTCTGGCTCGGAAAGGGTTCCGGGTTTTTGTTGTTTCTTTGTTCAGGGGATCATTGCCCTCTTATTTCCCCGCCAGAAGAATGGCCAGCACGGCTTTCTGCACATGCAGGCGGTTCTCGGCTTCGTCGAAGATCTCCGGTGCGTGCTGCTCGAACACCGCCGAGGAGATCTCTTCGCCCCGGTGGGCGGGCAGACAGTGCAGCACCATCGCGTCGGGCTTGGCGCTTTCCAGCAGCCTGCCCGTGAGCTGGAAGCCCACGAAATCCCGCAGGCGCTGCTCACTTTCCGGCGTGCCGGGCTTGGCCGTATTCCAGACCGAAGTTGCCACAACATCGGCATCCTGAATGCCCTCGGCGGGATCATCGGTCAGGTGGAAGGCGCTGCCGTACTTGTGGGCGAACATCAGCACGTCTGCCGCCGGGCGGTAGCTCTGCGGGCAGACACAGGTGACCTGCATCCCGGCCAGCAGTCCGCCCACGATGAGGCTGTTTGCCATGCTGCTGCCGTCGCCGACAAAGCAGAGCTTCTGGCCGGCCAGCGTGCCACGGCGCTCCCGAATGGTCATCAGGTCAGCCAGCACCTGACAGGGATGGGCGTAATCGGTCAGGCCGTTGATCACCGGCACACCGGCCAGCCCGGCAAACTCTTCCAGATCGCTCTGGCGGTAGGTGCGCCACACCACGCAGTCGTAGTAGCGTCCCAGCACCCGGGCGGTGTCCTTGAGGGGTTCGCCGCGGCCTGCCTGCAGCTCGGCGGTGTTCATGTAGTTGCCAAGGCCGCCCAGCTGGTAAACGCCCACCTCAAAGCTGGTACGGGTGCGGGTGGACGCCTTGGAGAACATCAGAGCCACCGTTTTGCCTGCCAGCAGAGGAGCGGTACCGCCCAGCTTCTGCTGTGCCTTGAGCTGGTCGGCCACATCCAGAACATGGGTCAGCTCAGCAGGGGAGAGGTCGCTCATTTTCAGCAGATTTTTCATGCCTGCTCCTTCGGAGCCGCCGGCTCCATCTTACGCAGCACATTGCCCAGAATCTCCAGCGCCATGTCCACATCGTGCTCGCTGAGGGTCAGCGGCGGCAGCAGGCGCAGGCGGGTCTTAGCGGTCAGCACCAGCAGGCCTGCTTCGCGGCAGGCGGCCAGCACATCTGCGGCCTTGAGGTCGTAGAACTCGATGCCCACCATCAGGCCGATGCCGGAGATGCTCTTGACATGGGGCAGCTTTGCGATGCCCGCACGCAGCTGGACGGCACGCTCATTGACATTGGCAAGGAAGCTCTGATCCATGCGGTCTACCACCACATTGGCACCGGCACAAACCACCGGGTTGCCGCCAAAGGTGGAGCCGTGGGTGCCGGGCCCCATGCCCTCGGCCACCTTTTCGTTCATCAGCACCGCGCCGATGGGCAGGCCGCCGCCCAGACCCTTGGCCAGCGTGACCACATCCGGCTTGAGGTTGTAGTGCTCACAGCACAGGAAGGTACCGGTGCGGCCCACGCCGGTCTGCACCTCGTCCACGATGAGCACAAGGTCTTTTTCGTCACAGAGCCTGCGCACGGCCTGCACATAATCCGGATCCAGCGCCATGACGCCGCCCTCGCCCTGAATGAGTTCCAGCATCACGGCACAGGTATTGCGATCCACCAGCTCCTGCAGCGCTTCGATATCGCCCGCCGGAGCGTACAGAAAGCCCTCGTTGAAGGGGCCGAAGTAGTTGTGGAACACCTCCTGACCGGTGGCGGTCAGGGTAGCGATGGTGCGGCCGTGGAAGCTGTTGACCAGCGTGATGATCGTGGTGCGATCCTTGCTGTAATGATCCACGCTGTACTTACGGGCGGCCTTGATGGCACCCTCGTTGGCCTCGGCACCGGAGTTGCCGAAGAACACCCGGCTCATGCCGGTGCGCTTGCACAGCTTTTTGGCCAGCTTGCCGCAGGGGGCAGTGTAGTAGAGGTTGGAGGCGTGCTGCAGCTTGTGTGCCTGCTCAGACACGGCTTCTGCCCATGTCAGGTCGCAGTAGCCCAGACTGTTGACGCCGATGCCGCTGGTAAAATCCAGATATTCCTGACCTTCCGGCCCTATTGCGTGCAGGCCGTGGCCTTTTTCCAGCACGATCGGGTTGCGGTTATAGGTATGCAGGACATATTCATTGTCCCGCTTGATGACTTTTTCAGAATCCATAGGTGTACCTCCTGTAAAATGGAGCTGTTGCGCAAGGTTGGCATCCTTGCCCTCTCAGTCATCTCGCTTTGCTCGATGCCAGCTCCCCCAAAGTGGGAGCCCTTGGCAGTCCACGCAGACTGCATCTTTTTGCCAAGGCCTCTCCCTTTGGGAGAGGTGTCACCGCAGGTGACGGAGAGGGCGAGCCCGCTAAAATAAGAGCATCTGCAGTATGCCAACCGCCGTACAGCAGCGGAGCAAGCTCGTTGCCTTTATTATAGCTTCCCGCCGGCGATTGCGCAATGCTTATTCGCGGTGGCTGCGGCGGTAGAAGCGGGTGCCGGAGCCGCGGTTGGAGAACAGCTCCAGCAGGATGGAGTGAGGCACACGGCCATCGATGATCACGGCCTCGTGCACGCCCTGATAGATGGCATCGGCCATGCCGCCGATCTTGGGGATCATGCCGCCCGCAATGATACCGGCGGACTTGTAGCCCTCGATCTCGGAGACCTCCACCTCCGGGATCAGGGTGCTCTCGTCATCCTTATCCCGCAGCAGGCCTGCGATATCGGTCATGGACACCAGCTTTTCGGCCTTCAGGGCAATGGCGATCTGCGCGGCGGCAGTGTCTGCATTGACATTGTAGGCCTGACCCAGATCATCCATGCCGACGGTGGCGATGACCGGGATATAGCCGCCGTCCAGCAGGCTGGAGATCAGGGTGGCGTCCACATGAACGATCTCGCCCACATGACCCAGCTGAGGATCCAGCTCGGTGCAGCGCAGCATCTGGCCATCCATGCCGCACAGACCCACGCCGCGGCCGCGCAGCTTTGCCACCAGATCTTTGTTCACCTTACCGGCCAGCACCTGCTGCACGATCTCCATGGTGGCGTCATCGGTGACCCGCAGACCGTTTGCGAAATGGCTCTCCACGCCCACCTTTTTCAGCATCTCGTTGATCGCCGGGCCGCCGCCGTGCACCAGCACGACGCGCACACCCAGCAGGGTGAGGGTGACAAGGTCGTTCATGACGGCATTTTTCAGTTCCTCGTTGATCATGGCATTGCCGCCGTACTTCACGACCATGGTCTTTCCGTGATACTTCTGGATATAGGGTGTCGCCTCCGAAAAAAGGCGTGCCATTTCTTCGTTTTTCATAAGATTTCCTCTGAACCCTCTCAGTCAATGCCTTGCGGCATTGCCAGCTCCCCCGAAGGGGGGAGCTTTTTGCCGAATGGGTCACTTTATTCCATAAAATCAGCTGCTTGTCGTTCGTTTTAAGCTCCCCCTTCGGGGGAGCTGGCGCGCAGCGCCTGAGAGGGTTATCAGGTGCGGTAATCGCCGTTGATCTTAACGTAATCGTAGGTCAGATCGCAGCCCCATGCCTTGGCGGATGCATCGCCAGTGCCCATGTCCACCTTGACCAGGATATCATGCTCGGCCAGCACCTTGGAGGCCTCGTCCTCGCTGTAGGGGTGGTAGGCAGCGTTCTCGCACACATACACCTCGCCCGCCTTGCTGGAAAGCCGCACGCAGACCTTGTCGATGGAGAAATCGCCGGGAGTGTAGCCGATGGCGCAGAGGATGCGCCCCCAGTTTGCATCACGGCCAAATACCGCAGCCTTGAACAGGTTGGAGCACACCACGCTGCGGCTGACGGCACGGGCGGTCTTCAGGTCGGGGGCGTGGGTGACTTCGCAGGTGATGAGGTGGGTGGCACCCTCGCCGTCACCGGCGTGCTCGGCGCACATGTGCTCGGCAATGGCGGTCAGCGCAGCCACAAATGCATCGTAGTCGGCGTTTTCCTCTGTGATCTCGGGGTTGCCGGCAAGGCCGGAAGCCATGACGATGAGGGTATCGTTGGTGGAGGTGTCCAGATCCACGCTCATCTGATTGTAGGTGCCGGGCACAACGGTCTTGAGCGCCTTTTCCAGCAGGATGGGGGAGACCGCCGCATCGGTGGTGTAGAATGCCAGCATCGTGGCCATATTGGGGGCGATCATGCCGCTGCCCTTGCCGATGGCACCCACGGTGCACACCTTGCCGCCCAGCTCAAACTGGATGGCGTATTCCTTTTTGTGGGTGTCGGTCGTCATGATGGCGGTGGCGGCGTCGGCGCTGCCCTGCCCGTCCGCAGCCAGCTTTGCGGCGGCGGCAGGGATGCCCCGGGCAAAGGGGTCGATGACCATGGGCTGACCGATGACGCCGGTGGAAGCAGGCAGCACGTCCTGCGGATCGATGCCCAGCGCCTTACCCACCAGCTCGCAGCATTCTTCGGCCAGAGCCACACCGTTGGCGGCGCAGGTATTGGCGTTGCCGCTGTTCACAAGGATCGCCTGTGCATAGCCGTCCTTCAGGTGGGCGCGATCCACCTTGATGGGTGCGCCGCAGACCTTGTTGGTGGTGTACACACCGGCGGCGGCGCAGCGGACGTCCGCCTTGATAAGCGCCAGATCGTATTTTTCTGCATGGTTTGCCCTGATGCCGCAATGGACACCGGCGGCGGCAAAACCCTTGGGCGCGCAGATGCCGCCCGCAACTTCCTTGTACTGCATAATGATACCCTCCCTATAGCATCCTCGCCCTCTCCGTCAATGCTTCGCATTGCCACCTCTCCCAAAGTGAGAGGCTTTGGCAGTCCCCGCAAAGTTTCCGGTTTCGCCAGAGGCTCTCCCTTTGGGAGAGCTGGCGCGTCAGCGCCTGAGAGGGCGAGCCATCTTTATTCCAATCCTTTGGTCTCTTCCAGACCCAGCATCAGGTTCATGCACTGGACGGCGGCACCGGAGGAGCCCTTGCCCAGATTGTCGAACACAGACACCAGCATCATCTGGTCGCCGGCCGCGTTCACGGTCAGGTACAGCTCCATTCGGTCGGTGCCGGCCATGGCGTTCGAGTACAGGCCGTTCTCCGGCAGAGTCTCGTTCAGCCCGTGCACCTTGATGGTGGCGGCGTCCTGATAGTACCCGGCAATGCCTGCAGCCACCTGTTCGGCGGTGGTGCCCGCCAGCGTCAGATCCAGCGGCACCAGCACCTGCATGCCGCAGTAGTAGTCGCACACCACCGGCACGAACATGGGGGTGTGGGCAAGGCCGCTGATCTTCTGCATCTCGGGCAGATGCTTATGGGCAAGGCCCAGACCGTAGCTCTTGGGTGCATCCAGCTTGCTGTGTGCCGGGCGGTCGGGGCTCTCGTACTCGGCGATCATCTTTTTGCCGCCGCCGGAGTAGCCGGAGATGCCGGTGCAGCTGAAGGGATACTCTGCCGGGACAAGGCCCAGCTCCACCAGCGGGCGGGCAATGCTGATAAAGCCGCTGGCATAGCAGCCGGGCACTGCCACGCGGCAGGAATTTTTGATTTTTTCCTTCTGGCCCGCCAGCTCCGGGAAGCCGTAGTCCCATGCGGCATCGGTGCGGAAGGCGGTGGAGGTGTCCAGCACCTTCACGTCCGGGCGCAGCAGGGGCATGACCTCTTTGGAAGCTGCATCCGGCAGGCAGAGGAAGGCGAGGTCGGCGGAGTTGATGACCTTCGCGCGCTCGTTCACATCCTTGCGGCCCTCTGCGGAAATGGAAAGCAGCTCGATCTCCGGGCGTGCAGCCAGCCGGTCGGCAATGCGCAGGCCGGTGGTGCCGGAGGAGCCATCAATAAAAACTTTCACGCTCATGCGTTATCCGCCTCCCATGCGGCCAGCTGTTTGTTTGCCAGAGCGATCTGGTTTTTCACGCTGGCTTCGCTGGGGCCGCCGTAGCTGGTGCGCCCCTCGCAGCATTTGACCAGATCGATGGCCTCGTAAATGTCGTTCTCAAACAGATCGCTGTAGCTCTTGAACTCGTCAAGGGTCAGCTCTTCGAGGGTCTTGTCCTTGGCGATGCAGTCCGACACCATGCAGCCGGTGAGCTTGTAGGCATCCCGGAAGGGCATCCCCTTCTTGGTGAGGTAGTCGGCGCAGTCGGTGGCGTTGATGAAGCCCTTGGCGGCGGCGCGGCGCATATTGGCCGGCAGGGTCTTCATGGTGTCCAGCATGGGGGTCACGGTCTTGAGGCACAGCTCAAGGGTGTCCACTGCGTCAAAGATGGCTTCCTTGTCCTCCTGCATGTCCTTGTTGTAGGCCAGCGGAATGCCCTTCATCATCACCAGCAGGGTGTTCAGGTCGCCGTAGACGCGGCCGGTCTTGCCGCGGATCAGCTCGGTGACATCGGGGTTCTTCTTCTGGGGCATGATGGACGAGCCGGTGGTAAAGGCATCGTCCAGCTCAATGAACTTGAACTCCCAGCTGCACCAGAGGATGATCTCCTCGGAAAGGCGGGACAGGTGCATCATGCAGATGGAGATGGCATTGGCCAGCTCGATGCAGAAATCACGGTCGGACACGCCGTCCAGACTGTTGGCGCAGGGAGCGGCAAAGCCCAGCTTTTCGGCGGTGAACTGGCGATCCAGCGGGTAGGTGGTGCCGGCCAGCGCGCCGCTGCCCAGCGGGCACTGGGCATCCATGCGGGCGGTGGCGTCCTCGAAGCGCTGCAGATCCCGCAGCAGCATGGAGGCGTATGCCATCAGGGCGTGGCCAAAGGTGATGGGCTGGGCACGCTGCAGGTGGGTGTAGCCGGGCATGACGGCGGTGGTGTTTTCAGCGGCCTTTTTGCAGATGACCTTGACAAGCTCCACGATGTAGGCCTGCAGGGTGTGGCTGTAGTCCCGCAGGGTCAGGCGGATATCCAGCGCCACCTGATCGTTGCGGCTGCGGCCGGTGTGCAGCCGCTTGCCCGCGTCGCCGATGCGGGCGGTGAGGGTCTGCTCCACAAAGGTGTGCACATCCTCGGCATTGGGGTCGATCTCCAGCCTGCCGGCTGCCAGATCGTCGGCGATGGATGCCAGACCGTTGAGGATGTCCTCACAATCCTTTTCAGAGATGATGCCCTGCTTTGCCAGCATGGCGGCATGGACGCCGCTGCCGCGCATATCCTGCGCGATCATGCGCTGGTCGAACCGGATGGAGGAGTTGAAGTCGTTCACGCGGGAATCCACGGCCTTGGAAAAACGGCCCTTCCAGAGTTGTTCTGCCATAGTTTTATCCTTTACTTTATGTCCAAACCCTCTCAGTCACGGCTTGCGCCGTGCCAGCTCCCCCGAGGGGGGAGCTTTTCTTCTGCCTGCGAAAAGCAAGAGCTTCCCCACTTGAAGAACAGCTTTGCCGAACTGCGCATAAAGCTCGCCCTTCGGGAGAGCTGGCAAACCCGTCAGGGTTTGACTGAGAGGGTTCATCAATTTCTTCTAAAAACGGCAAAGCCGCCGCAGGGGAAAACGCTCCTGCGGCGGTGCCGCCGGCAACGATGCCGGTTGGATGAAACTTCCGTGTGAAAGTGTGAAAACACACGAAAGGGAAGATGTTACAGCTGATTACTTGATCTCCGGCCAGTTCTTGGACAGCTTTGCGCGCTCCTTGATGGACAGGCCGAACAGGTTGATGAAGCCGGCGGAATCTGCCTGATTGTAGTCGTCATCCTCGCCGAAGGAAGCGGTCTGCTCGTCGTACAGGGTGTAGGGAGAGGTGACGCCGGCGTTGATCATGTTGCCCTTGTAGAGCTTGAGCTTCACGTCGCCGGTCACGGTCTTTTCGAGGCTGTCGGCGAAGGCGTCCAGAGCCTCACGCAGCGGGGTGAACCACTGGCCGTTGTAGACAATATCGGCGTACTTCTGCGCCAGCTGAGCCTTGAAGTGAGAGCTTTCCTTATCCAGAGTGATGGTCTCCAGAACGTTGATGGCCTTGTACAGGATGGCACCGCCCGGGGTCTCGTAGACGCCGCGGCTCTTCATGCCGACCAGACGGTTCTCGACGATATCCAGCAGGCCGATGCCGTTTTCGCCGCCCAGCTTGTTCAGGTGCTCCACCAGCTCCACAGCGCCCATCTCCTTGCCGTCCACGGCGGTGGGGATGCCCTTTTCAAAGTGGATGGTCACATAGGTGGGAACATCGGGAGCCTGCTCGGGGGAGACGCCCAGCTCCAGGAAACCGGGCTTGTTGTACTGGGGCTCGTTGGCGGGGCTCTCCAGATCCAGACCCTCGTGGCTCAGGTGCCACAGGTTCTTATCCTTGGAGTAGTTGGTCTCGCGGTTGATCTTCAGGGGGATGTGGTGCGCCTCGGCGTAGTCGATCTCCTCGTCACGGCTCTTGATGTCCCACTCACGCCACGGTGCGATGATGGCCATATCGGGGCACAGCGCCTTGAGGGTCAGCTCAAAACGCACCTGATCGTTGCCCTTGCCGGTGCAGCCGTGGCAGATGGCGTCGGCACCTTCCTTGATGGCAATATCAGCCAGAGCCTTGGCGATGCAGGGGCGTGCAAAGCTGGTGCCCAGCAGGTAGTCCTCGTACTTTGCGCCGAACTTCAGGGTGGGGAAGATGTAGTTTTCCACAAAGTCCTTCTTCAGATCCAGCACGTACAGCTTGGAAGCGCCGGTCGCCTTGGCCTTTTCTTCCAGACCGTCCAGCTCAGTGCCCTGACCCACGTCGCCGGAAACGGCAACGACCTCGCAGTTGTTGTAGTTTTCCTTCAGCCAGGGAATGATAATGGAGGTATCCAGACCGCCGGAGTAGGCCAGAACAACTTTTTTGATGTTTTCCTTTTTCATAATGATTGCTCCTTTTATAAATACACTTTTGTTTTACGGTGCGGGAATCCCTCCCACACCCTTTTCCGTTTGACTTGCTGTTGATGCTTTTATTATACGCTGCGCGGATTTTTCGTCAATGCCGAAAACCTACAAACCTTACGCGGATTTGACCGCGTTTTTGGTTCAATATGTATCTTTATGCAATATTTGATAAATATATGCGAATAATATGCATTATGGGCGTGTATCTGCAGATACAAAAAGGGCGGCTCCCGAATGGGAGCCGCCCTTGCGGTTCTGGGTTCTGGTTTACTCGTTTACCTTCCACGCGATGGCAACCACAGACTGCACAGGCAGCTTGAAGCTGATGCCCTCGCTGGTAACGGTGAGCGGGGTGATGACCACGTCACCGGCGCTGTAGCCGTGGGTGTCGGCGGTGAGCACCTGCACCGCATAGAAGGTGCAGTTCTTGCCAGCCGCACCGGCCGGGAGCTTGACCATGCCGGTCACGCCATCCTCAGGGTAGCGGTCGTTCGACAGGATGCCGATGGAGGTCTGCACCTGTGCAAGGAAGCGCTCGCTGTTGGCGGTCTGGTAACCGGCCTTGGTCAGGGCTGCGTCGATGGCCTCGTCCAGCTTTTTCTGGTTCTTGTAGCCTGCGGCCTTGGCGGTGTCTGCCGTGACGGCAGACTTGACCAGATACTTTTCATACTGCGGCTCTTGTGCAGGGATCACTTCCTGCGGCTCGATCCACGCACCGCACACAGAGCACTGGACACCGTCGGTCAGGCCGTCGGCCGTCTCGGTGGCTTCGTAGCCCTTGACGGTGACCGGGGTGTGACCCAGCGGCTCACCGGTCTTTTCCTTGCTGAAGCGCCAGCCGCACTCACCGCAGCTGTCGATGGTGTAGGCAGGCTCGGTGCAGGTGGCCGCGATGTTCTCTTTCACATGACGGTGCTTGCCGCAGGTGATGTACTTGATGTACATCTCAATGGTCTGGCGCACCTTGCCGGTCTCGCCAACGACCTCGCTGACGGCCTTATCCTTGGCAAAGGCGCCCACCCACTTGCCGATCCAGCTGGTCAGATCGCCGAAGGGCAGGAACTTGTTGATCTTTTCCGCAAGGCTGCTCTCCACCAGATCGCCGATGGTGGCGCTCAGGTCGAGCATTTCCTGCTCCACAGGCCCCTGCACCTTGAGCAGGTCTTCACGGAGCTGTGCAAGCACGCGGGCGTCGCTCCAGCCGCGCTTGACACCATAGGCGGCGTTGTTGATGGCCTCACCCGCGATGTTGCGGATGGTATCCACAAAGGTGGTATTATTCACCAGCTCTTCGCGCAGCTTGGGGCGCAGCTCTTCCAGCAGTTCATCGCCCAGAGCGTTGTTCAGATACTTGCTGTACTCTTCGTCCTTCTTCAGTTCCTCAATGAGCATATCGATCAGATCATCGAAAATCGCATCGAGGAAGGGCTGCCAGCCCTCCTTGTCAGTGACAGCGGACCCTGCCAGACGCAGGATCAGCTCACCGGTCTCGGTGGGGGTAGAATCGGTAGGCTGGTTGTTCCAGCCCTCGCCACGGCCTCCGCCAAGGCTCTTGCCGATGCTCTTGTAAATGGGGTAGAACACCAGCTGACGGATGCTCTCATTCAGGCCGGAATCAGCCGCAACAGTATCCACGATCTTGTTGATTGCAACCTTGATGGCATCCTCAGACAGGAAGCTGTTGTTCAGCATGTTCTTGGTATCGTCCAGAACATTCTTGAGCTGAGCCAGTGCCTGATCTGCAACCTCTTCCGTAATAGGCACATTGATCGTGCCTTCATAAAGTTTGACCGTCCACTGCTTGCCGCCAAGGAGCGGCCAGTTGCTCGGCCAAGTGCCTGTAGCTCTCAAATCAACCTTGACGGGCACATTGCCATTTGCCAAAAGTTTCGCCTTAGCTACTGCGTAGATCTGATCCAGCGCCGCAATGGCTTCCTCGCGGTTCTGCGCATTGTTCACAGCCGTTTTAGTATCGGCCAGAGCTTCACGAATCAGTGGTTCCGCTGTATTTGCAACCGACTTGGAAGCTTCGGTCGCTGCCCATGCCTGTGCAGCGTATTCCGGATACTCGGTCGCAATCAGTTTGTCATACATAGTGCAGCCGTAATCGCAGTAAGCAATGACAATGGGCACCGGCATATTATCCGCGATCTGAATATGCTTGTTCTCATCATCGAACCGTACACCAATCTTCTTAAGCGGGCCGACCGCCCAGTTGGGAATATCAACCGGAATATTGACTTCTGCCCATTCCGTTGACGTTATCATAACATAGCGGGTGTACTTGTGCTTGCGTACAGGGTCGCCGCTGTTTTGGTGCTCCTGATAGTTGCAGACAAGGCAGGTACGGGTCTGCTTCTGCGTCTGGCAACCCAGCACATCATCATCCGTCCACAGACCAAAGGAGTGCTCTGCAACCTTGGCCGCTTTTGTTGTGGTCGCGCCGCAGACAGTGCACTTCCAAGTCTCCGTGCCGGGCTGGCAGGGGTACGGCTGCGTAGTGCTGACAAATTCGTCGTACTTATGCTTTTCAGTGGCCTTATAGGTCTGCACGTCGGTTGCATCACAGCCCTTGCGGGTGCACTTGTAGGTGATGGTGCCATCCACACAGGGGTATTTCTGCTGAATGGTGCCCTTGTCCCATACGTGTTCCAAAGCAGGGATTTCTCCGCTATCGAGCAGAGTTTTACAGACCGTACAGCGAATCTCCCACTTGCCTGCCACACCGCACTTAGGCTCAGTCACCGTTGTTTTTTCGCCAGCGGTATGTTTACCGGTAGCAGAAATCACCTGCGTCTCGGTGCGATTTTCCAGCGGGCAGTTTTCGTTCACGCAGGTACGGTGGCGGGAGCCAGCTGTACCACAGGTCTCTTTCTTATCAACCTTCCAGCCGATATCTGCGGTTGCAGGGTCGTTGTCGTACCACACTTTACCGGCGGCGTTTTTGTGGCCGGTAGCATTCACATAATTTTCTTTCTTGGTCTGCTGGCAGACACTACAGGTGTACAGGTCATAGCCTTTTGTTGTGCAGGTCGGCGCTACTGTTTTAGTAAGTTGCCAAGAATGTTTTCCGGTCGCCGGAATCGGCTCTGTTTCCACATGGCTTCCGTCGCGTCTGCAGACACGCTTCTTCAAACCGGCTTGCCCGCAGGTTGCTTCGGTAACAGTTGTCCACGCGCCCCAGTCGTGCCCGTATGCGTTACGCCACTGGTGTAACGAAATACTTCCGCACCAACATTTTGTGTTTTCATAAGCGCCTGTTGTACAAGTAGGTCCAACGCCTCCTTCCCAACCCCAGTGCACATAATTATGCTTGTGCTTTAAAGTCTCAATCTGGTCATCATAATTGCCGCCCACACCAATATCTCCGGGCAGCCACTCGGGGTGGTCGGGGTCGGTAACGGGAATGCCGCCGGGCGTTACAACCGTGCCGTCCTCATATTCCACAGCATTGCAGACGGTGCACACGCGGTATTTCTGGCTGTCTGCATCGTCAGGCTCCTGCCACTCGCCCCACGCGTGGTCTGCCAGAGGGAGCCATACCACGACCTGATGGTAGCAGTGCGCCACCGTGCCGTCCTCCTGCTCCAGCGTAAAGCTGCAGGGGTAGATGGCATAGCCGCGCTCGGCGCAGGTGGCGGGCTGCTCGTACACCGGCTCCGCGTCGGTGTCCGGGGTGTGCTCTGTATGGCCTGCCTCGTCCACAACTGCCTGCTCGGCCAGCTGCTCTTCGGTCAGGTCGTCCAGATCAATCTCTTCCTCGTCGTCGCCGCCCAAGGAATCAGCAGCGGTGTCTGCCGCCGTAAAAGCCGTGTCGCCCGGGACATTATAGACCTCATCCGAAAGATCCTCGTTGCCCAGCGCATCCACGCTGTTTTCTGCCGCGAGATGCACATGGTCATGGTCGTGGTCATGCTCTTCGGCTGTGGTCAGGTCGGCCGCCAGCGCACCGGGCATGAAAACAGACAGGCTCATGCTCGCCGCAAGAGCCAGTGCCACGCCGCGACGCGCCAGTTCCGGAAATCGCTTCACGATCCATTCCTCCTTTTATCCGTTCACTTTCTCATTGCACCGCAGCACCCGCCAACCGGGCACTGCCTGAGCAAGGTCAGGTTATCATATAATTGATACCATATTTTCACAAAAAAATCAATCATTTCCGGTATTTTCACCGCCGTGGGACGAAATTTCGTGAGGGGGAGCACTCAGGCCGAAAACGCCGGGCGGATCTTCTGCTTTGCGCCGGTTTTTGCTTCCTGCTGTTTTGCCCATGTCACGCGGGTCACCTCTTCCACAAAGGCGCGCTCCTTCGCCGTTGCCGAATAGTACCGGATGCCAAACTGTCGGCAGACATCAAACAGCAGCTCCGTATAAGCCAGATCCTCCGCTGTCGGCATGGCAAAATATCCTCCGGCGGCATCGGCCAGATCGTCCAGTTCCATTCGTTTATCCAGCTTTTGTTCCATGGTTAGTCCTCCATCATGCACCGTGCGGAAAAGTTTGCGGTCTCGCCAGAGGCTCCCTCACTGAGGGAGCTGGCAAACCCGGCAGGGTTTGACTGAAGGAGTCCGTCACCTGCGGTAATAGCTTTTCCCGAGGGGGCTAACTCCTTCCGTCATCGCTAACGCGATGCCACCTCCCTCGGGGAGGGAGGCCTTGACAGTGCGGATAGCTTCACCTTTTCGCCAGGGGCTCCCTCACTGAGGGAACTGGCAAACCCGGCAGGGTTTGACTGAAGGAGTTAGGCTCCCCCCTCAGAGGGAAGGCTTTTGGGGTCTCCCTGCCGCCGCCCATGCGGCGCAGAGGGTCTCTTTTTGCGCCTTGGGCAGATGCTTGAGGGCATACTCGCGGCGCAGGGCGGCGGGCTTATCGGCACAGCGCTCCACGTAGGCCAGCGCCGCCGCGCCGTGGGCGCGGGTATACTTTGCGCCTTTGCCGCTGCGGTGCGCCCGCAGGCGGGCGGCGGGGTCGGTGCTCCAGCCGGTGTACAGCTGGCCGCCCGCGCAGCGCACCATGTACACATAGGCCGCCTTGGGCGCGGCGTCAGATGCGGCCATTGTTCTTGAGCACCTGACGGCAGGCGGCAAGCGCCGTCTCCTTATCCTTTGCGGTAATGAGAAAACGGCTTGCGTGGCAGAAGCTGATGCCCGGGATGCCGCTTTTCTGCTCGATGACCTCCTGCGGCTGGCCTGCCCAGCTCTGGGGGAAGGGCAGCTTTGACTTTTTGGTCTTGTGGTCGGTGACGCACTGGGCGCTCCAGCCGCCGCGCTGGCTGGGGTAGACCACAAACAAAGCGTCGGTCTTGTACAGGCCGTTTTTCCACGGCAGGTAGCAGGGCAGCACCACGATGCCGTCGCGGGAGTTCTGGTAGGCCTGCTGCACTTTTTCGTCGGCGCGGTTGACGGCGTTGGCGCTGGCGAGCTGGTTTTCCAAAATCTGCTTTGCCACGGCCACGGCCTTGAAAAAGCAGGTGTCCTGATCCTCCTTCGAGTCCCACACCGGGTTAAAAAAGCCGATGGCATCGCACAGGCTGTTCTGCTCGCCGGTGTTGTCGTTCAGATCCAGCGGCTGGATGAAATTTTCATCGACGAGCCGCGCCTGCCGCTCGCCCACAAGGCCGGGGCCCAGCACCCGCCACAGCAGGCCGAAAGCGGCGTAGGGCACGCCGTTGGGGCGGTACTCGCGGGGCTCCTGATGATGGTCGAACATGCCGTAGCCGATATCGTAAACGATGCCGTCGAAGTCGTCCGGCACGGTGAAGCCGCGGGTGATTTTGATGTCCGGGCGCAGGATCTGCAGCAGAGCTGTGGCAAACACATCGTCGGCATGGAACTTGCCGGCGTGGGTAAAGCCGTTTGCGGGAATTTTCATAGATGCACCTCATTTTGCTGTGATTTATCTCTCTGCTGACAGTATACCACACTTTGGGGGAGGGGACAAATGGAATGGCCTTGCGGGGCGCAAAAAGCCCCGGGGAGCGGGGTGCTCCTCGGGGCGGAGTATTTTATCGGAGTGTCAATTACTCATTGGTGACAACGATAACGAATACGGTATAGTCGCCCTTCTTGGTGACTGCAGCGCCAACCTTAGCGGGGGCAAAGTCCACCTTGATTGCGCCAGCCTGAACCTGTGCCTGCAGTGCCTTGAACTCAGCCTCCATGATTTTATCAGTCAGCACACCGGGCACAACATCGGAAATGATAATGCCCTTCTTGCCAGCCGCTGTGATCTTTTCCTGTACAGTCTTTGTAAGATCCGTTACAGCTGCCACATAGGCTTCCTTGTCCTTCTTCATGGCCGCATTGTACATATCCACAGCAGCCGGGAGACCCGTTGCAGCGATGCCTGTAACCGTCTCATCTTCCTTCAGGTCGATCTGCATCGTCTTTGCGGCTTTCTGGGTCAAGGTGATTGCGGTCTTTTCCTGCTCGGTATCGCGGACGATTGCTTCCTTGCCACAAGCGGTCAGCATTGCCAGAGCCATCACGCCAACCAGCAGGGCGGCTGCGAAACGTTTGAACATTTTCATTGTAATGTTCCTCCTACTTTTTGTTTTCGGGCAGTTTGGGCGACCCCAAATCGCTTTACCTGCCTGAATTCATTTTACTGCAAGCCCCCCCTGCCGTCAATCGACACATCGCCAAAATTCTCGACCAATCTTTGGCAATTATTCCGAACATCCCCGCTCCGGGGCGCATCGTGACAGGCGGGGGCTTTGGCCGTGCAGTGGGGCTGAAAGCGGCCTGAGCGGGCAGGGGTGCCAAACAAAAAGCACCTGCGGCAGATCCCTCCCGATTTTATGATCCCGGGAAAAATCATCGCAGGTGCTTGCTTTTTCTGTTCAGGCCACGACCCGGCCGGCGGCATCACGGAGACTGCCGTCCTCGTCCCTTGTGCAGACGGTGTAGCCCTCGGGGAGCTCCAGCAGGCTCTCGTCCACCTCGTCCGACACCTCGCGGTACTCCATGGAAGCCTGCTTGCCGCCCACGCGGGTGATGAGACAGCGCAGGGTGCCGTCCGCGTCGTAGCAGTAGGTCATCTCCACCGGCTTGCCGTCCAGCTGCATCCGGAAGATCTCGGCGTCGTAGGTCTTGCCGTCCACGGTCTTTTCCGCTTTGGCAAAGCCGGTGGCCTTGCCGGTCGCCAGCGACCGCTCCACGGTCTGGCCGCTGATGCCCAGCGCGGCGTAGGCGGCGTTCTCGTCCCCCAGATGGATGGCAAGTCTGCGGCTGCTGTCCAGCTGGTAGGCCGCGCCCTCCCGCAGCAGCAGGGTCAGCACCTGCGTGCCGTCGGGCTTGGACGCCTTGAGGTACATTTTGCCATTGCTGCGCACCATCTCCACAACGCCGTTCACACCGTCCACCGTGATTTCAGCGGTAAACTGATCTTTTTCCAGCTGGGCGATCACGCTGCTGGTGCGGGTATGGCTCCACACCAGCATCCAGTCCGGTGTTTCCAGCGCCGCCGCTGCCGGTGCCGCGCAGGGCAGCAGCAGGCACAGCGCCAGCCCGGCTGTCAGGATGCGGTTTGCTGCTCGCTTGATGCATCTCATGGCTTTCTCCTTTCGGCCTTTCCCCCGAGGGGGCAGATCACTTTTTCTTTGCAGCCTTTGCCGTCTTTGCCGTTTTTCCGGCTGCGGGGGCAGCCGCCGGTTCACCCAGCGTCAGCACCCGGGTCAGCTCCTTCTGCACGGCGGCGTTGGTATCCTTTTCGGTCACGGCCAGCACGTCGGAATAGAACTGCTCCATGCCCTCGAAGGTATCAAATTTTGCCACGTACATCTGGTTGCCCATGGCACCGGACAGAGCCTCCGGGATGCGATCCACCATGCACATATGATCCTGATACTTCTGCATGATCTGCTCGTGGCTGTACACGAAGTGCTTGCCGTCGCGGCGGCCTGCAAAGGGGCAGTAATAGTGCTCGCCCACCGGCATATCGGTGCCGCCAAAGGCGATCATGTCCGCCCAGATCTTGTAGACGTTGGTGGAGCGGGCAAAGTTGATCATATCCGGGGTAAAGCCGCCGCAGGGGCGCATATTGACCTCCAGAGCCACGATCTGGCCTTTTTTGCCCATGCTGGCCTGATCCTCGCTCATGCGGAAGAACTCGAAGTGCACAAAGCGGCTCTTCACCCCGAAGCTCTTGACGGCGGCACGGCCTGCGGCGCGGGTGTCCTCGGGCAGATCCTTGATGATGTAATAGATGGAGTTGTCGTTGTCGTTGACGATGTCCATGATGGACATGGGGCTGACATTGCCGGCCTCAAAGATGGGGTTGCCGTTGGCGTCGATGATGGCGTCGTAGCTGTTCACCTCTGCCCGGACGAACTCCTCCATGATGTACTCCACATCCGGGTGATGGGCGGTTCTGTAGATGAGGAACTTTTTCAGTTCCTCGTCGCTGAACAGCTTGTGGGTATCGGACGCACCCACGCCGTTGTCGGGCTTGACCACCACCGGGTAGCCCACCTCTTCGATGAACTTTTTGCAGCCCTCGTAGTCGTCCACCATGTGGTAGCGGGCGGTGGCGATGCCGGCCTTCTGGTAATACTCCTTCATCTTGCTCTTGTACTTGATGCGGGGCATATCGGAGGTCTGGAAGCCGGAGGTGATGTGGAAATCGGTGCGCAGGGCGGCGTCCCGCTCCAGCCAGTATTCGTTGTTGGACTCCAGCCAATCGATGCGGCCATACTTGAAGGCGAAGAAGGCCACGGCGCGGTAGACCTCGTTGTAGTTTTCCAGACTGCCCACCTTGTAATACTCGTTCAGGCTGTCCTTCAGCTCCGGCTTCAGTTCATCGTAGGGCTGGTCGCCGATGCCCAGCACATTCATGCCATTGTTTTTCAGCTCATGGCAGAACTGCCAGTAGTTGGTGGGGAAGTTGGGCGAAATAAAAATGAAATTCTGCATGGTTTTATGATTCTTCTTTCCTCTATAAGAAAACCCTCTCAGTCAACGCCTGCGGCGTTGCCAGCTCCCCCGTATGGGGGAGCTTATTTGCTGCAAACCGTCAAATGCATCAAAGCTCGCCCTTCGGGAGAGCTGGCGCGTCAGCGCCTGAGAGGGTTCTCTTTACTGCTGTCCCAGAATATACGGCATATAATATGCGGTCTGCTGATACCACCAGTTCCAGTCATGGTTGACATCGTGACCCCACAGATCCACCCAGATGGGGATGTGCTTGGCCTCGAAGATGCGCTTGAGGAACCATGTGGTGTCCGGCTGCTCCCAGTCGCCCTGACCACAGCAGATGACCGCCTTCTGGCTGCGGAACAGCTGCATGTAGGGGTGATCCTCGGGGAAGTTTTTCATGTAGTCCACCGGGGAGTTCATGTAGACCAGCTCGTCCATGTAGTCGCCGAAGCCGTAGTGCGCCGTGTAGATGCCGCTGAGCGCCAGACAGCCGCAGAACACATCCGGGCGGCGCAGATACAGGTTGACCGCGTGGGTGGCACCCAGACTGCAGCCAAAGGCAATGACGCCGGGCAGGTCGTCCCAGCCGTTGCGCTCTTTTGCCATGTACTGGATCTTGGGCACGGCCTCCTCCACGATGTAGCGCAGCCACTGCTCATAGCGGCGGATGCGCCAATAGGGGTCGCCCTGCGTGTCCGACCAGGTCTCCTTGTCCATGGTGTCGATGGAGAGAACCATGATCTGGCCGGACTCGATCCACGGGGCAAGGGTGTCGTTCATGTGGAAGTTCTCGAAATCGAAGAAGCGTCCGTCCTGACAGGGGATGTACAGCATCGGGCGGCCTGCGTGGCCGTAGATCTTGCACTCCATGTCGCGGCCCAGAGCCGGGCTGTAATCCTTGAAATACTGCATTTCCATGGTGTTTCCTCCTTTGGTTTTGTTGTGCAATGGTGTCGCAGACAAAGGCTTCCCCCGGTCGGGGGAAGCTGTCACCGAAGGTGACTGATGAGGGCGCAGGCGTGCAGCACCCTGCGGGGAATTACCCCTCATCCGGCGCTACGCGCCACCTTCCCCCCAAGGGGTGAAGGCTTTTGTACCCCTTTTACAGCGGGCAATTACACCCTTTTTATTCCTCCACCTCATACATCAGAGTGTGGAGCATAAAGGGCAGCTGTTTTTCCCAGCTGGCTTCGCTGTGGGTGCCGCCGGGCACGATGCGGCTGGTAAGGTGGATGCCCCGGGTCATGACCTTTGCACACATCTCGGCAAAGCTGCGGCGCATCCCGTCGTGGTTGCCCATCTCGCGGGAGCCGTAATCCATGTACAGCACCGTGCCCGGCTCCAGCTTTGCCCGGCTCACAAGGCCGGAGAGCTTTTCCGGTGCGACCCAGATGGACGGCGACAGCGCCGCCGCGCGGCTGAAAACATCATTGTACTGCAAAAGGGCGTACAGGCTCATCAGGCCGCCCATGCTGCTGCCGCCGATGAAGGTATGCTCCCGGTCGGGCAGGGTGCGGAAATTATGGTCGATGAAGGGCTTGAACCGGTGGATGTACCAGCTCATGGTGGCCTGCCCCCTGCCGTCGAAGTGGCCGAGCTGCGGGTCGTCGAACCGGTAGGGCGAATACTCCACCAGCCGCTCGTTGTTGGCTCCGGCGTTGCACTCCACCGCCGCCACGATCAGCGGGGTGTCGGTGTAGTCCAGATAATCGGCCACGCCCCAGCTCTTGCCGAAGGTGGCATCCTCGTCGAAAAAGACGTTCTGGCCGTCGAACATGTACAGCACCGGATACCTGCGATCCGGCTCAGACTCATACATCGTGGGCAGATAAACGTATCCTCTGCGCTGCTCGGTGCCGTTGACGGCAGGGTAGCTCACGCTCCATTTTTTGACCATGGGTTCATCCCTCTCAATCTTTCCTGCACATGGCCTGCCGCAATGCAGGCCGGAGTTCTGTTTTCAGTTTAGCACTGCAGGAGCAAGAAAGCAATTGCGCCGGGAAATTTTGGAGTTTTGACGGCGAGGGCGAGGGCGTTATCCTAATATACACAATATACAGCAAACGCCGCCGAGCGGAGGCCTGGCGGCGTTTGCTGCTATTCTGAATAAAAAGGTTCTCTCCGGAGAATCTGGATCAGTTCTTTTTCTCGACCGGCACGATCCAGCCCTTGGTATCGGGGAGCTTGCCCCACTGCATCCCGGTCATGGTGTCGTACAGCTTCTGGGTGACAGGGCCGATCTTGCCGTCGCCGATGTAGGCGTGCTCGCCCTTCCAGACCAGCTCCTTGACGGGGGAGACGACAGCGGCGGTGCCGGTGCCGAACACCTCTTCCAGCTTGCCTTCGCGGGCAGCAGCCATGATGTCGGCAATGGCGATCTTGCCCTCGACCACCTCATAGCCCCAGTCCTTCAGCAGCTCGATGCAGCTGCGGCGGGTAACGCCGGGCAGAACGGTGCCGACGGTAGCAGCGGTGTACACCTTGCCGTCGATCTTGAACATGATGTTCATGCTGCCGACTTCCTCGACGTACTTCTTTTCCACGCCGTCCAGCCACAGCACCTGTGCGTAGCCCTGCTCCTCGGCCAGCTCGCCGGCCTTGATGGAAGCAGCGTAGTTGCCGCCGCACTTGGTGAAGCCGGTCAGGCCGGGAGCGGCACGGATGTACTCGTCTTCCACGTAGATGCGCACGGGGTTGATGCCCTCGGCATAGTAAGCACCCGAGGGAGCGCAGATGATGCAGAAGATGTAGTGCTTGGAAGCGTGCACGCCCAGACCCACGTCATTTGCGAACACGAAGGGGCGGATGTACAGGGAAGCACCGTCGGTGTGAGGCACCCAGTCGCGATCCACATCCACCAGCGTCTCGACAGCCTGAATGTAATCCTCCACAGGGATCTTGGGGATGCACAGACGGTCAGCAGAATCCTGGAAGCGCTTTGCGTTGCAGTCCGGGCGGAACAGCTGAACGGTGTCGTCTGCGGTGCGGTAAGCCTTCATGCCCTCAAAGATCTCCTGCGCGTAGTGGAACACGACGGTAGCCGGGTCCAGCTCAAAGGGGCCGTAGGGGACGATGCGGGCATCGTGCCAGCCTTCGCCCTCGGTGTAATCCATCACGAACATATGGTCGGTAAACTTCTTGCCAAAACCCAGATTGCTCTCGTCAGGCTTTGCCTTCGGAGCAGTGGTACGGGTGATCTTGATATCCAACATGATTTATTTTCCCTCTTTCCTGATCTCGGGCGCAGCGAGTGAAAATGCGCCCGCAAACACCGAATGTTGTTTTCTATTATAGTATTATGAAATCGTTTTACAAGGAAACGAAAAATCTTTCATCTTTGGGCAGGTTAAGTTGCGCTAAATTGCCTGCTTTTCCATGTGCAAACTGCCCAAAATATGATACAATGAGGGCATAAGCCGGATCTTACAGGCTCAGAAAGGAGCTTTTTGCACAATGATAAAAGGTGTTATTTTTGATATGGACGGGCTGATGTTCGACACCGAGCGCATCTGGGCCACCCTGTGGAAGCCCGCACTGGCCACACTGGGCCTTTCTTATAAGGAAGGGCTGGACGCTGCCGCCCGGGGCACGGCAGGCGACTCCATGCGGGCGGTGCTGCGCCGCTTCTTCGGCCCGGACTGCGATACCGACGCCATTATGGAGGCGCTGCACCAGCAGGCAGAGACGGCGTTTCAGGCACCGCCGCCCAAAAAGCCGGGGCTGGATGAGCTGATCGCCTATCTGGAAGCACAGCACATCCCCATGGTGGTGGCTTCCTCCAGCCGGATGGCGTCCATCCTGCGGCACCTCAACAACTGGCACATGACCGATCACTTCAAGGCCCTTATTTCCGGCGAGCAGTTCTCCGCGTCCAAGCCCGACCCGGAGATCTTCCTCACAGCGGCCAAGGCGCTGGGCACCGTCCCGGCTGAAACGCTGGTGCTGGAGGACAGCTACAACGGCGTGCGGGCCGGTGCCCGGGGCGGCTTTGTCACCGTGATGGTGCCGGACCTTGCCCCCGCCGATGACGAAATGCGCAGCCGGTACACCGCCGAGTGCAGGGATCTGTTCGAGGTAAAAAAGCTGCTGGAAGCAGGGAAGCTGTAACAGCATTTCCCGGCCGTTTTCCGGCACAGCTTGCACCCAAAACATGTCGGCCATGTAAAACTGATATCAGCCGGGCCGCAAAAATGTACTATAATGGGAGAGCAAAAAAAGAAGGTGCAAGCATGAAACCAAAACATCGCGGACAAATGTCCGAATCTTTTCTTACAGCCGTATTCCTGTCCCTGTCCGGCGGCCTGCAGGACGCCTACACCTATCTGTTCCGCGGCAAGGTGTTTGCCAACGCGCAGACCGGCAACATCGTGCTGCTCAGTTCCAACCTGATGGATGGGAACTGGGAGCGGGTGCTGCATTATCTGGTGCCCCTGTGCGCCTTTGCGCTGGGCGTGCTGACCGCCGAAAAGATGCAGGAGCACTTCCGGAACATGCAGCGGCTCCACTGGCGGCAGCTGGTGGTGCTGGGCGAGGTGCTGCTGCTGTTCCTTGTGGGCTTTCTGCCGCAGGAGCAGAACCTGCTGGCCAACGCCATCGTCTCCTTTTCCTGCGCCATGCAGGTGCAGGCGTTCCGCAAGGTAAATGGCTACGCCTTTGCCAGCACCATGTGCATCGGCGACCTGCGCAGCGGCGTGGAGGCCCTGTGTGTCTGGCGCCGCACCCGCGAACCCAAGGCCAAAGACCGGATGCTGCGCTATTTTGGCATCATTCTGCTGTTTGCTCTGGGCTCCGGCATTGGCAGCAAGAGCTGCGTCTGGCTTGGCGGCAGGGCCATCTGGATCTCCTGCGGGCTGCTGCTGGTCAGCTTTGCGCTGATGTTCATTCGTGAGGATCTGGAAGAGAACCCGGTGATCGAAAAAGACCTTGCCGAGATCCGGCAGGAGACCCGGGAGATCGACCACGCCCTCCGGCAGGAGCTGCAGGAACAGCAGCAGGAACTAAAGGAGAGCGCCGCGCCGCACCACAGATGATCTCTCTGAATTTTTTGTTTTACGCCTGAGCGCATTCAGTCATGGAAATCAACTTTCCGAATAAAGGCTTCCCCCGGTCGGGGGAAGCTGTCACCGCAGGTGACTGATGAGGGCGCAGGACAGCAGCATTTTGCCCTAAATACCCCTCATCCGGCGCTACGCGCCACCTTCCCCCCAAGGGGTGAAGGCTTTAGCTCTAGGTCAAGCTGCAAAAATTGATTTCCGTTGCATTCAGTGCAGGGGCAGCCGCCCCATCTTTTTATGTAAAAATCATATTGCCGCCATGTGCAGGATACTTTTTACACATCCTCTGTCTGCTCGTATAATAAGCACTGCAATCGAACGTTGCAAGAG
>CAKSTO010000039.1 GCA_934501115.1 uncultured Faecalibacterium sp.
TTATCAGAATGAAGAAACCGCATTCTGATAATATGCACCTCTAGCTCAGTTGGTAGAGCAACTGACTCTTAATCAGTGGGCCCAGGGTTCGAGTCCCTGGAGGTGCACCACAACAACAAAATCCGAACTTTTTTCCGATAGGAGAAGGGTTCGGATTTTTTGTATTCTTTGGAAAACAGAATGAATCCCTTGCTTCCATCGAAAAGCGTCCTAGACCTTATCATAAGAAAGCACGACAGACCACTGTGAGAGTGCCGTAAGGCGGAAAGGACACAAACATGAAGTACGATGAAAGAGTCTGCAAATTCAACATGGACACCGGCTGCGTGGAGCTGCTGCTCCGGGATGGGAGAATGATCTCCATCGACTGCACCGGGGTTGAGGATGCACTGGATGTGACCATGGCGCAGAGGTCAGAACTGGACTACCTCATCTGCAATGACCCTCTGGCGTATGCTGATTTGATTCTGAACGGTGACCCGGAGGAATATTTGAAAAACGTAGCCGGGCACCATGGGTTAGAAGATTAAGAAAAATACCGTTCCAAAAGCAACTGGAACGGCATTTCTTATTTTTCGCCATTCGGAATCTTCTGTCCCCGCAGCTCCTGTCGGATGGCACGGAACTGCTCCGGCACGTCCGCATCGGTCATCGCACCGGGGACATCCACCGTCCCAGCGGCTTTGGCGGTTTCATAGAACCAGCACTTGTATTCCACAGTTTCCAGTGTGTGCTGTAACTGCTGGATTTGCTGGGTGAGCACCTCGCGCTGATGCCGGAACATTTCCAGCCGGGTGTCAATGGTGTCGTCTCCCTGCATGGCAAGCTCGATATACTGACGAATATCTTTGATGGACATTCCGGCTTGTTTCATACAGCGGATGACCTGCAGCCACTCGAAGTCGTTTTCCCGGAACATCCGAATGCCGCCGGAGGAACGCTCCACAAAGGGAAGCAACCCTTCTTTGTCGTAGTAGCGCAGGGTGGAGGCAGGTACGCCCAGCTTTTGCGCCATTTCGCCTACGGTATAGACCATCTGAAACCTCCGTTTTTTCAAAAAGTCCTTGACTTAAAGTGCACTTCAAGTTGTATGATAAGATCAAACTCTATCAACATCATAATGCGGATGCACTCTGCTGTCAAGGAGGTTCCTATGAGCAAGAAGGTATTGATTTTGTCTGGCAGTCCCCGGAAGGGCGGTAACTTTGATATTTTATGCGATGAATTTCTGCGTGGAGCGCAGGATGCCGGGCACAAAGCAGAAAAGATTCGGGTCGCTGAGAAAAAGGTGGCTCCCTGTTCCGGCTGCTACTACTGCAGCACCCACGGCGGAGCCTGCGTCCACAAGGATGATATGGCAGACATCCTGCAAAAGATGATCGATGCCGATGTCATTGTGCTGGCAAGCCCGGTATACTTCTACTCCATCAGTGCCCAGTTGAAGGCAGTGATCGACCGTACCGTGGCACGGTGGCTTGAGGTCAAAGACAAGGAATTCTACTACATCACCACCATGGCAGACGAGGAAAAAGCCTCTGCGGACACTACGCTGACCTGCTTCCGGGGCTATGCAGACTGTGTGGAAGGTGCCGTGGAAAAGGGAGTCCTTGTAGCAGGTGGTGTTTACGAGCCGGGTGCGGTGCGAAACACCTCTGCAATGGCACAGGCTTACGAGATGGGGAGGAACGTATCATGGCAGTGAAACAGACGGCAGGGCGGGATGCTCTGGGCGAATTTGCACCAAAATTTGCAGAACTTAACGATGAGGTACTATTCGGGCAGGTGTGGAGCCGAGAGGATAAACTCTCCCTCCGGGACCGCAGCCTTGTGACGGTGGTGGCACTGATGGCGCAGGGACTGACGGACTCCTCGTTTCGGTATCACCTGACGGCAGCCAAAAACAACGGTATTACCCGGACTGAGATTGCAGAGATCCTGACCCATGCGGCGTTTTATGCAGGCTGGCCCAAGGCGTGGGCGGCTTTCCGCATGGCCAAGGAAGTCTGGGCAGAGGACGCTGCAGAGGATGCCAAGGCAAAGCACCAGAGTGAAATGGAGTTCCCCATCGGTGCATCCAACGACGGTTTTGCACCATATTTCAGCGGAAAAAGCTATCTGGCGCCCTTGTCCACCGCACAGGTTGGCATTTACAACGTCACCTTTGAGCCGGGCTGCCGGAACAACTGGCACATCCATCATGCCGCAAAGGGTGGCGGGCAGATCCTTGTCTGCGTGGCAGGCCGGGGCTACTATCAGGAATGGGGCAAAGCTCCGCTGGAGCTGCATCCGGGCGATGTGGTGAATATTCCCCCGGAGGTCAAGCACTGGCACGGTGCTGCACCCGATTGCTGGTTCTCTCATCTGGCAGTGGAAGTGCCCGGCGAAGGCACCTCTAACGAGTGGTGCGAGCCGGTGCCGGAAGAAACCTATAAGGAGTTGCGGTGATGCGGTTTGATGTACACCCAACCACGATGAAACAAAAACAGGGTGCGTCCACCCGGACGCACCCTGCCAAAAGCCACAGATAGTGTTTGTGCATGAAAGACGCAAGTTGCTATAAAACGGCAAAGTCTCCCGCAGTCAAGAAACCTTGCCGTTTTGTGCTATATGTTGGCTGAATCAGACAGCTTTCTGCAAACTCACAGCGCTACGTTGACCGGCAGAACATACACGCCGTCGGCGGCGTAGAAGGTGATCTGAGTAATCGTCTTGCCGATGATGGATGCAAAGTAAGGATCATCGGCATTGAAGCCCAGCTTGGTACCATGCCAGATGTTGGTCACATGATGCAGGCCGTACTCACTGCCATCGGCGGTGGTCAGAACTACGCCGTAGACCTTGTTGGCCTTGTAGTCCAGATCAAAACCGGAGAGCTTCATCTCGTAGGTGGCGTGGTGACCGTTGGTATTCAGCTCCACAGTGGTGCCCTCTACGGTGGTCTCGGTGGCGTGGACCTTGCCAAACTCCCACTTGCCGCTCAGCAGGTTATACCATGCGGTGATGTAGTAGGCAGGGGTCTCACTGAGCTTGTAGTAAGCGTAGCTCTCGTTCTCAAACAAGGCATCTGCGCCGGTGTAGGTGGTGGTGGATTCCTTGCCCTTCAGGGTAACGGTAATGTCGTAGCTGTCGGCATCGGTGACCTGCTTTGCATTCTTCAGCGCCCACGGGGTCAGCACCTTGACCGGGAAGGAAACGCCGGTGATGTCAGTGCCGTCCGCATTGACGTGGTAGGAACCGGCGGCAAGGTTGCCTGCACGGGTCTTGTTTTTGGTGGCGCTGGTCACAGCGTCGATCTCAGATGCGTTGTCCACACCGGCAGCCTTGTAGAAGTCGGCGTAGGGGATGTTCATCTGGACATAGCTGGAGGTCAGGCAGTTTTCCTGTTCCACCTCTTCCGCAGCGAAGGCCGGGACTGCCACAGCGCATACCAGCATAGCGGCCGCAATTGCACCTGCAAATACTTTTTTCAATCTCATGATAACACACCTCTATCTCAGTTTTGAAAAAGTTAGCCTTGCCTAACAATTGATGCAAAAAATGCAGGGGCAAAGCCCCTCAGATGGTTAGACAAAACAAATTCACAAAGTAAAAATAGCACTCCCACCGGGCGTTGTCAAGCAGAAACCGACAAGTTTGCAGGGGTGAATTTTTTCGATTCAGGAAATGATCTGCACTTTTTATGTCGCGGGGGGAGACTCCAACAACGAAATTTCTTTCAAAATCCCCGAAAATGCCTAAACTCCTTGACAGAGGCAACAGCAGGGCGTATTATTTTGGCAGAAGGACCGCTGAGAAGCGGCTTTTTATAAGACTGAAAGTTAGCTTTACCTAACTCATAACTCTGCCCTATACGAAGAAATAGATCTCTTCTGTTTACAGGTGGAAAATAAATAGAGAAGGAGCGTATCAGGATGAAGATCTACCATTTTGGTGCAGAGGATGCCCCGGTGCTGTTGCTGCTGCCGGGCACCTGTTGCCATTGGAAAAGCAATTTCGGTGCGGTGATCCCGCTTCTGGCTGACAGCTTCCGGGTGCTGTGCGTCAGCTACGATGGCTTTGATGAGACTGAACAGACCGAATTTCCCACCATGCTGGAGGAGACCGAAAAGATCGAGGCCTACCTCAAGACCCACTGCGGCGGTCACATCCGGGCAGCCTACGGCTGTTCTCTGGGCGGTTCCTTCGTGGGGCTGCTGGCGGCGCGGCAGAACATCCACATGGACTACGGCATTCTGGGCAGCTCCGATCTGGATCAGGCGTCGCCGCTGACGGCAAGCATGCAGACGGATTTTCTGCTGCCATTGATCTACCCTGTGGTGCGGGACGGAAGGATTAAGGCGAAATTTCTCCAAAAGCGTCTGGACAAGTGTGCGAAAGAGTCGGGGGATTATGTCAAAGCCTTTCTGAAAATGTTTGGCGATGCCCGCCCTTATGTGACCATGCAGAGCTGCAAAAACCAGTTCTACTCCGATCTTATCACTCCGCTGCCGGATAAGATCTATGTGCCCGGTACCGAAATCCATATTTTTTACGCCCTGAAAATGGGCGCAAAATATCGTGCCCGGTATCAGCAGCATTTTGCACATCCTGTTCTCCATGAGCAGAACTTGCAGCACGAGGAATTGCTGGCCTGTCACCCGGAGCAGTGGGCGCATCTGGTAAAAAGCATTGCATTGTGAACGGTAAATAGAAAGAGGGTGGCGTTATGTCCTTTTTTGAAAATACCCGAAAGCCCGTAGGCCTTGGCGGGAAGATCATGGTTGCTATGATGAACTTTGGACACAGCGCAATGGCAAAATGGGGGCTGGGTTTTTTACAGCCTGCCCCGGATGCCATGGTGCTGGACTGCGGCTGCGGCGGTGGAGCGAACATGAAAACGCTGTTGAAACTGTGCCCCAAAGGCAAGGTGCAGGGCATCGACTACTCAGCCGTCAGCGTGGAAAAAGCGCGAAAAGTCAATGCCAGAGCCATTGCGGCAGGACGGTGTGCTGTGCAGCAGGCAAGTGTGGCAGAACTGCCGTTTGAAGCGGAGCAGTTTGATGTGGTGACCGCCTTTGAAACGGTCTACTTCTGGCCGGAGCTTGTACAGAATTTCAGAGAGGTCTATCGGGTGCTGAAGCCCGGAGGGATCTTTTTCATCTGTAACGAAGCGAACGGCGAAACGACAAAAGGCGACAGATGGACACAGATCATCGATGGCATGGCCATCTATACGGATACTGCACTGAAAGAGTATCTGGAACAAGCAGGATTTTGTCAGATCCAAAGCCACAAAAATAAAAAGGGCTGGTTGTGCGTTACGGCGCAAAAGCGGTGAAATGGTGTAAGGAGGACGGAGCATGGTTTGCCTGCCGGAAAGCAGAATAAGGAGAACAGGGAGGAACCTATGAAATACAAAATCGAGAAAAACACCGTGCAGGAGACGCTGATCCTCCCGCTGTATTCCCGGAAGCTGTGCACCGAACGGTACCCAAACCTTTATCGGGACGAAACAGCAGTTCGGCTGCTCGACCAGATCGACTACGACTTTTCAGAGGCAGAGAAGAACTCCCGCAGCCTGATGCAGCGGTTCGGTGCGCTGGAGGTCGCCATGCGGCAGAATGACCTTGCCTTTGAGGTGCGGGCATACCTGAAAACGCACCCCTGCGCGGCAGTGGTCAATCTGGGCTGCGGGCTGGATCATACCGGCAGAGCCTGCGACAACGGCAGATGCAAGATATACAATCTGGACTTTCCCGATGTCATTGCCTTGCGGCAGCAGCTGCTGCCCGCCGGGGAGCGGGAGCAAAACATCCCCTGCGACCTGAAAGACCCCGCATGGTTTGACAAAATCGATGCCTCCGGCGGGGCGGTGTTCTTTGCCTCCGGGGTGTTCTACTACTTCCTGACCCAGCAGGTCAAGGCGCTGGTGCAGGGGATGGCAGATGCTTTCCCCGGCGGAGTGCTGGTCTTTGATGCCGCCAACCGCACGGCGGTGAAGATGATCGCCAAAACATGGCTCAGAACGGCAAAAATCAAGGATGTAGGGGCATATTTCGCGGTTTCGGATGCTCCCAAGGAGATTGGCGAGTGGGACAGCCGGTTACGGGTATCCAGCAGGGGCTATATGCTGGGCTACAACAACCTGAAAGACCCTTCTGTCAGCGGCTTTTTCCGATTTCTCGCCAAGGTCGGGGACAACGGGATGAAAATGCAGATCGTGAAGATTGGATTCGGAGACAGACCATGAAATACGCCGGGATGCCCTTTGGAATGTGGGTGCTGTTTGCCGGCTCCTTTCAAAAGCAGCTGACCGCTGTGCTGGGCTATGATGCAGCCACCGCAAGAGCCATTACCAAAAAGGCAAAGCCGCAATACCGGCAGATCATCCGCAGGCTGCCGGAGTTTGAAAAAGCGGACCGCTTCAAGATGAACATCGTCAACTGCGCAATGCTCGGCGCGTTCATTCTCTCCATGCCGAAACGTCCGGAGGTGGACAGGCTGACGGATTACTATGCAAGATCCATGATGACAAAGCCCATGCAGTGGTTCTGCCGCAAAAGCGGAAAAAGCAAGTTCACCCCAAAGGATATTGCCGCTATGAAAGCCACTGCCGCCCTGAAAGCCGCCGACCGCAACCCCTATTCGTGGAACATGGAGTTTTACGAATACCCTGACGGCAGCGGCTACGAAGGACGCTTTACCAAATGCGGCATCTGTGTGCTGATGAAGGAGCTGGGTCTGTACGACCTGACCCCCGCTTTGTGCCGTCTGGACTACACCATGAGCGAAGCGGGTGGTGTGACCGAATTTGTGCGGCAGTACACCCTTGCCTCCGGTGGGCCCTACTGCGACTGCGGGTATAAAAAGAAAATAAATTAAGGTGAACTTGTCGGTGCGAGGCTCCTCCATCTTGCTGCGCAAGACTGTTCTGTCGCTTAAAAGCCCCACTGGGGCTTTCATTGCTCCGCTTCGCTTCGCAAATGAGAACTTTTGAAAACACGCTGCTTTCGGCAGCTTGCAAGAAAAAACGAGGAAAACTTTGGCGAAAAGAGAGAGGGCTGGACGGTGCCAGCCCTCTTGACGGCGACTTAGATAAACGTATTGTCCGTAAAAATTTCCACTTGACAATCAAATATTGCCTTGCTATAATCCAATTCGCAACTAGGTTGCAAATTCGGAGAGAGGAGGGCAATGGAATGAACTGCACGGCAAAACAACGCCGCCGCGCTGCGTGGATTCTGCTGGTTGGTTTCCTGCTGGTCATTTTGGTTTCATTGACGTTCTGCGCGGAGGAAGTCAACCACGACTGTACCGGGGCAGACTGTGCTGTCTGCGCACAGCTGAAACTTTGCGAGAATATCCTGCACATCGGAAAAGATCGTTCCGGGCCGTTCATTCTAACACCCGCGCCGCATTTTGTGTTGGCGGCGGTGCTGTCGCTTTGCTCTCCGCTTTTGCTGATAAAAACACCGATTCGACTAAAGGTAAAACTGTCGGATTAAGAAATGCTTGTCCGTATGATTCTTGATATCAAACAATGGAGCGCATTTCTATGGAAAAACTCAAACGTATATTCGCTGTATTTTTTTGCCTTTTACTGGCTGCTGGTATTTTGGGCGGCTGTGGGAAGGCCGCATCTTCGTCCGCTCCTACACTGTCTGCATCGCAGAGTGGCAGCAAGCCGCTGAAAATCGTCACGACCATTTTCCCGGAGTATGACTGGGTGCGCGAAATTCTCGGCGACAAGGCCGATCATGCCGAAGTTACCATGCTTCTGGACAATGGCGTAGATTTGCACAGCTATCAGCCCACCGCAGATGATATGATTAAAATCTCAGACTGTGACTTGTTCATCTACGTTGGCGGCGAATCGGATGGCTGGGTGGAAGATGCCTTGAAAGAAGCCGCCAATCAGGATATGCAGGTCATCAACCTGCTGGATGTGCTGGGCGAGCAGGTAAAAGAGGAAGAAGTCGTAGAAGGCATGGAGGCCGAGGAAGAAGAATCCGAGGACGAAGATGAGCCGGAGTACGATGAGCATGTCTGGCTGTCGCTGAAGAACGCTGAAACTCTCTGCAATGCGATCACCGATGCACTGGAAGAAATCGACCCGGCCAACAAAGATGCCTATGCTGCTAACGCTGCATCCTATCTGGAAAAGCTGGCCGCTCTGGATGACGAATATCAGACGGTGGCGGACAATGCCGCCCGGAAAACCGTGCTGTTCGGCGACCGTTTCCCGTTCCGCTATCTGGTGGACGATTACGGTCTGAGCTATTATGCCGCGTTTGCAGGCTGCTCTGCGGAAACGGAAGCCAGCTTTGAGACCATTTCCTTCCTTGCTGGCAAAGTGGATGAACTGGGGCTGCCCTGTGTGCTGACCATTGAGGGCGCACAGCACAAAATTGCCGAAACCATCGTGCGGAATACCGCCGAAAAGGATCAGTCCATCCTGACGCTGGATTCCATGCAGTCCACCACATCCACCGATGTGGCAAACGGCACGACCTACCTTTCCGTGATGGAAAGCAATCTGGATGTGCTGAAACAGGCTCTGAACTAAAGGAAGGAACCGTCATGTCTCAGCTCATTTGTAAGAACCTTCTCGTTGGCTATGAGGGAAAGGCCATTCTGGATCCTCTGAACTTTGAGATTCACGCAGGCGACTATCTTTGTGTAGTTGGTGAAAACGGTGCAGGAAAAAGTACCTTAATGAAAACGCTGCTCGGTTTGCAGCAGCCCATTTCCGGGCAAATCGAGATGGGCGATGGTCTGCGCAAGAACGAGATCGGCTATCTGCCTCAGCAGACCATCGTGCAGAGGGATTTTCCGGCGTCGGTGCAGGAAATCGTGCTGTCTGGTTGCCAGAGCCGCTGCGGTCTGCGTCCGTTTTACAGTCGTGAGGAAAAGCAGCTTGCGCAGAATGCCATGCGCAAAATGCAGATCGGATCGCTGGCAAAACGCTGCTACCGGGAGCTTTCCGGCGGTCAGCAGCAGCGTGTCTTGCTGGCGCGCGCCCTCTGCGCTACCCGGAAAATGCTGCTTCTGGACGAGCCTGTTTCCGGCCTTGACCCAAAAGTGACGACGGAAATGTACCATCTGATTGAAAAACTGAACCAGCAGGAGGGCATTACTGTCCTGATGATCTCCCATGACATTCAGGCTGCGGTTTGCTACGCCAGCCACATTCTCCATATCGGCGAAAGCGTCTTTTTCGGCACACGGGAAGCGTATCTGCAAAGCCCGCAGGGGCGGCTGTTTGCGGCTGGGAAAGGCGGTGCAAAATGAACCTGTTGGAAAAGCTGGCTTTTTACTGGAACTATCCCTTTGTCCGCTATGCGCTCATCGTGGGCGTTCTGATTGCCCTGTGTTCTTCGCTGCTGGGCGTGACGCTGGTGCTGAAACGGTTTTCCTTTATCGGAGATGGCCTTTCTCATGTGGCGTTCGGCGGCATGGCCGCTGCGACCGTGCTGGGAATGTCCGACCATATGCCGCTGACGCTGGCCGTGACTGTGGCCTGCGCAGTCCTGTTGCTGCATACCGGACAAAACACCCAAATCAAGGGTGACGCTGCCATTGCGATGGTGTCCGTTGGTGCGCTTGCAATGGGCTATCTGCTGATGAATCTGTTCTCGACCTCGGCGAACCTGTCCGGCGATGTGTGCAGCACCTTGTTCGGCTCTACCTCGATTCTGACCCTGACAAAATCAGAGGTCTGGCTCTGCATCGGGCTTTCCATCATCGTGGTCGCAGTGTTTATGCTGTTCTACAACAAGATCTTTGCAGTTACCTTTGACGAAACCTTTGCACAGGCCGTCGGAACCAATGCAAACGGATACAATCTGCTGATTGCCATTGTCATTGCCGTCATCATTGTGCTGGCAATGAACCTTGTCGGCTCTCTGCTGATTTCTGCCCTGGTGATTTTTCCGGCTCTTTCGGCGATGCGCCTGTGCAAGAATTTCTGCGCTGTCACCATCTGCTCGGCGGTACTGTCCGTGAGTTGTGCCTTTGTGGGCATTGTGGCTTCCATCCTGGTCGGAACGCCGGTTGGTTCGACCATTGTAGCGGTTGACATGGCGGCGTTTGGCCTGTGCTGTCTGGCCGGAAAACTGCTGGGGAGGGCATCATGAAACGATTTTTGCAAGGATTTCTGCTGTTGGGGATCGCCGCTGTATTCACTGCCTGCGGCGCAAAGTCCGAAGCGGCATCTTCCGTGGCGACGGTCTTGCCGGAGTCTGCATCTTCTGGTGCTGTTACTGCACCCGCCCCGGAACATTCCGTGCAGCTCCCGGAAAGCAGCGCTGCTGGCGCAAGCGATCTTCACGCCGGGATGGACGCAGACATTGACCTGACCTTACTCAGTGATACGGTTGTGAACGCAGAAGTTTACAATATGCTTGTTGTTCCGGAAAACTATACCGAGAAGATCGTCCGCATGACAGGCGAATATCAGGAGTATACAGATGAGCAGACGGGTGAACTGTATCATTCCTGCGTCATCTACGATGCGCTTGCCTGCTGCCAGCAGGGAGTGGAGTTTGTGCTGACGGATGGCGATTACCCGGAAGAAGGCACAACCATTACCGTGGTGGGACGGTATGAAACTTATACGACACCCTATTATGATTATTTTCATCTGGTGGATGGAGTAAGAGAAAAGTAAATCAAATCAAATAAAACGAATCCCGGCAAGTGCCTACCTTGTAGAACACCTGCCGGGATTTGTTATACGGCTCCGAAAAACCGGAGCGGCACGGCAGGATCCTTTCATCTGACGAAAGGCCGCGCCCAAAAGACCGAAGCGCAGGCTGCGGGTGATCTGTGGGGCTTACACGGCACTTTACAGAAGTTCTTTAATTGAAAAAGTCATTAAAGAAGATTTCTCTATTGAGTTAATGTTACAAATCCATGTACAATATGAATGTAATCGGTTTCCTGTTTGGCTGACACACGATCAGTCAAATGGAAACAGAGATGTAAGACGTTCAGTCAGCGAAGGTCAAAAATTCAAGAAAGAGGAGAAAAAACATGAGCAAATTCACTGACAACGCCAGTGAGAAGCTGCTTGTGGTCGCTGGAAAGATCAGCAACCAGAAGCACATGGCATCCATCAAGAATGCATTCTACACCTTGATGCCTGTTATTCTGACCGGCGCGTTCTGCACACTGATCTCCAATGTTGTGTGCTCTACCACTACCACCGGCATCAGCCTGGCGAAGCTGCCCGGTATGTCCTGGCTTGGAATGTTCACCGATCTGTTCACCGCTGCCAACTATGCGACTCTGAACTTCTTTACGGTGGCTGCCGTATTCCTGATCGGTATGGAGCTTGCCAAGCAGAACGGCCTGGGCGATAGCCCGGACTCCGGCGTTGTGGCTGTGTGTTCCTTTATTTCCGTCCTGCCTACTTACGTTGTGACCACCGTAAATGATGTTCAGGTCACCGTTCCCAATGTGCTGGGCAAGGATTATACCGCAGCTCGCGGCCTGTTCCTTGGCATGGTCATTGCGCTGGTCTCGGTGGAGATCTACAGCAAGTTTGTAAAATCGCATGTGTTCGACTTCAAGATGCCGGACACCGTGCCCGCTAACGTGACCAAGAGCTTCAGCTCCCTGTGCCCGTTCGCATTCACCGTTCTCATCTGCGCAGCTGCTAACTTTGCACTGGTCAAGCTGTGCAATAAGAGCCTTTACGAGCTGATCTACACCTTCCTGCAGAAGCCGCTGGAAAGCGTCATGCAGGGTCTGCCCGGCCTGCTGATCCTCATGCTGGTGGCACAGCTGTTCTGGTGCATCGGTATCCACGGCAACCAGATCATCAAGGCTGTCCGTGACCCGCTGCTGAACGCAGCCATTCTGGCAAACACCGACCTGATCGCACAGGGCGTCACCGACATGAGCAAGTACAACATCATCAACATGAGCTTCTGGGACACCTATATGTCTCTGGGCGGCTCCGGTTGTACTCTGGGTCTGATCATTGCGATCTTCCTGTTCTCCAAGCGTGCAGATTATCGTGCCATCGCCAAACTGAGCGTTGGCCCTGGCATCTTTGAGATCAACGAGTGCATGACCTTTGGTCTGCCCATCGTGCTGAACCCCTATCTGGTTCTGCCCTTCATCGTCACCCCGCTGATCAACGGCACCATCGGCTACTTTGCTACCAAGATCGGCTTTGCGGGTGTGGCTCTGTACGCGATGCCCTGGACTACGCCTCCGATCATCAGCGCATGGCTGTCCACCGGCGGCAGCATCGGTGCAGTGATCACACAGCTGGTCTGCATTGCGGTTTCCGTTTTGATCTACACCCCGTTTGTGATTCTGGCAAACAAGGAACCCGTTGCAGAGGAAGCCTGATCTGCACATGATCCCTTTGCAGCTTGACTGAACTGCTTGACCTCTATCTGAAAGTGCTGCCCGCGTCGGGACCGTCCATGTGGCTCGGCCCGGGCTGCAGGGCAGCACTTCTTTTTTGAACGGAACGAAAGGAAAAATTATGCTCAGACACGTTACTTTGCCGCAGGGCTTCTTTCTGGGGGCAGCTTCCAGCGCATGGCAGACGGAAGGCTGGAACGGCAAAAAGGATACGCAGGATTCCTACATGGATCTGTGGTACAAAAACCATAAAAGCGCATGGCACAACGGCTACGGTCCGGCTGTGGCGACCAACTTCCACGATCGCTATCAGGAAGATGTGGATCTGATGAAGCAGATCGGTCTGCAATGCTACCGCACCTCCCTGAACTGGGCGCGGTTCCTGACCGACTACGAGAACGTGGTGGTGGACGAGGAATATGCCGCTTACTTTGAAAAGATGATCGATGCCTGCCGCGCAGCAGGTGTGGAGCCTATGATCTGTCTGGAGCATTACGAGCTGCCCGGTGAGCTGTTTACCAAATATGGAGGCTGGGGCTCCAAGCACGTTGTTGATCTGTTCGTCCGCTACGCCGAGGCTGCGTTCCAGCGGTTTGGCCGCAAAGTGAGATACTGGTTCGCTTTCAATGAGCCGGTTGTAGTGCAGACCCGCGTTTATCTGGACTCTGAGCGCTGGCCTTTTGAGCAGAACAGCCAGAAGTGGATGGACTGGAACTACAACAAGGCGCTGGCGACCAACCGTGTGATGAAGCTGTTCAAGGAAGGCGGCTATCGTCAGCCCGGCGGCAAATTTGGCACCATCATCAATGTGGAGATGGCCTACCCCCGTTCCAATTCCGCTTACGACCGCGAGGCCGCAGAAATGTACGATCTGTTCTACAACAAAGTATTTCTGGACCCCGCCATCAAGGGCGAATTCCAGCCGGGATTCTTTGATCTGCTGGAAAGCCACGGCATCCATGTGGACGCGACCCCCGAGGAGCTGAAGGATATCAAGGAAAACACCATGGACTGGGTGGGTCTGAACCTGTATCATCCGAACCGTGTCAAGGGGCGCACCACCGCAGTGAACCCCAAAGCTCCCTTCCACCCCAACTTCTACTATGAAGAGTGGGATATGCCGGGACGCCGCATGAACCCCTTCCGCGGCTGGGAGATCGGCCCTGAGATCATGTATGATATGGGCATTCGGATGCGTGATGAATACGGCAATATGCCCTGGTTCATCTCCGAAAGCGGCATGGGCGTAGAAAACGAGCAGCGCTACCGGGACGAGAGCGGCATCATTCAGGATGATTATCGCATCGACTTTATCAAGGAGCATCTGGACTGCGCGATCCGCGCCGCCAAAGAGGGCTGCAATTGTCAGGGCTATATGCTGTGGGCATTTACCGATAACGTAAGCCCCCGCAACGCATTCAAAAACCGCTACGGGCTGGTGGAGATCGATCTGGAGCACAACCGGGATCGTCACCTGAAAAAGAGCGCGTTCTTCTACAAACAGACGATCGAGCAGCAGTCCTTTGATCTGGAGGACGACAGCACCGAATACCGGTAAGCGGCACCGCAATGCTTTCTGCATGGCGGAAAGCAGGAAAGGATGAACGTAAACATGGCAGCACAGAAAAAGAAAAAGCAAAAGACCACCTACTATCAGGTGACCCCGCAGGCTACCACGGAACAGCAGCTGCGCATCCAGAAAATGCGCGACGAGCTGAACGCGCCGGATCCCAACGATCCTCACGTTTTCACCCGGTACAAAAAGATCACCTATCCCTTTGTGGTGCTGTTTCCGCCCTATGCACTGTACCGGATCTGGTGCAAAAAATCAGAATTCAGTCAGCGGGAAAAATATGTGCAAACGGCGGTCTGTGTGCTCATCCTGTTCTACTTTATCGCATTCCGGCTGAACTGGCTTTGAAAAATATGTTTCCAATATTACTCAATCAACAAGGAGGATCTGATTATGGTGATCGTAAATGCTCCGCTGCGTGCGGATCTCTTTCGTGAAAAGGCTGAGAGCCTGGGTCTTGTGTTTGTTTCCAAGGTGGGCATGAAGCTCAGCTTCAATGCACCCAACGGCGATGACGCGGAGAAGGCTGCCGAGCTGAAGAAGCTGTGCAAGGCAGACCCGCAGCTGAACACAGTTTATTTCCAGTGTACGACTGCCTGATCAAGGCACCGAATGGAGGGAAGTGCGCGAATGCTAGGAGCGAAGGAGCGGGCACTGCTGCTGGCCCTTTCTGAAACAGAATATTGTACTTCCGGCACGCTGGCAAAAGCGCTGGGAGTAAGCTCCAAGACGGCGCAGGGCATGGTAAAGAATCTGCGCGAAAAGCTGCAGAAAAACGGTGCGGACATTCTGGCCCGCACCCGCCATGGCTATCTTCTGCAGGTGAATGACCGCGCCCGGTTCGAGGCTCTGTGCAGCGGAGAAAACGCTGCCGCACAATTTATTCCTTCCGGCAGCGAGGAACGGGTACGTTATCTGCTGGTGCTGCTGCTCGGTCAGGTAGACTATGTAAAGCTGGATGATGTGAGCGAGGAGCTGTACGTCAGCAAATATACCATCTCCGGCGATCTGCATCAGGTGGAGGAAGAACTGGCAAAGTACCATCTGTCGATCCTGCGGCGTCCGAATTACGGCATCCGCATTACAGGCAGAGAGATCGATATCCGCAACTGCACGGCACATGTGCTGGCGAATTACAACAACATGATGCCGGACGGCGGTGCAGGCTACCGCAATATGGCACAGCGCATATCACAGTGTCTGATGAGCGCGATGCACAAGTACACGCTGCATTTTTCCGAGATCAATTTCCGCAATCTGGTCAACACCGTCTTTGCAACCATCCACCGCGCATTGCAGCACGCATTTATTCCGCTGCTGGAAGAGGACAGCGCACCGGACATCAACGAGAATGTGTATGCCGCCGCCCACTATCTGGCAGAGCTGCTGGAGGCACAGTTCGACATCCGTCTTCCGGAGCCGGAGGTGCTGTTTCTGGCCTTGAATATTGCCGGAAAATGCAACTACAGCAGCGTAGACCGCGGGGATGAAAACGTGGTCATCGCCCCGGAGATCATGGCGCTGGTGGACAGCATGCTGGAATCCATCTACGAGAGCTTCAAGCTGGATTACAGCACAAACTTTCTGCTGCGCATGAATCTGGGGCAGCATCTGGTGGCAATGGACATTCGTCTGCGTTATGGCATGCCCATTGAAAACCCGCTGTTGTGCGAGGTGCAAACGCACTACTCGCTGGCGTACGCACTGGCAGAGCAAGCCGCCATCCCCCTGCACCGGCACTACGGGCGCAATGTTTCGGAGGATGAGATCGGGTTTCTGGCCTATATTTTCCAGCTCACACTGGAGCAGGAACGGAAAGGCTTTGAAAAAAAGAATGTTCTGGTGGTGTGCTCTTCCGGCGGGGCAAGCTCCCGCCTGATCGCTTACCGGTTCGAGGAAGAGTTTTCCAAGTATCTGGATCACATCGAAGTATGTGACGTTTTTCATCTGGATGGATATGATTTTTCCAGGATCGATTACATCTTTTCCACGGTGCCCATCCACCAGAAGGTGAATGTCCCCATCATCCGGGTAGAGGATTTCCTCAACCAGTCCAGTATGCGGGTCGTACAGGGCATTCTGGAAGGCAGCTCGGCGGATTTTCTGTCCGCGTATTATCAGCCGGAGCTGTTTTTCCCTCATGTGGAAGGCTGTACCAAGGAAGAAGCGATCTTTAACCTGTGTACGCAGATCGATCGGGTAATGCCGCTGCCGCAGGGCTTCTATTCGGCGGTACTCAAGCGCGAAGAACTTGCCCGCACGGATTTCTGCCCGCTGGTGGCGTTCCCGCATGCGTACAAAGTGCTGAGCGAAAAAACCTTTGTGGCTGTAGGCATTCTGGACGAACCCATCCGCTGGGTAGAAAACGATGTACAGGTGCTGCTGCTCATCTCGATCGCAGATGGGGAGCACCCGGAGCTTCAAAAGTTCTATCTGTCCATTACCTCCTTCATGCAGGATACCGCCCGTGTAAAAAGCCTGATCCAATGCCGGGATTACGCCTGGTTTATGCGGCTTCTGTGTGGGGAAAACGGTGGAAGCAAAGAGAATAACATCCAAAAACAAATCAGCAAGACGCAAAAGGAGTACTGATCGTTATGAGCGAAGATATGGAAGCATTATACGAGGCATCCTTTACCCTGATCGGCATTGCAGGCGATTCAAAGGCGGAAAGTATGCAGGCCATTGATTGCTGCAAGCAGGGTGATTTTGAAGGTGCCCGCAAGCATCTGGCTGCCGCCGATGAGACCATGGTAAAAGCCCACGATGCCCAGACCGAGATGCTGCAGCAGGAGGCCGAAGGCAACCCTGTGCCGGTAAACATCATTCTGGTGCACGCACAGGATCATTTGACCATGGCGCAGGTAATGCGCGATATGGCTGAGCAGTTTATGGATCTGTACCAGACGGTGCAGACCCTGAAAGAAAACAAGTAAAATCATCATTCAGAAAAGGAGTAAGTAGTATGAAGATCTTGTTAGCTTGTTCCGCAGGTATGTCCACCAGTCTGCTGGTCAATAATATGAAAAAGTTTGCCGATGCCTCCGATGTCATCGAGGCACGCCCTGTGCGTACCGTGCCGGATATTCTGGACGACTGGGATGTGCTGCTGCTGGGCCCGCAGGTGCGCTATCTGGAAAAGGAATATAAGCCTCTGTGCGAGCAGAAGGGCAAGGGCTTTGGCGTGATCCCCATGCAGACCTATGGCCGCATGGATGGCAAGGGCTGCATGGAACTGGCACGCAAGGCCGCTGCCGACAAGTGATTTTTGAATAAGAGGGAACGGAATAATGAAAGAGTTTGAGTATACCGTACAGGATCAGCTGGGCATCCATGCCAGACCGGCTGGTCAGATCGCAAAACTCGCCAAGGCACACCCGGATTGCGAGATCAGCTTTGCGAAGGCCGGCGGCTCCAAAACAGCAAACGCTGCCCGTGTGATGGCACTGATGAGCCTTGGTGCAAAGCCCGGGGATGTGCTGCACATCACGGTAGAAGGCGCCGATGAAGAGACTGTGACCGCTGCGATGCAGGATCTGCTGAATAGCGAAAAATTGTAATCATCTTACGCTGCGGGATGCAGCAGAACAGATTCCTCCTTGAAAAGCAGCCCGGAACGAAGGATCCGGGCTGCTTTTTTTGCAATTTTGCCCAAAAATATAACGTTGATCCGTAAGTTGCGGCGCAAGACCCTCTCGTGCCGTCATTGCCTTAAACCCTTGGGTCACCCTGAAGACGAAACCTGCGATCACAAAACAGAAAGGATGTCAAGCTATGGCCATACTAAAATTACAGCCCGCCTGCCGCGAAACGATCTGGGGCGGGCAGCGTCTGCGAAAAGATTATCACATGCAGTACGAAGGTGCCAACATTGCGGAGGCATGGATGCTGTCCTGTCATCCGTCTGCTCCCAGCATCATTGAAAACGGGATCTATGCGGGCAAAACGCTGCAGCAGTATCTGGATGCGGAAGGTCCGCAGGTGCTGGGCAGCTTTGGGATGCTGTTTCATCCTTTTCCGGTTCTGATCAAACTGATCGATGCAGCACAGCCGCTGTCCATTCAGGTACATCCCTCCAATTTCTATGCCATAAACCACGAGCATCAGTATGGCAAAACAGAGATGTGGTACGTTGTGGATGCCGAGCCGGGAGCATTTTTGTACTACGGCTTCCGGCAGCAGATCACCCGGGAGGAATTTGCCCGGCGGATCGAAGACAATACACTGCCTGAGGTGCTGAACGCAGTCCCTGTGCGCAAAGGGGATTGCTTCTATATCCCGTCCGGCACAGTCCATGCGATCGGAAAAGGGATCCTGATCGCCGAAGTCCAGCAGAATTCGGACGTGACCTACCGCGTTTACGATTATGATCGCAGGGATGCCGCCGGCAAACCGCGTCAGCTGCACACAAAACAGGCGCAGGACGTTGCAATGCGGACGCCGCCGCGTGACGATTATAATTTTGGCGGACATCTGATCCGGTGCGAGTACTTTACGGTAGACCGCATGACCGGCAGTTTTACGGATGAGTGCGATGACGAGTCGTTCACTTCGCTGGTGATACTGGATGGAAACGGCACTCTGACCGGAGAGAACGAGACGATGCCGCTGCAAAAGGGCGACAGCCTTTTCCTGCCCGCAAACAGCGGTTCCTATCGCGTGGAAGGCGATACCGTGATCCTGAAGACCCGCGTCGGTACGATCTGAAGGAAACCGGCAGAAAAAGCCGCTGACCACCGAGCACGAGGTGGCCTTCAAGGTGATCCGGCGGCTGCACGGAGGGTGCCTGTAAGCAGAGACCTGCGGAATGGGGCATGGGACGGCTCCCTCTCAGGAGACAGGGCAGGGCTGTCTGGCAGTGATATGTTGGACATTTATCGGAACGCCGAATGTTTTTCTCGCATTCTGTGCAAAACGGTTTTGACAAGTGATATGTTATCCTGTATAATGAGACCAGAACCGCGGCGGCTTCCGCCCCTGAAATCACTGCGAAGGGAACATGCCTATGAAAGAGGAAAAGGCTCAGAGCCTCCCACTGCTGCTGGATCGGCGGCAGCCGGATGAAAACAATCGTGCTTATGCGTACCGGATCCTGCGCAGGAATATCATGACCATCCAGCTGCAGCCTGGCTGCCAGCTGAGTGAAGCCGACCTGAGCGAGAGGCTGGAGATGAGCCGCACCCCGGTGCACGAAGCGTTGATGGTGCTGAAGGGGGAGTGGCTGGTAGATGTGCTGCCCCAGCGGGGAAGCATCGTATCCAAGATATCCATCCAGTACATCAACGAGGGCTTTGCCATGCGCAAGATCCTGGAGCCGGCGCTGCTGCGGAACCTTGCAGGGCGGCTGAATCAGGAACAGCTGAATGTCTGCCGGGAACTTCTGGAACGGCAGGATCAGGATCTGCACCCGGATCAGGATGCCGCCGACGACTTTTTTATCTCGCTGGACAACGAGTTTCATAAGCTGCTGTATCATTACTCCGGCTATGACCGCATCTGGCAGGCAATGCACAACGTTACCTCTCACATGGATCGGGTGCGTTATCTGGATTCTGCGCTCTGCCGCGGGAATATTGAGTCGGTGCAGAAGGAGCATGCCATGATCTACCACTACCTGATGACCGGTCTGCCGAAGGATGCGGATCCGGATGCCCTGTTCGACCATCATCTCGGCATGTACCGTGAGAATTTCCCGAAGCTGCTGCAGCAGTTCCCGGATTTCTTTATCTGAAAGCAAAAGATCATCTGCAGCGACTGCTTGATTGGAAAGCAGCGCGCTGCAGGTGATTTTATTTTTGGTGGGCAAGGGTGACGGATTTTGGAGACTCTTTGCTGCATTTTCTGGTAAAAAACCGAAAAATGATAGTTTATGGTACTGAATTGCCCGAAAAGCTTGCAGGAATGCAGGTTTTTGTGGTAAAATCTTAGATATGTCCCCATGACGGGGAAGAAAGAGAGGGGTAATCAAATGATCAATATCTGCATCATTGCCACCATTGTGATCTATCTGGTGGGAATGCTGCTGGTTGGCTTTGTCTACAGCAAGTCCAACGAGGACAGCGGCGACTTTTACCTCGGCGGCCGTAAGATGGGCCCGCTGGTCACGGCGATGAGCGCCGAAGCCAGCGATATGTCCAGCTGGCTGCTGATGGGGATGCCGGGTCTTGCATACCTCACGGGTATCGCATCTCCGGGCTGGACGGCCATCGGCCTTGCCGTAGGCACCTGGCTCAACTGGCTCATCGTGGCGCGCCGCCTGCGCCGCTACTCGGCCAATCTGGATGCCATCACGGTGCCGCAGTTCCTTTCGCTGCGGTTCCACGATCAGCGCAACCTGCTCAACGCTCTGGGCGCGGTCATCATCATCGTGTTCTTCATCCCGTACACAGCCTCCGGCTTTGCCGCCTGCGGCAAGCTGTTCAACAGCCTGTTCGGCGTGGATTATATGGCTGCCATGATCCTGTCTGCGGTGGTCATCGTGGGCTACACCATCATGGGCGGCTTCCGCGCGGTGTCCACCACCGACCTGATCCAGTCCATTGTCATGAGCATGGCGCTGATCGCAGTGCTGGTGTATGGCGTCAACGTGGCAGGCGGCTGGGATGTGGTTCTGGACAATGCCCGCAGCCTGCCCGGCTACCTGACCATGGCTGCAAGCCACAATGTGGCAGACAACTCTGCCACCTCCTACAGCCTGCTGGATATCGTGTCCACGCTGGCATGGGGTCTGGGCTACTTCGGCATGCCCCACATCCTGCTGCGCTTCATGGCCATTGAGGACGAAAAGAAGCTGGTGCTCAGCCGCCGCATTGCAAGCGTGTGGGTGGTCATTGCCATGACCGCTTCCATCATCATCGGCATGGTGGGTCTGGGCATGACCAAGGCGGGCGCGCTGGAGTTCCTGAGCGGCTCTTCCAGCGAGACCCTGATCGTGCGGGTGGCCAGCCTGATCGCTCAGCACGGCGTGCTGGCAGCCATTCTGGCAGGTCTGATCCTTGCCGGCATCCTTGCCGCTACCATGTCCACCGCCGACAGCCAGATGCTGGCAGCGGCCTCCAGCGTATCCCAGAACATCCTGCAGGAGTTCGGCCACATGAAGCTGACCGAAAAGCAGAGCCTGTTCGCTGCCCGCCTGACCATCATCTGCATCAGCGTGGTGGGCGTGGTGCTGGCCCGCGACCCCAACTCCAGCGTGTTCGGCATCGTCAGCTTTGCGTGGGCCGGCTTCGGCGGCGCCTTTGGCGCGGTGGTGCTGTGCTCCCTGTTCTGGAAGCGCTGCAACTGGCAGGGTGCTCTGGCCGGGATGCTTTCCGGCGGCCTGATGGTCTTTGTATGGAAGTACATCATCAGCCCGCTGGGCGGCGTGTTCGGCATCTACGAGCTGCTGCCCGCCTTCCTGATCTCTCTGGTGGTCTGCGTGATCGTCAGCCTGATCACCCCGGCTCCCTCTGCTGAGATCGAGGCAGAGTTCGACGCTGCCAAGTAAAAACGATTCAAAATGCCCGCCGTTTTACTCTGGGCATCAATAGCGGAAATAGTATTTTATAATTTGCGCCCCGGAAAAATCTGCGGATTTTTCCGGGGCGCTTTTTCACAGGTGGGGTTGGAGAGGGGAACTGCATCCTGCTCACATCCTTTTCCACAGGATCATACAGGAATGTGGAAAACACAACCGACGGAACGTTTACCTTCCGGTTTACAAAACAAAAAGGACGTGCTCCCTTGCGGGAACACGTCCTTTTTTACTGCTTACGGATAAGTATCAGGCAGAGATCAGCTTACAGCTGGGGGCCGGCAGAGACCAGAGCCTTGCCGTGCTCGTTGCCCTCGTACTTCTTGAAGTTCTTGATGAAGCGGCCTGCCAGATCCTTGGCCTTCTCATCCCACTGGGAAGCATCCGCATAGGTGTCGCGGGGATCCAGAATGCCGGTGTCCACGCCGTTCAGCACGGTGGGAACCTCGAAGTCGAAGTAGGGGATCTTCTTGGTGGGCACATTGTTGATGTCGCCGTTCAGGATGGCGTCGATGATGCCGCGGGTATCCTTGATGGAGATGCGCTTGCCGGTGCCGTTCCAGCCGGTGTTGACCAGATAAGCCTTGGCGCCGCTCTTCTGCATCTTCTTGACCAGCTCCTCAGCATACTTGGTGGGGTGCAGCTCCAGGAAGGCCTGGCCGAAGCAGGCGGAGAAGGTGGGGGTGGGCTCGGTGATGCCGCGCTCGGTGCCTGCCAGCTTTGCAGTGAAGCCGGACAGGAAGTAGTACTGGGTCTGCTCCGGGGTCAGGATGGAGACCGGGGGCAGAACGCCGAATGCGTCAGCAGACAGGAAGATGACATTCTTGGCTGCAGGTGCAGAAGAAACGGGGCGGACGATATTCTTGATGTGGTTGATGGGGTAGGACACACGGGTGTTCTCGGTAACGCTCTTATCAGCGAAATCGATGTGGCCCTCGGCATCCAGAGTGACGTTCTCCAGCAGAGCGTTGCGCTTGATGGCGTTGTAGATATCGGGCTCGGAGTCCTTATCCAGGTTGATGACCTTTGCGTAGCAGCCGCCCTCGAAGTTGAACACGCCGTTGTCGTCCCAGCCGTGCTCGTCATCGCCGATCAGCAGACGCTTGGGATCGGTGGACAGGGTGGTCTTGCCGGTGCCGGACAGACCGAAGAAGATGGCGGTGTTCTCGCCGTTCTTGTCGGTGTTGGCAGAGCAGTGCATGGAAGCCATGCCCTTCAGCGGCAGGAAGTAGTTCATCATGGAGAACATGCCCTTCTTCATCTCGCCGCCGTACCAGGTGTTGACGATGACCTGCTCCTTGCTGGTGATGTTGAACATAACAGCAGTCTCGGAGTTCAGGCCCAGCTCCTTGTAGTTCTCGACCTTGGCCTTGGAAGCGTTGTAAACAACGAAATCAGGCTCAAAGTTCTCCAGCTCCTCAGCGGTGGGCTTGATGAACATGTTGGTGACGAAGTGTGCCTGCCATGCAACCTCCATGACAAAGCGGATAGCCATACGGGTGTCCTTGTTTGCACCGCAGAATGCATCCACCACGTACAGGCGCTTGTTGGACAGCTCCTTCTGAGCAATCGCCTTCACAGCAGCCCATGCTTCCTGAGAAGCGGGGTGGTTGTCGTTCTTGTACTCGTCGCTGGTCCACCACACGGTGTCCTTGGAGTTCTCGTCCATTACGATGAACTTATCCTTGGGGGAACGGCCGGTGTAGATGCCGGTCATCACGTCGACAGCACCCAGCTCGCTGACCTGACCCTTTTCGTAGCCTTCCAGACCGGGCTTGGTCTCTTCCTCGAACAGCTGCTCGTAGGAGGGGTTGTACACGACCTCAGTCGTGCCGGTAATGCCATACTTGGTAAGATCCAACTTTGCCATATTCGCTATACCTCTACTTTCGTTTGATCCATACATCCCTGAATAGGGCACAGTGCGTTCCGGCGAGCCGGGCGCTGCGCAGAGGACTTGCCGTTTGTAAATGCAAATTCCCCTGTTTACCATTATACATAAAAGGATCCCGAAATCAATAAACGAAGCGTGCATTTTGCAGAAAAGAAACAAATTTCATAAAGAATCTTAACCGGATGAAGCAAATTCAAGAAATAAAAGTCGGCGGAAAAGCCTGAAAAATAAGGCGGAACGGCAGAAAAACCATTTTTTGATAAAATTTTGACGAGCGGAAGGCATGGAGAAAACGTGCACAAAACAGCTTTCTTCAAAAGAGCGGCGCAGCGGGAGGCACAAGGCGGCCGGCTGCAGATTGATTTGTGCAAATTTTACGAGATTTTGACTGTTTTTGTGGCAAAGAAGTTTTGCCTGTGGTATACTGTTCTTGATGGAAGAACAAACCTGCGGAGTCGGTGCAGTACATATAAAAAGGAAAGATACCATGAAAACCATCTACATCCTGCTCACCCGGTCGGGCACACTGCTTTCAAACCTCGTTTATGCCGTTACCGGCGCAAATTATACCCATGCATCGCTGGCCTTTGATGATGACCTGAGCTGCCTGTACAGCTCCACCCGCAAAAACGGCTACACCATGTTCCCGGCGGGGCCAAGCAGGGAATATCTGAACCGCGGCGTGTTCCGCCTGCGGGAGAACGTGCCCTGTGCGCTGTATGCGCTGGAAGTGACGGATGAAGCCTACATCCGCGCCCGCCGCCGCGCCGAGCACATGATGGCACACGGAAACCTCTACCGCTTCAACGTCATCGGCCTTGCGCTGTGCGGGCTGCATATCCGCTGGAAGCGCCGCCGACACTACTTCTGCTCCCAGTTCGTCAGCGAGGTGCTGGAAAAGAGCGGCGCGATGACGCCGTCCAAGCACAGCACCCTGATGCACCCGAACGACTATACCCGGCAGGAGGAGCTGCGGTGCGTGTTCGAGGGCAGGCTGGCCGACCTTCCGCAGCGTCAGCGGATGGAGTTTGACCAGAATGAGACGGCGGTCGGTGTGTATCTGGGGCTGGCACTGGGGCTGTTTCGTACAGGTGCGGCGCGGGTGCGGGAGATTTTTTGAAAAAAATGAAATTTTATGTTGACAAAGTCGGACTCCTATGCTAGAATAGTCGAGTCGGGAGCGAACACCCGATGCAAAATGGACGTATGGCCCGTTGGTCAAGCGGTTAAGACAGAGGCCTCTCAC
>CAKSTO010000040.1 GCA_934501115.1 uncultured Faecalibacterium sp.
CGCTACAACCAGAAAACGCAGGCCGAGCGGTACCAGTTCCGCCGCCTGCTGCGCAGCCTTGTCAAGTGGTACGGCTATGTTTCGCAGGTGGCACGGATGTTCGATGAAGAGCTGCACAAGGAGAACGTATTCTGCGCTTACCTGCTCAAACTGCTGCCGCCAGACGAGGTCTCTCCGCTGGACTTGGAGGGCAAATTGCAGCTGGAGTATTACAAGCTGCAAAAGACCTTTGCCGGTACCATCGAGCTGGAACACGCCAAAGGCGTCTACGAGCCGGTCACCCAGAAGGGTGCTCTCGGCCACGACCCCAAGGAGCCGCTGGACGAGATCATTTTGAAGATCAACGAGAAGTTCAAGGGCGAGTTCACCAACGCCGACCGGGTGCTGCTTACCGCCCTGCATGACCGTCTGCTGGCCGACCCGAAGCTGGCAAAGCTGGCGCGCAGCTCCGACCCGCAGATCTTCACCGAGAGCATCTTCCCCAAAGCCTTTGACACCGCCGCACAGAACAGCTATCTTGAAGCGCAGGACACCTTCTCTTCCCTGTTTGAGGACACCAGCAAGTATAAGGCTATTATGTCAGCTCTGGCAGAGTGGCTGTATGGAGAATTCCGCAAGAAGTAAAACAGTTTTCCCTTTTTATTTGCTTAAAACAGCCTGCATCCACGGGATGTAGTTCAAGGGTTTGAGTGTTCCCAACAAGTATTTTGCAACGCAAAATAAGCAGATGTATATACGTCTGCATTGCTTGCGGATGCTATGAACCCTCTCAACGTGCTTCCCAAATTTGAAAATCATTTTGCAAATCAGACCGTCCGTTTTCAAGTTCAACTTGAAGCGGACGGTTATTTTTTTGTTCAGGAGGTTTTTGCGTTCGCATCCGCAGCAAGCAGGTATTCAGCACAAGAATACGCTAGTTCCGCACCTTAACGGACGCTGAATAAGCAAATTTCTTGGAGAAAAATTCGTTTCGGAAAAATCAGCGTTGATTCATCCAATATTACATCAAACCGGACCTATTACTTTCGGTTTTGAAAGTAAAAAGCGGAACTAATAGGTCCTAAAAAATCGAGTGACTTTATGGTATGCTCTATCCAGAACATTTTCCAAGAAGCGGAAGCATCCCTTCCGGTTTTTTCTTGGGATTCTACTAAAATCCACTGAAAACCGGACGTAATGTGTCCTAAATATTTTTCTGTTGATGTGTTAATCTAGTTTCAAATCCATCGTTGATCCTTGAAAATCGCATGACCGTCTGCATGGGATACCCGGCGATGACCCCCAAGTGGGAGAGCCGAAAAACGCCGCCGAAAAAAAAAAGGGGCAGGAAATTCATGCAGGGAGAACGGCTGAACTACCAATAAATTTTTGAAAGGAGATTTTGCCTATGAAGAAAAACAAGTTTGAATTTATCATTGATTCCGAATTTCAATCTCAGATTCCTGCATTGACCGATGAAGAATTTCAGCAACTGGAAGAAAACATCCTTTCAGAGGGCGAAGTCCTGTCTCCCCTGATCGTCTGGGGCAACATTCTTGTTGATGGCCACAATCGCTATAAGATTCTCCAGCAGCACCCAGAAATCCCTTATACCACCCGCTCGATTTCCTGCACCTGCGAAACCCGTGAAGATGTTCTGGCATGGATCTGCAAACATCAGCTGGGTCGTCGGAATCTGACACCCGAGCAGAAAAAGTTTCTGATTGGAAAGCAGTATCACTCTGAAAAATCCACTCGTGGGGGAAACCATGGCAATCAGTACACACAGGTGGCAAACTGTCAAATTGACAATTTGCCATCGGTAGAAAACACGACTGAACGAATCGCCAAAGAAAATAATGTAAGTCCCTCTTTTGTAATTCGTGCCGAGCAGTTCATGAAAACCGTTGAGCTGATGGAAAAATACTGCCCCGGCATTCAGGAAGAAATCTTATCCGGCAAACTTAAGCTATCCCAGCGAGAGGCTACCATTATCCGTGGAACTCCCACAGAAGCATTGCCCACCGTGGTATCAACGTGGCGAGAGGAAAAGTTAAACGGTAAACCAGACGATAGTGCAGACACCTATGAAAATTTAGAATTGCTTTCCAAGGTCACCGAACGCAATTTCTCTAGTGCTGCCACATCGAAGATCCAAACGGCTGATCCACTCTCGGAGAATCGACCTTTTATTTCATCGGGAAAGCGCAGCACCGAACTCCAGACCATTCGTGAGCTAGGAGAAAAGATGGCAACGGTTGATCATGTCGCCGATGCCGAAGGAATGTTCAGTGAAATCAACAGTGCCTCTGATAGCTTTATTTTCCGTCTCGAACAATGCTTTGCTCTGTATCCCGACTTTCTGACAAATGTAGAGATCGAAGCAAAAGTTATTGCTGCTTTGCAAAAGGCAGAAAGCTATATTGTGCATCTGAAAGAGCAGCATCGGCAGCATCTTCTGGAGACTACCAACAGCCAGTAAAATGCTTTCCAAAAATTTGTTTGATGAAAAAACACTGGAGGTGAATTTTATTTCCGACTACCTGACTGTCACTACACCTTTGCCGCAATATCTGCCCTATCCCCGCTTTCTGCTGGATACCGACTTGAGCCACACAGCGAAGTTGCTCTACACCCTGCTGCTTGACCGGGCAACTCTTTCTCAAAAGAACAACTGGATAGATGAGCGCGGCTTCGTCTATGTGATTTTCCCTCTTTCTGCATTAAGCAAAGCTCTGCGATGCAGCACTATGAGCATTAAACGTGCGTTGCGCTCGCTGGAAGATGCTGATCTGATCAAGTGCAGAAGAGGTCGCATTACTGTGCCCAACAGCATCTTTGTAAAAGTCCCGACAGAACAAAAATGTTCCTTTGTATGGAACGATTCTGCCCTATGCGATGGAACAGAAATGATACCTTCCATGGAACAAAAGTGTTCCACTAACCAACGTAATAAGAACGACCTGAAAAATAACCACCTGATAAAAACAACAGATGCTTATTTGACCTTTGGCGAATATCAAAATGTCTTTTTAACAGCAAAGGAGTACAGGCGACTCAAAGCCGATTTCTCCGGGCTGGATGATCTAATCGAAAAGCTTTCGGCTTATATCCAGTCTACTGGCAAAAAGTACACCGACCACGCCGCCACCCTGCGTATCTGGGCAAAGCGGCAGAAAACAGAACGAAAATCGACGCCGGGCATCCCGGACTACACATTCACGGAAGGAGAAAGCCTATAAAGACGATTGAGAAAATTTTAGAACAGTCCGTTTCCAGTATTCCCGAAAACACCGATGATTATTATGGCAAGGACGGCCTGATTTATTGCGGAAAATGTCATACCAAAAAAGAAGCATTCTTTGCAAAGGGCATTGTCCTGATGGGCAAAAACAAGCACCCCATTGAATGCAACTGTCAGCGCACGGAAAGGGAAAAACAGGAAGCCCTTATCAGCCAGCAAAAGCACTGCGACCTTGTGCGGCGGCTGAAAGCAGAGGGATTTTCAGACCCGGCAATGCTCAACTGGACCTTTGAAAACGACAATGGCCGCAGCCTGCAGATGCACCATGCACAGCGCTATGTGGAGCGATGGCAGATCATGCATTCAGAGAACCTTGGGCTTCTTCTCTGGGGTGGTGTAGGCACCGGCAAGAGTTTTTCCTTGCCGGGTGCATTGCGAACGCTCTGATGGAGCAGGAAGTGCCTGTGCGTATGACGAACTTTGCCCGAATCCTGAACGAGTTGAACGGCAGCTTTTCCAGTCGGAATGAAGTCATCGACAAACTCTGCCGCTATCCCCTGCTCATCATTGACGACTTCGGCATGGAGCGTGGCACCGAGTACGCACTGGAACAGATCTACAACATCGTAGACAGCCGATACCGCAGCCGGAAACCGCTGATCGTCACCACCAACCTGACACTGGACGAGATACGGCACCCACAGGATACCGCCCATGCCCGCATCTATGACCGCCTGCTTGAAATGTGCGTTCCGATCTCCTGCATTGGGGTCAGCTTACGGAAGGAGAACGCACAGGAAAAGCTGGAACGCTTAAAAATTTTAATCGGATAGATCAGAAACATTTCTGAAGGAATCCGCAGGACGTCCTAAGTTCTGCTACAAGGAAATGGAGTTGCCTATTGAATAATTTTCATCGTACAGAAAACAATCCCACCCCTTCGGAATGCTCTACGCCCACACTCGATGAATGGAGCGCATTCGTAACCTTTCTAGCCGATGTGATCGAGAAGTACGCATCGGTCTTGGAAATAGACAACGCAGTATCCTCAACCAACAACAAAAATCAACAAGATGCTGTTGATACCGCTCTTGCAGCATGATATAATATTCTTGTAATATTTGTCCCAACACAGTGGTAAGGTTTCCCCTTCCACTGTATTACATACACGGAACGAGGTGCTTAAAATGAATCGACCAGATGACTCTCCTAAAAATTCCATCCTCATTTACACCACAGAAGATGGCCTGACCAAAATTGATACTACCTTTGACGGTGACACCGTCTGGCTTTCCATTGACCAGATGGCCGATTTGTTCCAACGTGACCGCAGCGTTATCGGAAAACACATTCGAAACATTTTCAAAGAAGGCGAACTCCAAAAGGAATCAGTGTGGGCAAAATTTGCCTACACTGCCGCTGATGGAAAGACATACGACGTGGATTACTATAATCTTGACGTCATCATTTCCGTTGGTTATCGCGTCAAATCCAAACGCGGCACACAGTTCCGTATCTGGGCAACTGGCATTCTGAAGGAATATATGCGCAAGGGATTTGCGCTGGATGACGAACGCCTGAAAAATCTGGGCGGCGGTGGATATTTCAAAGAGCTGTTAGAACGCATCCGTGACATCCGTGCTTCCGAAAAAGTGTTTTATCGTCAGGTTCTGGAAATCTATGCAACCAGCATTGACTACGACCCAAAAGCAGAAATCTCCGTCCATTTCTTCAAAAAAGTCCAGAATAAAATTCATTATGCCATCCACGGTCAGACTGCCGCTGAGGTCATTTACAATCGTGCCGATGCCGAAAAGGAATTTATGGGTCTGACCACTTTTGCAGGAAATCAGCCCACTTTACGAGAAGCTACTATTGCCAAAAACTATCTGAACGAAAAAGAGCTTCGTGCTATGGGGCAGTTGGTTTCCGGTTATCTGGATTTCGCAGAACGTCAAGCAGAACGTGAACAGCCCATGACCATGCAGGATTGGGCAAACCACCTTGACCGCATTTTAACCATGAGCGGTGAGCAGCTTCTTGTTGGCAATGGCAGTGTGACCCACAAGCAGGCAGTGGACAAGGCTACTACCGAATATCAGAAATACAAGGCTAAAACCCTCAGCGATGTGGAGCAGGATTATCTGGATTCCATTCAGTTCTTAGAGAAGAAAATCGACAAGAAATAACGGTAGCCGTGAGGATTTCTTATGTCACAGGGAAAGACAAAAGTTTATATTTACACTCGTGTATCTACCACGATGCAAATCGACGGCTATTCGCTGGATGCACAGAAAGCTCGCATGAAAGCCTATGCAGACTTCAATGACTACCAGATCGTCGGCGAATATGAGGATGCCGGCAAATCGGGAAAATCTATTGAAGGCCGTGCTTCTTTCTGCCGGATGATGGAGGACATCAAATCCGGCAAGGATGGTGTTGCCTATGTGCTGGTGTTCAAGCTCTCCCGGTTTGGCCGCAATGCTGCCGATGTACTGTCTACCTTGCAGGTAATGCAGGATTTTGGTGTGAACCTGATTTGCGTGGAGGACGGCATCGATTCTTCTAAAGACGCTGGCAAACTGATGATTTCCGTTTTGTCTGCTGTTGCTGAGATCGAGCGTGAGAACATTCGTGTCCAAACCATGGAAGGCCGCATCCAGAAAGCACGGGAAGGTCGCTGGAACGGCGGTTTTGCGCCTTATGGCTATCGTTTGGTTGACGGTGTGCTGCAAATCAATGAGGATGAAGCCCCTGCCATCCAAACGATTTTCGAGCAGTATGTAAACACAGACACAGGTGCAAATGGTCTTTCCAAATATCTGGAGACCCACGGTTTTCAGAAACTTGCCCGTCAAAACGGCACCTCTCCCCTTTTCAGCGCAACATTGATTCGTGCCATCCTGAAAAACCCCGTCTACTGCGGAAAGATCGCCTTTGGTCGCCGCAAACTCGAAAAGATCCACGGCACCCGGAACGAATATCATCAGGTTCCACAGGAGAATTATTTGCTGGTGGACGGCCTGCACGAGGGCATCGTATCGGAAGAATTGTGGAACGCCGCACAGGTCAAGCTGTTGGCGCAATCCAAACGATACGAGCCAGTCAACCGCAGCAAGACGGAACAGGCGCACTTGTTATCCGCCCTTGTCAAGTGCCCCGTTTGCGGTGCTGGAATGTACAGCAACAAATGCACCAAGCGAAAGAAAGATGGCACACCCTATAAATCTTTCTCTTATTACAGTTGCAAGCACCGCAAGATGCAGCGTGGGCAAAAATGCGATTTCAACAAGCAAATTCAGGAAGAAGTTCTGGACAACGCCGTGGTGGAGGTTATCATCAAACTGGTCAGCAATCCAAAGTTTGCCGCTATGATGCAGGAAAAGATCAACAGCAAAGTAGACACCACTGCCATTGAACAGGAAATTGCGGCCGCTGAAAAGCAGTTGCGGCAGTATTATTCCATCAAGTCCAAAATTATGGAGGAGATCGACACACTTGACCCGGATGACCGTCATTACATCATCCGCAAATCTGACCTTGACGAGCGGCTTTACAAGATGTACGATAAAATCGAGGAAGCCGAAAACAACCTGATGGATGCCCGTGCAAAGAAGCAGGCTATCGAAGCGGATAAAATCACGGGCGATAACATTTACAAAGTTCTCATCTGCTTTGAAAGGCTCTACAATGTGATGAATCCCCTTGAACGCAAAAAGCTGATGGAACATCTGATTTCTGAAATTCAGATCTACCCGGAGCGTCAGCCCAACGGTCAGTGGCTCAAATCCATCAAATTCAGACTGCCCATCGTTGAAAGCGATATCGATCTGTGTTTGGACAACGAAAGTCATACCAAATGTGTCATTGCACTTTCCAAGAGTGAGATCGACTCCAAAAAGCCCGTGCAGCGTTCTCTTTAGAAGGCAAGGACGCTTCTGGATTGAAGAACGGCGCAACTTACCACGAAATCAAAGCCCGTTTGCCGGAACAGACTGGACTGAGGGTATCTTCCCTGTATATCTCGCAGGTCAGGCAGAAGTGCGGGCTAGAAGCACAGGAGAACCACCACAAGGCTAGCTCCGAAAGTGCGAAGCAGCCTCATTGTCCACCGGAGAAGGAAGCGGCAATAAGGGATGCGCTGAACGGCTTTCGCATGTTCCGACTATAAATTTTTACATTCAAAAAAGGCAGGAATTGTGAAAATACAATTCCTGCCCTTTTCCTGCATACCATTTGCCGGGCAGCCGCGCTTATTCAGTTCCCACACTTTTTTGGACACGGATGTCATTCCCGAAAAACTTGATCTGAACAAAAGCAGCCAAACGGCTGGAGATCTTTTCGGTATAGAGCTTTTCCAGCAGCGCACCATCGGTGATATTGGTCGTGACGATGGTGGGCAGCTTTGCCCCCAGACGGTTGTTCAGCAGGCTGTAGAGGTTCGTCAGGAAAAAATTAGAGCTGAACTCTGTCCCCAGATCGTCTAAAATCAGCAGATCCGCGTTGCAGGCTGTCTGGAACAGAGTCTCTTCTTCTCCATTTGGGTCAGAACCAAAATGAAGCGCTTCCAGCTTGCCGAAAAAATCCGGGCAGGAGACGTAGATCACATCGAAATTCTGTTCCAGCACCCGTCCGGCGATCGCCAGCGCTGCGTGAGTCTTGCCCAATCCGGCGTTGCCAACCAGCAGCAGGCTTTCCCGGGTCGCAGGCGAAAAATTTTCAGCGTAGCCGCGCAGATCACTGAGCAGATCTGCCATATAGGTGCGAATACTTTCGCCCAGTTCCTTATCCACTACGTCAGGATAGTATTCCAGCCTCATTGTGTCAAAATTGGAGATCGACAGACTGGACAGCCCCTCGATTTCCGTGCGGCGCAGCTGCTGCATCACCTTGTGCACACACTCGCAGGTACGGCCATTTACGCTGCCTGTATCCTGACATTGTTTACAGGTGAACCGTGGTTCCAGTGCGTCCGCCGGGCGTCCGCTGGAAGCCAGCAGTGCCGTCAGCTTTTGCCGGGCGTCTGCCAGAGCTGCCGCAGCCGCGGCGCGATCCTTCCCCGCAGCGCCGGCCAATGCGCAGCGGATCCCGCGCACCCGTACTTCTTCCTCTGCATGGCGCAGAGCGGGAACAGCGGCTTCCGCTTCCGCCCGGGCATCTTCCGCTCGGGCACGCGCGATCTGACGCCGGGCGGCAACTGTGCGCAGGGCTTCCTGATACAGTTCGTTTTTGGTACGCATAAAGGCTCCTCTTATTCAGGCTTTTTGATCAGCGATCTGCGGCGTGTGGCATTTTTGAGAATATCATTTCCGCTGGGTGCTGTACGATCCACCCGGATATTCCGGCTGGCACCTGCCTGCGGTACCGGCCCGCGCACATCGTGCACTGTGCGCAGCCCCTTGGCATTCCAGGTTTTAAGGATGCTGTTCCAATACCACAGATCCTTCTTGGAACCTGCCTGTACGGCGGCTTCCTGCACCATTGCATCGTCGTAGCCGTACACCTCATACCAGCGTGCAACGGCTTTGCGCCCGCCAAGGGTCATTTCCGCTTCCGGGATCCCCAGCAGCCCGCTGACATACTGCTCTCGCTGCTGACGCAGTGCCAGCAGCTTAAGGTGAGCATCCGCCTGTTCCCCGGTCTCCACACCTTCGTTTCGCCAGACTTTCAGCTCATGGATCACCGATGCCATCGAACGTCTGCCGCGGCCTGCCATATAGACCACGCAGAGCATCACTGTCTCCGGAGCAAACCCTTCCTGCACATACAAGTTTACCAGCTTCTCCATCTCGCCATGTGTCAGCGGGCGGCCAAAGCCGGTCTGTGTGCAATCGATCAGGCTGGAGATCATCGGATCGGTACGGCTGGCGGCTGCGATCTCTGCCCAGGTCATCGGTGTCGGCGCACTGGGTTCTTCGCCCGGTGCAGCGTTTTCCTCGTAGCGCTCCAGCAGCCCCGCGCCAGCCCAGAAAGACAGCGCGCTCTCGGCGCTGATCCGGCTGCGCAGCTTGAGGTCTGCGCAGATCTTTTCCGGATCGGTGATGCCGGTGGCCAGTACATACAAGGCCACCCGTACATTGTATTCTTCCGCGACTCCCAGCTTTGAAAACACCAGCTGCGGAACCGCAATGGTGTCGCCTTTGAGTTCTTTCAGACGATAGATCATTCGTTATTCCTTTGCTTCTTCTGCTTCCGGCGGTTCCCACGGGTCGCAGTCCATCATGTCAGGGCAGCTTTTCCAGCGTTCCGGGTCGGCGCTGAACGCATCCTGAAGGCACTGCGCCGCCGCCGCACGCCCCTCGTCCGTGAGCGGGAACACCTTTTGTTCCCGCAGCGCCGGGTCGGTCTTTTCCAGCGTCCATGGGTCAGGCCAGTAATCCACCACGAGAATCGATTCCTCTTTTTGCGCGCCTTCGCCGCCGTCAGGATCCGGCACACTGCGCTTGTCCGGGGTAAGCCGATAGCGCAGACCATATTCGTTGCCGCTGAAGATATTTTTGCACTTAAAATAGTGCAGCAGAGGCACAAAGATCATGATGGCGATCTCCTTTCCTGCGGCAAAGCCGCACCTGCCGCGCACCGCAAAACAAATCCCACGGTCAGAACGCAGCAAAGTAACGTCAAACCGTGGGATCTTCTTAAAAATGGAGCAGGGTACGGGACCCGAACCCGCCGCCTGCTGCTTGGGAAGCAGCCGCTCTACCGGATGAGCTAACCCTGCAGGTACTTGTTTATTGTAACAAAGCAGAGCCGGATTGTCAAGAGCAAAGCGCAGCAGATTTTGCAAAGTGCGAAAACTTAAAATTCAAGGGCAGGGCTGACTTCGTTGCGGCGCTGTGCCTGCACGACGCAGTCCTTGTCCGGCACGACCCCCGCCGCGCCCAGTGTATTGAACACCGTCTGCAGCGCCAGCGCCGGTGTGTTGTTTTCCTGCGACAGGTGGCACAGGGCAAACTTCTTGCAGCCCTCCTGGATCAGTTCCAGCAGCTTCGCTGAGCACTCATCGTTGGACAAATGTCCCCGTGTGCTTTCGATCCGGGCTCTCAGATAATACGGGTACGAGCCGCTGCGCAGCATGTGCAGGTCATAGTTGCTTTCCAACGCTACAAGGTCGCAGCCGGAAAGTGCTTCGTGCACCGGCGGGGTCAGCACGCCAAGGTCGGTGGCAATGGTCATGATCCTGCCATCCGGGGTATGGATGCGGTAGCCAACGCAGGGTACATCGTGGCTTGTGGGAAAGCTCTGCACGCCAAAAGCTCCAACGTCCTCCTCCCTGCCCTCCAGCGTGTTCATCTCGCAGCTGGCGGGCACAATGCCATTGGCATCCAGAAAATCCAGCGTCGCCGCCGCGCCGTACACCGGAAGCGGGTTCTTTTTGAGAAACGTGGAAAGCCCCTTCACGTGGTCGCTGTGCTCGTGGGTGATCAGGATGCCGTCGCAGTCGCCGATCGCAAGACCCAGCGTTTTGAGCGCCGCAGTGGTTGTGCGCACACCCTTGCCCATGTCGACGATGAGATACCGGTCTCCGCAGCGCACCACGCTGCTATTGCCGGAGGAGCCGGAGTATAATGAGATGAATTCTGCCATGAAAAACCTCTTATGTACCCAAAAACAGCCCGCCGCATCATGCAGCAGGCTGTTTGTTTTTGCGATCGGTTTACAGTGCCTGTTCCAGTGCAGCGGGGCTACGGTCCACCTTTTTGATGTCTGCGCCCAGAGCCTGCAGCTTTTCGACGATGTTTTCGTAGCCGCGCTCAATGTGGCCGATCTCCTCGATCTCGCTGGTACCGTCTGCCATCAGGGCAGCCACCACCATGGCAGCACCTGCGCGCAGGTCGGAAGCACGCAGCGGAGCCGGGGTGAGCTTTTCCACGCCCTCAAATACCGCGACCTGACCATCCACCTGAACGCTCGCGCCCATCTTGCGCAGCTCGTCCACATAGCGGAAGCGGTTGTCCCACACGCTCTCTGTGATGGTGCTGGTACCCTTGGCCACACTCAGCAGCACACCCATCAAGGGCTGCATATCGGTGGGGAAACCGGGGTGCGGCATGGTGTTGATCTTCAGGGGCAGAATGTCGCCGGTGCGGCGCACACGCACTGCATCGTCAAATTCATCCACTTCCACACCTGCACGGCGCAGCTTTGCCGTGATCGGCTCCAGATGCTTCGGGGTAACATTCTTTACCAGAACCTCACCGCCGGTGGCAGCAGCCGCCACCATATAGCTGCCGGCCTCGATCTGATCCGGGATAATGCTGTAGGTACAGCCGTGCATTTTTTCCACACCGCGCACCTTGATGACGTCTGTGCCCGCGCCGCGGATGTCCGCGCCGCACATATTCAGGAAATTCGCCAGATCCACCACATGGGGCTCCTTGGCACAGTTTTCCAGAATAGTCTGCCCCTTTGCCATGACAGCCGAGAGCATGCCGTTCATCGTAGCGCCTACGCTGACCTTGTCGAAGAAAATATGTGCCCCATTCAGTTCTCTTGCGCGTACCGTGATCATGCCGTAATCCACGCAGTCCTCAGCGCCCAGAGCGCTGAACACCTTCAGGTGCTGGTCGATGGGGCGGGGACCCAGATTGCAGCCGCCGGGCATGGCTACCTGAGCCTTGCCGAAACGGGACAGCAACGCACCCAGGAAATAATAGCTGGCACGCATCTGGCGGGACAGGTCATCCGGGACATTGGTGCCGGTGAGATGGGTCGTGTCGATCTCATAGGTATTTCGGTTGAGCATCCGGATCTGTGCGCCCAGGGTGCTCAGGATCTTCAGACTCACAGCCACATCACTGATATCCGGCAGATTTTCGATCACGCAGACATCTGCTGCCAGGATCGTAGCCGGCAGAATGCCAACTGCCGCATTTTTTGCGCCCGAGATGGTAACTTCGCCGTGCAGGGGCTTGCCGCCCGTAATAACAAATTTCTCCAATTTTATGATCTCCTTGTCAGAGGCCTGATCCTACAGACCTGTTAAGGTTCCTGAAAGCATTTCATCCATCCTGTATTGCAGGCGCAGCAAACTGCGCCGTACACTTACAGCTATCTTATTATACACAACTTTCACAAAAAAGCAAAGCCCCGTTTGGCGCAGTTCCATTATTTTCTGTTTTGCCCATATTCACGCCGATTATTCTGAAATTTTGATTTCTTTTTCTGCATTTTTACAAAAGTTTTTTCCTTGCTGCCTTACCACACATGATCTTCGCAGCGAGCTTCCGCAATCCAGCCCAGCTGGTAAGCCGCCACCAGCTGCTTCAGGTCATGCACTCTCTCCCGCAGTGTTTCACCCTCGTCGGTGTCCTCCACAAGGATGCGGTGGTTCTCGGTCTCAAGGATGTTCTTTTGGGAGATGATATCGAGGTTCTCTTTCACGGCTTTTTCTGCGCTTTCAAAGGGCTGATGGGTGCGCAGGGACATGGTACGGCTGGAGTAGACCAGCGTATAGCCCGCAATTCCGGTTTTTTCGTGGTAGGCGCGGCAGAAGCCGCCGTCGATGACCACGAGCCGTCCCCCGCCCTTGATGGGGCTTTCGCCGTTCTTTTCCCGCACCGGCACATGGCCGTTGACGATGTGGCTCGTACCCGGCAGACTGAACTCTGCCAGAATGCGCCGGCAAACGGCTTCGTCGTTATACCATGTATAGTAAGGGTCTTTGACCTCCGTATGGGTCGATGGGTCTGTCACGTACAGCCGTTCAAAGGTGGTCATGGCGCTGCGGCCAAACAGTGGCGACAGTCTCCCGCACCACAGATACCACAAAAAGTCCTGCCCGCTCTGGCGGGCGGCGCTGCCCTCGGGTGCATAATAGCCCCTGCGCGCCCGGGCATCGCAGTAGTCCATGAGGGCACGGCCGGAATAGCGATGCCCCTCGAAGCGCTCCACGGCAAACGCCCCGCGGCCGGTCATGGGCACCGCACCGTGGTACAGCAGATTGCCGTTCTCAATATGATACACACTGCCCTTGGCGTAGAGGAACTCCACATGCTGCTGCATTTTTTCGCTCTGACGGAAGGACTGCACCAGCTTGGTCAGCACCAGCTGCTCGTCCGGGTTCAGTGCTGCCGGGGCGGCAGGGTCTACGGTGGGGAACGAAGCATCCCGCAGGGGATATTCCGTTTCCCCGATCATCACCGTGTGCTTTTCCCAGTCGATGCGGCGCAGGTAGTCCCGTCCTTCCATCTGGAAATCCGGGTTGCGGTCGATGACCTGACACTCCAGCTTGAACATCATAATGCTGATGGCCTTGTGCATCACAGCACAGCGGTGCAGCATCCCCTGCGTATAGGGGCCGCGTGCGGCATCGGTATGGGGCATCCAGATGGACAGATCATCGTCCCCGTAGAATTGCTCCGCCATGCGCTGCAGATGGCGCAGGTTGATGCCGTAGCAGTCCTCCAGCATCCCGTGGTTATGGTAAGCCAGTGTCGTCTTGAGCACCGTACAGATACAGATGGGGCTGCCTGCTGCGGCTCCCATCCACACCACATCGTGGTTGCCCCACTGGATATCCACATTGTGGTGGCGCATGAGCAGGTCCAGGATGATATCCGGGCGCGGGCCGCGGTCGAACAGATCACCTACGATATGCAGCTTGTCCACAGCCAGATGCTTGATCAATTCGCACAGCCGGACGATAAAGCGATCCGCGCGGCCATTTTCAATGATGCTGCCCACGATCTGGCCATAATACAGGTCTTTGTCGTGATCCTCGAAATGGGCGTGCAGAAGCTCGTCCAGAATATAGCCGCAGCTGGACGGCAGGCACTTGCGCACATGGTCACGGGTATGCTTGGAGGAAACCAGACGGCAGATGTCGATAAGCCGCAGCAGCGTATCCGTATACCACTGCTCCAGTGCTTCTTCGCTGCCGCAGCGTGCCTTGAGCTGTGGCAGCTTCTCGTTGGGGTAATAGATCAGCGTTGCCAGTTCGGCACGACTATGCTCCGGCATGGTGTCGCCCAGCACCTGATCCACCTTTTCGCGGATGACACCGGAGGCGGAGTTCAGGATATGCACAAAGGCTTCGTTTTCGCCGTGCAGATCGCTCATGAAATGCTCGGTGCCTTTGGGCAGCTTGAGCAGTGCCTGCGTGCTGATGATCTCGCTGGCCGCTGCCGCCTGCGAGGGGTAGTCTCGGGAAAGCAGGGTCAGATACTTCAGGTTCTCACGGATCTCATCGGTTTCGGTTCGCATGATTTCCTCCATCACGGTCATTTCTCTGCCGCAGCCCGTCGCTCCGGCCGCATCATGCAAAGATGTTGCTTCTGATATATATTATTCATTCCATGTCTTATAGTATAGCACGTCCGGGGAGAAAAGTGGTATACTGAGACTGACAAACTTTCAGCAAAGGACTTTGGATATTATGCCGAAAAGCGATTTCGTTTCGATCCCCTCTTCCTGCACGCTCTGCCCCCGCCGCTGCGGGGCCGACCGAGCCGCCGGGCAGATCGGTTTCTGCGGGGCAGGCAGCACCCTGAAAGCTGCCCGCGCCGCGCTGCACTTTTGGGAAGAGCCTTGCATCAGCGGCACAAAGGGCAGCGGTACGGTGTTTTTCTCCGGTTGTACATTAAAGTGCTGCTTCTGCCAGAACTACCCCATCAGCGCCGAAGGGCTGGGCAAAGAGATCACCGTTGAACATCTGGCGGAGATCTTTCTGGATCTGCAGGCGCAGGGTGCCCACAACATCAATCTGGTCACGCCCGGTCAGTGGCGTCCGTGGATCCTTGCCGCGCTGGAAATTGCCCGGGAAAAGGGTCTGCACCTGCCCATCGTATGCAACACCGGCGGTTATGAGACGGCAGAGAGTGTGGAGGCGTGGCGCGGGTACATCGACATCTGGCTGGCCGACCTGAAATACGTTTCCTCCGCTCTGTCAGCAGAGCTCTCCTCTGCGCCGGACTACTTTGCACGGGCAAAGCCTGCCATCGAGGCCATGATGTCTCAGGCCGGGCACCCGGTGTTTGACGCGGATGGCATCCTGCAAAAAGGCGTTATCCTGCGGCATCTGGCGCTGCCCGGGCACACTGATGACAGCTTCGCCGTTCTCGACCAGATGGCCGCGTGGAACGAGGCCGACCCGGGGTGCTTCATTCCCAGCGTCATGAGCCAGTACACGCCGTTCTATAAGGCCGCAGAGCATGGCATCGGGCGGCGCATCACCACCTACGAATACCGCCGGGTGGTGAACTACGCCATAGACAAAGGGCTGGCGCAGGGCTATATGCAGCAAAAGAGCAGTGCAAAGGAGGAGTATACCCCTTCTTTCGATCTGACGGGAGTGTGAACCAAAGCAGCCTCCGCTCGCGCTCTGGCCATTTTCAGCTCCTGCATGTTCAGCGGCCTCACCCTCTCAGGCGCTAACGCGCCAGCTCTCCCAAAGGGAGAGCCTCTGGCAAAACCGGAAGCTTTGCGTGGACTGCCAAGGCCTCTCCCTTTGGGAGAGGTGGACACGAACGAAGTGAGTGGACGGAGAGGGCGAGCCAGTTTTCCGTTTTCGTCAAACTGTCCAAATTTCCGCCCGGATTTTCTCCGGTGCTGTTCCCGAAGTGCTTGCAATCCAAATCCGGTCGGGCTATAATGGATACAACGATGTGTTAGCAGAGTTTTGGGTAAGCAGATCCCTTACGATCATCAGGAGGAGCGTTATGGAACATTACAATCCCATCCTTGGCAGCGAGACCACCGGTCAGAAATTTATCACCTGCGGCGAGATCATGCTGCGGCTGACCCCGCCGAACTATGAAAAGATCCGCATGGCATCTTCTTTCGAGGCCAGCTACGGCGGCAGCGAAGCCAATATTGCGCTGGCTCTGGCCAATCTGGACGTAGACAGCACCTTTTTCAGCGTAGTGCCCAACAACAGTCTGGGCAAGAGCGCCGTGCGCTGGCTGCGTTCCAACGATGTGCACTGCACCCCCATGATCCTTACCGAGCCGAACGAGACACAGTCCAACCGTCTGGGTACTTACTATCTTGAGACCGGTTATGGCATCCGTCCGTCCAAAGTCATTTACGACCGCAAGCACAGCGCCATCACCGAGTACGATTTCTCTCAGGTCGATCTGGGCGCTCTGCTGGAGGGCTACGACTGGCTGCATCTGAGCGGCATCACCCCGGCACTGGCTCCCAACTGCCGCACCCTAACCCTTGATATGCTCAAGGTCGCCAAAAAGAAGGGTCTGACCGTCAGCTTCGACGGCAATTTCCGCTCCACCCTGTGGACATGGGAGGACGCCCGCGACTTCTGCACCGAGTGCCTGCCTTATGTAGACGTTCTGCTGGGCATCGAGCCTTACCATCTGTGGAAGGACGAGAGCGACCACAGCAAGGGCGACTGGAAGGACGGCGTACCTCTGCAGCCCAGCTACGAGCAGCAGGATGAGATCTTCCAGCGTTTCATCGAGCGTTACCCCAACCTGAAGTGCATCGCCCGCCATGTGCGCTACGCTCACAGCGGCAGCGAGAACAGCCTGAAGGCCTTTATGTGGTACGATGGCCACACCTTTGAGAGCAAGCTGTTCACCTTCAACATCCTTGACCGTGTGGGCGGCGGCGACGCCTTCGCCAGCGGCCTGATCTACGCCATGCTGCACGATTACAAAGCCATGGATATGATCAACTTTGCGGTGGCAAGCAGCGCCATCAAGCACACCATCCACGGCGATGCCAACATCACCGATGACGTGAGCTCCATCCGCAACCTGATGAACATGAATTACGATATCAAGCGGTAAGCCTTTCCTGCCGGAACAGCACGCCCCGGCAGGCGGCACCCCGCAGACAAAATTCCCCGGCTTGGCCGGGGAATTTTTATTAAGAACTTGAGTGAAGAAAAACAGGCGCCTGCCCCGATGCATGGGGCAGGCGCCTGTTTCGTTACAGCTTAGTTCGACAGGATCATGCGGTCATTTGCAAACTCACCGCCGCTGGCGATCTGGAATTTGGCCAGCAGATCCGAGACGTGCAGGTTCTTCTTCTCCTCACCGGAGACATCGTAAATGATATGACCCTCGTGCATCATGATCAGGCGGTTGCCATACTTGATGGCATCCTTCATGTTGTGGGTGATCATCAGGGTCGTGAGGTGATTTTCTTCCACGATCTTTGCCGAGAGCGTCAGCACCTTCAGCGCCGTCTTGGGGTCCAGCGCCGCGGTGTGCTCGTCCAACAGCAGCAGCTTGGGCTTGTTCATGGTGGCCATCAGCAGGGTCAAAGCCTGGCGCTGACCGCCGGAAAGCAGACCTACACGGGCAGTCAGACGATTTTCAAGGCCCAGATCAAGGGTCTTGAGCAGCTCACGGTACTGCTCGCGCTCGGCCTTCGTGATGCCGATGCGCAGGGTGCGGCGCTTGCCGCGGCGGGCTGCCAGCGCAAGATTTTCCTCGATCTGCATGGTAGCGGCGGTGCCGGTCATGGGATCCTGAAACACGCGCCCGATGTAGGCGGCACGCTGATGCTCACTCAGGCGGGTAACATCCACGCCATCAATCATGATCCTGCCTTCATCCACCGGCCACACTCCGGCCACAGCGTTCAGCATGGTCGATTTGCCCGCGCCATTGCCGCCGATCACGGTGACGAAATCGCCCTCGTTCAGCTTCAGGTTCAGGCCGTTCAACGCAATTTTCTGGTTGACCGTGCCCGCATTAAAGGTCTTGGAAACATTCTGGATCTCAAGCATTTTTTGCGTCCTCCTTTGCCTTCTTCACCGGCTTCGAGAAATACTTGCCCTTCCAGTACGGCACGGCAAGGAAAACCGCCACGACCGAAGCGCTCAGCAGCTTCAGCAGATTTGCGTCAAAGCCCAGTGTCAGCACCAGCTGGATGACGATATAGTAAATGATCGCGCCCAGCGAGACGGAGACCATTTTCAGTGCAAAGTTATGGAAGATGCGGCTGAACAGTGCCTCTCCGATGATGACAGCAGCCAGACCGATGACGATCGCGCCGCGACCCATGCCGACGTCTGCAAAGCCCTGATACTGGCTCAGCAGCGCACCGGACAACGCCACCAGACCGTTGGACACAGCCAGACCCAGCACGATGTTGAAATTGGTATTGATGCCCTGCGCGCGGGACATAGCGGGGTTAGAGCCGGTAGCACGAATGGAGCAGCCCAGCTCCGTGCCGAAGAACCAGTACAGGATGCCGATCAGCGCAGCCGTGACAATAATGACCATGATGATGGGGTTGTGGATCGCAAATTCCTTGACCCAGCGCAGGGAGATCAGCAGACTGTACTTGTCCACATTGATCGCCTGATTGGCCTTGCCCATGATCTTCAGGTTGATGGAATACAGCGACAGCTGCGTCAGGATACCGGCAAGGATCGCCGGGATGCCCATGAAGGTGTGCAGGATGCCGGTAACGAAACCGGCCAGCAGGCCAGCCAGCAATGCCATGAGCAGCGAGACCCAGACATTCTGACCCGACAGCAGACACATGACACACACCGCACCGCCTGTGCCAAAGGAACCATCTACGGTCAGATCGGCCACATCCAGAATGCGGTAGGTCAGGTATACGCCAATGGCCATGATGCCCCAGATCAGACCCTGTGCGCAGGCACCCGGCAGGGCACCCGGCAGATTTGCCAGTCTTGCAATGATATCCAAAATAATACCTCCTGTTTCTGATACACTTTTTTATGCACCCGTTTGAACACGGGAAAGCGGAGAAGAGCCGCTTTCACCCTTCTCCGCCAGATTTTTATGTTCTGTTTCCCGGAGTATTTTAGCCCTCGATCTCCTCGTAGCCGTCGGGAACGGTCAGGCCCAGCTCATCGCAGACGGCCTTATTGTACTTCTTGGTCACATCGGTGTATTCAATGGGCATCGTAGAAATATCAGCTTCACCGTTCAGGATCTTCGCTGCCATCTCACCGGTAGTGTAGCCCAGATCGTAGTAGCTGATGGAAAGGGTAGCCACACCGCAGCCGGCGCAAATGCCCTCTTCGCCTGCGAACACAGGCTTCTTTGCCGGGCGGCAGATACCATCCACGATTCCAGTGTTTGCAGCGACCGTATTGTCAGTAGGAACATACAGGGCATCATTCTCGTCCGCAGCCTTCTGGCAGACAGAAGACAGATCATTGGAATCAGAGAAAGCATACTGGGTAGCCGTGACACCCTTCTCTTCCAGATACTTCTGAACCTCGTCCACCTGATACTGGCTGTTGGCCTCAGCAGAGCAGTACAGCAGGCCGACCTTCTTGGCATCAGGCATCCACTCCACGATCATCTCAGCCTGCTGATCCAACGGAGCCAGATCGGAGGTACCGGAGATGTTGCCGCCCACGGTGCCGTTAAAGTCGGTCAGACCCAGAGCTACGCCGTATTCCGTGACGGAAGTGCCCAGAATAGGGATCGTGTTGGTGGCAGACTGTGCAGCCTGCAGAGCAGGAGTAGCATTTGCCATGATCAGATCCACACCAGCAGAAACAAAACCGTTTGTGATGGTGGCGCAGGTTGCAGAATCGCCCTGTGCGTTCTGGAAATCAAAGGTAACATTCTCACCGAACTCTGCAGTCAGAGCGTCCTCAAAGCCCTGCGTAGCAGCATCCAGAGCGGCGTGCTGCACCAGCTGGCAGATGCCGACGGTGAACTTGTCACCGGTTGCCGCAGCAGAAGCAGCCGTAGAAGATGCGACGGAAGATGCAGCGGTGGATGCGGAAGAACCGCCGCAGGCAGTCAGGGCAGCAGCTGCGCCGCAGGCAGCGGCAGCAGCCAGAAAGGAACGACGAGTGATTTTACGCATAATGATCTATCTCCTCTATCTCTTTGCGTACGCAGCCAAACAGGACGCCGCGTCGGAAAGCAATCTTTGTACGCAAGGCTCATACAGTCTTGCTTTACACTCGTGAAGTATAGCACAGTTTTATCCATAAAACAACTCATTTCCACCCGAAAACGGCCTTTATAATCGATTATGGTGAATATAACGATCGATTATTTTGATTTGTTTTTCAATTTTCTCTGATACTCCGCCAGTTTTACAAATTCGTCGTCTAACCATCTGAGATTCCGCTCCAGCTGTGGAGGGAATCCTTCCGCAGCGTTGTAGTTAAAATACAATGCCCGCCAGAGCTTTGCCTGCATCCGGTGCACTAAAACCGGGTCGAGCATTGTTTCCAGCTGTTCCACCGTATCCTCCAGCTTCATGCAGGTCTGTGCCCAGTACACGTCCACCTGCTCCCGGGCGGGGACATCATAGCGGGCAAGATAGTCCTGCACTTTTGCTTCGATCATCTGCCCGCCGCAGGCCGTGGGCTGCAGAAAATAGCTCACCTTCCCTTCCCTGCTGATCTCCTGCGCCAGCGGATAGAGCGCGCACACCAGCGGCTCCGCATCATGGATGGCGCAGTGATTTTCAGTCAGAAAGGGGCAGTTATTGCGGTTTTCCTTGACCGGGGCAAGCCGCAGCACCGGCAGATGGCTCACCCTGCCAATGCTGCTGCGGCAGTAGCCCCGCGCCACGATCTGCGGCGGCAGACGCAGCCGGGCAGCAATGCGCCACAGATCAAACCCAGACAGCACGATATCCTCCCGCCCGCGGCAGCAATCACCGCAGCCATTGCATGCAAAACTGAAATTCGCGTCTCGTGCCAGCAGGGGCATTGCCTCGGTACGGATAAAATCTACCTGTCCGCACAGGTCAATGGCTTCATCTCGCATCGTCAAACATCCTTTTCCTTGATAGAATGTCCCTATTGTACCGCCGGAGCACCCGGTTTGCAAGGCAGTCCCTATATACCGTAGTTATTTTTTATCTGCCAGTTTCCGGTACACCTGCACCGCATCGCGGATATTGTACTGCTCCGTCCCGTGGTCTCCGGGCGCGGCAAGCGTAACAAGGATGTACTCTTTTCCGTTCACGATGGCAAGGCTGGCCAGACACAGCCCTGCGGCGGCGGTATACCCTGTTTTGCCGCCTTCGATCTGCATTCCCGTCGGAAGCTCTGTTCCGTCCAGCTTGCCCAGCAGTGTGCTGGTCAGCGAAACGCCTTCCGGGTGCTGTGCAGTCGCTGTGGTGGTGTAGTGCTCGGTTGTAAAAATTGTGCGGAAGGTCGTATTGTGCAGCGCTGTCTGCAAGAGCTTTGCTATATCTGCCGCGCTGGAATAGTGCTCAGCGTCGGTCAGGCCGGTCGCATTTATAAAATGGGTGTTCTTCATGCCAAGCTCTGCGGCCTTTTGGTTCATCAGCGCAGCAAAGTTTTCTTCACTGCCGCTTACCAGCTGCGCCAGTGCCTCACAGCATTCAGCGCCGGAGGGCAGCATTGCGCCGTAGAGCAAATCACGCACTGTGACCGTTTCCCCGGGCACAAAGCCCGCCATAGATGCTTTTTCGGTCTGTAAGGCCGGAAAAATACCCTCCGGCAGTGTTACCTGCTGATCCAGATCGGGCTCAGCCTCAATGGCCAGCAGTATGGTCATCATTTTAGTCAGGGAAGCTGGCGCAGTGCGCTCGTCAGCACGCTTCTGCGCCAGTACCTGCCCGCTTTGGGCATCCAGTAAGATCGCGTGTCGGCTTGCTGTATCCAGCAAGACATTCTGCCGTAGAAACAGTACCAGCAGCACAAGCAACGCCGCCAGAATACATAGCCGCCGACAGCGGCGGTGGAATCGTTTCATGATAGATCGCATCCTTTTTGCAAAATTATAAAGCGCTTTCACCTTTCTATACGAGGCAAAAGCGCTTTTCTCTGCAAATCCGCTATATATCAACGCAATAAAAAAGCCCTGAGACTTTCATCTCAGAGCTTTCTGTTAAGTCGGCGACTATCTAATAAAGTATGCGGCTCCGTCGCACTGTTATGCACAGTGCAGCGAAGTCGCTTTTTACTTTATATGCGAGCACTCAGACGCGAATCTTTTCCATATCTCCAGAAATGTACCGCATACAGCCCCGCACCCAGAAGCAGGCAAAAGACCGAATAGCGAAGATTCGGAAGCCGCAGCAACACGAGATTGCCCGCGATTTGGTTAAAGAACCAGCCTGTCCCATACAGCACTACGATATATATCGCCATCCAAGCGATGTATTTGAGCCAGTGTTCCCGTGGAGGAAAACCCACCTGCTCCATCATCCGGCGGAACAGTATGCAAAACGCGGTCAATGCAACAGCTAACTGCATCAGATAGCCTATCGAAAGCTCAAAAACCCAATTTCCAATTACCGGATAGAGCAACAAGCCTTCCACGCCCCACCCAAAAAAGAAATACAGAGGTGCAACATACCAGAAGTAATCCCCGGCTCTCAGTGTTTTCAAGCTGGGCTTGACCTCTTCCACAAAGGCCTTTGCGTCCGAAATCGAATGAAACAGTTCCTGATTTTCCTCGTTGGCTTGGATGGCAATATCAAGCAAATCACTGCGTATAAGTTCGATGCCACAAAAGTCCCAGCTGACCCGGCGAAGATAACGAATCACTTCTTTAAGCTGCTCCTGACTTTTTTCAGTCAGCAGCTCGGTACGCATCCGGTTTGTTTTTCGCAATGCAAAATACTTATTCATCTGGCTCCTCCTTAAAAATTTTTTCCACCAACTGACAGAGTCGGCTCCAATCCTGCTGGAATTCAAGAAGCGCCTGCCGCCCTTCTTCCGTTACAATGTAATATTTTCGGCTCGGTCCCTTTGTGGAAGGTCTGCGTTCCACCGTGACCTTTCCCTGTTGCTCCAAGCGCAATAGCAGCGGATAGAGCGTGCTCTCGCTCAAGTCAGAAAATCCGACCTGCTTCAGATGCATCACGATCTCATAGCCATAGGTCGACTCTTGATCAATCAATTTCAGAACACAATATTCCAGAACGCCCTTTAAAAGCTGTGCATTGTTTTCCATAAGACCTCCTTCCTGCTAGTATGTAATGTGTAGTAGCCTATCTACATTGTATTACATAGTAGTGTTTCTGTCAAGTCCAGACCTATTGGCATTACAACCAAAAATCATGCCATATTTTCATGCAGCAAAAAAGCCCCGGAGACATCCTCCGAGGCAGACTGCAAAAGAAAAACGCCTCAGGATCTCTCCTGAAGCGTT
>CAKSTO010000041.1 GCA_934501115.1 uncultured Faecalibacterium sp.
AAGTGGTAAGGCAAGGGTCTGCAAAACCCTCATCCACCAGTTCAAATCTGGTCGTCACCTCCAAAAGATTCCCGGGAGCTTCGGCTTCCGGGATTTTTTTGTTTTGCGGCGTCCCCGGAATGATTCTCGCGGGTTTGGCTGGATTTGCAAACGGGAAGGTGCTACAATGACTATAGGATCTTACAAAGGAGCTGACGCCATGCCTGCTGAAAACCGTACCACCCTGACCCCCGACACCCCGGTGCGCTACCTGAAAGGCGTCGGCCCCAAGACCGCTGAAAAGTTTGAAAAGCTGGGCATCGTAACACTGACCGACCTTTTGTGCCATTACCCGCGCAGGTATATCGATTTCACAAAGCCCTATTCCATTGCCGAAGCCCCCACTGACACGGAGTGCGTTGTCAGAGCCGAGGTGTTTGCCAAACCCGGCGGACGCATCCTGCCGGGCGGGCGGCGGATGGAGCGCATCACTGCAGGGGACGATGTGTCCAGTCTGGAGATCACATGGTTCAATAACCCCTATGCCGCCCAGAAGCTGGCGCTGGGGCAGGAATACTATTTTCAGGGCATCGTCACCGGCGGGATGCTGCGCCGCCAGATGGTGAACCCGCAGGTGCGCACCGCTGCGCAGATCCAGTTCTCCCCCTTTGAGGCCGTGTATCCGCAGACTGAGGGTTTGACCAGCAGCGCCATTGCCAAATGCGTACGGCAGCTGCTGCCTCATGCCGAATTGCTGCCCGACCCGCTGCCGCCGGAGATGCTGAAGAAATACCGCCTGCTCCCCAAGGCAGACGCGGTGCGCGCCATCCACTGCCCTGCGACCGAGGAGGAAGCTGCCGCCGCCCGGCGCCGCCTCATATACGAAGAGCTTCTGGTGCTGCAGCTGGGCATCGGCCGCATGAAGAACCGGGGTGCTGCGGCCACCGGTGCCCCCATGCAGCTGGCAGACCCTGCCCCCTTCTGGCAGAGCCTGCCGTTTTCCCCCACCCATGCCCAGCGCCGTGCCGTGGATGAGATTCTGACCGATCTGGCGGGCGAGACTTCCATGAACCGCCTTTTGCAGGGCGATGTTGGCAGCGGCAAAACGCTGGTGGCTGCCGCCGCCATCTGGGCGTGCATCCGGGCAGGGTATCAGGCGGCGCTGCTGGCTCCCACCGAGATCCTCGCCGCACAGCACGCCGAAGGCCTGAACAAAATGCTCGCTCCCTTCGGGATGCGGGTCGCCCTGCTCACCGGCGGCATGAAGGCCGCCGCCAAACGCAGCACCCTCGCCGCCATCCGGGAGGATCAGGCCGATCTTGTCGTGGGCACGCACGCCATCCTCAGTGAGGGCGTGGAGTTTGCCCGGCTGGGTCTGGCCGTGATCGACGAGCAGCACCGCTTTGGCGTACGGCAGCGCGGTATGCTGGCCGAAAAGGCCGCGAACCCTCACCTGCTGGTCATGAGCGCCACCCCCATCCCCCGTACGCTGGGGCTGCTGATCTACGGCGACCTTGATATCTCTGTTCTGGACGAGCTCCCGCCGGGGCGCACCCCGGTCAAGACCCGGTGCATCACCGGAAAAAAGCGGCCTGATCTCTATCGTTTTCTCGATCAGGAGATCGGGCGCGGGCGGCAGGTGTATCTGGTCTGCCCTGCCATCGAGGATGTGCCGGACGGCGGGCTGAATGCCGTGAAAAGCTATTATGAAGATACAGCCAAGGCGCTTCTGCCCGACCGCCGGGTAGGCCTGATGCACGGCAGGCTCAAACCCAAAGAAAAAGCCGCCGTCATGGAGGATTTCAAGGCCGGGCGGCTGGACGCACTGGTGTCTACCACCGTCATTGAGGTGGGCGTGGATGTGCCCAACGCCAGCGTTATGGTCATCGAAAACGCCGAGCGCTACGGCCTGAGCGCCCTGCACCAGCTGCGCGGCCGTGTGGGGCGCGGTGCAGCAGAAAGCTGGTGCTTCCTTGTCAGCGACAATCAGAGCGAGCCTGTACAAAAGCGGCTGAAATTTTTGTGCAGCACCACGGATGGTTTCGCGGTAGCGCAGTATGACCTTGAAACCCGGGGCCCCGGCGACTTTTTCGGGAGCCGTCAGCACGGCCTGCCTACCCTGCAGATCGCCGACCTGATGAACGACACCCGCACCCTGCACGCCGCCCAGAGCGAGGCCGCCGCCATGCTGGCAGAAGACCCGCTTCTGACAAAGCCGGAACACGCGCTGCTGGAGCAGCAGGTACAGCAGATGTTTGAGAAGGCCGGGGCAATGAACTGAGATATTATTTTGATATTGCAAAACAGCCAGACCTGCGGGTCTGGCTGTTTTGCTTTTTCACGGGAAGAACCGTGGCGGCTGGCGGCATCTGCTGGCGCTTGTTTCCTTCGGAAACGGCCGCGCAGCTGGGACGGAATCTCTCAGGCGCAATGGCCGAGAGGGTTGCGGACGGTTCCATTTTGTTATATCAAGCGCAAAAATCGCTCTTTGTATCTTATTTTCTCCATTTTGCGTGACGTTCCCCCATGCAGATGACGTCGCAGAACACACAACGGCTTTTGGTCGAAAGCTGCACATCCTTATGATAGCAGCCGAAAAACCACTTCTCATAGGTCAGTTTCAACAAGATCTTGTCCAGAAAACTGTGCAGCTGGTTGGTCTCCCCGCAGGCGAGTGCAGTAAAATCAAGGAATCTGCTTGGGGCATCGTGCGTCAGCACATAATCCACTTTGTAGCCGCACGCCTCCAGGTTCTGTTCGCAGAAGGCGTACTCCTCCTCCGAGGGCATTTCTTCCCTCCACCAGTTGATGCCCGGCTCCCGGTCCTCTTTGTCCTGACTTTCTGCGCCGCCGAAGCAGAGGTAATGCCTGCCCTCCAGCTCCAGCACACTGCCCCGGCACACATGATACACATTTCCGCCCAGTGCCTGCACTGTTCCGCCGAACCTCTCCTCCGTCGGATACTGCTTCAGCAGGTCGTAGTTTTCATGGCTGCCGTCCAGAAACAGCAACGTATAAGGGCGCCTGCGCAGCCAGTCCAGCTTTTTCTGCTCTTCCCGGCTGCCGTCCCATACGAAGCCGAAATCTCCCAGCACCACCACGATATCCCGCCTGCCCAGCCAGCGCAGCTTCCCGTGGCGGAAACGGTCCATGTCACCGTGAGTGTCGCCTGTCAGATATACCATTCCTGCCCTCCCTGCCGGAGCGTGAAATCGGTGCAAAAAGCCTTGCCACGCCCCGTCAAACCTGTTATTATAAAGAATACAGCACTCTGCTGCAAACTCAGAACCTTCCGGCAGGGTGCCGTGTGCGGCATGCCTGCTGCTTTATATTATCGCTTTTTAGAGGAATTGTCCACATGAAACGTATTTTTGCACTGGTTTTGTCCTTTGCCGTCCTGTTCTGCTGCCTCGTACTGCCGGCCGGAGCCATGTTCGACCCCACCCCCACCTATCAGGTGCAGGCACAGAGCGCCTATATCGTCAATACCGACACCAATATCATCGTCTACGACAAGGACAGCACAAAGCAGGTCTCTGCAGGCGGCCTGACCAAATATATGACGATTGCCCTGCTACTGACCAACTATGCCGACCATCTGGACGACACCTTCCAGATGCCCTTTGCCATTTCGGATTACGTCTACAATACCAGCAACGCAGACATGCGCTCCAACGAGACCTTCACCTACCGGGAAGCGGTGTACGCTATGCTGACCCGCAACGCCAACGAAGCCGCCATGGGTCTGGCCTACAGCCTCTCAGGCGGCGACCTCGCCGGGTGGGTCAGCCAGATGAACGCGCTCTCTCAGCGCATCGGCACCACCAACAGCACCTGGACAGACGCCTGCGGCATCGACAGCGGCAATGTGACATGCGCCGTAGACATGTATCTGATTTTGCGCTACCTGACCCGCTATGACGCTTTTGTGGAGATCTCCTCCGCCCCGAGTTTCACCATGCCCGCCAAAGAAAAGCATCGTTCTTCGTCGGTTCTTGTCAGCCAGAATGCTGCGCTGAGCAAATCCGGTGGCGGGGCCTACTACCGCAGCGCCATGCAGGGCGGCATGTGCGACGTTACCGCCTTCAAAAACGACAGCGGCAGCCAGAGCTATGTCTCCTGGGGCAGCAAAAACGGTGCCACCTATATTTTCTGCATCATGGAAAGCCCTGACACCTGCGATACGCTCGGTTATGCCAACCGCCGCCCAGCTCTGTACGAGACAGTAAGGCTGATGGACTGGGTGTTCGACAACTTTTCCATTCAGGCCGCGCTGGACACCGACCTCGCCATTGCCGAGCTGCCGGTGAGGTATTCTTCCGACACCGACACTCTGCAGCTTTACCCCGCCGACAGCATGATGACGCTTCTGCCCTCCACCGGAAACGGCAGCGTCACACAGAAGTATTTCCACCTGCCGGACTACGTCTGTGCGCCGGTGCAGCAGGGCGACGTGGTAGGCACTGTGGAGCTGAAGCTGGCCGGCGAGACCATCGGCGTAGTAAACCTCATTGCCGGGCAGGATGTCAGCCGCAACCCGCTGCTGTTCACCGTGGCACGCATTCAGGAATTTTTGGGGAGTCTATATCTCAAAGTCGTGATTACTTTAAGTATTATTTCTATGGTAGTATACGGTGCATGGTTCTTCCTGAGCGGCAGGCAGAGGCGCAAGCCCACGCGAAAGATTCACCGCCGCTGAGTTTTCCACCTCTCGTCCCGCTTCTGTGGAAAATGCGGCCGCACCCTGCAGCATAAAAACAAAACCCCGCTCTCCTGAAAAGGATGGCGGGGTTTTTGGTTGCGCCAGCAGGAGTCGAACCTACGATGGGGGAGTCAAAGTCCCCTGCCTTACCGCTTGGCGATGGCGCATGATCGTCATTTTTCTCTGGGTCAAATCATCAGGCAGCCTTATTGGTCACCTTACGATTTCAAATTCAGCAGCAATCCTGCGTGTTTTCAAAAGACCACTCTGTTATTTTAACTGAACATTTGCGTTGTGTCAAGACGATTCCCACTAAATTCTGCCCACCGGTCTTTCGGTCAGAGGCCGAGCCTTTCCATCCCGGCAAAAATTTACAACAAAAAAATGACTTTTTTTCTTTTTTGCTAAAATCCCGTCCATTTTGTTGCGCTGTTGTTGCACCTTATGTGGTAGAAATAAAGATGAATAAACCTCACTTCCCGGTTGTTCAGCGTCTGCCCATCTTTGCGGGACGCGGAGGTCTGTTCGGGAGCTGTGCTCCATATCCGATTCTGTCAGGAAAGTGAGGAGTCCTATGAAAAAATTTCTGAAAATGCTGGTTCTCAGTCTGCTCACCGCCGCACTGCTGTGCTGTGCCCTGCCGGGCGCTCTCGCTGCAGACAGCGCGGAAAAAGAGTCGAAGGAGTCTGTGATCTACACCGTCGGTCTGGATGCCATGGGCGGCAGCAGCTCTACGGTGGCTCTGTCCACCGGGTTGAACGGCAGACTCACTGCTCTGCCGGAGCAGCCCAAGATGGAAGGCTACACCTTCGACGGCTGGTACACCGAGCCTGTAGGCGGCAGCAAGATCAGCACCTCCACGGTATTTACCGGCGACACCACCGTGTATGCCCACTGGACGGTCAAGAACGCGTCTACGGCCACCGCTCCTTCCGCCCCTGCAGAGCCCGCCAAGAGTTCTGAGATCACAGAGCATCTGGGTGTGGTCGTGGTGGCAGGCGTGCTGCTGGGCACCATTGCTCTGGCTTTCGCGCTGTGACCTTTGTCAGTCAGAATGTATTGAATTTTAATTTTATCAACAAATGGAAAGGGAAATTGCTATGACTAACATGAAACTGCCCGCAAACTATGCTGCTATCAACGAAGAGGAAATGGTCTACCTGGATGGTGGTGCCAACAGCTTCTACGAGAACTTCCTGAATGTCGGCAAAGTGTTCAACTCCATTGCCCGCATCTTCTCCGGTGCAAGCTCCATCATCAACAACGTCAACGTCATTTACACCGCTTTCGTCACCCTGAACCAGCTGCTGACTGACTTCGCAAAGTAAGCTGAGCCGCAGCACAAAGTCTGTCCTTTCAGGCGGGCTGTTCCTGTAAAAACGGAGCAGCCCGCTTTTTGTTTTCCCGTTCCGGTTTGTGTCGGAAAATCCTTCTGCAGCACGCCCGTTCCACGATAGACTTTCTCTGAAAAAAAAAAAAACGGCCCCCGGCAGAGTCTGCGCCCTGCCGGGGGTCTTGCGTTATATGCTGCCGGGTGCAGTCCTTTCACGTTTTACAGATTATTTTCGCCGCTGTCGCCGCTGTCCTGCTCGCTGGTGTACAGTACCATCAGGTGGTTCGCACTTTCTTCCAGCTGGCTCTTTGCCTGACGGAGAGCGGCTTCCTCGGTCTCATTCATCTTTTCGGGCTTGTCCTTGCGCAGGCAGCGGCGCAGATTGGCGAGGTCAGATTTGATGCAGTTCTTCTCATCCTTATCCAGCTCCTTTTTGCACTTGGAAAGTGCCTCATCCACCTTATATGCCAGCATCTCTGCCTGATTGTGCAGGTCAAGCCGTTCCTTGCGGCGGCTGTCCTCAGCCTCGTAAGCGGCAGCGTCTGCCATAGCGCGCTGGATCTCGTTCTCCGAAAGATTCGTGCTTCCGGTAATGGTGATGTTCTGCTCTCTGCCGGTGCCGAGATCTTTTGCCGACACCTTCACGACGCCGTTGACATCGATGTCAAATGTGACCTCGATCTGTGGCTTGGAAGAGAAGCTCGCCCGGATGCCATTCAGCTTGAACTTGCCCAAGCTCTTGTTGTCGCGGGCAAAGTGGCGCTCGCCCTGCAGCACATTGATCTCTACGCTGGTCTGCATGGGACGGGCGGTGGTAAAGATCTGGCTCTTGCGGGTCGGAATCATACTGTTGCGGGTGATCAGCGGGGTCGCCACGCCGCCCAGCGTCTCAATGGAGAGGGTCAGCGGGGTGACGTCCATCAGCACGAGCCCCTGCGCCGCCGCACCAGTGGCACCGGCCAGCTTGCCGCCGCCCTGCAGCAGACCGCCCTGCACCGCAGCACCCATGGCAACACACTCGTCGGGGTTCAGGCTGCGGCTCGGCTCACAGCCCAGCAGCTCTTTGACCTGTCGCTCCACGGCAGGCATCCGGGTGCTGCCGCCCACCAGCAGCACCTTGCCCAGCTGGCTGGCAGCGATGCCGGCGTCCCGCAGGGCGTTCTGCACCGGAGCCACCGTGCGTGCCAGCAGGTCACCGGTCATCATCTCGAACTGCGGGCGGGAGAGCGAAAGATCCAGATGATGCGGGCCATCCTTTCCCACAGCGATAAAGGGCAGGTTGAGCTGGGCAGACGGTGCGCTGGAAAGCTCCTTCTTGACCTTTTCGGCTTCCTCCTTCAAGCGTCCCATGGCGGCGGGATCACGGGTCAGGTCGATGCGGTCAGACTTCTTGAACTCTGCCACGGCATACTCCACGATGCGCTGGTCGAAGTCGTCACCGCCCAGATGGGTGTCGCCGCCGGTAGCAAGCACCGTAAAGGTGCCGTCCTCGATCTCAATGATGGACACATCAAAGGTGCCGCCGCCCAGATCATAGACAAGGATCTTCTGCGGAGCTTCGTTGTCGAGGCCGTAGGCCACAGCAGCGGCGGTGGGCTCGTTGATGATACGCAGCACGTTCAGACCCGCAATGCGGCCCGCGTCCTGCGTCGCCTTGCGCTGGCTGTCGTCAAAATAGGCGGGCACCGTGATGACGGCCTCGGTCACCGGCTCGCCCAGATAGCTCTCGGCGTCGCGTCGGATCTTGGAAAGGATCATGGCGCTGATCTCCTGCGGGGTCAGGTCTTTGCCATCGATGTGCACCCGGTAGTCGCTGCCCATGTGCCGCTTGATGCTGGACACCGTGCGCCCGGAGTTTGTGGCGATCTGGCGCTTGGCCGCGCCGCCCACCAGACGTTCGCCATCCTTGCTGAATGCCACCACGCTGGGGGTGGTGCGTTCGCCCTCTGCGTTGGTGATGACCACGGGCTTGCCGCCTTCCACCACTGCCACGCAGGAATTTGTTGTGCCAAGATCGATGCCGATTACTTTACTCATACTGTTTCCTCTCCGGTGCTGTACGCTTTCTCCGCATTTATCTTACCGTTCCGATATGACGATTTCTTAGTCCAATTGTAAAGAATCCATGTCATAGGCCGCAGGCACCGCGGGCGGCGGAGCCGTCAGCTCCCGGATGAGCTGTTCTGCCTCGGCCAGCCTCTGCCCGGCGTCCGGCTCGTTCTCCCGTGCAAGGATTGAAAAACCCTGCCGTGCTTCTGCGGCCAGCGCCAGTGCTTTTTTGCGGCTGGTGTAGCGGGTCTCGCTCTGGGCAATGCGCAGGCACACCTGCGGGGTATACTCGATGTCCGGCATGTGGGCTGCATTCTGCCGGGCTTTGCGGTACCAGATGAGCGCCCTGCCGCTGTCTCCCCCGGCGGCGCAGTCATCGCCCAGCGCCAGCAGAGACAAAATGTCTCCGGCCTTTGCAGCCTGCTTCCACATACGGCGGGCTTCGGCGCGGTTCTGGCGCACGCCCCGCCCCTTGTAAAAGCAGTCTGCCAGCAATGCCAGCCCCGCCGCACTGCCCTGCTCTGCGGCCTTGTCAAAGCAGTCAGCCGCCAGCTCCCAGCGGCCTGCCCGGGCGGCGTCCTTGCCGGCCTCCGTTTCCTCCCCGCCGGGCTCTTCCGGGGTATGTTCTGCGTGCAGCAGGCCGTTGAGCAGTGCCCCGTCCAGGGTGGCCGAGTGGCTCCACGGGTCGATGACTACGCCGTCGATACCCTGCGTGTTCAGCACCAGCTCCATGGCGGCTTCCATGGTGTAATCCGCCATGGGGCGGGCCGCAGTGCTGCGGTCGGCGCAGGCCGCAGCCGCCGAGGTGAACAGCGGCAGCCATGTGCGCCCCTTGTCGCTGCGCAGCGTCCACAGGCTGAGTCCGTCGGCCTTTTCAGCGGGCACCGGGTGCTCCGTCCAGGGTGCAGGGGTATCGTGGATGGTCACGGCTGTCTGCAGCGGCACCAGAACATGGGTCTCCATCTCCAGTGCGTAGTTCAGCGCCCCCATCAGCGTCCAGAACGCTTCCTCGTCCTGCCCGTGGTAGAGGTTTTCCACCGCACGCTCGACCGCCGGGCAGCCGGTGTCTGCCGGGCTGTAGACCGGTGCTCTGCGCTGCCTCTTTGCACTGCCCACCGGGCGGAAACGGATGCCGCCGTCTGTTCGTTTTGCCATTCTGCTCACCATTCTTCCAGTTTCTGTAATCTATTCCAGTATAACAGGTTTTGCACAATTTCTCAATCAACAGTTGAAGCCCTTTCAGTCAAACCCTGCGGGTTTGCCGCTCTCCCGAAGGGCGAGCTTCGGCATACCGGAAAACGACTCCTCCTCGCCAGAGGCTGAAGGAGTTTTACTCTTCACCCTATAGCATTTCGCCGCTATCTGCGTTATAATAAGATGATTTTATCAAATCGTATCCAGAAAGAAGGAGAACCGCCTTGAACAAGATGCTGAGCTACCTGAGGGACTACAAGCGTGAAAGCGTGCTTGCGCCCCTTTTCAAGATGCTGGAAGCTACGTTCGACCTGTTCGTGCCGCTGGTGATGGCGGATATCGTGAACATCGGCATTGCCGCACACGATTTCCATTATATCCTTGTGCGGTGCGGGCTGTTGCTGCTTCTGGCTGCCATCGGCCTTGCCTGCAGCCTGACGGCACAGTATTTTTCCGCAAAGGCAGCGGTAGGCTATTCCACCTCTCTGCGCCACGCGCTGTTTGCGCATATCCAGACCCTGAGCTTTACCGAGATGGACACGCTGGGCACCAGCACCCTCATCACCCGCATGACCAGCGATATCAATCAGGTGCAGAGCGGCCTGAACCTGTTTTTGCGCCTGTTCCTGCGCAGCCCGTTCGTGGTCATCGGTGCCATGGTCATGGCCTTTACGGTCAACACCCGTGCTGCGCTGATCTTCGTGGTCACCATCCCGCTGCTGAGCATCGTCGTATTCGGCATCATGGCCGCCACCCGCCCCCTGTACAAAACGGTGCAGAACCGTCTTGACCGGGTGCTGGGGCTGACCCGCGAGAACCTGACCGGCGTGCGCGTCGTCCGCGCCTTTGACAAGGAGAAGGATGAGGTCACCCGCTTTGAGAACGCGAACGCCCTGCTGACCCGGATGCAGCTCCATGTGGGGCACATCTCTGCTCTGATGAACCCGCTGACCTACGTGCTCATCAACATCGCCATCGTGGCGCTGCTGTATGCAGGCAGCATCGAGATCAATGTGGGCGGCATGGCATCCGGCGACGTCATCGCGCTGGTCAACTACATGAACCAGATCCTCGTGGAGCTGGTCAAGCTGGCCAACCTCATCGTTCAGGTCAGCAAGGCACTGGCCTGCGCAGGCCGTGTGCAGGCTGTGCTGGATACCAAACCCGGCATGAGCTTCCCTGCTGAGGTTCAGGGCGAGGTGCCCGAGGGCAAATCCGGCGACGCCGTGCGCTTCGACCACGTGTCCCTGACCTATGCAGGAGCCGGCGCACCCAGCCTTTCCGACATCAGCTTTACCGCAAAGCAGGGGCAGACCATCGGCGTCATCGGCGGCACCGGCAGCGGAAAATCCAGCCTCGTCAACCTCATCCCCCGCTTTTACGACGCCACGGAAGGCACCGTGGAGATCATGGGGCGCGACACCCGCAGCTACCCCCGCGAAGCACTGCGCGGCAAGGTGGCCGTGGTGATGCAGAAGGCGCAGCTGTTCGGCGGCACCATCCGTTCCAATCTGCTGTGGGGCAACCGGAACGCCTCGGACGCTGACCTGTGGGACGCTCTGGAAACGGCGCAGGCTGCGGATTTTGTCAAGGCAAAGCCCCTCGGGCTGGACGAGCCCGTGGAGCAGGGCGGGCGCAACCTGTCCGGCGGACAGAAACAGCGCCTGACCATCGCCCGCGCCCTTGTGGGCAGGCCGGACATTCTCATTCTGGACGACAGCGCCAGCGCACTGGACTACGCCACCGATGCCGCCCTGCGCAAGGCACTGGCGGCACTGCCCGGCAGCCTGACCGTGTTCATCGTGAGCCAGCGTGCCGCCAGCCTGCAGCACGCCGACCAGATCCTTGTGCTGGACGACGGCCATCTGGTGGGCATCGGCACCCACGACACTCTGCTCAAAACCTGCCCGGTCTACGAGGAGATCTACGAGAGCCAGTTCAAGAAAGGGGATGCGCAGAAATGAGTGCAAAAGCAAAAACGAAGCTGACCCCGCAGCAGCGCAAGGCCACCCTGACCCGTGTTCTGGGCAAGATCCGCCCCTACACCTTCTTCGTGGTGTGCAGCCTTGCAGTTGCCGCTTTGAGCGTGGGCGCACAGCTGTATATCCCCATCCTGTGCGGCAGCGCCATCGACAAGATGCTGGGCAAAGGGCAGGTGGATTTTTCCGGCATTCTGGGCATCATCGTCCGGGTGCTGGTGGTGGCTGCTGCGGCCGCTCTGGCACAGTGGCTGCTGAGCGTGTGCAACAACCGCATTACCTTCCTTGTCAGCCGCGACCTGCGCAACGAAGCGCTGCGCAAGCTCCAGACCCTGCCGCTTTCCTATCTCGACAGCCACCCTTCCGGCGACATCGTCAGCCGCATGGTGGCAGATGTGGATACCTTTGCAGACGGCCTGCTGATGGGCTTTACCCAGCTGTTCAGCGGCGTGCTGACCATTCTCGGTACGCTGCTGTTCATGCTCAGCGAAAATGTACCCATTACGCTGGTGGTGGTGTGCATCACCCCCCTGAGCCTCGTGGTGGCAGGCTTTCTTGCAAAGCGCAGCTATAAGTATTTTCAGGGGCAGAGCAGCGTGCGCGGTGAGCAGACCGCACTGGTCAACGAGATGATCGAAGGCCAGAAGGTGGTGCAGGCCTTCGGCCATGAAGCCGAGAGCCTTGCCGCCTTTGATGAGGTGAACGACCGTCTGCAGGATGTGAGCCTGAAGGCCATCTTCTTCTCCAGCCTGACCAACCCCGCCACCCGCTTCGTGAACAACATCGTGTACGCCGGCGTGGGTCTTGTGGGTGCCGTGTACGCGGTGCGGGGCGGCATCACCATCGGCCAGCTCAGTGTATTTTTGAGCTATGCCAACCAGTATACCAAGCCCTTCAACGAGATCTCCGGCGTGGTCACCGAGCTGCAGAATGCTCTGGCCTGCGCTGCCCGTGTGTTCGAGCTGCTGGATGCCGATGATCAGGTGCCGGAAGCCGAGAACGCCCCCGTGCTGCAGCCGGACGGCCATGTGCAGCTGCAGGACGTCTCCTTCCGCTACCTGCCCGACCGCCCGCTCATCGAGGGGCTGAGCCTCGATGTGAAGCCCGGCCAGCGCATCGCCATCGTCGGCCCCACCGGCTGCGGAAAGACCACCCTCATCAACCTGCTCATGCGGTTTTATGACGTGGACGGCGGCAGCATCCGGGTTTCCGGCACTGACATCCGGGATGTGACCCGCGCTTCCCTGCGCGGCAGCTACGGCATGGTGCTGCAGGACACCTGGCTGCGCGCCGGAACCGTGCGGGAGAACATTGCCTACGGCAGGCCGGATGCCAGCCTTGAAGAGGTGGTAGCCGCAGCCAAAGCCGCCCACGCCGACAGCTTTATCCGCCGCCTGCCCGAGGGCTACGACACCGTCATTGCAGAGGACGGCGGCAACATCAGTCAGGGGCAGAAGCAGCTGCTGTGCATCGCCCGCGTGATGCTCTGTCTGCCGCCGATGCTGATTTTGGACGAGGCCACCTCCTCCATCGACACCCGCACCGAGGTGCGCATCCAGAAGGCCTTTGCCCGCATGATGCAGGGGCGCACCAGCTTTATCGTGGCGCACCGCCTTTCCACCATCCGGGAGGCCGATGTCATCCTCGTGATGAAGGACGGTCACATCGTGGAGCAGGGCGATCACGACCAGCTGCTGGCCGCAGGCGGCTTCTACGCAAAGCTGTACAACAGCCAGTTCGAGGGCGTGGAGAGCTGATCGCAAAAAACACGTTGAAACAGAGAGTGCCCCGCATCTCGTAAAGGATGCGGGGCACTCTCTGTTTTTGTTTTTTCATCTGTCTACTTGACAGGGAGCGGTTTAGCACTGGCTTTTTCCCTGTGCAGCAGCCCCTTGCAATATTCAAAGCAATATTTCCGCTGATTATGGCGCAGCGTACGCGGAGCCAGTCTGAATCATTCAGCTTTTTCCAGTTTCAGCACACCGGCCTGCTCCAGACGCTTACGCAGCAGCGCGCCCACGATGCAGGAAACCACGATCTTGGCAAGATCCAGCGCGATGAAGGGGTACACGCACACCGACAGTGCATAGCCCAGCTCACACTGCATCTGGTATACGAACCATGCGGTGCCCAGCACATAGCAGGCGGCGTCGCCCAGCACAAGGCCGATGCCGGAGACCACAGGCTGCCCCTTGCTCTTCTCGATGAACAGGCCGCCGATGAAGGCCAGCAGCAGGTAGCCCACAAGGTAGCCTCCGGTGGGGCCTGCCAGCTTGGCAATGCCCGCGCCGTAGCCGGAGAACACCGGCACGCCGATGAGGCCGATGAGCAGGTACACCGCCACGCTCAGGGTGCCAAACTTTGCCCCCAGCAGCCATACGGTCAGGCAGATGACAAAGTTTGCCAGCGAAATGGGCACGGCTCCGATGGGCACCGTCAGCGGCCCCAGCACGCACAGCACGGCGGCCATCAGTGCGGTGACGGCCATCTGATAGGTGGTCAATTTTTTGGTTTTCATAGGTCAAATTCCCCTCTGTTAAAAATTTACAAGGCATCTGCGCCCGAGTATAACGCGGCGAGGGGCAGATGGTCAACAATAAAGTTTCAAGGAGGTTTACAATCCGGGGGCTGATTGTAATACGGTGGAGAGTGTGCTAAAATAAAAATGCCGCCTGAAACGGCGGCAGGTGTTGTCTGCATAAAAGGGTGATCTGACTTCCTCCGGAAACAAAAAATGACCGCCCACAGTCTCGCAAACACTGAGCGGCCATTTTTATTGCCCGCCTGGCCGAAGAGAGCTGACCGCTGCGGGCAGCGCCTTTTCTATTGATAGATCGTCTGTTTTATACAGTTTGTCAAGAAAACAAGGAGGTTTCCCTATGGGTGGAGGATACGTATCGCGCCCCGACTTCGGGATGCCGCAGCCGGATGCGGATTACCCGCTGACCGAGTTCTACCTGCTGCTCCAGCACGCGCTGGATGCAGAGGGCTGCTTTACTCTGCCTGCGCTGTATGCCCGGGTGCAGGCACCGGCGCGGCGCATCGACATGGACGAAGCCCGGGGCTGCATGACCCTTTCGCCCACCGGGAGTGAGGGGGATACCCACTTGCTGGCGCAGAGCAGGATGCAGCTGCTGTACAGCTCGCTGCATGTGACGCCGGAGGGCATTCCGGCTGCACTGCTGCTGACCGGAGAGTGCACCCGCACCGCTGTGGCGGTACAGCTGCTGCCGCCCTTTGTATGGGACGACCCGCTGCCGCCAGTGCCGGACGCGCTGGCGGCGCTGACGCTCCAGCTGACGGTGCAGGATGTGGAGCTCATCGATGCAGACCCTGCGGCGCTGGGACGCAGGCTGGTGAACACGGCTGCCGGTAAATGCTGGCTGCATCACCCCAAAGCGGAGAGTTTTCTTGCCCAGAGGGTGGCGCTGCTGCAAAGGGTATACCGAACGTAGGTTTTTTCATAAATTTTCCAGAGAGCGCAATCTTTGGGCAGGCTCATCCGTGTATAGGGTGAAGGTTCCCATGGTAGCGCAGCCGGTACAGGCGTTAAAGGAGAGCTTGAGATTATGGGACAGCTGACCAGAAAAGAAGGATTTACGCTGGCGGTGCAGAAATACAGCGATGCTGTGTACCGTGCCGCCGTGCACAACTGTCGATGCACAGCCGATGCCGAGGACGTGGTGCAGGATGTCTACGAGAAGCTCCTGCACTATGAGGGCGTTTTTGAGAGTGAGGAGCACCTCAAAGCGTGGCTGCTGCGGGTGGCTATCAACCGCTGCCGGGACCTGACCCGTGCAGCCCACCAGAAGGACACCGAGCTGGACGAGAATCTGCCTGCCCCCGAGGCGTTTGAGGACGGCAGCGTACTGGATGCGGTGCGAGCCCTGCCGGAAAACTACCGCAACGCCATCTACCTTCATTATTATGAAGGCTACACGGCGGCGGAGATCGGGCGGATGATGGGGGCACCGTCCAACACGGTGCTCAGCTGGCTGCGGCGCGGAAGAGCACAGCTACATACGATGCTGAAGGAGGAGATCGAAGATGAGGTGGTATGAATACAAGATGGAGACTGACGAGCTCCGCGCCCCGGACGACCTCAAAACCAGACTGCTGGCCATGACAGACCAGCTGACCGAAGAAGAAAAAGAGCAGCCCCTGCTGAAAACCGCTGCCCCGGCAAAGGCTGAGCCGAAGAAAAAGCTCATCCGATTCCCTGTAAAGCAGGTGGGCGCACTGGCTGCATGTCTGGCCGTGTGTGCGGTGGGCTACGGTGCCCTGAGCACGGGCAGCATCAGCCTGATGGGGGCAAAGAGCAGCAGTCCGATGGAGTATTCGGCTGCGGCGGCAAGCGGGATGGACCGCGCCGCTGTGGACAGCCCCATGGCGGCGGATTACAGTTTGGATACCATGGCGCTTGAGAGTGGTGCCGACAACGGCGCTGCGGTCTTTTCCGCCGATGACGCCGCAGCAGCCGACGGCACCCGCAGCACCGACAGCGCAAAAATCATCTATACGGCGAACCTGAGCCTTGAAAGCAAAGACTACGATGCCGCCCGCGCTGCTCTGGACGCAGCACTGACCGAAGCCGGCGGCTACATGGAGTCCAGCAGCGAATACTCCGACACCGGCGACAGCCGCAGTGTCAGCCTGACCTTCCGCGTCCCGCAGGAAAACTATGACCGCTTCCTCGCGGCTGTGGCTGAGGCCGGCAACGTGACCTACAAAAACCAGCAGGCCGAGGACGTGACTGCCCAGTACATGGATGTGGAGACCCGGCTCGAAAACCTCAAGGCACAGCGCACCCGTCTGCAGCAGCTGCAGCAGCAGGCCGACAGCCTCTCGGATCTGCTGGAGATCGAATCCAGCCTGACCGAGGTGCAGAGCCAGATCGAGAGCTGGCAGAGCCAGATGGACTGGTACCGCGATCAGGTGCAGGAGTGCACGGTCTATGTGAGCCTGAGTGAGGTGAAGACCTACACCCCTGTGAGTGAGGATTTCATCTCCCGCCTCGGCAGTGCCTTTGCCGAGGGCTGGCAGAATTTTGTAAACGGCGTGCAGCATCTGGCCGTTGGGCTGGCCGGTGCATGGCCGGTGGTGGTCATCGCCGCAGCAGCGGCAGGCAGCGTTGTGATGTGGCGAAAGAAGAAAAAGTAACTCTTTCGGTCTGCTTCGCCGCCAGCTCCCTCGGAGCGGAGATTCTTGGCAAAACTGCGAACCCTGCCGTCCTGCCGTCCGGGCGCGCCCGGCTGCTGACAGACCGCGTTTCAAAAACACCGAAAATTTTTTCAAAAAACTGTTGACATCCACCCCGCACTGTGGTATTATACTTGAGCAGTCAGCGAGAACCGCTGAGAGCTGAAAAGTAAATATCGCGGGGTGGAGCAGTCTGGTAGCTCGTCGGGCTCATAACCCGAAGGTCGTTGGTTCAAATCCGGCCCCCGCAACCACCAAGCATCTTGATCCGATCAAGATGCTTTTTTTGTTGTTTCTGCGTCTTTGCCGAGAAAAAGCGGGAGGCCTCCCCCGAAAAAACGTCCGGCACTGGCGCATTCTGCCCCGATGCGGTATACTGGAAGCAAACGAAAACGAGCAGCACGGGAGGTGCTTTTGATATGGTACAGGTAGACTTGATCACCGGCTTTCTGGGGGCAGGCAAGACCACATTTCTGCGGCAGTATGTCCGGTATCTGGTGGAACAGGGGCACAATGTGTGCATCCTTGAAAATGATTTCGGTGCAGTGAACGTAGACGCCATGCTGGTGCAGGATCTGCTGGGCGACCGGTGTGACCTTGAGACCATCAGCGGCGGGTGCGACTGCGACACCCATCAGCGCCGGATGCGCACCAAGCTCATCGCCATGGCGATGCGCGGCTTTGACCGCGTGGTGGTGGAGCCGAGCGGCATCTTTGATGTGGACGAGTTTTTTGACGTGCTGCGGGACGACCCGCTGGAGCGCTGGTATCAGATCGGCAATGTGATCGCCATCGTGGACGCCATGCTGCCCGGGCAGCTCTCGCCGCAGGCAGAGTACATTCTGGCCGCCGAGACCGCCAATGCAGGCCGGGTGCTGCTGAGCCGCAGCCAACTGGCCGGGGCAGAACAGTGCAAAGCGGCCTGTGCCCATCTGGCGCGGGCGCTGGAGGCCTGCAAATGCTCCCGCCGCTTCGCCCCGGACGAGATCCTCGTGAAGGACTGGGCGCAGCTCACCGACGCCGACCTTGCCGCGCTCGCCTCCTGCGGCTACCGGCAGGCCAGCTGCGAAAAGCTGCACTTTGACGAGCACGAAGCCTTTTCGTCCCTCTGCTTTCTGGAGCAGCATCTGACGCTGCGGCAGCTGCAGGAGGCAGCCGACCGCCTGTTTCAGGACCCCGCCTGCGGCCATGTGCTGCGGGTGAAAGGTTTTGCCCCGCAGCCCGGCGGGGAGACCGGCTGGCTGGAGCTGAACGCCACCGCCGCCGGAAGGACGCTGGCCCCCATCCTGCAGGGGCAGGATGTGCTCATCGTGATCGGCGAGGGGCTGGACAAAGCGGCCATCGAAGCCCGGCTGCATGGCTGAAACGCGCCTTTTCTGCGAAAAAAGAAAACAAGCCAGCCCCGCAGGACTGACTTGTTTGTGAGAAACCGGGATCAGAACTTGAACAGCGGAGTGCCTGCCAGCACATCGCCCTCGGCCAGCATCTTCAGCTCGCCCAGATCGTCGCCATTGGTCACAATGATGGCGGTAGCAGTGGGATGGCCTGCTGCGCGGATGGCGTCCAGATCGATCTTCAGCAGCGGGGTGCCGGCCTTGACCTTTTCGCCCTCCTTGACCAGAGCCTTGAAGCCCTTGCCGTTCATCTCGACCGTGTCCATGCCAACATGGATCAGGATCTCGATGCCGTCGGTGCTGGTCATGCCCACAGCGTGCAGAGTGGAAGCCACCTGATCCACCGTGCCATCGAACGGAGCGTAAACGGTCTTGCCGGTAGGCTCGATGCCGCAGCCGGGGCCAAGGATGCCCTGTGCGAACGTCTCGTCGGGGATGTCGGCCTGTGCCAGCACCTTGCCGCGGAGAGGAGCCAGAACGGTCTTGGACTGACCAAAGAACTTGACCGCCTCTTCGTCTTCGGTTTTGCCGCCAAACAGCTTATCAAAAAAGCCCATGTAAATTACCTTCCTTCCAATTACTCACAGATACGCGGCAGAGACAGCTCTGCTGCGTCTGGAACTGTATATCAAAAAGATACCATACTGTGCCGTAAAATGCAATCGATAACCTGCATAAAATCAGCAAAAATCTTCGGCAGTGGTCACATCAGGGCGATCAGCTGCTCGATCTCCTCCATCCGGGTCGCCCAGCTGGTGGCAATGCGCATGACGGTGTGGCTGTCGTCGTATTTTTCCCAAAAGCCGAACTTGGCTTTGCCCTCCAGTGCCTTCAGCTGGCTGTTTGCCAGAATGGGGAACACCTGATTGGTGGGAGAGTCCATATAAAAACGGTAGCCCTTGGCTGCCAGCCCCTCCTTCAGGCGGTCGGCGGTCTCGATGGCGTTTTTACTGATGCGGGTATAGAGCTCATCGGTAAACAGCACATCGAACTGCAGCCCCATCAGCCGGCCTTTTGCCAGCAGTGCGCCCTGCTGCTTGACCATGGTCATGAAATGCGCCGGGGCACCATGGGGGAACACTACGGCCTCGCCGCACAGTGCGCCCACCTTGGTGCCGCCGATGTAGAACACATCGGTCAGCCGGGCGATGTCCGGCAGGGTGACGTCGGTGCCTTTTGCCATGAGGCCGTAGCCCAGACGGGCGCCGTCCATGAACAGAGGCATTTGATACTCCTGACACACGGCGTGCAGCGCTTCCAGCTCGGCCTTGGAGTACAGCGTGCCGTACTCAGACGGGTGAGAGATGTACACCATGCCGGGAAAGACCATGTGATCGTGGTTGTCGTCGGCGTAGAAGGTGGCGCACCAGCCGCGCACATCGGCGGCGCTCACCTTGCCTTCGTGGGCGGGCAGCGCGATCACCTTGTGGCCGGTGTACTCGATGGCACCGGCCTCGTGGGCGGCGACGTGACCGGTGGCGGCAGCCATCACGCCCTGCCAGCGCTGCAGCATGGATGCGATGACGATGGAGTTGGTCTGAGTGCCGCCGGAGATAAAGTACACATCTGCATCCGGGCAGGCGCAGGCGGCGCGGATCTTTTCCTTTGCGCGGGCACAGTAGGGGTCGGTGCCGTAGCCGGGCACTTTTTCAAAGTTGGTCTCGACCAGCTTTTCCAGCACAGCGGGGTGTGCACCCTCGCAGTAATCGTTTTCAAAATATAACATAAAAGATCTCCTGATTCCGTAGGATAAAGCGATGAGCCCATTTTACTACAGGGAAGAGAGGGTGTCAATAAAAGCCCGGGTGGGGCGGCAGATAGCTTTCCACGCAAATGCAACGGGCCATTCCATCGCCCGCCCTACTGCCTGCGGCAGCAGGGTCCCACCCCAGCGGATCATTTGCTTTGGAAACGATCTGCTGCCCTGCTCTGCTTCCCTGCTAAGGATTTTTACTGCATCTTTAGCGCCGCTGTAGTATAATTTTATGTTGAGAGAGAATATCCTTCTGGGGAGGGAGCGGAATGAAAAAGCGGACCCTGCTGCGCGATGCTCTGTTTATGGTCTGTGCGCTCTGCGCCGCCTTTGGCATGGTGATGCTGACGCAGGTCGTCATGGGGCGCATCGAGGGTGTGGCCATGCTCATTTTTATGCTGGCAGTATTTGTCACATCCATGTATACCGAGGGTTACGTATGGGGCGTGGCGGCCTCTCTGATCAGCGTGCTGGCCGTCAATTTTGCGTTTCTGTCACCCTATCTGGCCTTCAACTTTACCCTGCCGGAGAACCTGTTTTCCGGTCTGGTGATGCTGGTGGTATCTATCATGACCAGCACCCTGACCACCCGCATCAAGCTGCAGGAACAGCTGCGCATGGAAAACGAGAAGGAAAAAATGCGGGCGAACCTTCTGCGGGCGGTCTCCCACGACCTGCGCACCCCGCTCACATCCATCTACGGGGCGTGCTCGACCGTGATCGAAAATTATGACTCGCTGGATAAAGCAAAGACGATAAAACTGCTTGGCGAGGCGTGCTCGGATGCACAGTGGCTGAACCGCATGGTGGAAAACCTGCTTTCGGTCACCCGCATCGACAGCGAGAAGGTGACGGTGCAAAAGACCCCTACCGTGCTGGAGGAACTGCTGGACACAGTGCTGGTCAAGTTCCGCAAGCGCTGCCCTGATGTGCCGGTGCAGCTGGATCTGCCGGAGGAGTTCGTCGTGATCCCTATGGACTCCATGCTGATCCAGCAGGTGCTGATGAATCTGCTGGAAAACGCCGCCGTCCATGCCAAGGGCATGACCCGGCTGACGCTGCGGGTGTTCACGATGGATCACCGCGCCGTGTTCGAGGTGCAGGACGACGGCTGCGGTATCCCGAAGGAGCGGCTGAAGAAGCTGTTTACCGGCACGGTCGGTGCTGACCCGGACACCCCGGCAGACAGCGGCAAGCACGGCATGGGCATCGGGCTGTCGGTGTGCGCTGCCATCATCAAGGCGCATGGCGGCGAGATCAAAGCAGACAGCCGCCCCGGCGAGGGCACGACCATCCGCTTCTGGCTGGAGACAGAAGAGATCGAAATGGAGGATGCAGAAGATGAGCAATAATAAATTCAAAGTACTCATTGTAGAGGACGAGGCCAACATCTGCAGCTTTATCGAGACGCTGCTGACGACGAACGAGTATCAGGTGCTGGTAGCCCGCACCTGCACCATGGGGCTGACCCTGTTTGCCTCACACAACCCGGATCTGGTGATCCTGGATCTGGGTCTGCCGGATCGGGATGGGCTGGAGTTTGTCCGCACGGTGCGGCAGAAGTACCTGACCCCCATTATCGTGCTCTCGGCACGCACCGACGAGATGGATAAGATCGAGGCGCTGGATCTGGGTGCCAACGATTACATCACAAAGCCGTTCAGCACCGGGGAGCTGCTGGCGCGGGTGCGGGCGGCGCTGCGGCTGAGCCGCTACAGCGCTCTGCGGGGCGGCGCGCCGAACGGCGAGTTCCACGCACAGGGGATGCAGATCCATTATGACCGCCGCAAGGTATTTGTGGACGGGCAGGAGGTCAAGCTCACCCAGACCGAGTATAACATCGTGGCATTCCTGTCGCAGCACGCCGGCCGGGTGATGACCTATGCGGCCATCGTCAAGGCCATCTGGGGCGATACCGATGTGGGCAGCACGAAAAAGCTGCAGGTCAACATGGCTAATATCCGCAAGAAACTGGGCAGCCGCCCGGGCAGCAATGCTTATATCCTGAACGAGCTTGGCGTGGGCTACCGGATGATCGACGAGGACGCCCGCAGCGGGGAGAATGCAGAATGACACTTGCACTTGTGCTGTTTGCGGTGACCTATCTCCTGATGCTCCGGCTCCCGCAGTACCGCCCGTGGGTGGCGCTGTGCAGTGCAGCAGTCTTTATCGCACTGGGAGAGCTGGGAATGTATGATTTTTCTCTCCGGACAGCGCTGGCGGTGGTAGACTACAATGTCCTGCTGATGATGGCAGGCACCATGGGCACTGTGGCGCTGTTCATCGAGAGCAAAATGCCTGCCAAACTGGCAGAAATGCTCATCGTCCGTGTGCCGGACGTCAGGTTGGCGGTGTGTATGCTGGCGTTGTTCGCCGGCGTCATCAGTGCTTTTGTGGACAATGTGGCTACGGTGCTGATGGTGGCACCGGTGGGCCTTGCCATCGCCCGCAAGCTGAAGATCTCGCCGGTGCCGGTGCTCATTGCGATCGCTGTTTCCTCGAACCTGCAGGGTGCGGCGACGCTGGTGGGCGACACGACCAGCATCCTGCTGGGCAGCTTTGCAGACATGAATTTCTTCGATTTTTTCTGGATGCATGGCCGTCCGGGCATTTTCTGGGGCGTGGAACTGGGCGCGCTTGCCTCGCTGCTGGTGCTGCTGCGGCTGTTCCGCCGCGAGACTCAGCCGATCGAAGCAAGGGTGGAAACACAGGTCGAGGACGATGTGCCCGCCGCCCTGATGCTGCTGACAGTGGGGCTGCTGATCGCAGCGTCTTTTCTGCCCCGGCCGCAGGGCGGTGTGCTGCTTGCCCTTTATGAGCTGCGCAGCGGCCTTGTGTGTATGGCGCTGTGTCTGTTCGGGGTGGCAAGAGCCTGCCTGCGGGCACACAGCATAAAGCCGCTGCGGCGGGCGGCAGAGGAGCTGGACTGCGACACCCTGCTGCTGCTTTTCGGGCTGTTCATCGTGATCGCCGGCATCTGCGCGGCGGGTGTGATCGACGCAGCAGCAGCGCTGTTCCACGCTGTGGCAGGAGAGGATCCCTTCCGCCTGTTCACCCTGCTGGTGGCGGTGTCGGTGGTGCTGTCGGCCTTTGTGGATAACATCCCTTATGTGGCTGCCATGCTGCCGGTAGTGCAGAGCATTGCCGCGCTCATGAACAACGGTGCGGGCATGGAGCCGTATGTGTTTTACTTCGGCCTGCTCACCGGCGCAACGCTGGGCGGCAACCTGACCCCGATCGGTGCGTCGGCCAATATCACAGCCATCGGCATCCTGCGCAAAAATGGTGAGGCCGTGACGACCCGCGATTTTCTGCGCATCGGAGTGCCCTTCACACTGGCTGCCGTGCTGACCGGTTATGTGTACCTGTGGCTGGTGTGGGGCAGGGCGTAACCTTTCCTGTTCCGGCGATATGATGCCGTGTATGATGGGAACACAAAAGAACCGGGAGAAACTCTGACCCTCTGCACCGCCGGAAAACCGGCCTGCAGAGGGCTTTTTCACGAAAGTATGATGTTTTGAAAAAAGAGAAAAGTTTTTTGCAGAAAGCGCTTGACATTCTCCGGATATCTGGTATAATAACTATCGTTCCGAGCGAAACAGCTCGCGAACACAACAGAATAT
>CAKSTO010000042.1 GCA_934501115.1 uncultured Faecalibacterium sp.
CGGGCGTTTGTATAGGCTTTTTTGAGAAACTCCGAACTTTCTTGCCATTTTGTTACCTGAAATGTGGTCTGTGCAACTGCAAACAGGGGTTTTTGCGGGTCAGAAGGGCCTTTCCACGCCTTCAGCTCGGCCAGATCCGCGAAAACGAACACCTCTCCGCGGGTGTGCCCCACGATCCCCTGCACCTCCGGATGGGTCTTGTCGCCCGCTACCAGCAGCACCGCACCCGCTTTCTCGGCCTCAGCGGCAATGCGCTGGATCTTCTGCACAAAGGGGCAGGTCGCGTCGTGGTACGGGATCTTCCGTTCTGTCAGTTCATCGTAGACACTGTGCGGCACACCGTGGCTTCGGATGACCACTTCATACCCGGCAGGCACATCGGCAGGGCTGTCTGCCACAAGCGCGCCTTTTTTCCGCAGATCCTCCACAGCCTGCGGGTTGTGGATCAGCGGGCCGAGTGTTGCCACCCGGCGTCCTTCTGCCAGAAGGCCGTAGGTCAGTTCCACCGCCCGCCTGACGCCGAAGCAGAACCCCGCCGTCTTGGCAACTCGGATCTCCATCTTTTACGCCCCCATCTTTTCCCACGCGTCCAGCAAAGCCTGCTTGTTGGCACGCAGCTTTTTGGTATCCCGCCGGCCTTCCATGGCAAACTGGGCGGCAGGCATGGGCTCGCCGTAGATCACCCGCACCCTGCAGAACAGATGCATTCTCCCGTCCGGCGTATCGTACAGGATGCGGCAGGGCACCACGTCTACCCCGGCACCTGCCGCAATGACGAACAGGCCGCTCTTGGGCGGCAGAAGCTTTCCTTCCTTCTCGCGGGTGCCCTCCGGAAAGATCAGCAGCGTCCTGCCGTTTTTGCAGGCCTCAATGGTCTGCTCGATGGCAGCCATCTCATCCTTTGTGCCGCGCACGCACACCGCGCCGCAGCACCGGAAGAACCATGTCAGGAAGCCGTTGATCTCGAACAGTTCCTTCTTGGCAAATACGACCATCCGCCTGCTCCACCGGGTGACCACGATAAACACCGGGTCGATGGCAGAGACATGGGTCGGTGCAAGGATGCAGCCTTTTGTCTGCACCTTTTTCAGGTTCTCACGGCCCTCTACGCGGATACGGAAGCCGATATGCCACAGAACCCACGCAAAGGGTACTAGAATGTAATATAGTATCATTTTATCGCTTTATTCCTGTTTTTATTTTACTTTTTCCGCAATGATCTTCTTCATGGCGGCAAGGCTCTGCTCAAAATCCATCTCCGAGGTGTCCAGCAGAACAGCGTCTGCCGCCTGTCTCAGGGGCGCAGCAGCACGGTGAATATCCTGATCGTCCCGCTGCTTCACATCCTCCAGCACTTTTTCGTAGGACACCTCAGTGCCTTTCTGCCGGTACTCCTTCCACCTGCGGGCAGCACGAGCTTCGGGTGTGGCCGTGAGGAAAATTTTGACCGCAGCATCCGGCAGAACCACCGTACCGATGTCGCGGCCGTCCATCAGCACATCCTGCTTTTTTGCCATCTCCCGCTGCAGTTCCAGCAGGAAAGCACGCACGGCAGGGTTTGCGCCCACGGCAGATGCCGCCATGCCCACCTGTTCGGTGCGGATGGCCGTGCTGACGTCTTCATTCTTTAAGTAAATGTGCTGTTCTCCATCGATAAATGCAAAGCGCAGCTCGACCTCCGGCAGCAAGGCGTTGACCGCTTCATTGTCTTTCGGGTCTTTGCCTGCGCGCAGGGCATACAGGCCGATGGCGCGGTACATCGCTCCGGTGTCCACATAGATATAGCCCAGCTCTGCCGCCAGACGGCGTGCGAGCGTGGATTTACCTGCACCTGCAGGCCCATCGATTGCAACAGATACCATTTTTATATATCTCCTTTTAACTCAGCTGAACGATTTGAATGGCCTCCGCATTCGCTCTGGCCATCTTCAGCGGAAAATCATTTTAAATATTTACAAATCTGGAAAATCTGCGGATTTTCCAGATTTGATTTTCACAAGCGGGGCCGCAACGGCCAACTGAATCTGCTGCTCGTTCCCTTCGGGAACAGTTGCGCAGCGGTCTGTGAGACTATCCCTGCAACAACCCTTTTTGTGAAAACGTATTTTGAAAACGACTGCGGTCGTTTTCAAAATACAAATCAAAAAAATCTATTCCTATAAATATGCCCAGAGCAGCGCGGAGGGCATTTAAAATTGTTTTATCTGTAATTACAGATTATTTGCAAAGCTCTGCGCGGTGCAAAAGGCGATCTGCAGATTGTAGCCGCCCGTGTATGCATCCACATCCAGCACTTCGCCTGCAAAATACAGCCCCGCCGCCTTTTTGCTCTGCATGGTCTTGGGATTCACTTCCCGCACCGACACGCCGCCGCTGGTGATCACTGCGTGCGCAAGGTCGCCCCGGGCGTCGATGGACACCCGCCAGTGCTTCATCAGCCGCACCAGCTCCCGCTTTTGTTCCCGGGTGATCTGATTGGCTCTGGTAGCCGGGTCGATGCCCCAGCGCGCCACCATCACAGGCTGCATGCTGGAAGGCAGCAGCTTGACCAGCGCGCCCTGCGCCGCATGGTTTGCCAGCAGAGCAAAATCGCGGGTGATGCGGTCGTAAAGCTGCTCCTCGCTGAGGGCAGGTTTCAGATCGATCTCTGCATGATACACATGCTTTTTCATGTCGCCCAGATGGCTGGACGCACTCAGGGTCAGCGGGCCGCTGATGCCAAAATGGGTAAACAGCATCTCGCCCTGCTCGTCAAAGATGGCCTTTCCGTCCTCGAACAGGGTCAGTGTCACGTTTTTCAAAGCCAGACCCATCATTTTTTTGCAGTCAGCGTCATGGCTCACAAGGCTGACCAGGCTTGGCACAGGCTCCACAAGGGTGTGCCCGGCCTGCTGCGCCAGCCTGTAGCCATCGCCGGTAGAGCCGGTTGTGGGGTAGCTCACGCCGCCGGTGGCCACCAGCACGGCATCCGCCCGGTACTCCCGGCCGGAGGTGCCCCGCACACCGATGCACCGCAGTGCTGGGCCTGCCTTTTTCTTTTTGGGGTGGCGCGGGTTTTCCGGTGCGGCGGGAGCTGCTTCCGGCTCCGGCTGCAGTTCCTCCAGCAGAAGTTTTTTCGCGCCGTCATGTACAATGTCCGCATCCTGCGCGTAGCGAAGAAGTGCCTGACGGATCTCCTCCGCCTTATCAGACACCGGGAACACCCGGCGTCCGCGCTCCACTTTCAGCTCCACGCCAAGCGCCTCGAACAGTTCCATGGTCTTTGCCGGCGGAAACGCCCCCAGCGAGGAATACAGAAACCGCGGATTCGTGCGCACATGGCGCAAAAACTCTTCTGCCGGGCAGTCATTGGTCACATTGCAGCGTCCCTTGCCTGTGACAAGGATCTTCTGTCCGGGCTGATCCATATGTTCCAGCACCGTCACCCGGTGCCCCTGCCGCACAGCAGCACCCGCCGCCATCAGGCCTGCCGCACCCGCACCGACGATCAACACATTCGCCATCTGTTATCCTCCCAAAACGCTGTTAAATCGAGTATATCATACCAGAATCTGCCCGTAAAAGCAATGTGCCCCTGCTGGAAAAATTTCTCTTTTGCCATTAAGCGCTCAAAAGGCGGCAAAGCCTGTCCGCTCTGCCGCCTTCTGCATCAGCCGATGAGTTTTGCCGGGTCGAGATACCTGTCGCCTTCCAGCACTTCCAGATGCACATGGGTCTCCTCGGCACACTCTGACGGGATACTTCCCGCCCGGCCAAGGGTCTGCCCCACGGTCACGCTTTCGCCGGTCTTTACCTGCGGGTCTGCGGTGCCGCACACCCGCCAGATGCGGCCTGCATCGTCCTCAATGCACACCACACCGCCCCAGCGTCCATCCGTTTCCACCGCCGTTACTTTGCCGCCGGTCGGCGCATTGACTGCCGTATCCTTGCTGCAGGCATAGTCCACACCATTGTGGGTGCGCCAGTCACCCAGCGTTTTTTGATAGACCAGCTCATCCCCGCTGTAGGCGTTTAAGACCCGGCCTGTCACAGGCTGCGCGGATGCAGGCGCCGCCGAGCTTTCGGCAGGCGCAGAGGATCCTTGCAGTGCGGAGGGTTCGTGCACAGAACCAGACCCAGACCGCGCACCAGAGGATGCACCAGCCGAGCCGGAGGCACTGTCCGGTTTCGGCACATCGGGTTTGTTTTCGGCCACATCTGCAACGTCCTGCTGCCATACGTCATCCTCCACTTTCAGGTCTGCATCCCATCCCGGCTGCTCCGTCTGTCCGGATGCAGAGGATGCATCCGGCCCGGTCTGGTTCTTATAACTTTTTTCCAGCTCGTCCCGGACGGTGCGCACCGCCCAGACCCCCGCCGCACCCGCCGCCACAAGGCAGGCCAGAAGCGCCAGCGCAAAGCCTTTGTCGCGCAGAAACTTTTTGATCTGCTCCATTGTTTTCGCTCCCATCTGTTGTGTAGTGTACACGCGTTTCGGGGTTAGTTTGGGGCAGGCAGAAGGATTTTATACAAAACGCGGCGCTCTTTTTTATATTTATAAGGAATCACGCAGAATCGAACCTGCTTTTGTTGCTTTTTTCATTTCAGTATGCTATACTTTCCTGCGAACTGAACAGAAAGCATCAGGTGCCTTCTGCCGCTCACTGCGGTGAGAAGGATAAAAGGGAAGCGGGTGCAAATCCCGCACGATCTCGTCACTGTGATAAGGGAGTCCGCATCAGGGTGCCTTGCGCACCGGTCACTGGAGTTTTTCTCCGGGAAGGCGATGCCGGGCGGTGATCTTTCAGCCAGGAGACCTGCCTGCTGCTGGTACAGGGGCACATGCCCCAGATCACGAGGAATTGGTTGTACCAAAAAGCCTGAACGCAAAGGGGTCTTTTTGTCATGCCATCCGCAGGACGAAAGGCCTTTTTTTCAAGCTCTCTTTCCTGTACCTTGTTCAGTGCCGAAAATTTTTTCACAGGATTTTTCACAGGAAAGGAAAAGACACTCATGAGAAGAATCGAAATCAGAAAGCTGGCTGCATCCGTGACCGCTCTGGCCCTGTGCGCCGGCGTGCTCACCGGCTGCGGCGGTGCTGCTTCCGGCACTGCATCCAGCACCGCTGCGTCTGCCGCTTCCAGCGAAGCGAGCAGCGAGGAGGCTGACGAAATGGCAGCAAAGAACGTGGCAGACCTGATCGATGCCATCTATGTGCAGGAGCGCAATGATGACACCGACGCTCAGTGCGAAGCCGCCAAGGCTGCATGGGATGCTTTGACCGACACCCAGAAGGAACTGGTGGAAGGCGAGAACGCCGACCCCGACTACTTTGGCCGTGACACCGGCGATGCTTCCAAGGACGATGCCCGCAATCAGGACGACATCGGCGACAACGAGCTGCTGGTGGTCTCCTTCGGCACCTCCTTCAACGACAGCCGCGTGAAGGACATCAAGGGCATCGAGGATGCTCTGCAGGCCGCATACCCGGACTGGAGCGTGCGCCGCGCCTTCACCGCACAGATCATCATCAACCATGTGCAGGCTCGTGACGGCGAAAAGATTGATAATATGCAGCAGGCCATGGACCGCGCTGTGGCAAACGGCGTGAAGAACCTTGTCGTCCAGCCCACCCACCTGATGCACGGCGCTGAGTACGACGAAATGATGGAAATGATCGACACCTACCGCGACAAGTTTGAATCTGTCGCTGTGGCTGAGCCCCTGCTGGGTGAGGTCGGCTCCGATGCTACCATCATCAATCAGGATAAGGAAGACGTCGCCAAGGCTGTCACCGCTGCTGCCGTGAAGGAAGCCGGCTATGACAGTCTGGACGCCGCTGCCGCCGACAAGACCGCCTTCGTCTTCATGGGGCATGGCACCTCTCACACCGCAAAGGTGAGCTACAGCCAGATGCAGACCACCATGCAGACCCTGGGCTATGACAATGTGTTCATTGGCACCGTTGAAGGTAAGCCTGAAGAGACCGCCTGCGAGAACGTCATCGAGGCCGTCAAGGCTGCAGGCTACACCAAAGTGATCCTGCGCCCGCTGATGGTGGTTGCCGGCGATCACGCCAACAACGATATGGCCGGTTCGGATGATGATTCCTGGCTGAGCCAGTTCAACGCTTCCGGTGCATTTGAGTCGGTTGACTGCCAGATTGCTGGTCTGGGTGAGATCGAGGATGTCCAGAAGCTGTATGTCGCCCACACCAAGGCGGCGATCGATTCTCTGAACGGTTGATCAAACGAACCCTCTCCGTTTCGCGGCCGCTTTGCGGCACCCGGTGGAGAGGGTTCATTTTTTATCCGAACAATGGTATAATAAAAGCTGATTTTTTATAATGTAGAGGTATTTCCTATGAAACGCGTTTTTTCCTGTGTTGTCGCTGCTTCTCTGGCACTGAGCCTGCTGGCGGGCTGCGGTGCTTCTTCCACGGCATCGTCTGCGGCGTCCGGCGCTGCCAGCTCGGAGGCTGCTTCTTCCGCGGCTTCTTCTGCCGCTGCGCCCGCCGCTCTGCCGGACGGTGTGTATACCGCCGACTTTGACACTGACAGCTCCATGTTCCATGCCAACGAAGCCTGCAACGGTAAGGGCACCCTGACCGTGGAGAACGGCCAGATGACCTTCCACGTCAGTCTGGCGTCTACCCACATCGTCAACCTGTATCCGGGCAAGGCTGCGGACGCCGCGGCCAACGAGTCCGACTGGCTGCAGCCCACCACCGACACCGTCACCTACTCCGACGGCACTTCCGAGGAGGTGTATGGCTTCGATATCCCGGTCTCTGCCGTGGATGCCGACTTTGATCTGGCCATTCTGGGCACCAAAGGCAAGTGGTACGATCATGTCGTCAGCGTGCGCAACGCGGTCGAACAGGCTGGCACCGCAGCCCCCGCCGACGGAACCTACACCTGTGATGTGACGCTGGAGGGCGGCTCCGGCCGTGCCACCGTAGAAAGCCCCGCCGCTTTGACCGTGGCTGACGGCAAAATGACTGCAGCCATCGTGTGGAGCAGCCCCAATTATGATTATATGATCGTGGACGGCGAGAAGTATCTGCCCACCAACACCGAGGGCAATTCCGCCTTTGAGATCCCCGTTGCCGCGCTGGACACCGCTCTGGACGTCACTGCCGACACCGTGGCCATGAGCACCCCCCACGAAATCGAGTATACGCTGACCTTTGATTCCACAAGTCTGAAGGCTAACGATTGAGAATGCCCTCCGCTCACGCTCTGGGCATACTCAGCGGAAAATCAATTTTTTATTTCGCGTTTGTCGCGGCCCCGACGCTTGTCAGGGCAAAGCCCTTCCATCTGCTATCGCAGATCGCTCGCCTGCTTGAAAGACCCACTGGGGCTTTCATTGCTGCGCAACCGCAGGGCCGCTCCAAACGCCTTTTCACAAGAGGGGTCGGAACGACAAACGTCCGGATATTTGAATGAAAATCACTCGCAACCAATTTCTGAAACTGATCCCTGCTGCGGCGCTGGCACTGACCGGCTGCGGCAGCAAGGCTCAGCCCGCCAATACGGAAAGTCTTGTTTTCTCTCATCATTACAAACTGGACTATGCACAGCAGTTCACGGCGGACTGCTATGAGGGCGGCTATACCATGCTGACCATCGCGGAGTCGGATGCACGGTTCCTTGTTGTGCCGGAAGATGCTGCGGAGGTGGACAGTCTGCCCGCCGATGTGACCGTGCTGCGCCAGCCGGTAGAGAACATCTATCTTGTCTCCACCTCAGTGATGGATCTGTTTTTGCATCTGGATGCACTGGACAGCATCGCTCTTTCCGGCACCCGCGCCGAGAGCTGGTATCTGCCCGAAGCACAGCAGGCCATGGAAGAGGGCAGGGTCGCATACGCAGGCAAATACAGTGCTCCGGACTATGAGCAGATCCTGGCCGCAGGCTGCGGCCTTGCCATTGAGAACACGATGATCCTGCACACCCCCGACGTCAAGGAGCAGCTGGAGCACTTCGGCATCCCGGTTCTGGTGGAGCGCTCCAGCTACGAGAGCGATCCGCTGGCTCGCATGGAGTGGATCAAGCTCTACGGCATCCTGCTGGGCAAAGAAGAACTGGCTGAGCGGACATTTTCTGCACAGGAAGCTGCCATTCAGCCCATCCTCATGCAGGAGCCCACAGGAAAAAGCTGCGCCTTCTTCTCGCTGACCACCAACAACCTTGCCACTGTGCGCAAAGGCAATGATTATGTGGCCAAAATGATCGAAATGGCGGGCGGCAGCTATGTTTTTTCCGGCTTGACGGACAACGGCAACAGCCTTGCCACCATGAATCTCCCGCTGGAAGACTTCTATGCCGGGGCAAAGGATGCCGATGTGCTCATCTACAACAGCGCCATTGAAGGCACCATCTCCTCCGTGAGCCAGCTGACCGAAAAATTCCCGCTGCTGAGTGAGTTCAAGGCTGTAAAGAACGGTCAGGTATGGTGCACCTCGCAAAGTCTGTTCCAGCAGAGCATGGCGCTGGCCGACCTGATCGTCGACATGAACACCGTGTTCACCAAGGGCATCCCTGCCCCGGAAGCCCTGAAGTTTCTAAACCACGTGGATTGATCCATTGCAATATTACAGAAAGGATCGTTTATGACCCGTACCCGACGCCTTGCGGCCTCCTATCTTGCCCTTGCGGCGGCTCTGGCCGCCCTTTTTACGCTGAATCTGTTCTGGGGCAGTGTGTCCCTTGCTCCCGGGCAGGTGCTGGCGGCTCTGCTGGGTCATGGCAAAGACGAACTTTCCATCAATATTATCCTGCAGCTGCGCCTGCCCCGGGCGGTGATGGCTGCTCTGCTGGGCGCAGCTCTCAGCGCGGCCGGCTACCTGCTTCAGACTTTTTTTGCAAACCCCATTGCCGGCCCCTTCGTCATGGGCATTTCCAGCGGTGCAAAGCTGGCGGTGGCTCTGACCATGGTGGTGTTCCTGAATCGCGGAGTGCTCACCGGCTCGGTAACGCTGATCGCCGCCGCTTTTGTGGGTGCCATGGCCGCCATGGCCTTTGTGCTTGCGGTGGCTCGCCGGGTGCAGCGCATGAGCATCCTTGTGATCTGCGGCGTCATGATCGGCTACATCTGCTCTGCCGTCACCGACATCGTGGTGGCCTTTGCGCAGGACTCCAACATCGTCAACCTGCACAACTGGTCACAGGGCAGCTTTTCCGGCATGACCTGGGCGAACGTGCAGGCGGCAGCACTGGTAACGCTGCCCGCACTGGCCGTATCCTTTCTATTGTCCAAACCCATGGCGGCCTACCAGATGGGCGAAGAGTACGCCCGCAGCGTGGGCGTAAGCGTCAAGCCGTTTTCTGCCGCTCTGGTGCTGCTGTCCAGCCTGCTGGCCGCCTGTGTCACCGCCTTTGCGGGGCCGATCTCCTTTGTGGGCATCGCGGTGCCGCACCTTGTAAAGCAGCTGCTGGGCAGCGCAAAGCCGCTGCATGTGCTGCCCGGGTGCTGTCTGGGCGGAGCAGCGTTCTGCCTGCTCTGCGACCTGCTGGCACGCAGTCTGTTTGCCCCAACCGAGCTGTCCATCAGCTCAGTAACGGCAGTATTTGGCGCACCGGTGGTCATCTGGCTGCTGGTGCGGCGCAATCAGGAGGGTACACGATGAGCGAAAATTTTCTGTGCGGGGCAAAAGACCTCGCCATCGGCTACGGCAAAGCGCCGCTGCTCACGGATATCGCCCTTGAGGTGCATCCCGGGCAGATATTGACCCTCATCGGCCCCAACGGTGCAGGCAAATCCACCCTTCTCCGGACACTGGCAGGTCAGCTGGCTCCCATGGGCGGGGCGGTTCTGCTGGAGGGTAAAAGCCTCTCTGATTACTCCGGCATCGAGCGTGCCCGCAGGCTTGCTCTGATGGTGCCCCACAGCCGCCGGATGGAGTTGACCTCCTGCTTTGATTTCGTTTCAGCAGGCCGCCACCCCTATACCGGGAGGCTGGGCATCCTGTCCACCGAAGACCGGCGGCAGGTGTATGCGGCTCTGGAACTGGTAGGGGCATCCTCTCTCGCAGACCGCGACTTCAACCGCATCAGTGATGGTCAGCGCCAGCGCATTCTGCTGGCGCGGGCACTGTGCCAGCAGCCGGAGGTGATCCTGCTGGACGAGCCTACGTCTTTTTTGGACATCAAAGGGAAGGTCGAGCTGCTCACCATCCTCAAAGAGCTTGCGCATACCGGAAAACTGGCGGTGATCCTGAGCCTGCACGAGCTGGAGCTGGCCGAAAAGATCGCCGACACGGTGGTGTGCGTTTCGCCCGGCGGTGTTTCCGGTGTGCTGACGCCGGAACAGGCGTTTCAGCCGGAGAATATCCGTGCCCTGTACGGCCTGACCGAGCAGCAGTATGCCTCTCTTTATGGCGAACCTGCAAAGCCGTCCAAGCCCCGGTTCGAGCACTATGTCCGCAGCGGGCAGAAGCTGCTGCGCTGCGGCTATACCACCGGCACCTGCGCGGCGCTGGGCGCGGCCGGGGCGGCGCGGCTTCTGCTCACCGGCCGCACACCGGAAACCGTGGCTCTGCGCACCCCAAAGGGCATTGTGGTAGAGGTAGCGCCCATTTACTGCCGCAGAACGGGCACCGGCGCAGCATGCGCCATCCGCAAAGACGGCGGTGATGATGTGGACGTGACCACCGGGCTGCCGGTGATCGCGTCAGTGGTGCTGGAACCGGATGCCCCCGGCGTGCGCATCTTCGGCGGCGAGGGTGTGGGCAGGGTGACAAAGCCCGGCCTTGACCAGCCCGTGGGCGAAGCCGCCATCAACCATGTACCCCGGCAGATGATCGCCGAGGCGCTGTCGCGGGAAGCCGAAAACGCAGGCTATCCGGGCGGCTTTTCCGTAACGGTTTCTATTGAGGGCGGTGTCGAGACCGCAAAGCGCACCTTCAACCCGCACATCGGGGTAGAGGGTGGGCTGTCGGTGCTGGGCACCAGCGGCATCGTGGAGCCCATGAGCCAGCAGGCCATTCTGGATACCATTCAGCTGGAGATGAATCAGGCTGCGCTCCGTGCCGGCACGCCCCGGCGGCTGGTGCTTGCGCCGGGCAACTACGGGCTGGACTATCTGGCCTCCGCTCTGCCGCAGTTTGAGCGGTTCCCGGTGGTCAAGACGTCAAATTTTATCGGCGATACGCTGGATATGGCCGCAGCAGCCGAATTTGAGCAGGTGCTTCTGGTGGGGCACGTGGGCAAGCTCGTGAAGCTGGCGGCAGGGGTCATGAACACCCACTCCCACACAGCAGACGGGCGCGCCGAAGTATTCTGTGCCCATGCGGCTGTGTGCGGAGCATCCCGCGAGGTGTGCACCGCCCTGATGGATGCCGCGACCACGGATGCCTGCCTGGACATTCTGGACGGTACAGGGCTGCAGGCTCCGGTGCTGGAAAGCATCCTCGCGGCCATCCAGCTGCATCTGGACCGTCGGGCAGGCGGGGCGTTCCGGGTGGGTGCTGTGCTTTTTTCCAATCAGCACGGCGCACTGGGCGAGACCAAAACCGCAAAGGAGCTGATTGCAGAATGGCAGAACTGAAAGGCACTTTTTACGGCGTCAGCGTCGGCCCCGGCGACCCGGAGCTGCTGACCCTGCAGGCGGTGCGGCTGATCCGGGAATGTCCGGTTCTGGCTGCGCCGCAGACGGCTTCCGGCCAGATGCTGGCGCTGGACATCGCACGCAGTGCGTTGGGAGAAGTGCTGGACGGAAAGGTGATTCTTCCGCTGCACTTTGCCATGAGCCGCGACCCGGCGGTGCTGGCAGCATCTCACGAAGCGGCAGCACAGGCGGTTCTCCCCTATCTGGATACCGGCCGGAATGTGGCCATGCTGAACCTCGGCGATGTGTCCATTTATGCCACTTTTGGATATCTGCAGGAGATCCTGCAGGCCAAGGGCTATGTCACCGCCATGGCAGCCGGTGTCCCCAGTTTCTGTGCAGCGGCAGCACGTCTGAACCGCCCCCTCACCGGCGGCATGGACGCTCCTCTCACCATTGCGCCGGGCAGCCGGACAGGCCGCGTGCTGGAAACGCCCGGTGCCAAAGTTCTGATGAAATCCGGGCGTCAGCTGCCCGACCTTCTGGCCGCACTGGAAATTCACGGTAAGCTGGCGGACAGTGCCCTTGTATGCAATTGCGGCCTGCCGGACGAGACCGTCTGGCCTGACCTTTCCGCTGCCCGACCTTCAGACCCTGCTGCGGCCGGCTATTTTGCCACTGTTCTGATAAAGGAGTAAATATATGGTACATTTTGTTGGCGCAGGCCCCGGTGCCCCTGACCTCATCACCCGGCGGGGAGCAGCTCTGCTGCAGACCGCCGACTGCATCATCTACGCAGGCAGCCTTGTAAATCCGGCTCTGCTGGGTCTCGCCCAGGAAGGGTGCGCCGTATATAACAGCGCCGAAATGACCCTTGAGCAGGTGCTGGATGTGATGCGGCAGATGGAAGCCGCAGGCCGCACCACCGTGCGCCTGCACACCGGCGACCCCTGCCTGTACGGCGCGATCCGGGAGCAGATGGATGTGCTGGACGCCGAGGGCATCCCCTACGATGACACCCCGGGCGTATCCAGCTTCTGCGGGGCAGCGGCAGCATTGAACGCCGAGTACACCCTGCCCACCGTGAGCCAGACCGTTATCATCACCCGCATGGAAGGCCGCACCCCGGTGCCCGAAAAAGAAAAACTGGCCTCTCTGGCCTCTCATGGGGCGACCATGGTCATTTTTCTGTCCATCGGCCTTGCCGAAAAGGTGCAGCAGGCGCTTCTGGCAGGCGGTGCCTACACGCCGGACACCCCGGCGGCTGTGGTATATAAGGCCACATGGCCTGAGCAGAAGACCGTGCGCTGCACCGTGGGCACACTGGCCGAGAGCGTCCGCGCGGCAGGCATTACCAAGACAGCCCTCATCGTTGTGGGCGGTTTTCTCGGCCGGAGCTACGCGCGCAGCAAGCTGTACGACCCGTCTTTCACCACCGAGTTCCGCCGAGGGACAGACCAGTGACCCGGGCTTATCTGGCCTTTACCGAAAAAGGCCTTGCGCTGGCTGAACTGCTGGCTGAGACGTATCCCGGCAGCGTGACCCGCTGCGGCAGAAGCGGCGTCCCCCTCGCAGACTGGACAGCCCGGCAGTTTGCACAAAGTCAGGCATTGATCTTTGTAGGAGCCGTGGGCATCGCAGTGCGTGCCATTGCGCCCTACTGCAAGAGCAAGGTTTCCGACCCCGCCGTGGTCGTTCTGGACGAATGCGGACAATTCGCCGTACCCATCCTGTCCGGTCATCTGGGTGGAGCCAACGACCTTGCGCGGGCGCTGGCCGCTGTGTGCGGAGCTGTACCGGTCATCACAACGGCCACCGACGCAAATCATGTGTTCGCCGTGGATGAGTGGGCAAAGCATCAGAACTGTGCTGTGCTGGAGCCGGAGCGCATCAGGCGGGTCAGCGGAAAGCTGCTGGCCGGGGAGCCTGTGCATTTCGCATCCGGCTGGCACATTTCCGGGCAGGCTCCCGCAGGCGTCACAGCCGGCAGCGCACCGGATTTTTCTCTCACCCTGACCCCGGCAGGCGGCGGCCTGCACCTTGTGCCCCGCATCGGTGTTCTGGGCGTTGGGTGCAGGCGCGGCACCTCTGCCGAGGCGCTGGAGGCCGCGTTCTCTGCGTTCTGTGCAGACCACGGTCTTGCCCCGCAGTGCATCGCAGGGGCAGCCAGCATCGACCTGAAGCAAAACGAGGAGGGGCTTCTTGCTTTTTGCAAAAGCCACGGCTGGCCGGTAAAGTTTTTCTCTGCCGAACAACTGCGGCAGGCTCCCGGCAGCTATGCCGCCTCTGCCTTTGTGCAGAGCGTCACCGGCGTAGACAACGTGTGTGAGCGGGCGGCAGTGCTTGCCTCCGGCGGAACACTCTTTCTCCCAAAACAGGCAGGCGGCGGTGTGACCTTTGCACTGGCGCTGTGTCCCTATGCACCAAACTGGAGGTGGCAGTATGCTTGACCCGATGGAATTTGACATTGACCAGCCGGAAAGCATCGTCTACGTGGTAGGCCTCGGCCCCGGCGATGTTTTTTACTTGACGCAGGAGGCACAGGCCGTGCTTGAGAACGCAGACGCGATCTGCGGCTACAAGCTTTACCTTGATCTGATCGAGCCCGAGTTTCCCTGTGATGAATATTACGCCACCGGCATGACGCAGGAGATCGACCGCTGCCGCTGGGCGCTGGAAAAGGCCGGCACAGGCAAGCGGGTGGCGCTGGTGTGCAGCGGCGACGCAGGCGTCTACGGCATGGCAAGCCCGCTTCTGGAGCTGGCCGAGGACTACCCGGACGTTGCCGTGGAAGTGGTGCCCGGGCTCACTGCCGCCCTCAGCGGCGGGGCGGTGCTGGGCGCACCGCTGGCGCACGATTTCTGCGTCATCTCACTGTCTGACCGGCTCACCCCGTGGGAGGTCATTGAAAAGCGGCTGGCCTGCGCAGCGATGGGTGATTTCTGCGCGGCGCTGTACAATCCTTCTTCCAAGGGCAGGCCGGACTACCTGCAAAAGGCAGTGCGCATCCTGCTTGCCAACGGGAAATCCCCGGACACGGTCTGCGGCCTTGTGCGGAATATTGCCCGCGAAGGGCAGACCTCTCGGGTCCTGACGCTGGCCGAGCTGGAAAACACGACGGTGGATATGTTCACCACCGTCTACATCGGCAACAGCAACACCCGCGTTCTCTCCGGACGGATGGTCACGCCCCGGGGGTACCGCAAATGAAGGCGGTCGTGTTCAGCGGCACCACCGAGGGGCGCCGCTTTTCTCGCCGTCTGGCCGCTCTGGGCGCAGAGGTGACCGTCTGCGTCGCCACTCCTCTGGGCGCTGAAGAGCAGGGTGAGATGGCGGGCATCGCGGTACATACCGGGCGGCTGACGTCAGACGCCATGGCGGCGCTGCTGGCGGGAGCAGACCTCTGCATCGACGCCACCCATCCCTATGCAGTGGACGCCACCCAAAACATCCGTACCGCAGCGGCACAGGCAGGGGTGGAATACCGCCGCCTGCTGCGAGCCCAAAGTCCCCTGCCTGAGGGCTGCGCCGTATTTGAAACGGCAGCACAGGCGGCAGGTCATCTCGCTGCGACCGAGGGGAACATCCTTCTTACCACCGGCGCAAAAGAGCTGAATGCTTTTTCCGTGCTCGACCCGGTGCGGCTTTACCCCCGGGTGCTGCCCACACAGGAGGGCATCGCCGCCTGCGAGGCGGCGCACATCCCCCACCGCAACATCATTGCCATGCAGGGGCCGTTCTCGCTGGCGCTGAACACTGCGCTGCTGGAGCAGTTTTCCATCCGATTTCTTGTTACAAAGGACGGTGGTGCGGCAGGCGGCTTTGCTGAAAAAGTGCAGGCCGCGCAGGCCGTCGGCACACAGCTGGTGATCCTGCGTCGTCCGCCGGAAACCGGCGAGACCGAAGACGAATTATTCACGTATTGTCAGGAGATTTTGCAATGGTCACATTGATCGGCATGGGCAGCGGAACATGGGAAGCCCTATCTGCGCAGGCGCAGGACGCTGTGCGCGGCGCAGGGCTTGTATTCGGTGCAAAGCGGCTGCTGGCGGGTCTGCCTGCGGAGTGCTCTGCGCGGCAGTTCACGTTTTATCAGCCTGCGGAGATCCTCAATACGCTGTCGCAGTTTCCCCATCAGGACGCCGCCGTGCTCTACAGCGGCGACACAGGATTTTGTTCCGGAGCTTCCGGGCTCATCACCCCGCTGCGTGCACTTGGCATCCCTGCCCGCATCCTACCCGGCGTCTCCAGCGTGCAGATGCTCTCGGCGGCGCTGGGGCGTCCGTGGCAGGGCTGGAAGCTGGTGTCGGCTCATGGCTGCAGCTGTGACCCGGTGGCCGCGTGCATGGAAGCCCCCGCCGTGTTCTTCCTCACCGGCGGGGTCGAAACACCCGCCACCCTCTGCCGGAAGCTGGCCGATGCCGGCATGGGCGAAGTGCACGCACTGGTGGGCGAAAACCTTGGCACCGCGAATGAAGCCATCCGCTACGGCTCTGCTGAAGAGCTGGCCGGGCAGAGTTTTGCACCACTCAGCGTCCTTTTAGTGGAAAATCTCGATGCCCCGCACTTCCGCACACCGGGCTTTCCGGACGAAAGTTTTCTCCGCGGCGAGGTGCCCATGACCAAGCAGGAGGTGCGCGCCGCCGCACTGGCAAAGCTGGGCGTAAGGCCCTCTGACATCCTGTGGGATGTGGGAGCAGGCACCGGCAGCGTCAGCGTGGAGCTGGCACTGGCAGCATCCCGGGGGCATGTCTACGCCGTGGAATGTGACCCGGACGCCTGTGCGCTCATCCGACAAAACCGGGAAAAATTCCGGGCATACAACCTGACCCTCATTGAGAGCCGTGCCCCGGAGGCACTGGCCGGTCTTCCCGCCCCGGACGCGGTATTCGTTGGCGGAACAAAAGGCGGCATGGACGGTGTGCTTGAGGCAATTTACTGCAAAAAACCAGATGCCAGAGTCTGCATTTCGGCCATTGCGCTGGAAACTCTGAGCACCGCCGTGGCCGCGCTCACTGCCCGGGGGCTGACTGCGGAGGTAACGCAGATCGCCGTCAGCCGTACGAGACCGGCCGGTCGTCTGCACCTGCTGACCGCCAACAACCCCATCTTCCTCATTACAGGTACACGCAAATGATGCAGTTCCTCATCGCCGCGCCCCGCTCCGGCAGCGGCAAAACGACCATGACCTGCGCCCTGCTGGCTGCGCTGAAAAAGCGGGGCTGCGACCCTTGTGCATTTAAGAGCGGGCCGGACTACATCGACCCCATGTTTCACCGGTCGGTGCTGAATGTTGGCAGCCACAATCTCGACCTCTACCTCTCGGGCAGGGACACGGTACAGGCTCTGTACTCCCGCTATTCTGCCGGTCACAGTGCCGCTGTGTGCGAGGGTGCCATGGGCTTTTACGACGGGCAGGGCATGACCACCCGCGCCAGCGCATGGGAGCTGGCGGACACGCTGCACCTGCCGGTACTGCTGGTGGTGCAGCCCAAAGGGGTCAGTGTCACGCTGGCAGCAGAGATCCAGGGTCTTGCGCACTTCCGTGAGAACAGCCATATTTCCGGCATCCTGCTCAACAGCTGCTCCGAAAAGCTGTATAAAATGCTCAAAACCCTGCTGGAAAAAGAGACTGGCCTGCCGGTGTTGGGCTATCTGCCCAACCTGCCGGAGGCTGCGGTAGAAAGCCGCCATCTGGGTCTGAAGACCGCAGGCGAGATCGCGGACATTCAGGAAAAGATCGCTCTGCTGGCAGACCGTCTGGTGATAGACTGGGCGAAGCTGGCAGCGGTCACGGAAAGGCCGTGCCCCGAGGGCAATCGCCTTTCTTCCCGGGGAACGGCTTCCGCTTCTGTCCGCATCGCCGTGGCGAGGGACGGTGCCTTCTGCTTTGCCTACGCCGAAACGCTGGATGCTTTGCGGGAGGCAGGCGCAGCGCCTGTATTTTTCAGCCCGGTTCACGATACCGCCCTGCCGGAAAAAATCTGCGGGCTGTATCTGCCCGGCGGCTACCCGGAGCTGTATGCACAGCAATTGAGCGAAAACAAAACCATGCGGGTCTCCATCCGGCAGGCCGTAAACGCCGGGCTGCCCACCGTGGCTGAGTGCGGCGGCTTTCTCTACCTCGGGCAGAGTCTGGAGGACGCCGAGGGAAAGAGCTGGCCTATGGCGGGTGTCCTGCCCGGAAGCGGCGTAAAAGAAGGCCGTCTTGTGCGGTTTGGCTATGCTGAAATGACCGCAAAAGCGGACAGTATGCTCTTCCGCGCAGGAGAAAGCCTGCCCGTCCACGAATTCCACCACTGGGATTCCACCGCAAACGGTACTGCATTTACGGCCCGTAAAAGCGAAAAAATGCAGTGGGAATGCGGCTTTGCAAACGAGAATTTCTATGCGGGCTTCCCGCATTTATACTGGGCGGGCACGCCCCTGCCGGGACGCTTTGTGCGTGCGGCAGAACGATACAGCAAAACAAAAGGATGACCAAAATGACCGAAACGGAACTGAATGCACTTTTGGCGGGTATCACGCCGCCGGACGAAACCGCCCGCGCGGCGGCACACGCCCACTGGGCCAGCCTTGCAAAGCCTCTGGGCGGGCTGGGGCAGCTGGAGACCCTGCTGGAGGACGCCGCCGCCCTCACCGGCAGTGCCCGCCTTGATTTTTCCCGCCGTGCTGTGGCGGTGCTCTGCGCGGACAACGGCGTGGTAGCGCAGGGGGTGAGCCAGACCGGGCAGGCGGTGACCCGCGCCGTGGCGGAGAACCTTGCGGCGCGGCGCACCAGTGTGTGCCGGATGGCACGCATTGCAAACTGTGACGTAGTGCCTGTGGACATGGGCATGGCAGGCGAACCGGTGCCCGGCGTGCGGAACTGCCGCGTTGCCGCAGGTACGGCAGATTTCACCCTTGGTCATGCCATGACCCGGGAGCAGGCTGTGCAGGCTGTCGGGGAGGGCGTCGCCCTTGCCCGGGAGCTGGCAGAGGATGGCTATCGGCTCATCGCCACCGGCGAGATGGGCATTGGCAACACTACCACCTCCAGCGCGGTGGCGGCGGTGCTGCTGGGTCAGCCCGTGGAGCTTATGACCGGGCGAGGTGCGGGTCTTTCAGACGAGGGGCTTGCCCGCAAGGTACGCGCCATCCGCCGGGGCATCCTTGTCAATGAACCTGACCCGGCAGACCCGCTGGATCTTCTCTCCAAGCTGGGGGGCTTTGACATCGCGGGTCTGTGCGGTGTCTTTCTGGGCGGGGCGCTGGCCGGGGTGCCTGTGCTGGCAGATGGCTTTATCAGCGGGGTGGCCGCGCTGTGCGCTGTGCGGCTGTGCCCGGCGGCGGAAAAAGCTGTGTTCGCCAGCCACTGCTCTGCCGAGCCCGCCGCAAAGCTGGTGCTGAGCGCACTGGGCAAGGCTCCCATCATCACGGCGGGGCTGCATCTGGGCGAGGGCACTGGTGCCGTGGCAAGCATCCCGCTGTGGGATATGGCGCTGGCGGTGTACAGCGGGTGCTATTCCTTTGCGGAGGGCGGCATTGCGCCGTACACGCCCCAATGCTGACGCTGGTCATCGGCGGTGCAGCCAGCGGCAAAAGCGAATACGCCGAGAGCCTTGTGCTCAAAGCTCCTCTGCCGCGTTATTACCTTGCCACCATGCAGGTATGGGATGCCGAGTGCGCCGCCCGGGTAGAAAAGCACCGCCGGATGCGAGCCGCAAAGCAGTTCGAGACGGTGGAGCGCCCCCTGCATCTGGAAAACGTCTGCCTGCCTGCCCGGGGCACTGTGCTTCTGGAGGATCTGGGCAACCTCGCTGCCAACGAGCTGTACGACCCTGCCGGGGCAGGCGAACAGACTGCGCCAGCCCTTCTCAGGGGGCTTGAACACCTTGCTGCTCAGTGCGAAGATCTCATCGTCGTCTCCAATGAGGTGTTCAGCGGCGGAACCGACTATGCCGGTGAGACCGACCTCTACCTGCGGACACTGGCGCAGGTGAACAATGCTTTTGCCGCCCGGGCAGATGCGGTGGTGCGGGTGGTTTGCGGCCTTCCCGTGTATTATAAAGGAGTGGAAAAATGATCGTTTTGCAGACCATTGCGGTGGCCTTTGCCATGTTTTCGGCCATCCCAGTGCCGCAGTTCGACTGGAACGAAAAAAATATGCGTTACGCCATGTGCGCCTTCCCGCTCATCGGTGCGGTGGTCGGTGCGGCGTGGTGCGCGTGCGGGGCACTGCCCCTGCCCGGCCTTGCAAAGGCGGCCGGCTTTGCACTCATCCCGGTCTGGGTGACCGGCGGTATCCATCTGGACGGCTACGCCGATACCTGCGACGCCCTTTCCAGCTACGGTGACCGCACGAAAAAGCTGGAAATCTTAAAAGACCCCCACTGCGGTGCCTTTGCAGTCATCCGGCTGTGCAGCTATTTTCTGGCGACCTTTTCCCTGTGCACCTGCGTGCGGTTCACCCCCCGGGCGGGGGCGCTGTGGGCGCTGGCGCTGGTGCTGGAACGGGCGCTTTCGGGCTATGCAGTGGCATCGTTCCCCATGGCGAAAAACACCGGTCTTGCACATACCTTTGCCACTGCAGCAGACAAAACTGCGGTGCGCCGGGTGCTGGCGGTGCTGGCCGCAGTGCTGTGCGCGGGCATGGCGGCGCTGGGCGGCTGGGCGCTGGTGCTGGCAGCGCTGGCAGTGCTCTGGCGCTACCATGCTGTGAGCCGGAAGCAGTTCGGCGGCATCACCGGCGACCTTGCCGGGTGGTTTTTGCAAAAGGCTGAGTTCTGGATGCTGGCGGCGCTGTGCGCCAGCCAGTGGGGAGGGCTGCTATGATCTTTATTACCGGGCCGCTCTACAGCGGCAAGCGCACCTTTGCGCAAACGCTGCCCGGCAGGGCGCTGGCCGATGTGCAGCAGCTGGCGGCAGATGCCGCCGACCGTGAAGCACTGGAACGGCTGGCAGACCGCCTTGCTTCTGAATACGAGATCCTCATCGCCACCGAGGTAGGCGGCGGTGTTGT
>CAKSTO010000043.1 GCA_934501115.1 uncultured Faecalibacterium sp.
TGCATCCGGACATGCAGGCTTTCCAGACCGAGGTTCAGCATGTAGGCGTTCATGGGCGACTGCATGGAGCCAAAGTCCCGCATCAGCTGAGCGGTCGCCTTGGTGATGAACGCTCCCTCTTTGCCGAAGCGCTCGGCGTAGGTGATGCCGTGGTAGCTGTCGTCCGGGGTGCACAGGCCGGGGAACTTGTCGGCGTGTGCCATCCAGTCGAACTTCCCGCTGTCCACAATGGCACCGCCCAGCACCGCGCCGTGGCCGTCCATGTACTTGGTGGTGGAGTGGGTCACGATATCCGCGCCCCACTCGAAGGGGCGGCAGTTGACCGGCGTGGGGAAGGTGTTGTCCACGATCAGCGGCACACCGTGGGCGTGAGCGGCCTTGGCAAACTTCTCGATATCCAGCACGGTCAGTGCCGGATTTGCGATGGTCTCGCCGAACACGACCTTCGTGTTGGGTCGGAATGCAGCGTTCAGCTCTTCCTCGGTGCACAGCGGATCCACGAAGGTGGCCTCAATGCCCATCTTCTTCATCGTGACCGAGATCAGGTTGAAGGTACCGCCGTAAATGGTGCTGGACGCCACGATATGGTCGCCTGCTTCGCAGAGGTTGAACAGAGCAAAGAAGTTTGCAGCCTGACCGCTGCTGGTCAGCATTGCGGCCGTGCCGCCTTCCAGCTCACAGATCTTTTTGGCCACAAGGTCGCAGGTGGGGTTCTGCAGACGGGAATAGAAATAGCCGTCGGCTTCCAGATCGAACAGCTTGCCCATGTCCTCGCTGGTGGCGTACTTAAAGGTGGTGGACTGGATAATGGGGATCTGGCGGGGTTCGCCGTTGCCGGGGGTATAACCGCCCTGCACACAGATGGTATCACGATTCATACTACATACTCCTTTACTGGGTTTGTCTGTATAACACAATTCCCCGCAGGAGTGCAGCAGCCTCCGGCGGGGAATTGAAACGTTAAATTTTGCTTCCCGTCCGGGGGCGAAATGAGGAGAGAACTCCTTCCATCAAAGAGGGAGGCTTTGGCAATACCGGAAAGTTTTCCTCTTCACCAGAGGCTCCCTCTCCGAGGGAGCTGGCGCACGAAGTGCGACTGAAGGAGTTATTTCCGCAGTCTCTTATCGCTTCTGGTGGCCCATGCGGTGCCCACCGTCTGGAACACCTGAACCATCAGCACCAGCAGCACGACGCAGACGATCATGATGTTGGTCTGATAGCGGTAATAGCCGTAGGACAAAGCGATCTTGCCCAGACCGCCGCCGCCGATGACACCGGACATGGCCGAGTAGCCCAGAATGGTGGTCAGAGCAGTGGTCATGCTGGAGATCAGACCCGGCAGGCACTCAGGGATCATCACCTTGGTGATGATCTGGAAGGGGGTCGCGCCCATGCTCTGGGCGGCTTCTACCACGCCCTCGTCCAGCTCGCGCAGGCTGGTCTCCACCAGACGTGCCACGAACGGGAAGGCCGCCACCACCAGCGGAACGATGGTTGCCTTTGTGCCCACCGTAGTGCCCACGATGGCACGGGTCAGCGGGAACACACAGATCATCAGGATCAGGAATGGCACGCTGCGCAGGATGTTGATGATGATGTTCAGGATATGCATCAGCCAGCCGGGCAGCGGCAGGATGCCGTCCTTATCACCGGCCACCAGCAGCACACCCAGCGGCAGACCCAACACCAGCGCAAAGGCGGTGGAGAGAACCGTCACATAAAAAGTCTCCCAGATGGCAAACCCATAATCTGCAATACTCATTCGCCGGTCACATCCTCTACCGTAATGCCGGGCTGGGCGCGCATATAGGCCGCAGCCTGCTTTGCCTGCTCCACATCAGCGGGCAGCTTGAGCAGCATGGAGCCGTAGCACTGGCCGCTCAGGTCGCGGGTGTCGGCGCTGAGCACCGACACCAGAATGCCTTCTTCTGCCGCAAGGCTTGCCACCAGCGGCTTTGCCGTGGACGAGCCGTTGAAGGTGACGCGCACCACATGGTCGTCCGGCGCAAAACTGGAAAGATCCCGCGCGGCGCTGCCGCCGTTGGGAGCCACCAGACGCCGGGCCGCAGCAGTCTTGGGGTTTGCGAAGATCTCCTGCACAGAGCCTTCCTCCACCACCGCGCCGCCGTCCAGAATGGCAACGTGATCGCAGATCTCTTCCACAACGCTCATCTGATGGGTGATGACCACCACCGTGATGCCCAGCTTCCTGTTGATGTCCTTGATCAGGGTCAGGATGGCATGGGTGGTGTTGGGGTCCAGTGCACTGGTGGCCTCGTCGCAGAGCAGAACCTTCGGGTTCGTCGCCAATGCGCGGGCAATGGCGATGCGCTGCTTCTGGCCGCCGGAGAGCTGTGCCGGGTAGGCATTGGCCTTATCGGGCAGGCCCACCACCTCCAGCAGCTCCCGGGCGCGCTTTTCAGCATCCGCTTTTTTCACACCGGCCAGCTCCATGGGGAAGCAGATGTTCTTCAGGCAGCTGCGCTGCATCAGCAGGTTGAACTGCTGGAAGATCATGGTGATCTCACGGCGGCGCTCACGCAGCTGAGCCGGGTTCAGGGTCTCCATCGCAGTGCCATCAATGACAACGCTGCCCTCGGTGGGGCGCTCCAGCAGATTGATGCAGCGCACCAGCGTGGATTTGCCCGCGCCGGACATGCCAATGATGCCGTAAATCGAACCATCCGGAATGGTAAGGTTGATGTCCTTCAGCGCGTTGACTGCGCCGTCCTTCATCTGGAAGGTCTTGGAAAGATGTTTGATCTCGATCACAGAAATTGCTCCTTGTATGGAAGCCCTCTCAGTCACGGCTTACGCCGTGCCAGCTCTCCCGAAGGGCGAGCTTTTTGCTTCTGACGGAAAGGGATTCCTTCTGATGAGAAGTGATATTTTACTGCACCAGCTCATAAAGCTCCCCCCTCGGGGGAGCTGCCGAACGAAGTGAGGCTGAGAGGGTTTGCTTAGCCCTGGATCGGTGCCAGGCTGTCCTGCTTGCCGCCGTAAACGCCCATGGGCTCCACGTGGATGCCGGCAACGGTCACCAGATGGGTGCCTTTTTCCTCATTGAAGTTGTCCAGATACGGCTGATGCTGGAAGTAGTTGGTGTCACACTGGCCGTCCTCAACGATGGTGTTGGGGATCACATAGTCGTCGTACTCCTGGATATCCAGAGTGATGCCCTTGGCAGCCAGAATGTCCTTGCAGACCTCCAGCACCTCGCAGTGGGGAGCCGGGGTAGCTGCGCAGCTGACGGTCTCACCGTTCAGTGCATCGTAGTCGATGGAAGAATCGTAGCCGTCGGTGGGGTTCTCCACAACAGAGACCACGGCACCCTTGTAGTTTTCATCCATGAAGTCCTTGACCTGCTGGCTCTGCAGAGCAGCCACCAGAGCCTTGATCTTGGGCTCGTTCTCGTTGCCCTCCTTGCAGACCAGCACGTTGACGTAGGCAGAGGTGCCGTCCTCCATTGCCAGTGCATCGGTCATGGGATCCAGACCAGCGGAGATGGCGTAGTTGGAGTTGATCACAGCGTAGTCCTCATCCTGCAGGACATTGGGCACCTGCGCAGCCTCCACCTCATCGACGGTAACATTCAGAGGGTTCTCCTCGATGTCATTCTTGGTAGCAGTCAGGCCTGCGTCTGCCTTCAGCTTGAAGAAGCCATTCTTCTCCAGCAGAGTCAGAGCACGTGCCTCGTTGGTGGTATCGTTGGGCACAGCCACCTTCACCTGATCCAGCTTTGCGGCAGTGGAAGCAGCCGCAGAAGAAGCAGTGCCGGAAGCAGCGGAGGATGCGGTGGAAGAAGAGCCGCCGCAAGCGGTCAGAGCAGCTGCAGCAGCTGCGACACCGGTAACCTTCAGAAAATCACGACGAGTAATCATAGTTTTGTTCCCTCTCTATTGTTTAGAATCATGTACTGAGGCCCGTACGGCACAGTTCCGCACGCTGCCTTTGACCGGATGCATGAAAAAAGCTCCCGTCCTTGACTTCGAGCTAAGCGCTCAGCAAGGACGGGAGCATAACACACTTCCGTGGTACCACCTTGGTTTACCGTACCCTCACGGGCACAGCCTCGATGCTGCGGCAGCAATGCTGCTTACAGCCGGACGCTGTAACGGGCGCTCCCGTTGCAGACTTAGCACTCATGCGCCTCGCCCGCACGGCTCCGAGACCATTTTCAGCTTCCTGTTTCCTGCCCTTTTCCATCGCCCGGGCTTTCTGGTAAGGATCAATGCGAAGGCCTACTCTTCTCTTCACAGCCATTTTTGTGATATTGCATTTATAATAACCCCATCTGCCGGATTTGTCAACAGGCAAAACGAAGTTTTTTGGTAGGGAATTGCGATTTTTATCCCCCGATTGCGAAATCTGACGATCTATGTTATACTGGCCTTGCCGCTTCGGCGGTGTTAAGGTGTTGTCTGCAAGTGCAGGTGGTCTAGCTTCCTCCGGCAAGCGTCGGGGGACGTAAAAAGCTCATTGTTTTTGATTCCCCCGTCCGCAAACGCGAAAGGGGGGATGCTTCATGGGATGGAATGACGTACTGACACTGCTCACCGTCATTGGCGGTGCGGTCTACATGACATTTCAGATCACATGGACGATCTTCAAGGAGATCCATAACAATAAGAAATGACCGCCCCAGAGTCCCAATCCTGAGCGGTCATTCTTCTTATTGACTAGCCAGAGGGAGCTGACCATTGCGGGCAGCACCTTTTCTGTTTCTATTATAGATTGTTTCGGGCGAAATGTCAAGCAATGCCATTTCGCTCTTGTGCGCGTGCTGCGGACATGGTAAAATAAGACGGTATTCATTACAAAGGAGGTGCGGCAATGAACGGCAGAGAGGTCTTTCCGGACGAGGAACTGCGCCGCCGCATCATGGATTTTATCATGGCAGCCGGGCAGACATTGCTGGAAAACGGTGCCGAGGTGTTCCGGGTGGAGCAGACCATGCAGATCATGGCTCGGTCGTTCCATCTGCGGGAGTTCCATGTTTATATCCTGACCAACGGCATTTTTGCCAGCGCAGGCACCGCTGAGATCAGTGAAGTGCGCAATGTGCCTGTCCGGACGACGCACTTAGGCCGGGTGGCCGCGGTAAACGCGCTCTCCCGCGAGATCGCCGAGGGCAACATCACCCTTGATGAGGCTGAAAGCCGTCTTGTGCTGGCACGGCGCATTCCCTTCCCCAAAGACTGGGTGCAGCTGGTCAGCGGCATGTGCGGCGCATTCTGCTTTGCGTTGATCTTCGGCGGCACCCTGCGCAGCGCATTGGCGGCGGCACTGGCAGGTTTTCTTGCCAGCGGCTATCTTCTGCTGTGCGACCGGCACGAGCTGCCCGGCGGCTTCCGAAAGATCAGCTGCGCCGCCTTGATCACACTGGTGTGCATTCTGGCCTGTAGTCTGCTGGGCACATCCGCCAGTCACGCCATCATCGGCTCTCTGATGATCCTGACGCCCGGCATCGCGTTCACAATGGGCATCCGCGATTTCGTGCACAGCGACTATCTTTCCGGTACCATCCGCATGATCGACGCACTGCTCATCGCAGCCAGCATCGCCATTGGCACCGGCCTTGTGCTGAGCCTTTATACATTCTTTACGGGGGTTGCAGTAGCATGATGCTTACCAACACACAGATCGGCGAACTGGCCGCACAGTTTTTCATTGCAGGGGCGGGCACCCTGAGCTTTGCCATCCTGTTTGCCTGCCCCCGCAAAAGCCTGCTCTTCTGCGGGCTGGTGGGCGCCGTGGGCTGGTTTGTTTACGAGCTTGCCGTGTTGCTGGGTGCAGACAGTGCCGCAGCCTCCCTGCTGGCAGTGATCCCGCTGACCCTGCTCACCCGGGTGTTTGCCATCCTGCTCAAAACGCCGGTAACAGTGTTTCTGCTGTCCGGCATCTTCCCGCTGGTGCCCGGCGCGGGCATCTACTACACCGCCTACTATTTCATACAGGGCAACAATGCGCTGGCGCTTTCCAACGGCATCAGCACCTTTAAGGTAGCCGTTGCGCTGGCCATCGGCATCACGCTGGTGCTGAGTGTGCCCATCCCGAAATGGCACAGAAGCAAAATCTGATCCTGCCGCTCCCGCTTTCCCGGCGGGAGCTTTTTTGTCTGACCGCCTTGCAGGGTACTGCTGCATCTGCTATACTTTAATATACTGATGCATTCTGAATACAAAGGAGCGATTGAAAATGTCTGTTATGGATACTCTTGCCACCCGCCGCACCTACCGCCGTTTCGCACAAAAGGCTGTACCGCAGGATGTGGTGGATGATCTCATTGAGGCCGTGCGCCTGTCCTCCTGCGGTGCCAACCGTCAGGCCGTTCGGCTTGTGGTGGTGAATAAACCTGAGGATGTGGCCAAGGTGCAGCCGCTGGTCAAGTGGGCGGCCTACCTTCCGCCGGAGCAGGGCACGCCCAAGGCCGACGAGCTGCCCACCCTGTATGTAGCTGTGGTGCAGGACGCTTCCATCCCCGGTGACCTTGCCACCGACACCGGCATTGCCCTTTCCAACATGACGCTGGCCGCATGGGACAAAGGCGTTGGCAGCTGCATCATGGGTGCCATCAACAAGCCCGCTCTGACCGAGCTGCTGGGCATCAGGGAGCCGCAGCAGCTGGCTTTTATGGTCGCCTTCGGCTACCCGACCCATAAGGCATACACCGTTCCGCTGACCGCAGAGACCGGCGTGAAGTATTATCTGGACGGAAATCGGGACTACTGCGTGCCCAAGCGGAGCAAAGAGGAGATCGCAAGATACCTGTAAGACACAACGGTTCAAAGCTGTCTCCGCTTCGCTCTGACGCTATCAGCGGAAATAATATTTTTATCTTTCACATTTGGAGCGGCCTGCGGCATCCATCGGCAGAGCTTTCCGGTTTTATCTATGCCTCCTTCAGGAGAACTGCCGAGCATCGCAAGGCCGAAAGGGTTTGCCCATGCATATATACAACACTCCGACGCATTTTTCTGTATAATTGATTGCAATTCGGTTTCAATTCGTCTTATTTTTTGCACAACTATTGACTTTTCATTTTGTACAACTTATACTAAGTCCGTCCGCTGGATCTTCGATGACTCGCATCGTACCAGCGGCTGAAAAAATATACAGTACATTTGAGGAGTGTTTGAATATGAAAAAGATCTCTCGTCGCAGCTTTCTGGCTGCTGCCGGTCTGTCCGTTGCTGCTCTGGCTCTGACCGCCTGCGGCGGTTCCGCCTCCAGCGTGGCTTCCTCCGTGGCAAGCTCTGCTTCTTCTGAGGCTGCTTCCACCAGCGCTGCCGCTGGCGAGCTGACCACCGTTGAGGCCGGCAAGCTGACCATGGCTACCAACGCAACCTTCCCTCCGTATGAGATGACCACCGATGCAGGCGAGTTCGAGGGCATCGACATTGAGACCGCTCAGGCCATTGCTGACAAGCTGGGTCTGGAGCTGCAGATCGACGACATGGACTTTGACGCTGCTCTGCTGAGCGTGCAGCAGGGTAAGGCCGATATCGTCATGGCCGGCGTCACCGTCACCGACGAGCGCAAGGCTGTGATGGACTTCTCCGACAGCTATGCTACCGGCATCCAGTCCATCATCGTGCCCGAAGGCTCCGACATTGCATCTCCCGATGATCTGGCGGGCAAGAAGATCGGCACCCAGCGCGGCACCACCGGTTACATCTACTGCACCGATGATTTCGGCGAGGACGCTGTGGTGGCTTACGACAGCGGTCTGACCGCTGTGCAGGCCCTGAACAATGGTCAGGTGGACGCCGTGGTCATCGACAACGCTCCCGCCAAGGAGTATGTGGCTGCCAACCCCGGCCTGAAGGTGCTGGAGACCAGCTACGCCGAGGAGGATTACGCCATCGGCATGGCAAAGGGTTCTTCTCTGGAAGATGCCGTCAACTCCGCTCTGGAAGAGCTGAAGGCTGACGGCACCCTGCAGTCCATCGTGGACAAGTACATCACCGCTGAATAATCAGCTGGCTGATAACGGAACCACGGGGAGGCAGCCCCAACTGGGGCACCTCCCCTTTTTTGGTAAAGTGGTTTCGCGTTTGCGAAGCAATGAAAGCCCCAGTGGGGCTTTTAAGCGACAGAGCGGTCTTGCGCCAGCAAGATGGAGGGGCCCCGCCCCGACAAGCTCCAAAATTCTAACAAAACAGGAAAGTGAGGATGCGAATGGCTGCTCAATACGAACTGCTCAAAGAGCTGCTCAACAGCGGCACCACGCTCAATTTCGGGCAGGAATTCTTTTTCAAGTTTTATCAGGCGTTCATCCTGAAGGATCGCTGGATGCAGTACATCGGCGGCGTGGGCACCACCCTGCTGGTCACCGCTCTTGCACTGGCGCTGGGCATCGTACTGGGCAGTGTGGTCGCTCTGGTGCGCGTGGCTCACGACCAGCAGCGCCCCGGCCGCAGGCACCCGGTGCTGGGCTTCTTCAATATCATCTGCGAGATCTACACCACCATCATCCGCGGCACGCCTATGATGGTGCAGCTGCTCATCATGAGCATGGTCATCTTTGCCAACAGCCGCAACTTTACCATGGTGGGTGCGCTGGCGCTGGGCATCAACTCCGGCGCTTATGTATCGGAGATCATCCGCGGCGGCCTGATGGCCGTTGACCCCGGCCAGATGGAGGCCGGGCGCAGCCTCGGTCTGAACTACATGACCACCATGGTGGTCATCATCATCCCGCAGGCCATCCGCGCTGTGCTGCCTGCACTGGGCAACGAGTTCATCATCCTGCTGAAGGACACCTCCCTGATCACCACCATCGGCGGCAAGGAGCTGCTGTACGCTGCACAGGGCATCATGAACCGCACCTACGAGGCCATGTTCCCGCTGCTGGGCGTTGCACTGATCTACCTTGTGCTGGTCATGCTGTTCACCCGTCTGCTGGCAAAGTTTGAGAGGAGGCTTGCTCAAAGTGACCGATAAGATTCTGGAAGTCCGCGGCCTGAAAAAGACCTACGGCGGCGAAAAAAAGCCGGGCGCAAAGCAGCCCACCCCCACGCTGGACGTGCTGAAGGGCATTGACATCGACATCTACCGCGGCGACGTGGTCTGCCTGATCGGCCCCTCCGGCTGCGGCAAATCCACCTTTTTGCGCTGCCTGAACCGGCTGGAGATCCCCACTTCCGGCTCCATCAAGTTTGAGGGCACCGAGGTGGACGAAGCCCACATCGACGCCGTGCGCCAGAAAATGGGCATGGTGTTCCAGCACTTCAACCTCTTCCCCCACCTGACCGTGAAAAAGAATCTGGAGCTGGCTCCCACTCTGCTCAAGCTCAAGGATAAGCAGGCCATTTCTGACAAGGCCGACGAGCTGCTGGCTCGCGTGGGTCTGTCGGACAAGGCTGACGCCTACCCAAAAAGCCTTTCCGGCGGCCAGCAGCAGCGCATAGCCATTGCCCGCGCACTGGCTATGGATCCGGATGTGATCCTGTTTGATGAGCCCACCAGCGCTCTTGACCCCGAAATGGTCGGCGAAGTTTTGGAGCTGATGAAAGAGCTGGCACACACCGGCATCACGATGCTGGTGGTCACCCACGAGATGGGCTTTGCCCGCGAGGTGTCCAACCGCGTCATCTTCATCGATGACGGTCAGATTCAGGAGGACGAGCCTCCGCAGGAGCTGTTCAGCAATCCCAAGCACCCCAGACTGAAAGCATTCCTGTCCAAGATGCTGTAAAAAAGCTGCATAAATGAGCAAACCCGGCAGACCGTAGTCTGCCGGGTTTGCTGTTTACCGGGACATTTTTACCGTTTTTTACTGCTGCTGTGCAGCCTTCTTGGCCTCCAGAGCCAGAATCGCATCGCGGCGGCTCAGGTTAATGCGGCCCTGCTGGTCGATGTCGGTCACCTTGACCACGATGGCATCGCCCACAGCGACCACATCCTCCACACGCTCCACGCGGGTGGTGTCCAGCTTGGAGATGTGCACCAGACCTTCCTTGCCCGGGGCGATCTCCACGAAGGCACCAAAGTTCATCAGGCGGGTAACTTTGCCCTTGTAGATGGCACCGATCTCCGGATCCTCCACGATCGTCTTAATGGTAAAGATGGCGCGCTTTGCGTCCTCCTGATCCACAGCGGAGACGAACACATGGCCGTCCTCCTGCACATCGATCTTGCAGTTGCAGGTGGCGCAGATGTCCTGAATGACCTTGCCGCCCTTGCCGATGACGTCCTTGATCTTATCGGTGGGGATCATCATGCTGAACATCTTGGGTGCGTAGCGGCTCAGCTCGTGGCGGGGCTCTGCGATCACCGGCTTGATGATCTCGTCCAGAATATACAGGCGGCCCTTGCGGCACTTCTCGAAGGCCTCGGCAATGATGTCGTAGGTCAGGCCGTCGATCTTGATGTCCATCTGGATGGCAGTGATGCCCTTGCGGGTGCCGCCCACCTTGAAGTCCATATCGCCGTGGAAATCCTCCACGCCCTGAATGTCCAGCATGGTCATCCAGCGGTCGCCCTCGGTGATCAGGCCGCAGGAGATGCCGGCAACGGGTGCCTTGATGGGCACGCCTGCGTCCATCAGTGCCAGCGTAGAGCCGCAGATGGATGCCTGCGAGGTGGAGCCGTTGGAAGAGAGCACCTCAGACACACAGCGGATGGTGTAGGGGAACTCCTCCAGAGAGGGCAGCACCGGCACCAGAGCACGCTCTGCCAGTGCACCGTGGCCGATCTCGCGGCGGCCGGGGCTGCGCGGTGCGCGTGCCTCGCCCACAGAGTACGGCGGGAAGTTGTAGTGATGGATATAGCGCTTGGTCTGCTCGTCGGTCAGGTCATCCATCAGCTGGTTGTCCTTGGTGCCGCCCAGAGTGCAGGTGGTCAGCACCTGCGTCTGGCCGCGGGTGAACATGCCGGAACCGTGCACGCGGGGCAGGATGCCTACCTCGGCAGCCAGCGGGCGGATCTCGTTGATGCCGCGGCCGTCCACGCGCTTGCCTTCGTCCAGCAGCCAGCGGCGCACCACGAACTTCTGCATCTTATAGCTGACCAGATCCAGATCGGCAGCCGTCAGATCAGGATACTCCTCGGCGATGCGATCCATGATGGGCAGCAGGGCGGCGTCACGCACGTTCTTGTCGTCAGTATCCATCGCCGCCTTGAAGTCGTCCAGGTATTTGTTCTGGATGGCATGGAACACGTCCATATCCAACCCAACGACCTGAAAATCGATCTTCGGTTTGCCGCGCTCAGCAACGATCTTGTTGATGAACTCGATGGTCTTTTTGATCTCCACGTGAGCGGCCTTGATGGCGTTCAGCATGGTATCCTCGTCCACCTCGTTGGCACCGGCTTCGATCATCACGATCTTGTCCATGGTGGCAGCAACGGTCAGAGCCAGATCGCTCACCTTGCGCTGCTCCTGCGTGGGGTTCAGCACGATCTCACCGTCTACCAGACCCACCTGTACGCCGCCGATGGGGCCGTTCCATGGGATATCGGACACGGCGGTCACCAGAGAAGCGCCGATCATGCCGGCGATCTCAGGGCTGTAGTCGGGGTCAAGGCTCATGACGGTCATGGTGATGCACACGTCGTTGCGCATCTCCTTGGGGAACAGCGGGCGCATGGGGCGGTCCACCACGCGGCTGGTCAGGATGGCGCGCTCACCGGGGCGGCCCTCACGGCGCATAAAGCTGCCGGGGATGCGGCCTGCGGCGTAGAGCTTTTCCTCATACTCCACGTTCAGGGGGAAGAAATCCACGCCCTCGCGGGGCTTGGGGCTCATGACGACGTTGCACATCACGCAGGTCTCGCCGTAGCGGATCAGTGCGCTGGCGTTGGACAGGCCGCACATCTTGCCCATCTCGACCTTGAACGGGCGGCCGGCCAGCATGGTTTCGTAGACCTTGTAGTTTTCAAAGGTCTCTTTGCGGGAACCAAATTCAATTGCCATTGTTTTGCCTCCTTGGATCTTTATTTTTTCTATCCAAAAAGCGGTGGCACGCGCATCATAGCAATAAATCCAGCGCCCGTACTTTCTGCACAGGCGTTCGATTTACTGCTGCAATACGCAGCCGCTGCCATTTGTACAAAAGCAAAAGGCAGGCACCTTTGCGGTACCTGCCCTCTGTTAAAATTACTTACGCAGACCCAGAGTTGCGATCAGAGCACGGTAACGCTCGATGTCCTTCTTCTGGAGATAAGCCAGCAGATTGCGGCGGCGGCCAACCATCTTCATCAGGCCGCGGCGGCTGTGGTGATCGTTCGGGTTCTTCTTCAGGTGCTCGTTCAGCTCATTGATGTGAGCGGTCAGCAGAGCGACCTGAACTTCGGGGGAGCCAGTGTCCTTCTCGGTCAGAGCGACTTTGGCCATAACTTCCTGCTTGTTCATAGTAGTATACCTCTTTATAAAATTTTATGTGCCAATGGAACAGCGGCGGGAAACGGCACTCCCAAAAAGCGGGCATACTCCCAGCCCCGTACCACGGTAACAGATACAGTATAGCAGAACGCCGGGCAAAAAGCAAGGATTATTTTGCCCACCTTCTTTATTTTTTGACCACGCCGCCCCAGTACAGCTGCACCTCCTGCAGCTTCTTTTTGCGCAGCAGAAACGCCATGGGGATCAGGTACAGCACGACCGAGAACAGCATAGATGCATCATAGCCGCTCACGCTCTCGGCCATCGTCACGGTACCGTACAGCCCGCCGATGATCATGGAAGAAATGTCCATCATCCCGTGCAGGAATACGGTGACCCAGATGTTGCCGGTGCGGAAGTAGATGGCAGCAAACAGCGTCCCCAGCGCCCCCGCGAACAGGCACTGCATCAGCACACCGAAGGGTTCCGACCCCAGAAGGTTCGTCAGATGCCCTGCGCCGAACAGCACGCCGGACAGGACGCATGCCTTCCAGATTCCTGCGCGGCTCAGGCCGTAGTGCTCCAGCAGCGTCTCCGCCACCACACCGCGGAAGATGAACTCCTCAGCCACGCCCACCAGCATCATGCTGAGCAGAAAGGTCAGGATGCGCGGCAGGGGCAGCAGCGGGGTATCATCCGGCTGCCGGAACGCCATCGTGCCGAAAAAGCTGTAGCCGATGAGCACCAGCGGGTACATCCCCACCAGAAGGCCGTTGAAGAAACCGCTTCCCCGCCGACGCAGCAGACCTGCACGGCCGGTGCGCTTCAAAATCCACACCGTCACCAGCACGCCCACCAGCTCCTGCAGGGCGCTGTATAGATAAGGATCCAACGAAGAGAAATCTGCACCCGCAAACGCCAGTACGAGTGAAAAGACGAAGTCTGTCAGAAACAGAGTCCCCAGAAACAGGATCTCTGCCAGAATGCAGAACAGGATCGGGTGCGCAGTGCGCAGACGTTTGAGCATAATAGACCTCCCAGAATGTGATCAGGTCTATTGTAGCATACTTTTGCCGAAAGCGATAGTAGCAGCTCAGCTCTCCAGCACCTTTTTGCCAGTCACCGGGTCAGGGATGCCCAGCAGCGCCAGAATGATGGCCATGCGGATATATACACCGTTGTGCACCTGATCGAAATAAGCGGCGCGGGGGTCGTTATCCACATCGGTCTTGATCTCATCAATGCGGGGCAGCGGATGCAGCACCGGGGTATCCGGTTTTGCCAGCTGCAGCAGCTTCTCATCCAGCTGATAGCAGCCTTTCAGGCGCAGATATTCTTCTTCGTTGAAAAACCGCTCCTGCTGGATGCGGGTCATATACAGCACATCCAGCTCCGGCAGCTCCGCTTCAAGGTCAGCCGTCTCTTTATAGATCTGATGGGTCGGCTCCAGCGATTCGTTTTTGACATACCGGGGCAGCCGGAGATCTTCCGGCGAGATGAACACGAACCGGTTGCCCTCAAACTGGCTGAGCGCATCGGTCAGGGAGTGGACCGTGCGTCCGAATTTCAGGTCACCGCAGAAGCCGATGGTCAAATGGTCGAGACGCCCCTTGCGCTGGCGGATGGTCATCAGGTCGATCATGGTCTGGCTGGGGTGGGCATGCCCGCCGTCGCCTGCATTGATCACCGGCACCCGTGCATGGAGCGATGCCCGCAGCGGCGCACCCTCCTTCGGGTGGCGCATGGCAATGATGTCGGCGTAGTTGCTCACCACGCGGGCGGTGTCCTCCACCGTCTCGCCCTTGCTGGCAGAAGAGAGCTGTGCCCCTGCAAAGCCCAGTGTCTTGCCGCCCAGCCGCAGCATAGCCGACTCGAAAGAAAGGCGGGTGCGGGTGGAGGGCTCATAGAACAGCGTTGCCAGAATGCGCCCATCGCACAGGTGGGCATACGGTGCGGGGTCGGCTTCCATCCGGTCGGCAAGGTCGAGCAGACGCAGCTGTTCGTCCCGTGTCAGGCTGTTCGGCTCAATAAAATGTCTCACAGCCATGCTCCTTTCAGCACAAATCTTTCGCGTTCGGCACCGGTGGAGACGAACTGGATCTCATGGTTCAGCTGCTTTTCAAGGAACTCCACATAGGCCTTAGCCTCTTTGGGCAGTTCGTCCCAGCTCCTGCAGCCGGAGATGTCCTTCTGCCAGCCGGGCAGCATGGTGACGACGGGCTCCACGCGGTCAAGGTCGGACAGCGGGTCGAAAGCGGGGACTTCCGCGCCGTCCAGCTTGTAACCGGTGATCACCGGGATCTCCTTCATGCTGCTGAGCACATCCAGCTTGGTGAGGGCGATCTTGTCCGCACCCTGACAGGTCAGGCCATAGCGGCTGGCCACGCAGTCAAAGGGGCCTACCCGGCGGGGACGTCCGGTGGCGGCACCGTATTCGCCGCCTGCCTTGCGCAGCTGCTCGTTCCAGCTTTCGCCCATGGCATTCTCGGCGGCAAAGGGGCCCGCACCCACGCAGGTGGAATAGGCCTTCAGCACGCCCACCACATGGTCAAGACGGCAGTTGGGGATCCCTGCACCCAGCGGCGCATAGGCGGCCAGCGTGTTGGAGCTGGAAGTGAACGGGAAGATACCATAATCAATATCCCGCATGGCACCCAGCTGTGCTTCCAGCACGATGCGCTTGCCCGCATCGTGAGCCTGCTGCAAAAAAGCCCCCACATCGCAAATGTACGGCGCAAACTGTCCGGCCTGCATCCGGCACCATTCCAGCAGGGCGTCATAGCTCATGGGCTCCTGATGGTAACAGCCTGCCAGCTCCAGATTCTTGGACTCCAGGATCATCTTCAGCCGATTTTGCACCCGCTCTTCATCCAGATGCAGCAGGTCGCCCAGACGCAGGGTCTTTTTGCGGTACTTGTCGCTGTAGGCATAGGCAATGCCGCGGCGGGTGGAACCAAAGGCCGAGCCTTTTCTGGCAAGTCGGTCTTCCTCCAGCTCATCCTGCACCTTATGCCACGGCATGGAAATGGTGGCCTTATCCGAGAGCTTGAGGTTCTCGCGGCTCACCTTCACGCCGCGCTGTTCAATGGCGTCCATCTCCCCTGCCAGATGGTCAAGGTCGATCACCATGCCGGCACCCAGCACGCAGGTCACGTCCGGGTGCAGGATGCCGGAGGGCAGCAGGTTCAGGATGAACTTGCCCTGCTCCGTGACGACTGTGTGCCCGGCGTTGTTGCCGCCCTGATAGCGGGCAACCACATCGGCGTTTTCGGCCAGCAGGTCGATGACACGGCCCTTGCCCTCATCGCCCCAATTGATTCCAGTAACTGCAGTAAGCATAACTCTTTATAACCCTTCTTTTTCATTGTTTACGATGGCCTGCACCTTCGTGGGCAGACCGTAGATGTGGATCCGGATGTCCCACTCACGCCACGGGGATGATGATCGATGTATCCAGACCGCCGGAGTATGCCAGCACGACCTTTTTGACCTCAGACATAGGAACTGCCTCCCTTTACAAAACCACTTGATATCTTTCTTTTTGCATTTCCCTCTTGCAATTTTCGATTGCAGTGCTATTATACGAGCAGGAATAGAATGTGTAAAAAGTATCTTGTATATAGTCACAATATGATTTTTACATGAAAGAGAGGAACGTTCCATGTACGTAGACTGGGAGTACTACAAAATCTTTTATTATGTGGCGAAATATCAGAATTTTACCAAGGCAGCGCGGGTGCTTGGCAACAACCAGCCCAACATCACGCACTCCATGAACCGGCTGGAAAGCCAGCTGAATTGTGTGCTGTTCATCCGCTCCAACCGGGGCGTGACTCTGACCCCGGAGGGCGAGATGCTCTATTCCCGCATCGCATCGGCAGCAGTACAGATTCAGGACGCCGAAGAAGAGCTGAGTGCCAGCGCCACACTGGAGCACGGTGCCATCAGCATCAGTGCGACCGAGACGGCTCTGAACATCTATCTTTCAGAAAAGCTGCGTGCCTTCCACACCGAATACCCCGGCATCCGGCTTCGCATCTCAAACCACTCCACCCCGCAGGCCGTGCAGGCCGTGAAAAACGGCGAGGTGGATTTTGCCGTCATCACCACCCCCGCCGAAGCAGAAAACGGCCTGAAGATGGTGGAGCTGATGCCCTTCTATGAGGTTCTGGTGGGCGGCAGAACCTTTACCGCCCTTGCCAGCCAGAACCTCTCCTTAAAAGAGCTGAAGAACTACCCGCTCATCTCCCTGAGCGATGCCAGCATGACACGCAGCTTTTACCGGCAGTTCTTTCTCGACCACGGCGCAGTGTTGAAGCCGGACACCGAAGCCGCCACCACCGACCAGATGCTCACACTGGTAAAAAGTGAGCTGGGTCTTGCCTTTGTGCCCCAGCCCATGGCAAAAGAGCCGTTGGAGCGCGGTGAGATCGTACAGCTGCACCTGCAAGAGGTGATCCCTTCCCGCAGCATCTGTCTGATCTACGACAACCACCGCCCGCTGAACACAGCGGCCCGGAAATTTCAGCAGCTTCTCACCCAGAATGTTCAAAAGCGCCGATGATCCTTCCCCGCAAACAAAAAATCTCCTGCGAACCAGGTATGGTTCGGGGAGATTGTACGATTTCTTTATTATAGCAGCTGCGCCAGAATGCTGTTCTGCACGATGAGCCCCGCCGGGGTCAACGCAAGGGTGCGGCCATCGAAGTCTGCATACCCGGCCTTGACGCAGTTTTCCACAAAGGCCAGCTGCGCGGTGGAAAATTCCCTGCCGTACAGTCGTTTGTAGCGGTCCAGCGAGAGGCCTTTGCGCAGGCGCAGCTGCAAGATCAAATAATCTTCTGCACCGCAGCTGCCGTCCATCACAGGGGCGGCGTTGCCCTGCAGGAACGCCGCTGTGTCCGGCGGATAATAGAACCGCCTGCCGCCCATGCAGGAGTGTGCTGATGGGCCAAGCCCCAGATAATCGCCGCAGTCCCAGTAAATAAGATTGTGCTTTCCCTCATAGCCGCGCTTTGCAAAGTTGGAGATCTCATACTGCCGGTAGCCGTGGTGCTCCAGCTGCTCCACTGCATAGAGATAAAAATCTGCCGCCTCGTCGCCGGCGGGCAGACCCTCGGGCGGGCGTCTGCCAAAGGCGGAATCCGGCTCGATCTTCAAAAGGTATGCCGAAACATGCGTCGCACCGCCGTTTTCGATCAATTCCAGTGTCTCATCAAATTCCGCTTGTGTGTAATGCGGCAGTGCCAGCATGATGTCACCGCTGATATTTTCAAACCCTGCCTGCCGCGCGGCGGCAAAAGCGGCTCGTGCCTGCTTCGCGTTGTGGGGACGCCCCAGTGTGCGCAGCTGGCTGTCACGGGCAGACTGCACCCCGAAGGAGATCCGGTTCACGCCCGCCGCCCGGAAGCCTGCAAGGCTTTCCGGGGTGACCGTTTCCGGATTCGCTTCCAGCGTGATCTCTGCTCCCGGCACGGGGCAGGCGGCCTCGATCAGGCGCCGCACCTGTACAGGAGCCAGCAGGCTGGGGGTCCCTCCGCCGAAATAGATCGTATCCGGCTGCAGAGAGGCGTCCGGCGCGAAGCGTTCCAGCTCCCGCAGCAGTGCGTCCACATAAGTGTCTGGCACACCGCGCTCTCCGGGAGCCGAATAAAAGTCGCAGTACCGACATTTGGAAAAGCAGTAAGGAATATGCAGATAAAGCCCGAGGGACATACAAAATCACAGCCTTTTTCATGAAACGTTCATTTCTATGCAGTATACTATATTCTGTAGACCGGAGCAAGAGCGAAAGCTCCCCACGGCTCCGGAAAAAGAGACTGGAGGAGTCCCTATGGATTACAATTTCAACAATGATTACAACCGCGGCTACACCGAGTCATCCATGACGTCGGCCGATTACATGACCCGCACCTATCGCTGGATGGCCTGCGGTCTGCTGATCACCTTTGCCGCCGCGTTCATCACAGCCGCCACACCGCTGCTGTATGTGGTCAACTCGCTGTACCTGCTGTTCACGATCGCCGAGCTGGTGCTGGTGTTCGTGCTGAGCTCCCGCGTGCAGAACATGTCTGTTGGCGGCGCACGAGCCACCTTCTTTGGTTATGCGCTGCTCAACGGTATGGTGCTGAGCTACTATTTCATCGCCTTCAGCGTCGGTACGCTGGTGCTTGCTTTTCTCGCCACCTCGCTGTACTTTGGCCTGATGGCTGTCTACGGCTCAACCACCCACAATGATCTGTCCAGCTGGGGGCCGAAACTGATGATGGCTCTGTTTGCCCTGATCATTACCGGCTTCGTCGGGATGCTGTTCGGCATGGGCTTCGGCGCGACCGTACTGTACAGCGGCATCGGCCTTGTGGTGTTCATGCTGCTGACCGCCTACGACACCCAGAAGCTGAGCCAGATGTATTCTTACTACGCTTACGACAGCGAGCTGGCTGAGAAAGCCTCCATCTATGGCGCACTTACCCTGTATCTGGATTTCATCAACATCTTCCTGTATGTCGTGCGTCTGCTGGGCATGAACAGCCGCCGCCGCAATTGAGTTTTGATCCCTTTGCAACTGAAAAAGGCAGAGCCTGCGGGCTCTGCCTTTTTGTTGTGCCGATATTTCAGAACCGGGTCAGTGCTTTTCTCCTGCAGGCTGTACCACCGGCTCAGAGGGCGGCGGCGTGAGGACAGAATGCTCCACAATAAACTGTTCTGCACGCTGGCGTGCCAAGCGCTGACGCACTTTACGTGCATCGTTGGACGGGAAGGTGCGCTCCCCGTCCAGTTTCTGGTTCCAGTTTTTAAGCGCCGCATCCACCTCGGGAGCCGAGGGGTACAACCCCTCTTTTTCTGCCACCAGCAGCAGCCCCAGCCAGCTGCGCAGCTTACGCTCGGCCTGCGCGTGGAGCCATGTGCGAAACTGCTCCACCGTCTGTCCCTGCACTTTGAGGAACTGATCGAAGTTGACGCCGTTCGCCTGCAGACGCAGGTTGAACTGCCGCTGCTCGGCAAAGTAGTTCCCGCCCACCAGCTGCCTGGGCAGTGTTCCCTTTACCGCATCACCCAGCTGCCAGACCAGTTCTTTTTTTGCCCGCTCCTCGGCCTGCGCGCAGCGCTGTGCCCAGATCTCCCGTGCCACCTGACGGCGCAGCTCCGCCTTTCCTGCGGTGTCGGCCTTTCGCTCCTCATCGCCGTGGCGTCGGTTGATCTCCAGCTCAATGCTCAATTGGCGGATGGGGTGCGGGTCTACCGCCTGCACGAAGCCGGTATACGCTCCAAGCTCCAGCGGCGGCAGCGCGTAGAACTGTGCTCCCGCCCGGAAGCCTTCCGCTGCATTGACAGCCAGCAGTTCAAAATCCGGATCCGTCACCGGCACAAGATCGTGCTCCTGCACCAGCTGGTCGTACAATTTATAGAAGCCGCTCAGGATGGTGCGGTTCACCGCTGCCGTCAGCAAATCCTCCTCGTCCTTCGGTGCATCCGGCTTTGCCTTCTCCGCGGTCACAGATGCTGCCAGTTCCTCAGCGTCTGCTGTGAATACCAACCGGCAGTCTCCCGGCTCAGCCATTCCAAAATGCTCCAGTTTCATCCTCTTTTCTCCCCTTTCATCGGGCAATGCCCACGGTCAAAACCAGCAGAGCCGCACCCAGCACGGCGTACAGAATTTCTGCCCCCAGCACAGAGCGGTCACCCTCGACGTACATCTTCTCCGGGTTCTCCGGGTCATAGTATAAGGTAACGCTGCTGCCCACAGAAAAGTTGCTGCTTCGTGCAGGCTTCGGATAGTGCAGCCGGTGGCTGCCGCCTGCCGTAGTAAACGCCAGTACATAGGTCGCGCCGTCCCTGCTCTGGGCGACCCCCTCCACGACGGCCTCGACCTTTTCTCCCTGTGTGCACAGCCTGCGCCGTGCCGCCGCACTGCGCAGCGCCATAAAGAACATGATGCCTGCTCCCAGCAGGAAAATGATGACATTCAGCATTCTGGTTTCCCTCATTTCTCAGTCTGCGCGGAAAGTGCTCTCCGGCGCGTTTTATCTATTGTATCACACTTTTCAAAATATTTCGCCCCGTACCGGTTATTCAGAGTGCATCAATTTTGCGCTGAAAATTTGTCGAAAAAATTTGAAAACAGCGCTTGACATTCTCCGGATATCTGGTATAATAACTATCGTTCCGAGCGAAACAGCTCGCGAACACAACAGAATAT
>CAKSTO010000044.1 GCA_934501115.1 uncultured Faecalibacterium sp.
ACGCATGGCTGGTTCCATGAAGGACATCAAGCTGCGCATCAAAAGCGTAGAGAGCACCATGCAGATCACCAAGGCAATGGAACTGGTGGCTTCCTCCAAAATGCGCCGCGCCAAGGAACGGGTGGAGCACAGCCGCCCCTACTTTGAAACGCTGCATGAGACCCTGACCAAGATCGCTGCGGCAGACCCCCGTGCCCGCAGCCCCTACCTGCGCCGTGACGAAGTGAAGCGCACGCTGCTCATCGTCATTGCAGGCGACCGCGGCCTTGCCGGTGGATACAATTCCAACGTGCTCAAGCAGGCCGCTGCCGAAGAGGGCGAGGTGCTGGTGCTGCCCATCGGCAAGCGCTCGGCAGAGTATTTCGTCCATCACGAAGTGCCCCTGTTCACGCAGGAGATACTGCTGGCGGCGGATGTCTCGGTGGGCGAGTGCTTCCAGCTGTCCCGCCAGATCACCGAAGGCTACCGCAAGGGCGAGTACGATGCGGTAAAGATCTGCTACACCCGGTTCGATTCTATGATGACCCAGACCGCAGCCACCATGGAGGTACTGCCGCTGTCCATCGAACCCACCGAGCAGCAGAAGGCGGAAGCCCGCCGCAGCCAGATCCTGTACAAGCCCAGCAGCGAGGAAGTATTCAGCGCGATCATCCCGGAGTATGTGGCCGGCATCGTCTACGGCGCCGTGTGCGAGAGCGTGGCAAGTGAGCTTGCCGCCCGCCGCACCGCCATGGATGCCGCCACCAAGAACGCCGGTGAGATGATCGACCATCTGAACCTGTATTATAACCGTGCCCGTCAGGCCGCCATCACGCAGGAGATCACCGAGATCGTGGCCGGCGCGGAGATTTAACAACCTATCAAAAAGGAGTTGTAGCCTATGTCCGAAAAACATATCGGCAAGGTGCTCCAGGTCATCGGCCCGGTGCTGGACATCCAGTTTGAGGATGGCCAGCTGCCGGAGCTGCTCAACGCCATCGAGATCGACAACCACGGCGAAAAGCTGGTGGTCGAGGTGGCACAGCACACCGGCGATAACGTGGTGCGCTGCATTGCAATGAACAGCACCGATGGTCTGGTGCGCGGCACCGAAGCCGTGGATACCGGCGAACCCATCAAAGTGCCCGTGGGCGACCAGTGTCTGGGCCGCGTGTTCAACCTGCTGGGTGAGCCCGTGGACAACAAGCCCGCCCCGGCCCCGGAGGCCTACTGGCCCATCCACCGCCCTGCTCCCAGCTACGAGGAGCAGCAGTCCACCACCGAGATCCTCGAGACCGGCATCAAGGTCGTTGACCTGATCTGCCCCTACGCAAAGGGCGGCAAGATCGGTCTGTTCGGCGGTGCAGGCGTCGGCAAGACGGTCCTGATCCAGGAGCTGATCTATAACATCGCCACCGAGCACAACGGCTACTCGGTGTTCACCGGCGTTGGCGAGCGCACCCGTGAGGGCAACGACCTGTACGGCGAGATGACCGAGAGCGGCGTTATCAACAAGACTGCGCTGGTCTACGGCCAGATGAACGAACCTCCGGGAGCCCGTATGCGCGTGGCACTGTCCGGCCTGACCATGGCGGAGTATTTCCGCGATGTGAAGAATCAGGACGTGCTGCTCTTCATCGATAACATCTTCCGCTTCACCCAGGCAGGCTCTGAGGTGTCCGCACTGCTGGGCCGTATGCCCTCTGCCGTCGGCTACCAGCCCACGCTGGCCACCGAGATGGGTGCTCTGCAGGAGCGCATCACCTCCACCCGCAAGGGTTCCATCACCTCGGTGCAGGCCGTCTACGTGCCTGCCGACGACCTGACAGACCCCGCCCCTGCCACCACCTTTACCCATCTGGATGCCACCACGGTTCTGAGCCGTGACATCGCTTCGCAGGGCATCTACCCCGCTGTGGATCCGCTGGATTCCACCAGCCGCATCCTCAGTCCGGAGGTCGTGGGTCAGGAGCACTACGAGATCGCCCGTGCTGTCCAGAAGGTGCTGCAGCGCTATAAGGAGCTGCAGGACATCATTGCCATCATGGGCATGGACGAGCTGAGCGAGGAAGACAAGCGCACCGTCAGCCGCGCCCGCAAGGTGCAGCGTTTCCTGAGCCAGAGCTTCCACGTGGCAGAGCAGTTCACCGGTATGCCCGGCCAGTATGTACCGCTCAAGGAGACCCTGCGCGGCTTCAAGATGATCCTGAACGGCGAGTGCGATGAGCTGCCCGAGAGTGCATTCCTGTTCGCGGGCACCATCGATGACGTGTTCGCAAAAGCGAAGAAAGGGTAAACCATGACGACCTTTCATCTGACGGTGGTCACGCCGGACGGCTGCGCCTTTGACGGGCAGGCCGAGCGCATCGTCTGCCGCGCCATCGACGGCGATATCGCCATCCTTGCCAAGCACGGGGACTACTGCACCGCGCTGGGCATGGGCGAAGCGCATATCGTGGACGCGGACGGCCAGCGCCGCCGTGCCGCCTGTATGGGCGGCCTGCTGAGCGTGCTGGACGGCGAAGTGCGTCTGGTCGCAACCACATGGGAGTGGGCAGAGGAGATCGATCAGGCCCGCGCTGAGGCTTCCAAGAAGCGTGCGGAGGAGATCCTTGCGCAGAAGAACCTCGATCAGCGGGACTATGAGCTGGCTCAGGCACGCCTCAAACGTGCTCTGGTGCGCACCTCTATCCACTGAAAAAAGCAAAAAAGGCTCTGCCGCACGGGATCCCGTGCGGCAGAGCCTTTTTACATTTCAGGTTTGTTCCAACAGTGGACAATTTTGAATGCCCTCCGCTTAAGCTCTGGGCATTGGCAGAGGAATTTTGATTTTTAGTTTGTGGTTCCGGAGCACCTGCGGGCGCTCCGGAACCACTTCTTCACGGGCGGGAAAGTCTGACAGTAACAGCTGCTGTTTGCCGCATGGCTCTTCTTGTGAAAATGGGGACAGGAAAAGTCCGCAGACTTTTCCTGTCCCCGAAATAAAAACTTTTTTCCGCTGATGATGCCCAGAGCGAACGCGGAGGGCATTCAAATCGTTCGGGATATCTGCTCAGAGCGTGTTGGCCTTCTCGATCAGGTTGCGGATGTGATGCGCCAGCATCTCCACCGCAGCGGTGTTCTCGCCGCCATTGGGTACAATGATGTCTGCGTTGCGCTTGCTGGGTTCCACAAAGGCCTCGTGCATGGGCTTGACGGTGGTCAGGTACTGCTCAATGACGCTGTCCAGACTGCGGCCGCGCTCTTTCACGTCCCGCACCAGACGGCGCAGGATGCGCTCGTCAGCGTCGGTGTCCACAAAGATCTTGTAATCGAACATGGCGCACAGCTCCGGCTCCACAAAGGGCAGGATGCCTTCCACAATCAGCACCGGTGCGGGCTCGATGTGCTGCACCTTGTCGCTGCGGTTGTGGTTGGCGTAGTCATACACCGGGCAGTCGATGGCGCGGCCTGCCTTCAGCTCCTGTAGGTGATAGATCAGCAAAGCATTGTCAAAGGCGTCCGGATGGTCATAGTTCAGCTTGCAGCGCTCTTCAAAGGGCAGCTCGTCGTGACGCTTATAGTAGCTGTCATGGGAGATCAGGCGCACCTCGTCCTCGCCAAAGCGCTCCTTCAGCCGCAGAGCAAGGGTGGTCTTGCCGCTGCCGGAACCGCCTGCAATGCCAATGATCAGATTATTCATAGGGATCCCTCCTGCATCATCCTGCCGCTTTGGGTGGAAAAAAGGGCAGGAATGGATTATAATAGGTGCAAAGCTGCCTGCCCGGGACACAGCGCCGGCGGGCTTGTTCCTGTACATCATAACACAAACCGGCACATTTTTACAGCCCCGGAGCTGCAAATGTGTGAGATAAGGGAAAATGCCATGCAGAAAAAACAGTTTCAGCAAAATATGAAGGACAAGGTTCGGGTGTTTGAGGATGGCGGCATCCGCCTGCTCAAAAAGGGGCAGAAGGGCGTGGTACACGCTATTTTCAGCCGTTTTGGTCTGGTGCTGGTTCTGCTGCTTTTACAGGCGTTTGCGCTGTTCAGCCTGCTGCAGTGGTTCGGCGGGCTGCTGCCGCATTATTTTGGCGGCACCCTGCTGGTAACAGCGGCAATGATGGTCTATCTGCTCAATCAGGACATGGACAACAGCGTGCGCATCACATGGCTGGTGGTCACGGCACTGATGCCGGTGCTGGGCGTGCCGCTGTTCTGGTACACCAAAAGTGATGTGGGTCACAATGCCCTGAAGCACCGCCTGCTGGATCTGGAGAGCCGGACCCGCGCCCAGCTGCCGCAGAATGAGCAGACCGTGGAGCTTTTGCAGGATCAGGCACCCGAAGCGGTGCCGCTGGCACGGTATCTGCGGGGCAAGGGCGGCGGCTTTCCGGTCTATGCCGACACGGCGGCCACCTACTTCAACGGCGGCGAAACCATGTTCGATGAAATGCTGCGCCAGCTGGAAACGGCAAAAAAGTACATCTTTCTGGAATATTTCATCGTGGATGAAGGCCTGATGTGGGGCCGCATTCTGGAAGTGCTGGCCCGCAAGGCGGCGCAGGGAGTGGATGTGCGGGTGATGTATGACGGCACCTGCGAGTTTTCCACCCTGCCGCGGGATTACCCCAGCCGGCTGGAAGCGCTGGGCATCCAGTGCAAGGTGTTCTCGCCGGTCACGCCCTTCGTCTCCACCCACTACAACTACCGCGACCACCGCAAAATTCTGGTCATCGATGGCCGGGTGGGCTTTACCGGCGGCGTGAATCTGGCAGATGAGTACATCAACCACATCGAAAAGTATGGCCGCTGGAAGGACTCGGCCCTGATGCTGGAAGGCGAAGGTGTGCGCTCCATGACGGCGCTGTTCCTGCAGATGTGGTGCATCCTGCGCCAGCCGGAGTTTGAGCAGTTCCTGTCCGATCCCATCCCGGCGGCAGCAAACGCCAAGGGCTTTGTGGTGCCCTACGGAGACTGCCCGCTGGACGGTGAGCGGGTGGGCGAAATGGTGTACATGGATATGCTCAACCGCGCCCGGAAGTATGTGCACATCATCACGCCGTATCTGATCCTGGACGGCGAGCTGGAAACGGCCCTGCGCTTTGCGGCAGAGCGCGGTGTGGATGTGCACCTGATCCTGCCCGGCAAGCCGGACAAGTGGTTCGCTTATGCACTGGCCAAGACCCACTACAAGGCACTGCTCTCCTCGGGCGTGAAGATCAGCGAGTGGACGCCCGGCTTTACCCATGCCAAGGTAGTCATTGCGGACGGTGTGGAAGCCGTGGCAGGCACCATCAATCTGGACTACCGCAGCCTGTACCATCACTTTGAAAACGCGGTCTGGATGCGCGGCACCGACTGCATTGCCAACATGGAAGCGGATTTTCAGGATACGCTTATCCGGTGCCGCAGGGTGGAGCGGACGAGAGAAAGCATCTGGCAGGGAAAAAAGCTGCTGCATCTGGCGGGCATCCTGCTCAAGTTCATTGCGCCGCTGGTGTGAAGGACTCCTTCCGTCATCGCTGCGTAAGCAGACTGAAGAGGCTCTGAATACAAAAAGGCCCGCTGCCTTTCGACAGCGGGCCTTTTGTTACCGATTTAAGTTAAAATCAGCGCTTAGTTCTGCTTCATGCGAGCGAAGCAGTCAGAGCAGTAAACGGGACGATCCTCACGGGGCTGGAAGGGAACCTTGCAAGCCTTGCCGCAAGCTGCGCAGACAGCATCGAACATCTGACGCTCACCGCTGTTGCTGCGTGCGCCGCCGTTCTTGCGGGCGTCACGGCAGGGCTTGCAGCGCTGGGGCTGGTTCTCAAAGCCGCGAGATGCGTAGAACTCCTGCTCACCAGCAGTCCAAACAAATTCCTTACCGCAGTCCTTGCAGACCAGAGTCTTGTCTTCAAACATAGTAGTATCTCCTCTTTAGTTAGTTCTTGCCCACGGAAGGATTGTAACCATACCTTTGGTTTTGGGACCATCGCGCTGATCAGTAAGCTTACCAGGGGCTTGAATAGTACGTGTCCTCTAGCTGAGGACTTTACTATTGTACCGTTCTTTTTGAATTTTGTCAACCAAAAAACAACCATTCGCCCTGCTATTTGTATAGATAGCACAATCCGACAGGTTTTATTTGGGTAAAATAACTGCTGGAAGTCAGAAAAGCGGAACGCCGCACAGGGTCAGCTTCCTAGCCCTCTCAGTCAATGCCTATCGGCATTGCCAGCTCTCCCAAAGGGAGAGCCTTTGGCAATCCACACAAACTTCATCTCTTTGCCAAGGCCTCTCCCTTTGGGAGAGGTGTCACCGCAGGTGACGGAGAGGGCGAGGATGCTGGAGTAGAAGCATTTTCAATAAAAATCTGCCGATCTTCTGAAATAGCAAAAGGGCTACCGCACATTCCGTGCAGCAGCCCCTGCAAAGCCCTTTGGGAAACGATTACTTCTCGACGACTTCCTTGGTGTCGCGGGCGATCATCAGCTCCTCGTCGGTAGCGATGACCAGAGTGCGCACCTTTGCGCCCCAGGCAGTGATCTCGCACACATCGCCCTGCGGGTGCTTGTTCTTCTCGGTATCGATGCGGATGCCCAGCCAATCCATGTGGTGGCAGACCTTTGCACGGGCAATTGCGTCGTGCTCGCCGATGCCGCCGGTAAAGACGATGGCATCCACGCCGCCCATTGCAGCGATGTAAGCGCCAACGGTCTTCTTGATCTGGTAGTTCAGCATGTCGGAAGCCAGCTGTGCGCGCTTGTTGCCGGCAGCAGCTGCCTCTTCCACGTCACGCTTGTCGCTGGAAACACCGGAGATGCCCAGCAGGCCGGACTTCTTGTTCAGGATCTCGTCCAGCTCGTGGCCGGTGATGTTCAGGGTGTACTTCAGGTAGTTGACCACAGAGGGGTCCAGGTCGCCGCAGCGGGTGCCCATCATCAGGCCGGCCAGCGGGGTCATGCCCATGGAGGTGTCCACGACCTTGCCCTGATCCACAGCGGCAATGGAGGAACCGTTGCCCAGATGGCAGGTGATCAGCTTCAGGCGCTCAATGGGCTCTTCCAGATACTCGGCAGCCTTGTGAGCAACGTACTTGTGGCTGGTGCCGTGGAAGCCGTAGCGGCGCACGCCGTACTTCTCGTAGTACTCATACGGAATGGCGTACATATAAGCCTTCGGAGGCATGGTGCTGTGGAAAGCGGTATCGAACACAGCCACCATCGGAACATTGCCGAACACCTTGCGTGCGGCCTCGATGCCCAGAATGCCGGCGGGGTTGTGCAGGGGAGCCAGAGGGCTCAGCTCGCGGATGGTCTCGATGACCTCGTCGGTGATCAGGCAGCTCTCCTTGAACTTCTCGCCGCCGTGCACGACACGGTGGCCGATGGCATTGATCTCGCTCACGTCATTGATGCACTTGCCTTCGCCGGTGGTCATCTTCTTCACGACCTCGGCAAAAGCCTCGGTGTGAGTGGGGAAGATGGCGGGAGTGGTGGCCTTGTGGCCGTTTGCCTCATGGGTGATCATGCTGCTTTCCATGCCGATGCGCTCGCACAGGCCCTTGCACAGCACCTTCTCGCCGTCCATATCGATCAGCTGATACTTCAGGGAAGAAGAACCGCAGTTAATAACCAGAACTTTCATCTGTGTTGCCTCCTGTATGTTTTTGCTCTGCCCGTGGGTTTTAAGATCTGCGGACAGAATTTTACAGATTCCTATGTTTATTATATAATAGGGCAGACAGCTTTTCAAGCCGCAACCCGGGCAAAACGGGAAAACTTGTGTACAAGGGTTTTGTACATCCTGTCTACAATTGCAGAAAAACCGGGCGGTTTTCTGTGTATACGATATAAATTTAACAATCTTTTTGGAGAAAAGGAGCAACCTATGCGGTTTGCGGGAATCATTGCAGAATACGACCCTTTTCACAACGGCCATGCATGGCAGCTGACGCAGGCAAAGGCGCTGGGCGCAGAGCATGTGGCGGTGGCCATGAGCTGCGGTCTGACCCAGAGAGGTTCGCTGCCCCTGCTGCCGGAACCGATTCGGGTGCAGGCGGCGCTGCGGTGCGGAGCGGATTTTGTATTCGCCCTGCCTGCACCCTGCGCCTGTGCCGGGGCAGAAGCCTTTGCCCGGGCAGGGGTGCGCATCCTTGCCGCCGCCGGGTGCGATGCACTGGTGTTCGGTGCAGAGACGCCGGACGCCGCCCTTTTGATGGAAGCTGCCCGGGTGCTGTGCAGTGCAGAGTATCGCACCGAGCTGAAACGGCAGCTTGCTGCCGGGGCACGCAGCTTTGCCGCAGCCCGGCAGGCAGCGGTGGAAGCGCTTTGCCCGGGCACGGCGCTGGCTGCGCTGCTGGACAAGCCCAACAACAATCTGGCAGTGGAATACTGCAAGGCCATTCTGGAACAGGGCGCAGAAATGGTACCGGTGCCGCTGCCCCGCGTGGGAGCTGGCCATGGGCAGGCTCTTGATAAAAGCGGCCATGCACAGTTTGCCAGCGCCAGCGCCCTGCGCACCCTCTGGGCAGAGCAGGGCGCGGATGCATTGGCTCCGTATGTGCCGGAAAAAGTGCTGGAATTGTATCAAAAAGCAGAAATTGACGGAAAGTATACCGACTACACCGCTGCAGACCGGTGCGAGCTGGCTCTGCTGCGGGCGGCCTGCGCCCGGCCGGAACCTTTTGCCGCAGTGCGTGGCATCTCGGAAGGGCTGGAGCACCGGTTGGAATATGCTGTGCGGCAGAGCACCGACCTGCCCGCGTTGCTGGATGCACTGACGACCGTGCGCTATCCCCGGGCACGGATGCGCCGCCTTGCCATGGACGCCGCACTGGGCTATGAGATGGAGACAGTGCCCGCGCTGCCGCCCTATCTGCACCTGCTGGGTGCCCGGCGGGAGGCTCTGCCAAGGCTCAAAAATGCAGCCCTGCCGGTGAGCCATTCGCTGGCAAAGCTGGAAAAGGAAAATGCAGACTGCGCCCGCATGGCGGCGGCGCAGGCGAGGGCGAGCGACTTTGGCGCCCTGTGCCGTAAAACCCCTGCGCCCATGGGCGGGGTCTATCGTCAAAAAATTATCTTTTTGACGAATTGACAAAAAATAATCGAAGAGTTTTTATGCAAAACCTCTTGTGTCCGGGGCAATCGTGGTGTATCATTAAAGCAGTGCAATGTTGGATACAACAAACAAAGCCGGAATCGGAAAACCGCACGCAATAAGGAGGAAATCATGGCACTTCATGTTCTGGACGAAGCCAACCGCTGCCTCGGCTGCAAAAAGCCCTTGTGTCAGCAGGGCTGCCCCATCCACACCAACATCCCGGAGGTCATCCGTCTGCTGAAGGCGAACCAGATGGACGAAGCCGGCAGGATGCTGTTTGAAAACAACCCGCTGACCACCGTCTGCGCGCTGGTGTGCAACCATGAGAACCAGTGCGAGGGCCACTGCGTGCGCAACCGGATGCCCAGCCACGACCCGGTGCACTTCTCCGTCATAGAGGACTACATCTCGACCACCTATGCCAACAAGATGACCGCAGGCCCTGCCCCCAAAAACGGCATGAAAGCGGCAGTCGTTGGCTCCGGCCCGGCGGGTCTGACCATTGCGGTGCTGCTGGCACGCTGGGGCTACGATGTGACCATCTTCGACGCCCGGGATAAGATCGGCGGCGTCATGCGCTACGGCATCCCCAACTACCGCCTGCCGGACAGCGTGCTGGATGATTTCCAGTACCGCCATCTGGAGCTGAAGGGCATCAAGGTGCGTCCTAACACCACCATCGGCAAGACCATCACCATCGATGACCTGTTCCGTGACGGTTACAAGAGCGTGTTCATCGGTGCCGGTCTGTGGAAGGCAAACGCCATGCATATCAAGGGAGAGACGCTGGGCAATGTGGCGTTCGGCATCGACTATCTGGCAAACTCCAAGGCATTCCGTCTGGGCGATGATATCGCGGTCATCGGCGTGGGCAACTCTGCCATGGACTGCGCCCGCACAGCCATCCGTAACGGTGCCCGCCATGTCACCTGTTACGCCCGCCGCGACGAGAGCTGCATCAGCGCTTCCGAGTATGAAGTGAGCTATGCAAAGCTGGAGGGCGTGGGCTTCCGCTTCTGCAAGGCACCGGTCGAGATCCGGGAGAACGGCCTGATCTGCCGCGATACCGTCAAGGGCGAGGACGGTAAATTCACGCAGGTGGAGGGCAGCGAGACCTTCTACCCCCACACCGGCGTCATCGTCTCGGTCAGTCAGGGCTCCGAGAGCAACCTTGTCAAGACCACCACCGGCATCGAGACCGATCAGAAGGGTCTGCTCACCGTCAGCGAGGACGGCAGCACCACCCGTGAGGGCGTGTTCGCCGGCGGCGACGCGGTGATGGGTGCCCGCACCGTTGTGGAGGCTGTGGCCGTTGCCAAAAAAGTGGCAGAGTCTATGGACACCTACATGAAGAGCCTGCCCGCAGAAGAGACGGCTGATCCCTATGCGGATATCCCGGTGTTCCAGACCCCGACCCCGGACGTGCTGGGCAAACAGAAACTGTAACCATATTGTGGACGGTTTGTAAATAATTGCCTCTTAGCCAATCTTTGCCGTTCCGTTCGTTGACGGAACGGCTTTTTACTTGTATACTATTTATATACTTACTTCCGATTTGTACAAATTGGAAACAAAAAGTGGCGAAAGGCGGTGGACGCTATCCTCAAAGCATCTCTCCCGAAGCTGCGGGAAAAACTGTTGGAAGCATTGCAGGCGGTGCTGCCCATTGCAGCCATCGTGCTGGTGCTGTGCTTTTCCATTGCGCCGGTGTCGCCCAGCATTCTGCTGTGCTTTCTTCTGGGCGCGGCCATGATCGTGGCAGGCATCATGTTCTTTACGCTGGGTGCGGAAATGAGCATGACCCCCATGGGCGAGCGTGTGGGCGCTGTCATTACCCGGAGCCGAAAGCTGCCGATGATCCTGGGCATCGGCTTTCTGCTGGGGTTTCTCATCACCATTTCAGAGCCGGATCTACAGGTGCTGGCGAATCAGGTGCCTTCCATCCCGAACCGGGTGCTGATCCTTTCCGTGGCGGTGGGAGTAGGCCTGTTTCTGGTATTTGCCTTTCTGCGGATGCTCATCGGCATCTCGCTGCCCCGGCTTCTGGTACTGTTCTACAGCATCATCTTTCTTCTGGCAGCCTTTGTGCCCAAGGAGTTTCTCGCCGTGGCCTTTGACTCCGGCGGCGTGACCACCGGCCCTATGACGGTGCCCTTCATCATGGCACTGGGCGTTGGTGTGTCTGCCATCCGCGGCGACCGCCACGCAGCGGACGACAGCTTTGGTCTGGTGGCCATGTGTTCCATTGGCCCCATTCTGGCCGTGCTCATTCTGGGCATCGTGTTCCGCGCCTCGGACAGCGCCTACATCCCGCCGGTGATGCCCGAGGTGGGCGACTCGGTGGAGCTGTGGCGGCTGTTCCATGAAGGTCTGCCGGAGTACATCAAAGAGATCGCGGTCTCCCTGCTGCCCATCATTGTCATGTTCGGCGTATTCCAGTCCGTGGCACTGCACATGGATCGCCGGTCGATGGGGCGCATTGCGGTAGGCCTCGCCTATACCTATGGTGGGCTGGTGCTGTTCCTCACCGGCGCAAACGTGGGTTTTATGCCTGCCGGTAATTATCTGGGGCAGGTGCTGGCCGGGCAGAGCATCCGCTGGATCATCATTCCCATCGGGATGCTCATCGGCTACTTCATCGTCAAGGCGGAGCCTGCGGTCTATGTGCTGAACAAGCAGGTGGAAGAGGTCACGGACGGTGCCATCTCGGCGCAGGCCATGGGCACTGCTCTCTCGGCAGGTGTGTCCATTTCGGTGGGGCTTGCCATGGTGCGGGTGCTCACCGGTGTTTCCATCCTGTGGTTCCTCGTGCCGGGCTATGTGTTCGCCATCGGCATCTCGTTTGTGGTGCCAAAGCTGTTCACCGCCATTGCATTCGACGCGGGCGGCGTGGCTTCCGGCCCCATGACGGCCACCTTCCTGCTCCCGCTGGCACAGGGAGCCTGTGCGGCCGTGGGCGGAAATATCGTGACGGATGCGTTCGGCGTGGTCGCCATGGTCGCCATGACCCCGCTTATCACGGTGCAGCTGATGGGGCTGGTCGCGCAGCTGCGCACCCGCAGGGCACGCCGCCTGCAGCCTGCTGCGGTGGGTGCAGCCTTTGCTGACCTGCCCGAGAACGACATCATTGAGCTGTAAGGAGGCTGCGGTATGAGTTCTTTGTTCTGGATGGTCACCATCACCGACCGCCGCTCCACCGATGCCTTTTTGCAGCTGTATCAGCAGCACGGTGTGAACGTTAGCCTGCGTACCGTAGGCTCCGGTACGGCGGTGCGGGAGACCCTTTCCACACTTGGTCTGGAAAAGACCGAAAAGGCTGTGCTGATGGCGGTAGTCACATCGGACACATGGAAAGCTGTGCAAAAAGATCTGCGCCGCAGGATGCGCATTGATGTACCGGGCACCGGCATTGCATTCACCGTGCCGCTGAGCAGCATCGGCGGCAGAGGGGCACTGATGTTCCTTACCGAACATCAGCCCCTGACACTGAAGGAGGAGAGCACCTTGAAGGATACCCGTTACGAACTGCTGCTGGTCATTGCCAATCAGGGCTATACCGGCTCTATCATGGACGCCGCCCGCGCGGCCGGAGCCGGCGGCGGAACGGTGATCCATGCCAAGGGCACCGGCATGGAGGGTGCAGCCCAGTTCCTTGGTGTGGAGCTGGTCAACGAAAAGGAACTGGTGCTCATCGTGGCCCGCACCCCGGAGAAAAACCGCATCATGAAAGCCATCATGGACGGTGCAGACCCCGGTGCGGGAGCGATCGTGTTCTCGCTGCCGGTGACCGATACGGCGGGTCTGCGTCTGCTGGAAGAAGAAGAGAATCTGGCACAATAAACTACAACACGTAAATTTGCGCCGGAATATTCCGCGTTTGTGGGGCGAAAGCCTTGATAAACGCGGATTTTTTCGTTATCATAGAAGAAAGGAATTCAAGGATAGGAGATAAAAGATGATACAACTTTCATACAAACAGCAGATCGCATTCAATTCGCTGTCCATCATCGTGGGCAATGCACTGTATGCGCTCACGGTGGTGCTGTTTCTTGTGCCGTCAGGCCTGATCACCGGCGGTGCCACCGGCATCGCACTGGGCATCAACCGTGCATTGGGACTGCCGGTGTCCGGTGTGCTGTTCGTCATCAACATGACCATGCTTGCGGTGGGCTGGGCCGTGCTGGGCAGACGCTTTGCGGTCACCACCGTTGCCAGCACCATTCTGAGCCCCCTGTTTCTGGCCCTGTGGGAGCGGGTGTTCGCGGACTTTGTGCTCACCGATGATCTGGTGCTCAACACCATTTTTGCAGGCCTCGGCGTAGGCGTTTCGCTGGGCATCACCATCCGGGCAGGCGCATCCACCGGCGGCATGGACATCCCTCCGCTGGTGCTGAACAAATATTTCCACATCCCGGTGTCGGCCAGTATGCTGGTGTTCGATATGCTCATCCTCTGCCTGCAGGCGGCGTTCAGTCCGCTGCAGCAGTGTCTGTACGGCATCGTGATGGTCATCGTGTACACGGTGGTGTTGGACAAGGTGCTTCTCTTCGGTACCACCCGCACCGAGGTAAAGATCATCAGCCAGCACGCCGATGACATCCGGGAAGCAATCTTCATCCAGCTGGACCGGGGCGTGACTGTGCTGCACGGCGAGGGCGGCTACAGCCACGAGCCGGAGCAGGTGCTGCTGAGCGTCGTGAGCAACCGCCAGCTGCCGAAGCTGGAAAAGCTGGCCCATGCCATCGACCCCACCTGCTTTATGATCGTGAGCCATGTCACCGAGGTGAGCGGCCGCGGCTTCTCTCTGGATAAGGATTACCAGAGACCCTGATTTTCCTGTCAGATACTTGCAAAACGGTGCCCAGTTGGGGTATATTATAAGGGAGCCGCAGGCTGTGCGGTCAATGCCCCCAAACAGAAAGGAAAACCATCATGTTTGATATTTTCAATATGCTCAAAAAGGAAGAACACCACGACGCAAAGCAGGTGACCCGCGATACCATCATCGGCGATATTCTGGATATGGATCAGACCACCGCTCCCTATTTTATGGAGATCGGGATGCACTGCCTTGGCTGCCCCGCCTCCCGCGGCGAGAGCATCGAGGAGGCCTGCGCAGTCCACGGCGTGGACTGCGATGAGCTGATCGAGAAGCTGAACGAGCATCTGGCAGCAAAGAAGGCATAAGTTGCTGCCCACACTGGATGCGCGTCTGACGGCTGCCGCAGAGCTGGTACGGCCGGGAGAGCCGGTGGCGGACATCGGCTGCGACCACGGCAAGCTGACGGCGGTGCTGGCGGCTTCGGGTCGATACCCGAAGGTGATCGGTGCTGACCTGCGGCCCGGCCCGCTGGCCAAGGCGGAGCAGACGCTGGAACATGCAAATTGTCAAGACCGCGCTGAGCTTCGGCTCGGCGACGGTCTTTCTGTGTTATCGGAGAATGAGGTGGGCAGCATCGTGCTGGCGGGCGTCTCGGCGCAGACTACATGGGAGATCTTAGAGAAAGCCCCGTGGGTGTTCCGCAAGGGCGGGCCGCGGATCATCATGATCCCCGCGACCCGACACGATGCGCTGCGCCGCTGGCTGTGGGAACACGGATTCTCGTTTGCGGCTGACCGCCCGGTGCAGGCCGCAGGCCGCTGGTACGCGGTGATGGCCGCTGAGTACACCGGCAAGAGCCATGAGCCGACCTTTACGGAATGCCTGTTCGGCGGGACAGGGGAGTGGCCTGAGGGAAAAGGCTATGCCGAATGGCAGAAGGCCAAGCTGCCCCGGATGCGTCTCGGCGTGCCGGATGGCAGCGAGCTTGCCGCCGAGATCGATGGTTTATTAGCTGGCTTGCCCTCTCAGGCCGCTTCGCGTCCAGCTCTCCCAAAGGGAGAGGTGGCATTGCGTAAGCAATGACGGAGAGGGCGAGGAGGGTGAAGATATGATAACAGTTAATCAGGTATACGAAGCAATGCAGCGCATCGCGCCGCTGGAGCTGGCCGAACACTGGGACAACCCCGGCCTGCTGGTGGACTGCGGCGGTGAAGTGCACCGGGTGCTTGTGGCACTGGACATTACCCCTGAAGTTTTGGAGGAGGCCGCCGCAAAGCAGTGTGAGATGATCGTGTCCCACCACCCGGTCATTTTTGATCCGCTCAAGAGGCTGGAGCCGCAGGATGTACCGTTCCGGCTGGTGCAGGCGGGCATTTCTGCCGTCTGCATGCACACCAATCTGGACGCTGCAGAGGGCGGCGTGAACGAGGTGCTTGCGGGCATTTTCGGCATGAAGGATATGGAAACCTTTGCCGACGGCTGCGGCCGTGTGGGGGCTGTTGAGGAGATCACGGTTCCGGAGCTTGCCCGCAAGGCGCAGCAGGAGCTTGCCGTGCGGTGCAATCAGCCGGGGAAAGGGCAGGCCGTACAGATCAAACTGGTGGACTGCGGGCGGCCGGTGAAGCGGCTGGCGGTCATCAGCGGTGCGGGCGGGAGCCTGTTTGCCGATGCCCTCGCCATGGGGGCCGACTGCCTGCTGACCGGCGAAGCCAACCACCACCATGCCATCGACGCCAAGCGTCTGGGGCTGTCACTGATCGCGGCGGGACACTATGCAACCGAGTTTCCGGTAACGTTTGCCGTAGCAGAAAAGCTCCGTGCCGCCCTGCCGGAGCTGGATGTGCTGGTAAGCACCGAAAACCGGGATCCGTATACGTATTTGTGAGGGAAAGCCGCTGCTATTTTTTGCAGCGATTTTCCGGCTGAGATGAAGATTGCCGCTGCGGCCCCTTCTGTGAAAGAGTAATTCGGCAAAGTCCGCAGGCTTTGCCGAATTACAAATACAAATAAAAATTCCGCTGATTATGGCCAAAGCGAACGCGGCGGCCATTAAAATCGTTAAACGAGGTAAACACTATGGCATTGGATGCCGCGACACTGGCGCTGACAGCGCAGGAACTCAAAAAGACCCTGACGGACGCCAAGATTGCAAAATTGTTTGAACCCACTCGTGATGAGCTGGTACTCACGCTGCGCACCCGTACGGATACCTATGCGCTGCTGCTTTCGGCCCGCAGCGGCTCTGCCCGGGTGTGCCTGACCGAGGAGAGCTTTGAAAACCCGGAAACACCGCCGTCCTTTTGTATGTTGATGCGCAAGCACCTTACCGGCGGCAGGCTGCTGGATGTGCACATGGAGCCGGGCGACCGCATCGTCTACTTCGATTTTCAGTGCACCAACGAGATGGGCGACCTTGTGCGAAACACCCTGTGTGCGGAGCTGATGGGGCGTTACTCCAATCTGGTGCTGGTGCAGAACGGCAAGATCATTGATGCACTCAAGCGGGTGGATTTTGAGGACAGCGATGTACGGCAGCTGCTGCCGGGTCTGCCCTATACGACGCCTCCTAAGCCTGCCCGGCCGGATTTTCTGCTGGTGAGCGCGGCGTCCATCGTATCGGCTGCCTGTGAGCGGGATCTGCCGGTAGCAGATGCCCTCAACAAGACCGTGGCCGGTGTTGGCCCGGTGGTCTGCCGGGAAGCCGCATGGCGCGCGTTTGACGGCGAACATCGGATCGCCAGCGAGCTGACGGAGGAACAGAAGCGGAGGCTGATGGCTTCCATCGACGAGCTGAAGGAGATCCACGAAAAGGGCGGCTGTCCGTGCAGCATCACCGACCCCAGCGGAAAGCCCATCGAGTATACCTTCTTCCGCCCGCAGCAGTACGGCGAAAAATATATTATAAAGGAATGGCCGTCCTTCAATGCGATGCTGGAGGGCTACTACGCCGAGAAGGACCGCGCCGAACGTCTGCGCACCAAAAGCAAGGAACTGCACAAGGCGGTGCACAATATGTACGAGCGTGCCGTCCGCAAGCAGGCCGCCCGTCAGGAAGAGCTGGCTGCCAGCGGCAAGAGCGAAAAGCTGCGGCTGTACGGCGAGCTGCTCTCGGCCAACCTCTATCTGGCCCAGAAGGGCATGAAGAGCATCACGGTGCCCAACTGGTATGATGAGGGCAAAGAGGTGACCATCCCGCTGGATCTGCGCTTCACCCCCAGCCAGAACGCCCAGAACTTCTTCAAGAACTACAAGAAGAAGCAGACTGCCGCCCGGATGCTGGTAGACCTGCTGGCCGAGGGCGAAAAGGAGATCGCCTATCTGGAAACGGTGCTCTACGAGGTGGAGTCTGCTTCCGGCGAAGCGGCTCTCAACGAGATCCGGATGGAGCTGAAAAATCAGGGCTACCTGAAATACTACAAGCAGCGGGATAAAAAACAGAAGCCCGCAGACTTCCTGCGGTTCACCTCCAGCGACGGGTTTGAGATCCTCGTAGGCCGCAACAACGCCCAGAACGATAAGCTCACCCTGCACACCGCCCGGGGCAAAGACCTGTGGTTCCATGTACAGAAAGCCCCCGGCAGCCATGTTGTGGTCATGAGCCGGGGCGAGGAGATCCCGGACACCACCAAGCAGGAAGCCGCTGAGCTGGCAGTCATCTACTCCAGCACCTACAAAGCGGGCACCGGTGCCAAGGTGGCGGTGGACACCACCGAGGTGAAGAACATCTGGAAGGCCGGCGGTGCCAAGCCCGGCATGGTGCTCTACGAGGTATACACCACGGTGTACGTCACGCCCCGGGACGGGCTGGCGGAACAGCTGAAGAAGAAGTGACGATTTGAGATTATCTCCGCTTCGCTCTGATAATATTAGAGGAAAAACTATTTTTAATGTTTGCAAACCGGCAAAGCCTGCGGGCTTTGCCGGTTTGCTTTTTCACGGGAAGGGGTCGTAGAGGGAAGCGGCAGCTTGCCGACGCTTGTTTCCTTCGGAAACGGCCGCGCGGCAGGGAAGCAACCTCGCCCTCTCCCTTTGGGAGAGCTGGCAAAGCCGACAGGCTTTGACTGAGAGGGCGAGGACGGCAGTGCTCCGGCCCTGCTTTTTATTATATATGTATAAAAGCGACAGAACGGCCCATACTAAGCACTGCACAGCGGGCGCGGCAAAGTTTTCCACCGGCAGAAAAGCCTGTGGATTGTGCATCTTGCACAGAAAATGCGCTCTTTGACAAAACGGAGAAAATAAAAAAGAAAATTCGTTCTTTTTTCTAAAAAACACTTGCCAAATGCACGAAGGTGTGATAGAATAACTCTCGGCTGCAAAAGGCTTGTGCGATACAAGTCGTGCAGGCCAGCGATATGCGTTGATGCGGGAGGTTGTCATCCG
>CAKSTO010000045.1 GCA_934501115.1 uncultured Faecalibacterium sp.
CCTCGTTGTGTTTTTCGGAAAGTTTCTTTGAGTGCCGGAGTCTCAACCATAGGCGAAGAGAGCAACGCCGTTGGTCTTGTAACGAATGGTATCACAGATAAACAAAGAAAATCAATGACTTCTGTCGTATTTGACCATATATAAATCCATATCCCATACGGCTAACGCCCATTGGGGGAAAGACAATGCGGCAGTTTTCTGAACGATTTTCTTCATATCGGACACAACAGGAGTATACCCAAGTTGGAATAAGAATTTTCCGTTTTTTCCGAACGGAAGGTTCAAATCGCTTTCCAGATAGACAGAGGATACCAACTTGCGAAGTGCGGTACGGCAATCCTATAGATTTCCCCATGCTGCAGTGGGAGTTTGAAGAAACGCCTCGTCCACATTATAAAAGGCCGCAATCGTGATGTGCGTGAAACTTTCCTCCGTATAGGATTTGAAGAGCCAGGAAGACCGATGGGGCATCTTTTCCAGACCGATTTCACAGAGATAATGCTGCTCCTCAGAGATGGGTTTCTTCTTTTTCATACATTCTTTCGCTTGTATAACGGCAGGCAGATGTTCTTCGGCGGGGCTTCTTCCAAGGCAGCACCAAGACCCACACGATTGTGTCGTGTGGGTCTTGGTGTCTTATGGGTCGAGAGAGCAGGAACTGTTCTCAATTATTCATTGCTGCACGAAGCTGTTCGTTTGCTTCTTCAACTTTCAGATGAGACAGAATGAAGGTGATGATTGCATCCAGAGCGAACGGGATCACAAGATACATGATCTTCAGCATCGAGATGCAGGATTCGGGCTGGACAGCCAGCGCACTATCGAAATGGCTTGCAGCCAGCAGCCAGCCGGTGATGGCGGTGCCAAGGCCGCCGCCAAGTTTTACGCCCAGAGAAGTGCAGGAGTACATCGTTCCGTCCACACGCTTGTGCTTCGTCAGCCAAGTGTACTCGGAGCAGGCTGCGATCACGGCGTTCATGTCGCCCTGCCAAGGACCCTGACCCAGAGCAGCGATGGCGGTAAAGAGCAGCATCAGGGGAACATTACCGCTGCCCATATAACCTGCCACAGCGACCAGTGCACGGGCAACGGTTGCCAGAGTATAGCTCATGACGTTCAGCTTGTACATTCCACTCCATTTGGCAACCAGCGTCGGGGTGAATACCAGAGCGATGATCAGAGGAATATTGACTGCCCAAGAGAACACGCCAAACAGATTCTGGTTGCCGAGAATGTAGGTTGCATAGTAGGTGCCCATGCTGATCATGGCACCGTAGATCTGCTGCAAAATGTAGGTGACGCAAATCATCATATAATATTTGTTACCAGCAAGCAGCTTTGCAGCCTGAACCAGATTGTACTTTTCGTCCTGCTCGATTTCCTTTTTGTCGGTGGTATCCACCAATTCGCCTTCCGGCAGTTCCTTCACGGAGAAAACGGAGAGGGTGTTGACAAGCAGACCGATGATGGCGTAGATGATTGCAACAGTGCGCCAACCGGCAGCACCACCGCCCAATGCCGTAACAGCACCCAGCGTGATGGACTGGATGAGCAGGCTGGTGGCAAAGGCGAACATGAAACGCCAAGAACCCATCTCGACCTGTTCGGCACTGTTCTTCGTGACGAGAGCAGTCAGTGCAGAGTAAGCAATGTTGTTGGCAGTGTAGAATACAGCGTTCAGCAGAGTATATGCGATCAGGAACCATGCGTACTGTGCAAACTGACCGAGATTCGTGGGAATTGCAAAAATAGCCACCAGGGTGATGGCACAGCCGATATAGCCGTACAGCATCCACGGACGAGCCTTGCCCATCTTAGAGTGCGTTTTGTCGATCAAAGAGCCAAAGAAGATATCCGTTACACCATCCAGCAGCTTGGAGACTGCGATCAGGGTGCCGACGATGCCGGGGTTCAAACCAACCGTGTTGGTCAGATAGATCATTACAAAGGATGACAGGAATGCGTATACCACGTTGCCTGCAATATCACCCGAACCATAGCCAACTTTGTTGTACCATTTCAAATAGCGTTTTTCCGTCATTTTCCGATTCTCCTCATTTGCTTCGATTTTACAAGGCTTACGCTTTTTCGGCAGGATGTCAAATTCTCTTGCGTTTTGTCTGAAAGTATTATAAAATTTATATTGAAAAAATCATATTGAAAAAATGGAACAAAGTATGCACAAAATCACACAGTTTGTGGAAATCAAACAGAACGCATTCCGATTCCGGCGAAGTCTTTAAGAAAGAAGATGGTATTGAGATGTATTTCAACTCTGGCTACTTAAACAACTCTCGTCTTGATTTCAAGGATTACACAAAACCGTTGGTGGTAGGAAGCTGCGGCACCTACCGCCTGAAAAAGCGTCCCATGCTGCCGACATACTGGAAGAAGGGCCGCAGAGACTATCAGATCTTATATGTGGCATCGGGCAAGGCGCATTTCTGGTTTAATGGAATCGAGGAAATCGTTGACTCCGGCCACATGGTTCTTTACCAGCCCAAAGAGGTTCAAAAGTACGTTTACTATGTTGAAGATCACCCGGAGGTGTTCTGGATTCATTTTACTGGCTATGACGTTAAGAACATTCTGGAGTACCATGGCATCTCTTTGAATCAGCACGTCTTTTACAGTGGAACCCTGCCGGAGTATAAGATGTCGTTCCGAAAAATTATTCGGGAACTTCAGCAATGCGAATACGGGTATGAAGATTACATCGCTTCGTTGTTCAACAACATTCTGCTGCTTGTCAGCCGACAGCAGCAGAACGGCGAAAACTATACCGTGACGATCCCCGAAGAAATTGAGATGGCGGTTTCTTATTTTAACGAAAACTACAATACGAAGATCAGCGTGGCGCAGTATGCCGAATCGCTGCATATCAGCACGAACTGGTTCATTCGTAATTTCAAACAGCACATGAAGATAAGTCCGGCGCAGTACCTTCTCTCCTTGCGGATGGTCAACGCACAGAGCTTGTTGGAAAATACCGATTACAGTGTCGGTGAAATCGCTGAGATCGTGGGGTACGATAACCAGCTTTATTTTAGCCGGGTGTTCAAAAAGGAGTATGGCATCAGTCCAGCGCAGTATAGGAAAAGAGCAGAAAACCAAAATGCGGCACCGATGGAATCTGATGTTGGAGAAATCACCTGTGAAAATTAAAGCGGGAGTTTTACGGTACGCAGTGCCAGCAAACCTGCTAACGAGTGTCAATAGCCTGAACAAAAAAACAGGACACCGCACAGACTGAAAGGTCTGTGCGGTGTTTTTTTGCTGCAATCCGACGCGAACGATATTCTTTTATGCGTAAATAATCCGTGCGTCCTCCCGGGAAGTGTGGTACAATGTCCTTATAAGGGGGCATCATCATGGATCTGCGAATGATGATTGTGGAAGACCTCCGGCCGGACGCAGAACGGCTGGAGCGCCTTCTGAAAAAAGAATTTTCGGCAGAAACGGTTCTCTGCCGCCGTTTTGAGAGCGGAGATGATTTTCTCAGCTTTTTTACCGCCGGGTCTGCCGATGTCGTTTTTCTGGATATCTGCATGGAGGGTACCAACGGCATCGGCACAGCACAGCAGCTGCGCCAGAAAGACCCGCAGCTGCCCATCGTGTTCGTCACTTCCTCGCCGGAATACGTGTGGGACGCCTTTCCGGTACATCCATTCGATTATCTGCTCAAGCCATACAAGGAAGAAAAACTGCATCAGCTGGCCGCTGAGCTGCGGCGGGTGATCTGCAGGCAGGAACCCGAGCTGGATGTGCGCATCGCAAGGCAGACCGTTCAGCTGCCCCTGCGCAAGATCCATTATGCCCTGTCGCAGAACCACTTTGTGCGGGTCGTGACCGACGACGGCGAATGCCGTGCTGTGGAAAACTTTTCGCAGGTAGAGCAGAAACTGATGACGCAGAAAAATTTTCTCGTCTGCAACCGCGGCGTCATTCTGAACATGGATAAGGTACTGCGATTTGACGGAGACAGCATCGAGATGCTGGACGGAGCACATCTTCCGGTGCGACAGAAGGACAAATCCAGCCTGTTTGCTCAGTTTACCCAATACCAGTTCCGCCACATGCGGCGGGAGATCTGAATGCCCTGAAAGGAGACTGTCGCGTGGACACTGCTTTGTTTGGACGCTATTTCCTTGAGTTTGCGCTGCTGTACCCCGGTGTCTATCTCTGCCTTGCTCCCCTGAGGAATCACATAAAATCCCCCTTGCGGACGTACTGTCTGGCCTTCATCTGCACGACAGCCGTTGCGGTGGCCGGGGCTCTGCTGTGCTGTCTTCTGGGCTGCAGCAGCAATTTTTTCCTTCTGCCGATCATGATCATCACCTTCTGGCTGCTGCGGTGGAGGGTCGCTCCGGACGTATCCATTCTGCAGACTGTCTTTATTTTCTGTGTTGATGAAGTGATGCTTGCCGTGTGCACCCTGCTCGCGGTCATCCTGAATGCCCGCGCAGAGCTGGATAACTCCGACCCGGTCTTTCTGGTCTCCACCTCCGTCGTCTGCCTGACCCTCGCGCTCCTGCTTTGCACGATCTTTACCTTCACTGCTGTACGCTGGAGCGCCTGGCTGCTGAAGGAATACCACGGTGAGGCCTTCTGGGAGTCCGCATGGCCTCTGCCTGCGCTGTACGCGGTGTTTCTGGTGTTCTGTATGCCGCAGAACACCGCCATCATCCTGATGAAGCGTCTGCAGATCATCGCGGTGCTGGCGGTATCCATTTCCCTGCTGGGCGTCTTTCTGCTGCTGTACGAGATGTACCGCGTAGCCAGAGAGTTTTCTCACAGCGCCCAGCTGGATCGCGAAAACCAGCTGCTGGCCATGGAGTCCCGCCGTTATACGGAGCTGCGCACCTATATGGATCAAACCCGAAGCCTGCGTCATAACTTCCGCCAGCATCTGCACGTGATCGCCGGTCTGACTGAATCCGGGCAGCTGGACGAGCTGAAGCGTTATCTGAGCCAGTACGAGACTGAGCTGAGCGATAAGCGCCCCACCCTCTGTGCCAATGCAGCAGTTGACGCACTGGCCAGCCACTACGACCAGGAAGCCCGGCAGCAAAACGTGCCGGTGGAGTGGAATCTGGAGCTGCCCCGGGTGCTCGCCCTGCCGGAAGCAGATTTCTGCATGATCCTTGGCAACCTGCTGGAAAATGCGATCCATGCAAGCCGCAGGCTGCCGCCGGAGCAGCGTCAGGTAACGGTCAGAGCGCAGATGATCACCCCTGCCATGCTGGGCATTCAGGTGGAGAACCGCTACGACGGTGTGCTGAAGCAGCAGGACGGCATCCTTCACTCCACCAAGCATGACGGACAGGGCATCGGCCTCGTTTCCATTGAGACCGCTGTGCACAAGTATAATGGCAGCCTGACCGTGGAGACCGACAGCAATATCTTCCGGGTCAACGCACTGCTCAACCTCTGAAAATGCAGCAAAAAAGCCATTGCACGATGATCGGTTCGTGCAATGGCTTTTTTTACCGGCTGCAGCCCAGCCGCATTTTGAAATCGCTGTAGCCGAAGTGTACCAGCTCCCGGCAGGTGCCGTCTGCGTTCAGCACCCAGATGGGCGGCAGGGGCATACCGTTGAAAGTGTTGTTCTTGCAGGTGGTGTAGATGGCCATGTCGCCAAAGACGAGCCTTTTGCCCTCCGTGAGCGGGGCTTCAAAGCTGTAATCGCCGATCACATCTCCGGCAAGGCAGGTAGGCCCGCCCAGACGGATGGTGTGAGGCTTTTCCCCCGGTTCGCCCGCATCCAGCAGCGGCGGGCGGTAGGGCATCTCAATGACATCCGGCGTGTGGCAGGCAGCCGACAGATCCAGAATGGCAAGGCTGGTCTCGCCGTTGCGCAGGGTATCCAGAACCGTTGTGACCAGATAGCCTGCATTGAGCGCCCATGCCTCGCCCGGCTCCAGATACACCTGTACGCCATACTTTTTTTGCGTCACAGTGATGCATTTTTCCAGCAGAGGCAGGTCATAATCCGGGCGCGTGATGTGATGCCCGCCGCCGAAATTGAGCCATTTCATGCGGGGCAGCAGGTCGCCAAACTTTTCTTCCACGGCTGCCAGTGTCCCCGCAAGCGCATCCGAATCCTGTTCACACAGGGTGTGGAAGTGCAGACCGTCCAACAGTGCGGGCAGCTCCGGGTGCTGCTGCACGGCGGCATCCCACTGGGCGCGGGTAGTGCCCAGACGACTGCCCGGGGCGCAGGGGTCATAGATCTCATGACCGTCCTGCGTGGAGTGCTGCGGGTTGATGCGCAGCCCCACGCTCTTTCCCGCTGCCTTTGCCTTTGCGCCGAACTTTGCCAGCTGGCTGGGCGAGTTGAACACGATGTGGTCTGCATACTTCAGCAGCTCGTCAAACTCGTCTGCCCGATAGGCCGCGCAGAACACATGGTTTTCTTTTTCCGGCAGCTCTTCCCTGCCAAGGCGGCTCTCGTACAGGCCGCTGGCTTCGGTGCCTGCCAGATAAGGTGCCAGCACCGGGTAAAGATCAAAGTTGGAAAACGCTTTCTGCGCCAGCAGGATGCGGCAGCCGGTGCGCTGCTGCACCCCCAGCAGGATCTCACCGTTGCGGCGCAGCTGTGCTTCATCCAGCAGATAGCAAGGGGTGGGCAATGCATTCAGTTCTGCTTCCGGCAGGTTTGCCAGCCCCGCGAAGGGCGGGCGGCTGTCGCGCACCCGCATCAGTCCACCAGAGCCGGGTCGTGGCTCTCGGAACGGGGCAGACCGTATTTGTCCAGTGCATCCAGATACGGATCCGGATCAAACTCTTCCACGGTGTGCACGCCCTTCGTGTTCCACTTGCCGGTCAGCAGCATCAGTGCGCCGCACATGGCCGGCACGCCGGTGGTGTAGCTGATGGCCTGAGAACCCACCTCTTTGTAGCACTCCTGATGGTCGCAGACGTTGTAGATGTAATAGGTCTTGTCCTTGCCGTCCTTTTTGCCGGTAAAGATGCAGCCGATGTTGGTCTTGCCCTTGGTGCGGGGGCCAAGGCTGGCGGGGTCGGGCAGCAACGCCTTGAGGAACTGGATGGGCACGATCTCCTGACCATTGAAATTGACCGGAGTGGTGGACAGCATGCCCACATCCTCCAGACAGCGCATGTGGTCGAGGTAGCTCTGACCGAAGGTCATGAAGAAGCGGATACGCTTTGCTTCCGGGATGTTCTTGGCAAGAGACTCGATCTCCTCATGGTGCAGCAGGTACATATCCTTGTCGCCCACCTGATCGAAGTTGTACTCCCGCTTGATGCTCATGGCCGGGATCTCCACCCAGTGGCCGTTCTCCCAGTAGCTGCCGGGAGCAGACACCTCGCGCAGGTTGATCTCCGGGTTGAAGTTGGTGGCAAAGGCATAGCCGTGGTCGCCGCCGTTGCAGTCCAGAATGTCGATGGTATCAATGGTATCGAACTCGTGCTTCTTGGCGTAGGCGCAGTAAGCCTGCGTCACGCCCGGGTCAAAGCCGCTGCCCAGCAATGCGGTCAGGCCGGCTTCCTCGAACTTTTTGGCGTAGGCCCACTGCCAGCTGTAATCGAAGTAGGCAGAGAAGCCAGCCTCCTTGCAGCGCTTCTCATAGATGGCGCGCCACTCGGGGTCGTCGGTGTTCTCAGGCTCGTAATTAGCGGTATCCATGTAGTTGACGCCGCAGGCAAGGCAGGCATCCATGATCGTCAGATCCTGATACGGCAGGGCGATGTTCATGACGAGGTCGGGCTGATAAGCCTTGATGAGGGCGATGACCTCTTCCGTCTTATCGGCGTCCACCTGTGCGGTGGTGATCTTGGTGGCGGTCTTGGGTGCCAGCTCTGCAGCCAGCTTATCACACTTTGCCTTGGTGCGGCTGGCGATGCAGATCTCGGTGAACACCTCAGGCACCTGGCAGCACTTATGGATGGCAACGGAGGCCACGCCGCCGCAGCCAATAATCAGAACTTTGCTCATGTCGGTTACTCCTTTATCTGTAAATTCTCTGTATTCTTATACCTGAAATCCCGGCCAGCCCTTGTCCAGCGCGATAAGGGTCTCGCGCAGCACCTTGCAGGCGGTGGCGGTGGAAACGCCGGTGGTGTCCAGCGTGGGGGCCAGCTCGTTGAGGTCTGCGGCTACGATGTTGGCTTTTGTCACGGTGCGGATGGCATCCAGCAGCTGCAAAAAGCTCACGCCGCCGGCCTCCGGGGTACCGGTGCCCGGGAAGCAGGAGGGATCCAGACAGTCGAGGTCGATGGTCAGGTACACCGGCACCTTGCTCTCGCAGAGCTGCTCGGTCAGCTCGGCAAGGCCGTCGAAATCGAACTTGTGCATCTCGGTGTGCTGGGCGGCGAACTCAAACTCCGCGCGGTCACCGCTGCGGATGCAGAACTGGTGGATGTGTCCGTCGCCCACCAGCTCGTGGCAGCGGCGCAGCACACAGGCGTGGCTGAGCTTTGCGCCCAGATAGTCGTCCCGCAGATCCGCATGGGCGTCAAAGTGGACGATGTGCAGATCAGGATACTTTTTCACCGCAGCACGCACAGCGCCCAGCGTGACCAGATGCTCACCGCCCAGCAGCAGCGGGAACTTACCGTCGTGCAGGATCTCTTCTGCACGAGCCTCGATATCGGCCAGTGCACTTTCGCTGGAGCCGAAGCACAGCTCCAGATCACCGCTGTCAAACACGTCAAAGTCCGTCAGATCTGCGTTCTGGTAGGGGCTGTAAGTCTCCAGACCGTAGCTTTCGTGGCGGATGGCGGCCGGGCCGAACCGGGCACCCGGACGGTAGCTGGTGGTGGAATCATAGGGTGCACCGTACAGCACGATGCTGGCGGCGCGGTAGCTGCTGTCGCAGCCGATAAAGGTCTCAACGTTGGGATGCATCAGTGTTCCTCCACTTCCCGCAGCATCTCCTCCAGAAAAGCCGGCAGGTAGAATGCTCCGATATGCAGTTTTGTGGTGTAGTAACGGGTGCGCATATTCAGTGTTTTCCAAGAAGCAGCGTCCAGATCATCGATCGGATGATACTTTTTGCTTGCAAAGCCAAACAGCCAGTAGCCCGCCGCAAAGGTCGGGATATGTGCCTGATACACCCGGCTGATGGGGAAGGTGCTGGCAATGCGCTTATGGCTGCGCTGCATGGCGCTGGCGTCCTCGGCGTAGAAGGGGCTGCCCTGCTGGTTGACCATGATGCCGTCCTCCTTCAGCGCGTTGAAACAGCATCCATAGAACTCGCGGGTGAACAGCCCCTCGGACGGGCCGAAGGGATCAGAGGAATCGACGATGATCAGATCGTACTCTTCTTCGCAGCGGCGGATGAACTTGAGGGCGTTCTCAAAGTAGATGTGCACCCGGCGGTCATCCATGCGGCAGGCATTGCCGGGCAGGTAGGCGCGGCAGGCTTCCACCACCTGCGGATCCATCTCCACAAGGTCGATGCGTTCCACCCGGTCATAGCGGGTCAGCTCCCGCACCACACCGCCGTCTCCGGCACCGATGACCAGAACGTCTTTCGCTTCCTTGTGCACTGCCATGGGCACGTGAACGATCATTTCATCGTAGATGAACTCATCGCGCTCGGTGAGCATTACGTTGCCGTCCAGCGTGAGCACCCGGCCAAACTCCGGGGTCTCAAAAATGTCGATGCGCTGGTAGTCACTCTGCTTGGAATAGAGCTGTTTGTTCACCCGGATGCTGTGTTTCACATCCGGGGTGTGAAACTCGGAAAACCAAAATTCCATATTCGCTCCTCCTTTAGGCCAGAACGTTCAGCCGCTCAATTTCAGGATCTTCCGGGCCGGTCATGCTGCAGCCCTTGGCCTTGGCGTACTCGATGTAGTTCAGGATCTCTTTGGTGATGCGCTCGCCCGGAGCCAGAATGGGGATGCCCGGCGGGTAGCACATGACGAACTCGCTGCAGACCATGCCCTCGGTCTCCCGCAGAGGCAGGCTCTTTTTGGGGGCATAGAAGGCCTCCTGAGGGCTGGCAGCCACCACGGGGTCGATGTATTCCTGACTCAGCAGGCCGGAGCCGTCCGTCCGGTAGCGGCGTTTGATCTCGGCCAGTGCGCTGACCAGACGTTCCACCTCCTGCGGGCGGTCGCCGATGGACAGATAGGCCAGAATGTTGCCGATATCGCCAAACTCGATCTGGATGTCGTACTCGTCCCGCAGGATGTCGTAGACCTCAATGCCAGCAAGGCCGATGTCCAGCGTGTGGACGCTGAGCTTCGTGGTGTCAAAATCGAACACGGAGTTGCCGTTGCACAGCTCCTTGCCGAAAGCGTAATAGCCGCCCACATTGTTGATCTCCTCACGGGCGTACTCGGCCATGTCAGCCACCTGATGAAAGACCTGCCGCCCCCGCAGCGCCAGATTGCGGCGGGAGATATCCAGGCTGGACATCAGCAGATAGCTGCCGGAGGTCGTCTGGGTCAGGTTGATGATCTGCCGTACATAGCCCGGATGCACATTGGGGCCGATGAGCAGCAGGCTGGATTGAGTCAGGCTGCCGCCGCTCTTATGCATGGAAACAGACGCCATATCCGCGCCTGCTGCCATGGCAGACACCGGCAAGCCGCCGCCAAAGTAAAAGTGGGTGCCATGGGCTTCGTCGGCAAGGCAGAGCATCCCGGCGTCGTGCGCCATCTTGACGATGGCGCGCAGGTCGGAGCAGATGCCGTAATAGGTGGGGTTGTTCACCAGCACGGCAACTGCATTGGGGTGCTCCTTGATGGCTTTTTCCACCTGCTCCCGCTTCATGCCAAGCGAGATGCCAAGGCGCTTGTCCACCTCGGGGTTCACATACACCGGCACTGCGCCGCACAGCACCAGCGCGTTCAGCACGCTGCGGTGCACGTTGCGGGGCAGAATGATCTCATCGCCCCGCTTGCAAACGGTCAGCACCATACTCTGCACACTGCTCGTGGTGCCGCCCACCATCAGAAAAGCGTGGGCTGCGCCAAAAGCGTCTGCAGCCAGCTCCTCCGCTTCCCGGATGACCGACACCGGGTGGCAGAGATTATCCAGCGGCTTCATACTGTTCACGTCCACGCCAACGCACTGCTGCCCCAGAAAAGCGGTCAGCTCCGGGTTGCCGCGGCCCCGTTTGTGACCGGGCACATCAAAGGGCACAACGCGCATCTGCCGGAACCGCTCCAGCGCCTCGTAGATGGGCGCACGGTTCTGGTTCAGCTTGAACCGTGTATGGTTCTCACTCATGTTACTCCTCCGTCCATGGCTCCCTTTGGTACAAAATAAAAAGCACAAGTCCTGCACACTTTTTTGTGCAGACCTGTGCTTTGAAAAATCATTTGAATGCGCGGGTAAAACGCCCCCGGCCTCTGTGCCGGAAAACCTCATTCCTCATGATTCAAAAGACGGGATGACGAGAGTCTATATAGCAATTACACTTTTACTACTCTTATTGACCGTTTCACAAGTCTGCACGACGCCTCGCGCAATTTCATGGCTGTAAAGGAACCAACTTATAAAATTTGAGCTGCTACGCTCAATCAATAATGGCAGCTTGCGCCGCCGGTCGGCAGTGGACCCGGCTGTCCGTATGGCCTTAGCCCCTCTGGGCGGTCCTTGAGTAAATTGCTTTGAAAAGACTCCGACGAACTTTGTCTCTCAAAATCGAATGTTATCTTACCATGAAGAAGGAATGCTGTCAACCGTTTTTTCGTAAAATCCCCGTCAATCTTTGTAAAAATGTGACTTGTCTTCTTTTTCCGCAGATGATTGCGCCTTTCAGCGCGACTTGCTATAATGGGTTCAACGTGTTCTGCCCGGCAGACGCCTGCGGCGGGACGCACACGGATCCGTTTTTTCAGGAGGAGCATATCATGCGAGTACCCTATCATATCTTCTCGTAAAAGAAGAGCGGTGCTTTGCTTGTTTTTACCGACGATTTTCTGCAAACATCTGCCCCAGTTCCGGCAGGATATCGTGGGGCAGCATCCCGTATTCGCCCAGCTTTGCGGCGGTACGGTCTGCGGCGGCACCGTGCAGATACACCGCACAGGCAGCGGCCTCATAAGCGGGCAGGCGGCAGGCCAGAAGCGCCGCCGTCATCCCTGCCAGAACGTCCCCGCTACCGCCCCGGGCAAGGCCCGGGTTGCCGGTGGGATTCACGCATGCACGGCCATCTGGCGCAGCCACAACGGTGCGGGAACCCTTGAGCACCACCACCGCATTCCATTTTTTTGCATACCGCCGGGCAGCGCCTATGCGGTCGGCGCTGATCTCCTCTGCAGAAAGCCCGGTGAGACGAGCCATCTCTCCGGGATGCGGAGTAACGATAAGTTCCCCTTCCGGGTGCGGGAACTGCTCGCCCGCAGAGATCAGCTGAGCAGCGGCATTCAGGCCGTCGGCGTCCAGCACCGCACTGCCCGCAAAGCCCGGCAGAAGCCTTTGCACAAGTGTGCGCGTCTCAGCCGCCCGCCCTGTGCTCTGGGCTGTGCCGCCAAGACCCGGCCCCAGCAGCAGCACCGTTGCCTTCTGGCGCTGGATGAGCGGGATGCTTTCCGGCGAGATGCCGCCCTCTGCCCCGGCCGTGCAGGGGCACAGACAGCACTCCGGCAGGCGGGTCGCAGCAGCGGCAAGCACCGGCTCCACGCTGGCAAGGGTCACGATGCCTGCACCGGCACGCAGAGCACCCTCTGCCGCCAGCAGAGCCGCCCCGCGGTAACAGGCACTGCCCGCCACGGCCAGCACCGCGCCAAAGGTGCCTTTGTGGCTGTCGCGGGGGCGCGGCGGGATATTCCGCCAGACAAATTCTTCGGTGAGTTCAACTGCCATCGTGCACCTCCAGTAGAACGATCGAAATACCCGCCTCTGCGCTCCGGGCATTTCAGTGGAAAACATATTATTGATCTGCGATTGTCGTACTCACGCCTGTCCCTGCACAAGGGCGCGGATCTGTTTTTCCACGTTCTGCACTTCCTCGTGGAACATCCGCGCCGACACGCGCAGCGCGCCATGACCCAGGATGATGATCTGCTCCATGCCGTCCGAAGTGGCCACGCGCACGCGGCGTCCTTTTCCGATCTCATGGGTGACATGCTCGATGAACATATCTGCCGTTTCCGCTTCCTTGGTATAGACCACATGGATATTGTGGTACTGCTCAATGGAGCCGGGGCTGCCCGGCACACGGTAGGCATCAAACACCAGAATGAGGTTGCATTTCGCATAGCCCTGATAGTTGCACAGGATGTCCATCAGCTTGTGCCGGGCGGCTTCCAGACTGTCTTTTGCAAGGGCGTTCAGCTCGTCCCACGCAAAGATGATGTTGTATCCGTCCACCAGCAGATACTCCGGCAGGATCTCCCATTGTTCCGCATTGAAATCCGGACGTTCCTGCTTCTGCACCGGGCGGAATGCCGCTAGTGGATCCCGTTTGATGGGGCCATAGGTACGCTCAAAAATTTTGAGCAGTTCGGCGTCCTCTTCCAGCGTGGCACGGTAGGCCATCGCACGCCGCTGCGGCGCATCCTGAACTTTCTGCTCCGGGCGGGTGCTTTTGCCCCATCCGCTGTCCACATGCATATAGCTGCGCACCTGATTCCAAGGCACAACAAAGCCTGCACCGTGGGCACAGAACACCGAGTCTGCCGGGTTTTCAAGGTCGTGCTCCGGCTCGTAGCCCGCCGCTTCAATGATCTCTGCCGCATTGTGGCAGGGACGGTAGCCGTCCAGCGTCAGGCTAAGGTGCCCCCGGCCTCGGGTATAGCCGACCACCTTCATGGCATAGCTGCGCATCGCAGCCACCGGTGCAGACCCGGTGAGAACTGCCATCTCGCCCCCGCTTTCCGGCGGGTCAAAGCTGCCTTCCATGCACTGGATATCGCTCATGGCACGGCCGAGGTTCTCTACCGGAACTTCCAGACGGAAGGCATACCATGGCTCCAGCAGCTGACTTTTTGCCATCATCAAACCCTGCCGCACTGCGCGGTAGGTCGCCTGCCGGAAGTCGCCGCCCTCCGTGTGCTTGAGGTGGGCGCGGCCTGCAATCAGTGTGATCTTCACATCGGTCAGCGGCGCACCGGTCAACACACCGAGATGCTGTTTTTCTTCCAGATGGGTCAGCACAAGGCGCTGCCAGTTTTTATCCAGCACTTCTTCCCGGCAGTCTGCCGCAAACTGCATTCCGCTGCCCCGTGGCAAAGGTTCCAGCTTGACATGCACTTCTGCATAGTGGCGCAGGGGCTCATAGTGCCCCACGCCCTCCATCGGCTCGGTGATGGTCTCCTTATACAGGATGCCGCCGGGTCCGAACTCCACGTTCAGGCCGAATCGCTCTGCCAGCAGGCTGCGCAGCACCTCCAGCTGGATCTCGCCCATGAGCTGTACATGGATCTCGCCCAGAGTCTCGCTCCACACCACATGCAGCTGAGGTTCTTCCTCCTCCATGCGGTGCAGTTTTCCAAGTGCTGCATGGACATCCGTCCCATCCGGCAGCAGTACCTGATAGCTCAGCACCGGCTCCAGCACCGGGACGTCGCTGTCGCGTTCTGCGCCAAGCCCCTTGCCCGGGCGAGCCTTGGTCAGGCCGGTGACGGCACAGATCTGCCCCGGCTCAATCGCTTCTGCCAGCGTATATTTTGCGCCTGAATAGAGCCGCAGCTGGTTGACCTTTTCGCTCCACGGCTCGCCGTCCGCTTCGCCCGAGAGCTGCGCTTTGACCTTCAGTTCGCCTCCCGTCACCCGCAGCCAGGTCAATCGTGTGCCCTGCTCGTCCTGCGAGATCTTGAAAACTTTTGCGCCAAAAGACTCCAGCGCCGGTGCCGGCCGGGTAAACCGGTCGATCCCATCCAGCAAGGCATCCACACTCTCAAGCTGGTCGTTATCGGTGCGTCTCAGTGCCGAACCAAACCAGCACGGGAACACATGCCGCCGGGCAATGGCTTGAATGATCTCCGCATCGGTCAGTGTCCCTTCATCCAGCATCCGGTTCATCAGGGTCTCGTCGCACAAAGCCAGTGCTTCGTCCCGGTCAGCCTGCGCCGCGCCAAAATCCACAAAGCCCTCGCCCAGACGGTGCTGCAGCTGTGTGAGCAGCTCTTCCCTGCCCTTGCCGGGCAGATCCATCTTGTTTACAAAAACAAACGTTGGCACGTGATAGCGGCGCAGCAGCCGCCAAAGCGTTTCGGTGTGGCTTTGCACGCCGTCCGTTCCGCTGACCACCAGCACCGCATAATCCAGTACCTGCAGCGTGCGCTCAGTCTCGGTGGAAAAATCCACATGGCCGGGTGTATCCAGCAGCGAGATCTCCGTATTGCCGGCTGTCAACAGTGCCTGCTTAGAAAAAATAGTGATTCCGCGTGCTTTTTCAAGTGTGTCGGTATCCAGAAAGGCATCCTTGTGATCCACCCGGCCCAGCTTCCGGATGGCACCGGAGCGGTAGAGCATGGCTTCGGACAGGGTCGTTTTGCCGGAGTCCACATGAGCCAGAATGCCCAGAACGATCTGCTTATGCGTTGTTTCCATCCACTTCTCCTAGGGTACATCTTACCAATCAGAATTTCATTTTTATTGTAGCACGGATGGGCAAAAAAGAAAAGTTTTTGATTTAGAATGGGGTCGAAACCCAAAACGCAATTTATCTTATCGGCTTTTCGCGTGAAAAAACAGCTCTGGAAAATCCGCAGATTTTCCAGAGCTGTAAATATAAGAATAACAATTCCGCTATTCATAGCCAAAGCGAACGCGTCGGCTATTTTAACGGTCAGTTACTCCACGATGATGCTCTTGCCGGTCATCTCAGCCGGGACGGGCAGGCCGATATAGGGCAGCATAGTGGGTGCGATGTCGGCCAGGCAGCCGCCCTCACGCAGCTTCACATCGCCGCAGCCGATTGCCACGAAGGGCACCACGTTGGTGGTATGTGCAGTGAACGGGGTGCCGTCCGGGTTCATCATCTTTTCGGCATTGCCATGGTCAGCGGTCAGGAATGCGCAGCCGCCTGCGTTCAACACAGCGGTGACCACCTTCTCCACGGCAGCGTCCACCGCTTCAACTGCCTTGACCGCAGCGTCAAACACGCCGGTGTGACCGACCATATCGCAGTTTGCGAAGTTCAGAATGACCACATCGTATTTGCCGCTCTCAATGCGCTTGACGCACTCATCCGCCACTTCGGGGGCGCTCATCTCAGGCTTCAGGTCGTAGGTTGCCACCTTCGGGCTGGGGATGACGCAGCGGTCTTCGCCCTCATAGGGAGCTTCCACGCCGCCGTTGAAGAAGAAGGTAACATGTGCGTACTTCTCCGTCTCGGCAATGCGCAGCTGGGTCTTGCCATGGGCAGACAGATACTCGCCCAGAACATTCTTCAGCTCAACGGGAGGATAAGCCACCTCGCAGTTGGGCATGGTGGCATCATACTCGGCCATGCAGACATAGTTCACCTGCTTGCGGCCGCCGCGGCGCTCAAAGCCCTTGAAGTCATCGTCGCAGAAGATGCGGGTCATCTGACGGGCACGGTCAGGGCGGAAGTTCATGAAGATGACGGTGTCGCCGTCCTGCACGCGGCCTCCCTCACAGGTGACGCAGGGCAGAACGAATTCGTCAGTCTTGTCTGCTGCATAGGACGCCTCGATGGCCTCGGCAGCGTTGGCGGCATGGTTGCCCTCGCCGTAGACGAAAGCAGCGTAGGCCTTTTCTTCACGATCCCAGTTATTGTCGCGATCCATGGCGTAGTAGCGGCCGGAAACGCTGGCGATCTTGCCGATGCCCAGCTCGTCCAGCTTGGCCTGCAGGTCGGCCAGGAAGCCCTTGCCGGAGTGCGGGTCGGTGTCGCGGCCATCGGTGATGCAGTGCAGGTAGACATCCTTTGCGCCCATGTGCTTTGCCATTTCCAGCACGCCGAACCAGTGGTCTGCGTGGCTGTGCACGCCGCCGGTGCCCACCAGACCCATCAGGTGGATGGCCTTACCGGCATCGATGGCAGCCTTCATGTTCTTGACCAGAACCGGGTTCTGGAGCATCTCGCCGTCCTTGATGGACTTGGTGATGAGGGTGAGCTGCTGATACACGATGCGGCCAGCGCCCATGTTGGTATGGCCGACCTCAGAGTTGCCCATCTGGCCATCAGGCAGGCCGACAGCCATACCGGAGGCCTCGATGGTGGTCATCGGATACTTTGCCATCAGAGAATCGATGAACGGCTTTCTGGCTGCAGCCACAGCGTTGCCGTAGGTCTCATTGGGTACCCAGCCGAAGCCATCCATGATGCACAGAAGAACAGGTTTCTTTGCCATAAAATTGAATCTCCTTTGATTTGAGAACACTATTTTCAATAAAAACAAGGGGCAGCGCCTGCAATGTGCCCGATAGAGCGCATTTTCCGCAGCTACCCCTCATCCGGCACTTCGTGCCGCCTTTCCACAGTGGAAAAGGCTTATTTTGCGGTTTTATCAGCCCTTGGTGGCTGCGTTGACGATCACTGCAAAGTCGGGAGCCTTCAGGGATGCGCCGCCGATCAGGCCGCCGTCCACATCCTTCTTGCTCAGCAGCTCCTCGCAGTTCTTGGCGTTCATGCTGCCGCCGTACTGGACAGTGGTAGCCTCGGCAACTGCCTCGCCGTACACCTCGCCGATGACCTTGCGGATCTGGCCGCAGACTTCCTCGGCCTGATCTGCAGTAGCGGTCTTGCCGGTGCCGATGGCCCAGATAGGCTCGTAGGCGATCACGACATTTGCCATCTGCTCAGCGGTCACGTCACGCAGAGCGATCTTGGTCTGCATCCGAACCAGCTCCTCGGTGACGCCCTCCTCACGCTGCTGCAGGCTCTCGCCCACGCAGATGATGACCTTCAGGCCGGCATTCAGTGCAGCCAGCGCGCGCTTGTTGACGGTCTGGTCGGTCTCTGCAAAGTACTGGCGGCGCTCAGAGTGGCCCACGATGACGTACTCGACGCCCAGATCCACCAGCATGTCAGCGCTGATCTCGCCGGTGAAAGCGCCGGACTTCTCGAAGTGGACATTCTCAGCGCCTACATGGATGTTGGTTCCCTTGGTCTTTTCGACCGCAGTGACCAGGTCGGTGTACGGGGTGCAGATAACCACCTCGCAGCCCGCGTCCTGCACAGCGGGAACCAGCTCGTCCACCAGAACAGCAGCCTCAGAGGCAGTCTTGTTCATCTTCCAGTTGCCTGCAATGAT
>CAKSTO010000046.1 GCA_934501115.1 uncultured Faecalibacterium sp.
CCCTCCTACTCCGCCAAGAAAATCCCTCGTAGTTTCGTGAAAACTGCGGGGGATTTTCCTTTTTATAGCGTCCTCACTCGTGAAAAAAGGTTCTGAAAAGCCCGCAGGCTTTTCAGAACCCCAAAAATAGAAAGGTCTTTCCGCTGAATATGTCCAGCAGCGACGACGGCCACCACCAGTGGCGGAAACAGGGAGGAGTTGTTGGGGCAGCGGCGAACCGGCTGAACTGGAAAAACTTTACAGCAGCAGGTTCGTGATCCCTGCCAGCACCAGCAGATGTACCGGATAGAACCAGTAGAATCCCTTCTGCAGGGCTTTGCCGCAATGACCGCGCTTACCATTGTAGAACCAGACCAGCACAAAGGCCAGCGGGGCGGTGAGCTCGAACAAAAACAGCACTGCACCCGCGATGCACTGCCGCTTGCGGTCTGCGCGGGTCAGGTACAGGGTGCAGATGATGAGTACGCCGATGGCGTGGTAGTCGGTGCTGGCAGCCAGCGCCAGCGCGGCACAGCCGCCCGCCCACACAAGCCCCTGCCAGCCGACAGTGCCGTCCGGCTTTTCAAAGTGCTTCAGGCCTGCCATGGCCAGAACGCCCAGCGCCAGCGTCCAGTAAACGTTCTGTGCACCCGGGTAAAAGGGGGTGCGGGAGAACGCAAGGTCAAAGGGTACTTCGCTCAGAAGGCCGAACAGCACCAGCCGCCCAAGGTAGCCTTTGACGTTGTGGGTGTGCACAAAGCCCTCCACCAGCAAAAAGCAGAACAGGGGAAAGGCCAGCCGCCCGGTGAAGCGCAGCACCATGTCCAGCCGGTACAGCGGATAGGCGGAAAGGGTGTCCTGCGAGAGGGTGCCGAGGTCCAGCCCGGGCGTAAGGATACCTGCCTCGATGCAGGACGCGCCGATGTGGTCCACCAGCATGGTGATGCAGGCAATGGTTTTAAGAGCGGTGCCGCTGAGCCCGCGCCGGGAAGAGAGCTGAAGGAGTTCTGACATAAAGGTACCTCATTCAAATTCGATAAAATACGCTGGAATGATGCAAAAATCGGGGCAAAAATGCTTGACAGAAAAGGCGCAGGATAGTACAATCAAGAAGATAATTGAACTATCTCAAACAAAAGATGAAAAAGATTCACAGAGAATCGGGGCGTCTCCGAACCGGATCAGCAGGAAGGAGGCTTTTGGCATGACGCTTTTTTCCTATGAGATTTTCGATGCAGTGGCACGGCAGGGCAGCTTCAACAAGGCTGCCCAGCAACTGCATCTGACCCCCTCGGCCATCAGCCACGCCATTGCCGTGATGGAGGAGGAGCTTGGGTTTGCCCTGTTCAACCGCGGCAAGAACGGCGTCTCCATGACCAGCTACGGTGCGTCGCTGTACCCGTCCATCCGCGATGTGCTCAACAGTGATGAGGCGCTCAAGCAGAGCATTGCCCGCCTGAACGGTCTGGAAAAAGGCAAGGTGAAACTGGGCGTGTTCAACTCGGTGTGCGCATCTCTGCTGCCGGGGCTGCTCAAGAGCTTCATGACGCATTACCCGCAGATCGAGATCGAGGTCTATCAGGGCACCTATGACGACGTGAAGGAGTGGCTGCGCACCGGTCAGGTGGATATTGCGTTCCTTTCCTCCACCTGCCGGGAAGAATTCAACCTCACCGAACTGTTCCGCGAGCCGCTGCTGTGCATCGTGCCGCAGGACTGGCCTGAACCGGCAGACGGCGTCATGACCCCTGCGCTGATGAACGGCCAGAGCTTCGTGGTGCAGTGCGATGCCACGGACGCTGAAATGCGCCAGTTCCTCAAAAAGTATAAGATCGGCACCGAGCGCCGCTGCCATGTCATCGATGACCAGTCCAATATCGCTATGGTGGAAGCCGGTCTCGGCATCTCCATCATGCCGCAGATGCTGCTGCGTGACTGCAAGGCCGCTGTAAAGATCTACCCCATCGAGCCGGAAGAATACCGTGTGGTGGGCCTGGCTGTCCAGCGCCCTGCTGCCATGGCTCCTGCTGTGGAGCAGATGTTCCATCATATCGTGGAGTACTGCAGGCAGATCGAGCTGCAGTAAAGACGTACCTATTATAACGTAAAGCAGCCGGTGTTTTCCTGCACCGGCTGCTTTTTTCACAAAAAAAGCACCAATGGAGCCGCCTGCCGTTCCCAAAGAGAATTGTATCTGTGCCCGAAATCCGCTATACTTATTTCGCAGGCACCCAAAGATCCGGGGTGCAGGGGAGGGAATACCATGAAGAGAAGAACATTCTGCAAAACGGCAGCTGCGCTTGCGGCGGGGGCTTTGCTGCCCTGCACGGCAGTGCAGGCGGCCGGCACAGAAAATGCGGTTGTGGGCAAGGCAGTGCCGGATGACTATTACGAGATCCGCTTTTGCAGCGACCGTGCGGCGGCAGATCTGACCCATGAGTTTTATTACAGCGAGAGCTTTTTTGAGCACTCCGCACGGGAGTATGACCATCGGCTGGCGTTGATGACGCTGGGGCTGGCCAACGCGGCACTGAATACCTATGAGAGCGAGAGACGCTGGTGGCTGGATGGCAACACGGGGCGCACGGACAACATTGCGCTGGCATATCGGAAGCTGGGCTTTTCCAACCTGCAGTTTATGGGCTACGATCAGAACATGAACACGCTGAAGGATGCCGATGGCTGCGCAATGGCGCAGAAAACGATCGACAAAAACGGCCGGAGGACTACGGTGTTTGCCTTTATGCTGCGCCCGACCGTGTATGGCGCGGAATGGGCGAGCAACCTGAGTGTCGGTGTCGGCGAGGGGCACGAGGGATTTGTGACCACGACAGACCGGATGTTTGTGCCCATCAAGGCGTACATGGATGCGGCTGCCGGGAGTACGAAGCTGGGCACGGTAAAGGTCTGGTTCGGCGGTTACAGCCGCGGCGCGGCGCTGGCAAACCTGCTGGCCGCAAAACTGCACAAGATCATGCCGGAGATCCCGGAAGAAAATATTTTCGCCTATACCTTTGCTGCGCCGGCGGCTCTGACAGCCGCAGACCGCCCCGACCTGCAGCAGGACTACGACGGCAACCACCAGAAAAACGGTCTGCTGAAGGACAGCTGGGACGCGAGCAACATCTTTAATCTCATCTCCAGCGGGGACATTGTACCCCGTGTGATGCCGGAGGCGTGGGGCTTTCACCGCAACGGCAATGACCGCTTCCTGCCCGCCACTGTCCGGCAGGAAGAGTGCCGTGCGCTGGACGAAGCAGGGCGGGGCTTCGGAGACGAGCCGCTGGTGATCAGCCAGCTGGCCACAAAAGAGGAAACGGACAGTGTGATCGATGCGGTTCTGCGGTTCTGCGGCAGCCGGGAGAGCTACCACGAGAAATACGAAGCAGCTTTTGCGGATATGATCCAGTGCGGCCTGACCCGCTCAGAAGAAGAGGTGACGCAGGATGCTGTTCTGGATGATGAGGCGGTGGTTACCCGGCTGCGCACGCTGCCGCATATCCGGGCAATGGCGTGGTCAAAGGTGGTGCGCAGTGTGATGACTGCCTCGGCCATGAGCCGCCCCATTCTGGAACGGTTCGGGGATGCGGTGCCGCTGCGGGCGCAGCAGATCATCGTCCCGGTGCTGGCCGTGGGTCTTTGCTACGATGTGGAGGCTGACGTGCTGAAGCTGGCGGCGTACTATATCGCCAGTCTGGTCAGTACAAAGGGGCGGCTGGACAACGCCATGCGTGCGGCCTTCTGCCACTATCCGGAAAACTATATTGCGCTGATGGAATACTATGCCCCCGAAGAACACGGGATGGAAGCGTATACCAGAAGATAAAAAAGACGGAAGAGCGCGCTCTTCCGTCTTTATGTTTGCGGAACAGTGCTGATGTGGGTTAGTGGATGACGCAACAAAAAAGCCCCTGACCGAAGTCAAAGGCTTTTGTTTTGGTGGAGCATTGTCCACAGCAGGCGAACCTGAATTTATTCCAGATACTGCGGCAGATTCCACGCTCCTCGCAGCACACGGTGAATCTCCACGATCTTGCTTTCATCGTGGACGCGGTAGAACACCAGATAATTGATCATGACCGATCAACGACTGATTTATAGTAATTGCCAAAGTCTGCAAGTGCATTGACGATTGGTAACATTTCCGTTCCGAGATCGGTCAACCCATATTCTACTTTGGGAGGATTCTCGTGATAATCATGGCGGTAGGCAAGCCCATCATCAATCATCTGTCTTAAGCTCTCGGTCAAAACTTTCTGCGAGATCCCGTCGATGCTTCTTTGCAACTCATTGAATCTCCATGGACGCTCTTTCAGATTGCGCAGAAGCAAGAGCTTCCATTTTCCGCCAATCAGGGATACTGCTGTTGCAACCGGACATTCCGGCAGTTCTTCTTTTGTACGCATATCAGTCACCTCTGTATATAGTATATCGCATTCATTTTTGAGTGTACAGTTACAAAAAAGTGCGTACTTGTTTTTGAATGTGTGAGCTTCTATACTTAGCTCAGGCAATGAAAGATTGCGAATCAAAATGGAGGTGCTTACAATGGCAAACTACACAAAAATGACAGCTGGAAAAGAAAATCGGACGGAGCTTCATGAAAAGCTAGCCCTGACTGGTGCGGAGATCAGCCTGAATACGCTTCCTGCGGGAGCAAATGTTCCGTTTGTCCACTCCCACAAGGCAAATGAGGAAATCTACGGTGTTCTTTCCGGCAAAGGCAAGGTCGTTATCGATGGCGAAGAAATCAGCCTTGCAGCAGGCGACTGGCTGAAGATTTCTCCCGTGGCAAAACGTCAGTTCTTTGCTGCAAGCAATTCTGAGATCACTTATATTTGTATTCAGGTCAAGGAAAATTCTCTCGAAGGCTATACTGCAACGGATGCTGTGATCTACTGATAAAACGTATCAAAACAAAAGGCAGGATACCATCACCACGATGATACCCTGCCTTTGCTTGTTCCGGTTCTCGTCCTGTACCATCCACCAAAACAAAAAGACCCGACTCGAATGAGTCGGGTTGTTTTGGTGGACGGTACAGGACTCGAACCTGTGACCTCCTGCACGTCAAGCAGATGCTCTACCAGCTGAGCTAACCGTCCATATTCCTTGTGCTGAAATCAGCTCGTTTATATTACCATACCTTTTCTGGAAAAGCAAGTCTTTTTTCAAAAAATGTAAAACTTTTTTGAAAAGACGGCGAAACATCGGCATTTTTCACGATGCTGCGCGGATCTGGCGGCGGCTGGCTGCAGGTTTCTTGTTGCCCCCAACCTATAGGTGTGATATAATAAACAGGTTATAATAGGTATAGTATCGGAAGGGACCGCAGCATGAGAGTTTTGGGCATCGACCCCGGCTACGCTATCGTGGGCTGGGGCGTGGTGGATTACGCAGGCAACCGGTTTGCACCGGTGGATTTCGGTGCGGTGTGCACCGATGCAGGCGTGCCGTTCGAGCGGCGTCTGGATGAGGTGTACACCGGCATCAAAGAGGTCATCGAGCGCACGCAGCCGGAGGTGCTGGCCATCGAGAAGCTGTTCTATCAGCACAACCAGACCACGGTCATCGGCGTGGCCGAGGCGCGGGGGGTCATTCTGCTGGCGGCGGCGCAGGCAGGCCTGCCCATCTACGAGTACACCCCCATGCAGGTCAAGCAGGCGGTCACCGGCTACGGCAAGGCTGTGAAAAAGCAGGTGCAGGAAATGACCCGCGTGCTGCTGCATCTGCCGGCTGTCCCGAAACCCGACGACACCGCCGATGCGCTGGCAATGGCCATCACCTTCTGCCACACCAACGGCAACCAGCTCAACCGCTTTGTCCGCCGTGTGGCCGGGCCAATCTGAGGATTGAATTATGATCTACTGCTTAACAGGAAAAATCGTCAAAAAAAGCATGAATGCCGTGGTGCTCAGCTGCGGCGGTGTGGGCTACTACGCCCAGTGCCCGGCCAGCGTGGCGGGCGCACTGCCCGGTGTGGGCAAGGAAGCTACCATCTACACCGTGATGAGCGTCACCGAGAACGACGTGAGCCTTTACGGCTTTGCCACTGAGGAGCAGCAGGCTTGCTTTGAGATGTTGACCGCCGTGTCCGGCGTGGGGCCGAAGGTGGGGCTTGCCATCCTGAGTGTGATGGAGCCGGAGCGGGTGGCGCTGGCGATCTCGGCAGGCGACCATAAGGCGTTCAAGGCGGCGTCCGGTGTGGGGCCGAAGCTCGCCCAGCGCATCGTGCTGGAGCTGAAGGACAAGGTCGCCAAGGGCTTTGTGGACGGCATTTCGCTGGAGGATGTGGCGGGCGCTTCCGCCGACACGCCGGCATCGCAGGGCAGCAGTCAGGCCATTGCGGCGCTGGTATCGCTGGGCTACAGCCAGAGCGAAGCCGCACTGGCTGTTTCCAGAATCGACGGGGCATTGCCCGTGGAAGAGATCATCAAGCTGGCTCTGCGCGGCATGGCAGCAGGCAGGAGGTAAATGATGCAGGACGAAACCGCGCTGTATGGCGCAAAAATGATGCAGCCCGGCATGACGGCGGCGGACAGCGAGGAAAACAACCTTCGCCCGCAGCACCTTGAGGACTACATTGGTCAGGAAAAGGTCAAGCAAAACCTGAAGATCTATCTGGAGGCTGCCAAGCGGCGCGGGGAACCCATGGATCACATTCTGCTCTACGGCCCTCCGGGTCTGGGCAAGACTACGCTGGCGGGCATCATCGCCAACGAGATGGGGGTGCAGATCCGCATCACCAGCGGCCCGGCCATCGAAAAGCCCGGCGACCTCGCCGCCCTGCTGACCAACCTGCAGGAAGGGGACGTGCTGTTCATCGACGAGATCCACCGCCTGTCCCGGCAGGTGGAAGAGGTGCTGTATCCGGCGCTGGAGGATTATGCGCTGGATATCATGATCGGCAAGGGTCCCAGCGCCCAGAGCATCCGCATCAACCTGCCGCGGTTCACGCTGGTGGGCGCCACTACCCGTGCCGGGCAGATCACCGGCCCGCTGCGGGATCGCTTCGGCGTGCTGCTCAAGCTGGAGCTTTACAGCCCCGACGAGCTGAGTCGGATCATCCAGCGTTCGGCAGGCATTCTGGATCAGCCCATCACGCCAGAGGGAGCGTACGAGCTGGCAAAGTGCAGTCGGGGCACGCCCCGCGTGGCAAACCGCTTTTTGAAGCGCATCCGCGATTTTGCCACCGTGCTGGGTGATGGCGTCATTGACCGGGACGTGGCGCTGATGGGGCTGAAGCGGATGGACGTGGACGCACTGGGTCTGGACGAACTGGATCGCAGCCTGCTGCGCGCCATCATTGAAATGTATAACGGCGGCCCTGTGGGTCTGGAAACGCTGGCTGCGGCTCTCGGTGAGGAAGCCGTCACGCTGGAAGACCTGTGTGAGCCGTATCTGATGCAGATGGGCTTTTTGACCCGGACGCCGCGCGGGCGCTGTGTCACCCGGCTGGCTTACGAACATCTTGGCATGAGAGCGCCGGAGTCCGGCTCACCGGAGGACAACGGGCAGCAGAGTTTGTTCTGACCCTCTCAGGCCGCTTCGCGTCCAGCTCTCCCTTCGGGAGAGCTTCATGAGCGAAAACCAAAAGATGCCAAAAGCTCCCCCTTTCGGGGGAGCTGGCAATGCCGCAAGGCATTGACTGAGAGGGTTCTTCTTTCTATAGAAAGTGGGGTATTATTATGGGAAAATATTTTGGAACCGATGGCGTGCGCGGCGTGGCCGGCGCAGACCTGACCTGTGAGCTGGCAATGAAGATCGGGCGCGGCGCTGCTGCGGTGCTGACCGGCAGCACCGGCCACCGCCCCCGCATCCTCATCGGCAAGGATACCCGCCAGTCCGGCGATATGCTGGAAGCAGCCCTGACCGCCGGTCTGTGCAGTGTGGGTGCAGATGTAGAAAGTCTGGGCGTTCTGCCCACGCCCGCCGTGGCCTATCTGGTGGGCAGGTACAACGCCGACGCCGGCATCGTGATCTCGGCGTCCCACAACCCGATGGAGTTCAACGGCATCAAGATCTTTGCCGGCACCGGCTACAAGCTGCCGGACGAGGTGGAAAACGAGATCGAGGCCTACATCGACAACGACTGCGCGGGCATCGAGCTGAAGACCGGTGCGGACGTGGGGCGTGCGTACCGCCGCGACGATGGCCTGCAGGACTATGTGGATCACCTGTACGAGTCCATCCACGGCGACCTGACCGGCCTGAACGTCTGCATCGACTGTGCAAACGGCGCATCCGCAGCAGTGGCACAGAAGCTGTTCCCCCGTCTGGGCGCAAAGTGCACCTTTATCGGCATTGCGCCGGACGGTGAGAACATCAACAGGGGCGTGGGCAGCACCCATCTGGAAAATCTGGAAAAGGCCGTGGTGGAAGGCGGCTTTGACTGCGGCATTGCCTTTGACGGCGACGCCGACCGCTGCCTTGGCTGCGACGAAAAGGGTCAGGAGATGGACGGCGACAAGATCATTGCCCTGCTGGCGATGACCATGAAGGAAAAAGGCCGTCTGGACGGCGACACCGCTGTGGTCACGGTCATGTCCAATCTGGGCTTTATTAAATATATGGAGTCGCAGGGCATCAACACCGAAAAGACTGCGGTGGGCGACCGCTATGTGCTGGAAAACATGCGTGAGAACGGGTTTGCCATCGGCGGCGAGCAGAGCGGCCATGTCATCCTGCTGCACCATGCCACCACCGGCGACGGTGAGCTGACCGCCGGCAAGCTGCTCAAGCTGCTGGCGGAGAGCGGCAAAAAGATGAGCGAACTGAACGGGATCTATGCCCAGTACCCGCAGGTGCTGGTGAATGTGACCGCCAACGCCGCCCAGAAAAAAGCCTACAAAGAGGACGAGGTGCTGGCCGGTTTTATTGAGAACGAACAGCAGAAGCTCATGGGCATGGGGCGTGTGCTGGTGCGGGTGTCCGGCACCGAGCCGAAGATCCGCGTGATGGTGGAGGGGCAGGATCTGGACGCCATCCATCGCTGCGCCGACCGTATCGTGGATAAGATCAACAAACGCATTCTGGGCCAGTAAGAAACGGATAAAAAGAAGGGAGGACGCTATGCGCCCTGCAGATACCTGGAAAGATTATGAGCTGCTGGATGCCACCGACGGCAACCGGCTGGAGCGCTGGGGTGAGACGATCCTGATCCGCCCCGACCCGCAGGTGGTGTGGAAAACGCCCAAGCAGAGCCCGCTGTGGGCGAAGGCGGACGCGGTGTACCACCGCTCCAATCAGGGCGGCGGCGAGTGGGAGTACAAGCGCCGCCTGCCTGAAAAGTGGAAGATCAGCTGCGGCGAGGGCGAGGATAAGCTCACTCTCATCGTCAGCCCCACCGGCTTCAAGCACACCGGCGTGTTCCCGGAGCAGGCCGTCAACTGGGCGTGGTACGCCAAAAAGATCCGCGCCGCAGGCCGCCCGGTAAAGGTGCTGAACCTGTTCGGCTACACCGGCGGTGCCACGCTGGCCTGTGCGGCGGCAGGTGCCACCGTCTGCCATGTGGATGCCTCCAAGGGCATTGTGGCGTGGGGCAAGGACAATGCCGCGGCCAGCGGCCTTGCCGACCGGCCCATCCGCTGGCTGGTGGACGACTGTGCCAAGTTCGTTGCGCGGGAAAAGCGCCGCGGCAACACCTACGACGGCATCATCATGGACCCGCCCAGCTACGGGCGCGGCCCCGGCGGTGAGATCTGGAAGCTGGAGGACTGCATCTACGACCTCATCAGCCAGTGCGAAGAGGTGCTGAGCGATACACCGCTGTTTTTTGCAGTGAACAGCTACACCACCGGCCTGTCCCCGGCGGTCATGGAGTATATGCTCAAGACCACGCTGGTGCCTCGCTTTGGCGGCGAGACCTCCTGCGACGAGATCGGCCTGCCGGTCTCTGCCACCGGCGGCGTGGTGCCCTGCGGCGCGACCGCCATCTGGGAAGAATAAATAAGCCGAAACGATTGAAATGGCCTCCGCTTTGCTCTGGCCATATTCAGCGGAAAATAGATTTTTAATTTTGCGTTTGTCGCGGCCTGCGGGCCGCTCCAAACGCATTTTCACGGGAGGGGCCGCCCTAAGGCAGCCTTCCTGAAAAAATGAAGAAGATCCAAGGATGGGGTACAGCCCCTTTCAGAGGGGCGCACCACCAGAAAGAGAAACACAAATGGAAGAGACGATTTTAACAGCACAAAATCTGAAATTCCGCTACGACAGCGACCAGCCGGTTTACGCACTGGACGGTGTCTCAACGGAAGTAAAGCGCGGCGAATTTGTGGCCGTGCTGGGTGCCAACGGCTGCGGCAAGTCCACGCTGGCAAAGCACTTCAACGCCATCCTGCTGCCGGAGAGCGGCAAGGTCTACGTGGAGGGCATGGACACCGCAGACGATGACAAGATCTATGATATCCGCCAGACCGTGGGCATGGTGTTCCAGAACCCGGACAACCAGATCGTTGCCACCGTGGTGGAGGAAGACGTTGCCTTTGCACTGGAAAATCTCGGCGTGCCGCCCGAGGAGATGCGCCGCCGCGTGGACGACTCCATGAAAATGGCCGGCATCTATGAGTACCGCGAGCGCGCACCCCACAACCTTTCCGGCGGGCAGAAACAGCGCGTTGCCATTGCGGGCGTGGTCGCCATGCGGCCGGACTGCCTGATCTTAGACGAAGCCACCGCCATGCTCGACCCCCGGGGTCGTGAGCAGGTGATGCAGACCATCCACTACCTGAACAAGAACATGGGCATTACCGTAGTGTCCATCACCCACTACATGGAGGAAGCTGCGCAGGCCGACCGTGTGCTGGTGATGAGCAAGGGTCATGTGGTGATGGAGGGCACCCCCAAAGAGGTGTTCAGCCAGACCGAAAAGGTGCGTTCCCTGCATCTGGACGTGCCGCAGGCCGCAGAGCTGCGGGACGAGCTGGTCAAGGCCGGCATCCCGATGCCGGAGGGCATCATCAACACCGGCGAATGCGCACAGGCTCTGTACGAGCTTTTGCAGTAAGGGGGGAAGGACGCAAATGGCAGATATCATCAAAGTAGAACATCTGAGCTACGTCTACAACCCCGGCATGCCCAACGCGGTCACTGCGCTGGACGATGTGAGCTTTACGGTGGAAGAGGGCGACTTTGTGGGCATCATCGGAGCTACCGGCTCCGGCAAGAGCACCCTCATCACCCACATGAACGGCCTGAACAAGCCCACCGGCGGCAAAATTTATATCGATGGGCGCGACCTGTGGGCTGACCCGGAGAAGATCCGGGATTTCCGCTTCCTCACAGGTCTTGTGTTCCAGTATCCGGAATACCAGCTGTTTGAGGAGACCTGCTATAAGGACATCGCCTTCGGCCCCAGAAATATGGGTCTGGACGAAGCCGAGATCGACCGCCGCGTGCATGAAGCCGCCGATTTCGTCGGTCTTGATCCGGCGCTGCTGGAGCGCAGCCCCTTTGAGCTGTCCGGCGGCCAGAAGCGCCGTGTTGCCGTGGCGGGCGTCATGGCCATGAAGCCCCGCATCCTTGTGCTGGACGAGCCTGCCGCCGGTCTGGACCCGGAGGGGCGCGACGATATCCTCAGCGAGGTGAAGGAGTACCACAAAAAGACCGGCACCACGGTGCTGCTGGTGTCCCACAGCATGGAGGACATTGCCAAGTACGCCAACCGTGTTCTCGTGATGAGCAATAAGAAGATCGCCATGTACGACACGGTAGAAAAAGTCTTTGCCCGCGCCCCGGAGCTGCTGGAGCTGGGTCTTTCTGTCCCGCAGGTAACGAAGATCTTCCTCAAGCTGCGGGAGATGGGGGTGGACGTGCCCGCCGATGTGTACACCATCCCCTATGCCGTTAAGATGATTTTGGAAGCCAAGAAGCGCCGTGACGCAGGCGAGAGTCTTGTGCTCCCGCGCAGGGCGGAGAAGAAAGAAGGTGCTGACAAATGCTGAGAGATATCACCATCGGTCAGCACTTTCCGGGCAGCAGCCTTGTGCACCGGTTCGACCCGCGCCTGAAGCTGGTGCTGACCATTGCCTATATCGTGCTGCTGTTTGCAGCCTCCAATCCGCTGGGTCTTACCCTTTCCATCCTGTTTTTGGCAGTGATGTACAAGGTGGCAAAGATCCCTGCCAAAATGATCCTGAAGAGCCTGAAGCCCATCCTGCCCATTGTGATCTTCACGGCGGTGCTGAACCTGTTTTTTGTGTCGGGTGAGGGCGAACCGCTGGTACACATCTGGTTTCTGACCATTTATGCCGAGGGTGTGCGCTATGCTGTGCTGATGGCAGTGCGCGTGATGGCGCTGATTGCGGGCACCAGCCTGCTCACCTATACCACCAGCCCCATCGTGCTCACGGATGCCATCGAGCAGCTGCTCAAGCCTTTGGGCAAACTGCACTTCCCGGTGCACGAGCTGGCGATGATGATGAGCATCGCCCTGCGGTTCATCCCGACCCTCATTGAGGAGACGGACAAAATTATGAACGCCCAGAAGGCCCGCGGTGCCCAGCTGGACACCGGCAAAATGACCGACCGGGTCAAGGCGCTGGTGCCGGTGCTCATCCCGCTGTTCATTTCGGCCTTCCGCCGCGCGGACGAGCTGGCCATGGCCATGGAATGCCGCTGCTACCGGGGCGGCGACGGCCGCACCCGCCTGAAGGTGCTGCGCTGCGAAAAGCAGGATTATATCGATCTGGCCGTGTGCATCGCCTGCTTTGCAGTGATCCTTGCCTCCCGGCTGGTGTTCCCGAATTTTTAAGGTGAACGACCTCGCCCTCTCAGTCACCTTCGGTGACAGCCCCTACTTTGGAAAATGACCTTTTCTGGTGTGAGAAAAATGCCGCTTTCCACTGCGGCCCCTCCGGTGAAAATGCGTCTGTCGCGGCCCGCAGGCCGCGACAGACGCGAAATAAAAAACTCTCTTCCGCTGAATATGGCCAGAGCGAAGCGGAGGCCATTTTAAATTTAAACTATGAACTTTTTACTTACCCTTGCCTACGACGGCACGAACTACTGCGGCTTTCAGGTGCAGCCCAACGGGCGCAGCGTGGCCGCTGTGTTTCAGGACGCGCTGGAAGCGGTGCTGGGCTCCCGCCCCGACATCAAGGGCTGCAGCCGCACCGATGCGGGGGTGCATGCGCTGGGCTTTAAGCTCAACTTCCACGCCGACACCCGCATCCCGGCGGCAAAGCTGCCGCTGGCGCTGAACCAGCATCTGCCGCCGGATATCCGGGTGCTGGATGCGCAGGTGGTGCCGGAGGACTTCCACGCCCGGTACGCCGCCCACACCAAGACCTACCTCTACCGCATCCACAACCACCCCATCGACTCCCCCTTTGATGCCGCTTACTATGCCCGGGTGCCCCGGCGGCTGGACGAAGCCGCCATGCAGGCGGCAGCACAGCAGTTCGTGGGGACGCACGATTTTCTCGCTCTGTGCGCGGCGGGCTCTTCCGCCGCAGCCCATGGCGACACGGTGCGCACCATCACGGCCTGCCGTGTCACCCGGCGGGGAGACGAGATCAGCATCGAGGTGACCGCCGACGGCTACCTCTATAATATGGTTCGCATCCTTGCGGGCACTCTGTGCGAGGCGGGCGCAGGACGGCTTGCGCCCGCAGAGATCCCGGCCATTCTGGAAAGCCGCGACCGCAGCCGCGCAGGCCCTACCATGCCGGCGAAAGGGCTGTTTCTGAAGTGTGTGGAGTATGATCTGTAAGGAGAAAAACCCATGAGCAAATTTCGACGCGGCGGCCGCTCTGCCGAGAGTGAGCCGCTTTCTGCCGGGCGGGTCGAGTACCTCGAAGCTGCCCGCGCCCGTGTCAGGGCAAAACGCATCCGCCGCACGGTGATCATTGTGGCGGCGCTGACCATTCTGATCCTGTTTGCCACCGGCGTGGTGGGCACCTCCATCGCCCGCGCGAAAGATTTGGTGGACACGGCCTACATCACGCTGTTCCCGGCGGCGGGCTGGCCGCAGCAGACCGGCATTATGGATCCGGAAGCGGCATATCCGCTGTCCGGCAGTTTTGTGGAAATGGGCGGTGACAGCTGTGTCGTCTACAGCCTGAAGGGGGCAAAGCTCAACAGCATCCAGAGCGGCTACGCCCGCCCCGCCATTGCTGTGGGAAAAAACCGTTTTGTGCTGTACAACCGCTCTGGAACGGAGCTGCGGGTGGAGAGCCGTACCCAGAACCTCTACACCCGAACCATGGAGAACGCCATTTATTTGTGCGCGGTAGCCAATGCCGGGCAGGTGGCCGTAGCCACCGATGACCCCAACAGCGCGGCAAAGCTGACCGTTTACAATGCGGCAATGGAGCAGGCACTGAGCTGGAACCTGACCAGTGCGCAGGGCACGCCCATACGCATGGCATTTTCACCGGACAGCCGGCGCATTGCGGTGGCAGCGGTGACAGCCACCGGAGGACAGCTGACAACGAATCTTTATACGCTGGCTCTCTCGCAGGGCGACCCGGTGCAGCTGGCAGCCGAAAACAGCGTACCCCAGTGGCTGGGGTGGCTGTCCGACGACACAGTGCTGGCCATCTATCAAAACCGCGCGGTGCTGTACAATGCAGGCGGCGGCGAGAAGGCAAGCTATGACTTCGGCGGCAGCACGCTGGTGAGCGTGTCCAGTGTCAAAAGCGGTGTGGCGCTGCTGCTGAGCGGAGGCCAGACCTGCACAGCGGTGCTGCTGGACAAAGATCTTGGGGTGCAGTACAGCGGCAGCGTGCTGGCAGCCAACAGCATCGTTCGCACACGGGATGCGTTTTATCTGCTCACGGACAGCACGCTGGAGTGCTTTACCGCAGCCGGGGAGTTCCAGTGGAGCCAGAGCTTCTCCGCACGCCCCCGGGCGCTGATCCCGGGGCGGAAGCTGCTGATCCTCACAGGCAACACCGTGCAGGTGGCCGCTCCGCCGGAAACTGCTTCCAGCGGACGGTGACCGGATCAGAGAGGAAACGCACACCCTCGCGGAAGAGTGATGAAATAACAGGGAAAACAAGGTATGTTCAAGAATCCGTCATTTCTTTTTGATATTATATGTACCGTAGTCTGGATCATTCTGGTCGTCCGCTATGCGCGCAAAGGCTTTCTTTCGTCCATTGTGCAGCTGGTGGGCAATCTGCTCAGCCTGCTGGGTGCCCACCAGCTTTCCGCCGCCTGTGCGGGCTGGGTGTTTGAACACATGCTGGCCGGAGGTTTCCGCACCCAGATCGCAGCCAGCCTTTCGGCAGGCGGCGTAGTAGACCTTTCTGCCATTGCGGAAAAATACGCAGGCTTTCTGCCCGCCGGCTTCCGGGCGTCCATCGTGGCGGCCTGTGAGCGCTCCGTCGATGCGGTGCTGGCCGACAATGCTGTAGTGCTGGCCGACTCCATCGTGGAGAATGTGCTGCAGCCGCTGCTGACGCCGGTGATCATGCTGGTGCTGTTCTTTCTGTTCTATGCCCTGCTGCGGCTGCTGGTGAGCATGCTGGTCACGGTGCTGGGGCTGGTGAACAAGCTGCCGGTCATCGGCACGGTGAACCGGGGGCTTGGCTGGTTTGTGGGCGCGGGCACGGCACTGCTGGATATTTATCTGGTGCTGTGCGTCCTGTGGGGCATCATCGTCATCACAGGCGGCAGCCTGAATGTGCTCAACGACACGGTCATGAGCGGAAGTCTGTACTACAAAATCTTCAATCTCTTCAACCCTTTCCTGTAAAGGACTTTGCATAAAGGAGGAACTATGGTCTGCATTCGATGCCAGAAGCGTCCGGCGATCATCTTCATCCAGCGGATGGACAATGGTCAGATGAAGCAGGAGGGCTACTGCCTGCACTGTGCCCGGGAACTGCACATCAAGCCGGTGGATGATCTGATGAAGCAATTCGGCATGTCGGATCAGGATCTCGACAACATGGAAAACCGCATGGAGAGCATGATGGAGGAGCTGGGCGATTCCAACCCGCTCTCCATGATGATGAACATGGCGCAGGGCGGCGAGGACGCCGACCCGGACAGCATGGACGAGGATCTTGTGCCCGGCAGCAATGCCACCTTCCCGCTGGGCTTTACCAGCAGCGACAAAAAGGAAGGCGATAAAAAAACCGACCGCAGGAACGGCAAAAAGCCGCCCAAGCGCAAATTTCTGGATACCTACTGCGAGAACCTGACCCGTAAGGCGCGGGAGGGCAGGCTGGACGATATCATTGGCCGCGACCGCGAAATTTACCGCACCATCCAGATCCTGAGCCGCCGCCAGAAGAACAACCCCTGCCTCATCGGTGAAGCCGGTGTGGGCAAGACCGCCATCGCCGAGGGCATTGCGGAGCGCATCGCCAAGGGGAATGTGCCCATCGGCCTGAAGGATAAGGAGATCTATCTGCTGGATCTCACCAGCCTTGTGGCAGGCACCCAGTTCCGCGGCCAGTTCGAGCAGCGGGTCAAGGGTCTGCTGAGCGAGGTGAAGGCAGCCGGCAATGTGATCCTGTTCATCGACGAGATCCACACCATCACCTCGGCCGGTGAGAGCGAGGGCGCCATGAACGCGGGCAACATCTTAAAGCCCGCCCTCTCCCGCGGTGAGATCCAGGTCATCGGTGCCACCACCTTCAACGAGTACCGCAAGTACATCGAGAAGGATCAGGCGCTGGAGCGCCGCTTCCAGCCCGTGCGGGTGGAGGAGCCCAGCGTGGCCGACACCCTTGCGGTGATGAACGGCATCAAGCACTACTATGAGCAGCACCACCATGTGCAGGTGCCCGCCGAGGTGCTCAGCGCCACCGTCACCCTGAGTGAGCGCTATATCACCGACCGCTACCTGCCCGATAAGGCCATCGACCTGCTGGACGAAGCCTGTGCCTGCTGCAATCTGGCACACCCGGTCATCTCCGAGTATCTGGGCATGCAGAAGGAGCTGGATGCTCTGAAGCAGGAAGAAGCCGAGGTGGAAAGCACGGATGTGAACCAGACCATCGACTACGAGCAGGTGGCGCAGCGCAAGACCCGCATTGCAAAGCTCGAAGCCGAATTGCCCGCAAAGCAGGCCGCGGCCAGCGAGATCCAGGTGACCATGGACGATGTGGCCAAGGTCATCGAGCTGTGGACGGGCATCCCGGCGGTAAAGATCCGCGAGACCGAGTTTGCCAAGCTGGCCGGGCTGGAAGCTGAGCTGAAAAAGAAGATCATCGGGCAGGACGAGGCCGTGCATCTGGTGGCGCAGGCCATCAAGCGCAGCCGCGCCGACCTTTCCGGCCGCCGCCGTCCCGCAAGCTTCATCTTTGTGGGCCCCACCGGCGTGGGCAAGACCGAGCTGGTCAAGCAGCTGGCAAATCAGCTGTTCGACGGCCCCGACCCGCTCATCCGTCTGGACATGAGCGAGTATATGGAAAAATATGCGGTGTCCCGCATGATCGGTTCGCCTCCGGGCTATGTGGGCTACGAGGAGGCCGGTCAGCTCACCGAGAAGGTGCGCCGCCGCCCCTACAGCGTGGTGCTGTTCGACGAGATCGAAAAGGCACACCCGGATGTGATGAACATTCTGCTGCAAATTCTGGACGAGGGCAAGATCAACGATGC
>CAKSTO010000047.1 GCA_934501115.1 uncultured Faecalibacterium sp.
GCAAGGCACTTCAATTCCGGCGGTGCAGACACCGAGCAGATCCGGGCGAAACTCCTTGACGAACTTGCAGACCTGACCGCATTTCGGCTGCACGCCGAGAAAGTTCTGGGTGAACTGTATGGCAACGCTCAAGCATATCGCCTCTAAAAACTCGGACTACACCGCCATCGAAGCGTACCTCGTTTACCAGCACGATGCGTTCACCGGAAAGCAACTTCTGGATGAACAGGGCAAGCCGAAGCTGCGGGATTCGTACCTGCTCGACACCCTTGAGTGTGGCGATTTCTCGTTTGCAACAGCCTGTCTGCTGGCAAACCGCAAGTATGGTAAGAATACCCAGCATGGTGATATCAAAAGTCCCCAGTATATCACCAGCTTTGACCCACGCGATGCAGCCGACAATGGCTTGACCATGGAAACGGCACAGGCTCTTGGCCTGAAATTCTGCGAAGAAAACTTCCCAGGTCATCCTGCCATCGTCTGCACTCACCCGGATGGGCACAACCATTCGGGAAACATCCACGTCCACATCGTGATCGGCAGCGTCCGAACACGAGAAGTGGAACGCAAGCCCTATATGCAGAAGCCCCGCGACTGGCGTGAGGGTATGAAGCATTCCAGCACTGCCCAGACCATGCGGCACCTCCGTGTCGAAGTCATGGAGCTGTGCGAGGGTGCCGGACTGTACCAGATTGACCTGCTCAACGGCTCGAAAGAGCGTGTCAGCGAGGCCGAATATTGGGCAAGGCGGCGTGGGCAACAGAAACTTGATCTTGCAAACGCAGCTCTTGATGCCACTGGACAACCGCCCCAACAGAAGAAGTTTGAAACCGTGAAGGATATCCTGCGGAAACAGATTTCTTCGGTGCTGTACCGCGCTACCAGCTTTGAGGATTTCTCTGACAAGCTCATGCAGCAGTACGGCATTGCCGTCAAGGAAAGCCGTGGGCAGCTCAGCTACTTGCCTTCTGGCAGAACCAAGTTTATCCGGGCCAAACATCTCGGTGACAAGTTTGAGAAAGGACTCGTGCTTGCCACCTTACAAGAAAATGCTGAGCGCAAACGCGCTGTCCAACCCAAGCCTGACCGCATTGGGAAACTGGTCGATATTCAGGCGAAGCTGAAACAGGGCAAGGGCATCGGCTACGAGCGTTGGGCGAAGAAGCACAATCTCAAAGCCATGTCGCAGACTTTGATTCTCTTGCAGGAAAAAGGTCTGCTCAACGAGGACGCACTCGACCGGCGCATTGAAGAACTGCAATCGCAGTATGACCATGCAAAGGAAGTCGTGCTTGACCTCGATGCCCGCATGAAATCCACTCGCAAATTGTTGGAGCAGGTGGCAGCTTACAACAACACCAAGAACATCGCACAGCAGTTAAAGACCGCCAAGCGCCCCGCGGTCTTTGAGGAGCAGCACCGCGCAGAACTGACAGCATACCGGGCGGCAGCAGCCTATTTTAAGGCAAACGACATCACCAAGCTGCCCAGTCCGAAAAAGTTGGAAGCTGAGTACAATGCAATGGCATCCGAAAAGGCAAAGTTTTATGAGCAGTACAAGGAAGCTAAAGAGGAACTGCTCAAACTGAAAACCGCAAAGCAGAATGTTGCGTCCTTTTTCCGGGAGGAAGAACCGACGCAGCAGGAGAGATAAAGGAGTGTGCGTATGATCAATCTGAAAATTGACCCGGAGTTCCAGTCTCAGATTCCCCCTCTGACCGATGATGAATTTAAGCAGCTTGAAGAAAATATCCTCAAGGAAGGCAAGCTACTCTCTCCTTTGATCGTTTGGAACAACACCCTTGTTGACGGTCACAATCGTTATGAAATCGTTCAGGAGCATCCCGAAATCTCTTTCTCTACCATGCCGCTCCCGTTTGAAAGCAGAGAAGAAGTCCTCGCATGGATCTGCAAGAATCAGTTAGGGCGGCGTAATCTGACCCCGGAGCAGAAGAAGTTCCTTATGGGTAAGCAGTATTCCTCTGAAAAGCGCACCGAAGCATTTCGCGGCAATCAGCATCCTGCAAAGAAATCTGGCAGTGTTCAATCTGAACACAACCAGAAGCCCATGAAAACCTGTGAGCGCATTGCACAGGAAAATCACAGCAGCGCAAGTTCAGTCCGCCGTGCAGAATACTATGCCCACGGCGTTGACGTTGCGGATGAACTGTCTCCCGGTTTCCGTGATCGGTTCTTCCGCGAGGAACTGCACATTCCCGATTATCTTCTCGAAAATCTCGGCAAGGCCAAGCCCGAAGAACAGGCTGAAATTTTTGAGGAAATCAAGAATTATGTGCCGAAGCCGAAGAAAGTCAAGCCTAACAAAGTAACGGTGAAGCAGGCAGAGAAAGCCGCCAGCAACACCATTGATGAAAGCTATGATGTTCCCCAAAAGTTTCTCGAACTGTACTACCGGCTCCACAATGCTGAATCTCTCATGCGAAAGAGTTGGGAAGTTACGTTCGACTTGAACCCGAAACTTCTTACGCATCCGGAACAGGTCAAAGTTCTTCGCTTTGCCTTGAAACCTCATCTTGAATTTTTGAAAACGCTGGACGAAGTTCTTGCAGAATCCAGCGGTGAATCCTCTAAAACGGCATAACGACAGGCACTTGTAAGCCATCAACGAGCCACCAGCCGCAAGTGCAGGGCGGAAAGCATCCGCGCCCTTGCGCCTGATAAAAATTGGAACTTTGATTTTCTCGCCCGACTTTGCCACGGTGGGACGATCAAAGGAGCGTGCGTTTGAACAAAAAGAAAAAGTCCACAAACACTTCCCCCTATCCCGATGAAGTCATCGACCGTCTGGCACGGGCATTCTACCCGGCGATCCTTGCCTGCTGGAACAGCGAGGAAGGCCAGCGGGAGTTTGCTGCATGGCAGGCGGAACAGGCTCATCTTGCAGGAAAAGAAAAACAGGAAGTTCCCGTTGGGGAACTTCCTGCGGTACATATCGTTATTGTCTGTGGCTTTTGGCAGGGTGCGTCCTATTCAGGGGTGCACCCTGTTTTTATTTCTGAATGGCTCTATTAACTTTTACGCTTGCTCACTTATACGCCTATATAAATCTGTCAGCGGTTTTGCTAGTTTTTCATAAACAAAATTCACACCAAATACACTGGTAGATCGTCTCTGATTAATCAAATCTTGAAGTACCACTAACGCTTTCTCGTCCGGAGGTTGATTTAGTCGTATAATTTCCATTACACCTGAAATCTTATATGAGAGTTGATAATACAAAATATATTCTCTTGCTCGTTCAATAAGCTTTAACATTATGCCTACCAAACATACTATTATTGTCCAGATTCCCTTAATTGGGACAAGATAAAACACCGCTCCCATGAGAATCACTGTCGAAGTAATTGCTAATCCAAGCCGCCATTGGCTCAGTTTGCTATCCCACCAAGCATTCATTCGCTGACATTCAAACTGAGCCTCAGATCCCTCATACTTTTTTGAAAATGAATACCAATCTTTAACACCCGGAGGCGAATCATTTCCACTGTTTTTTATTTGAGTAGCAAATTTTTGAGGGTGTTTCGCGCATATTTTTTCTACCAGTTCAAATGTTTCTCTTGAAGTAGAGCATTCTTCACATCCAATTTTAAGAACACAATCATCAAAATGCTTTCTCAACATAGCAGCATTAGAATTCTTTTTAACAAGAGCAATATTCAATAAAAATGCCAAGACATCACACAATATAGAGCCAACACTCAAAAGGACTGAGCCTGACTCATTGGGAAGAAAGCCGATCACAAACGAAAGTATACACAGTCCCCATACCCAGTAATTCAATTTTTCAGCTGTGTTATAACATTCACGGGCCGCATACTGTATTTTTAATTGAAGTTCTTGATTTTGTCTAACTTGAATTTCTTTGCTACTCATTCTTTGCCTTTCCGCACTTTATAGAGTGTGTATTCAATCAAAGATAAATCCTGCTTTAAAAATTCATATGCGTCAAAGTTATTATAGTAGGCTATCACGTACTTTCCATGGCAATCCCTAAGATGTTTCTGAGAACCGCAGGGGCACTTAAAATGACCTCTATATGGCTTCGTAGCTATATAACGCATAAGATAATATGTTTTAGTCAAATCTGTCTCATTTAGCTTTTCTCCATAGTAATCGAGCAGGCCGATTATTCCATGGGCTCTTTCTCCAAATGGAAACACTCCATAGCGTTTGAAATACTCATATGAAAAAAAGTAAGTTTCTACATAATTAAGCATCCATTCAGACAATGTCATGCCATTCAAGAATTTCAGTTTTATTACAGTATCAATTTCAAGACACAAGCCTCCATCTTTATAACGATGTGGATACGAAGAATCAATCTGATTACCTGCATCAATAACATATGGTACTTGATTTGACTCAATCGGAATAATAATTGTTATTGAATAGTCCTTATTAAGTCGAACGTCATTCCACTCTCTGTTTATCTCAATATTTCCAGAAAGTTTAATTTGCGAATCTTCAACTGTCACAACTTTTAATTCTTTATAACACTGCAAAAGGCTTTGGACTTGTTGCAGCGCAACTGCTTGAGAAAAAATCATATTTTACAGTATGGCTTAGGAGCCGATTCTTTAATAATCAGTCTGGGAGCTTCTGTCGTCATATATTTTTCCCCTAATGCCGCAGTAACAGCTTTTGAGCCAAACCCATTATCAAGAGTAGTTCTAAAATGTTTATCATCCTGCTGCAACGAATCAATCAAATCACTTGTTACAACTTTTATCCACATAAAAAAGGTTTTAGGAATTCGAGGGTTTTCATTCCACTTATTCGCTAAGTTATCCTCAGGATTTGCTGGATTTGCAATATACCAAACCCCATTATTATGTGAGATTACATTTCTGGCTCCGTATAATGCTACGAATTCTTTTTGATTCTTCGCCAGATGCTGTGCGTAAATCTCAAGTTCTTTAAGGACATACTCTAATAATTCAAAAACAGAACATTCTGGATTGTATGCTTTAGAAATTTCTGTAACCAAAACATTTATGATTGCAGAAATCGGTTTAATATCATCGCCACCCGGCAGTTTATCGTAGTATACATTTCGATGATATTTCAGAAGTTGAATAACCCGTTGAAGTGCCGATCTGTCTAGCGCATGTGGGATTTCCTCAACAGAAGCGTAGAATCTCGAATGTCTTTTGAACAATTCATTTCTGTAATTATTTCGTCCCGCCTCCAAAAACGGTTTGTTAATTTCATCAAACCACTGTCGAAAACCTCTAGGGTTATTAGTAATCCATGTGTAATTATGGTTTCCATTATGTTTTGGAATTGCAACAGCTGTATTTATCAAATTCGGGTAAGAGCTTTTAGCCAAAAGCGACTGTTTTTTCTCCTCACTCTCATCTGTTGCAGGAACAATATCAATTGTAAAGCCGATCTTTCCCACATCAGCATACTCGATTGTGAAGCACTCATCCCAAATTTCTAGTTTTCCTTCATATATTCCACTGGCTTTTAGTGCGTCAAGAAGAATTTTTCTTAATTCACTAGGCGTGTGACTACTCCTGTCGCCTTTGATCTGACAGATAAAGTCCAAATCATAATTCGCATCCGCGCTCTTGCTAGTCGGTCTAACTACAGTTCCAAATGCGAAAGAACCCTGAGGATACATTTCTGCCTCTATTCCATAGCTTTCAAGATAAGCCGTGATTGCCTTATACTTTTCAACTGCATTAGAGTACATCGTAGGCGAGATGTCTAATTCTGAAATTATTGATAGAATATCCTGCTGGCGTTCAAGTACATTTGGCATAAAAGGCCTCCTTATATCCTTGCAGTTCTAGCACTCGTCGTGTCAGAGTGCTACTTTCATTTAACAATATATCACCATTCAGGTGCTTTGTCAAATTCCAAAATATTCTTTACAATTCGTTAATATTTTTAGGCTGTGCGTTTATCTTTAAGTCGATTGTTAATTTTTTCTCGCAATTCTTACTTGACAGAAAAAGGGTGCCACTTTGCAAGCCAGCAAAGTGGCACCCTTTTTCAATCTCCAAATCCATGAACAGATATCACTGTTCCTAAATACTCTTCTAAATCACCGTTCAAGATCAAATCTGCATAGCCCAGTGGGTCATTGTAGATGAGATAATCCAACTCCGACCTCTGTGCCATAGTCACATCCAGTGCATTCTCGACCCCGGTGCAGTCGATGGAGATCATTCTCCCATCCCGGAGCAGCAGTTCCACGCAGCCGGTGTCCATATTAAACTTGCAAACGCTTTCATCATACTTCATGTTTGTGTCCTCCTGAAATCATGTTGTGGCTTATGTCGGCCAATCTATGATTTCGGATTTCATCTTCCACGGACACCTGCGTTAAATTTTCCGAAGAAAACAAATAATCCGAACCCATCTCCTATCGGAAACAAGTTCGGATTATTTTTGTTTGGTCCGAGTGGCGAGAATCGAACTCACGGCCTCTTGAACCCCATTCAAGCGCGCTACCAAAACTGCGCTACACCCGGATATCTGTCAGCGTTTGCCGCTCACAGCTCGATAAGTATACCCGATTTGGGGTGTTTTGTCAAGCATTTTTCGCCGTTTTTTCAAATTTCAGGAAATTTTTCCTCACTCTCTGCATGATTTGACGAAAGGAAGTCAATTTCCGACACTGCCATTGCGAGAATAAAAACGCTCTCCGCTCCGGCAGCCAGCAGCGCCTGCGTGCAGGCTGCCGCGGTCGCGCCGGTCGTAACGACGTCATCTACCAAAAGGATTCGTTTCCCATCCACCTGCTCCGGCTGTCTTACCCGGAAAGCACCTGCCACATTGGCAAACCGTTCCTCAAATGGCAGCCCTGCTTGATGGCGTTTTGCGCGGGTCCGCTCCAGAGCTTCACTGTACAGTGGAACCCCCAGCGCCTGTTCCAGCGGCAAGGCCATCAGACAAGGCACATTGTAGCCGCGCTTTCTGCCGGACGCCGGCACCGGGATGATGCAGCTGTACCCTGCCGAAACCCCCGGCACCAGCTGCGGCACAGGTTCAGCGCCCCACATACGGATGCTGCTGCCAAAAGCCAGCCGAGTCAGGCAGACGCCCATCTCCACTGCCGCCCATGGCGCAGCATTGTACTTTGCGCGGAGAATGGCCGTGCGCACACAGCCCGTATATTGGAATGGTGCTGCACCACCGGCCAGTCCGCTCAGGTAGTGCTGTGACATATCCAGCCGCATCCCCGGCTTCCGGCGCAGCTCATCAAGCTCTCCTACGCAATCCGGGCATTCCGGAACGCTGCCCAGCACCCGATTACAAAATGGGCACCGCCGCGGGTACAGCAGCTGCCTTGCCCCGCGCAAAATGCGGCGCGGCACGCTGTAATAGCCCATCAATCCTTTTTAACGGCGACGATTACGCGCACTTTTTTGCCTGCTGCGCAGCCGAAGTTGTCATACCAGCCGGTCAGATAATAGCCGTCCGCGTTGACCTCTGTCAGCTTTGTGGCATAATACTGCCCTTTATACCATAGATAGACCTGCGCATTGTCGGCCATTTCATACCGGGTATCTCCGCTCAGCACCGATGCTGCACCTACCTTGTCGATCTTCATGGGCATCAGCTGCAGCATTGCCCGGACATTACCGGTGGTCTCCTGCCGAATCGCCAAACCGCCCACCAGCACCGGATATTTCACACTGGTCGTGAAAGAGGTTATTTGTCCATTCACGTAGCACACATAGGTAGCGCCGCCGCCGACAAGGCGGAAGATGGAAGCATAGGGCTCCCCCACCAGCGAGCCGATCTCACGCAGGCCGATGCTCAGCAGGCTGCCGGTGTTGGCGGTCAGCTTTTCCCAGACCGTGGTCAGGATATCACCGTTGATGATGCCCCACAGGACCTCCGTGGTAGTGGGCACCAGAACCCCACTCAGATCCGTGATGATCTTTTCCTGACTGTCCGAGCTGCCATCCGTTCCGGTGGAAATGATCGTGCCGAGAGTCTTGATATCGCCGGTGTTCGCTGCCAGATTTTTGATATCATCCAGCACGCCGTAATTCCACAGATCACCGGTAACGTCGTTGAGAATGAGCCGGTCGATCTGCCCCTGCTCATTCAGTGTGTAGTAGCGGACATTCAAAAGGTTCAGATTTGTCCCCGATAGGCGGCTGGGACGAACCGTCCCAGCCACACCCTCCGATGTCGTATCCAGAATCTGCACATCATCTGCAAATGTATAGTCGCCCAGCGTTGCGGCATCGTCGCTCACGCGTCCGGCGAGCGGTTTATTGCTGATGGATTCCACTGCCTCTCCTTCGGGCGTTACGCTGATCTCCACCAGCCAGCCCTTGGGAAAGTTCAGGCTCTTGTCCACATTTACTGTACGGACGATGCCGTCTGTGCACATAACAGCCACACGCTGCAGCACATCTGCGCCGTTGTCCTCCACCAGATTGCGGGATGAGGACTGTACCACGCCGTAGAACACGCTATCCGCTTCCTCACCGGTGACAACATCTGCCACCTCGCTGTTCATTCCGAGCAGCAGGGTGACCACTTCGCCCACACCGCCGCCGTTGAGGCTGGACACCTTGGATGCCACAACGGTGCTGCCCAGCTTATAGCTGGTGCCTGCCACCGTGACCGCCGTCGGTGCACTGGCGCTGGGAGATACTGCCGTGATCCGTCCGGCCGCGCGGCGGGTATAGATCCACACCGTCTGCAGACTTTCGCTGTAGTAATACACGTCATATTTATTCAGCTCTGCAGAGGAGGATGCTTTGTCGTTGCGGTAAACGTTTACCGGCGTAAAAGGCAGCTGGGTGCTGTCCCCGGCTACGAAAGGTCCCTGCAGGCTCTTAAGCATAACGGTGGAGGTATCCACCTGACCATTGGAGACGGTAAAACCCAGCGAAGTGCCGTAAGCACTGCCGCTGGCTGTGTTGGCGGTCAGGGCATTATACAGCAGGATCGCGCAGGCCTCATAATTCATCGTCTGCCCCTGCGAAACAGCCAGCTGACTGCGCAGGCCGATCTCCTGTGCCTTGTTCAGCTGTGCATCCGGGAACGCGCCGGTCAGGTCGGTCATCTTGTAGCCCAGGAGCTTCAGCACTGCAGTGCAGGCTTCTTCCAGCGTGACCGCATTTTCCGGGCGGAAAGTACCATCTGTATAGCCGTTCATCCAGCCCTGCTGTACCGCAATGCGCACGTAGGGTGCATAAGCAGAGCTGCCGGGCACATCGCGGTACAGAGTGCCCAGATTGCCCTGTCTGCCGGCGCTCTCGCGATAGGCAGAAAAAGCCACCAGCATTTTTGCCAGCGTACCGCGGGTGACGGCAGCATCCAGACTGCCGGTCTGGCTGGTATCCATCGCACCCAGTGTGATCGCGGTCTGAATGGCCGTATTATTCAGGCTGGAAGCCGATGCCGGCAGTACCAGCATCGACACCGCGATGCACACTGCCAGCACAAGAGCGAGAAGACGTTTTTTCATATAGACCTCCTTAGTCGTAACGCAGGGCTTCGATGGGGTTGAGCCGGGCCGCGCGCCTTGCAGGCAGATAACCGAACAACACGCCGATGCCCACCGAGATGCCGAAAGCCACTGCGATGGAATTGAAGGACGGGCTGACCGTGACGTCGGTGCCGCTGGTAAACATCGGCAGCAGCCGGTTGGCTGCCATACTCACCGCATAGCCCAGCGCGATGCCCAGTACGCCGCCCAGCGCTGAAGTGGTAGCAGCTTCCACCACAAACTGTGCCAGAATGGTGCGCTCCTTCGCTCCCAGTGCCTTGCGGATGCCGATCTCGCGGGTGCGCTCCGTCACCGACACCAGCATGATGTTCATAATGCCGATGCCGCCTACCAGCAGCGAGATGCTGGCGATGCCGGTCAGCACCACGATGACCATATTGATCATCTTATTCATTTCTTCCAGCCACTCGCTGGCACTGTAAACATAGTAGCCGCTGTCGGTGCCAAGCAGCTCCTGCAGACGGTTTTCCACTGCTGTCTTGGCCTCGTCCGCGCGGCCTTCATCCTTCATGATGGCGGTATAGTTGTTCACAGAGCTCTGACTGGTCAGCCGCATGACCGTGGTATACGGCAGGTACACGCAGTCGTCATCCGTGCCCTGCTGCATCTCGGCATTGCTCACTTTCGCTCCCAGCACACCTACGATGCGGAACTTATTGGCACCGATCTTCAATGTCTGCCCCAGACCATTTCCGCCGAAGCCGACCCGATTGAGATAATCGCCGATAACGCAGACCTGCTTATTGTCCTTGATATCCATGTACTGCAGGCCGCGTCCCTGTGCAATGGTATAGCTTTTGATCGAGGTATAGTCTTCGTCCACACCGCTGATGGTCGACCAGCGGTAGCTTGTGGTCCCGATCTTCAGGGTTCCGGATCCGCTGAAATCGATCTGCGGCGAGATCGACTGGATCAGTTCCGGGAACTCAGCCGGCAGCTGATACATTTCCTCCACCGGAACCGTGCGGGAGCCATAGCCCCAGACCTGAATGCTCAGGGTGTTGGTGCCCAGTGCCGAAAAGCTGTCACGCATGCTTTTGGTCATACCGTTGCCCAGACCCACGATAACGATGACCGCCATCACGCCAATGATGATGCCCAACATGGTCAGAAACGTGCGCAGCTTGTTGCTCCACACATTCTGGATCGCCTGACGGAATGTTTCAATGATCATGCCTCGACCTCCTTGCCCGGCTCTTCCGGCAGCAGTGTGGGCTGGACGATGGCCTCCGGCGCGCGCGAGTCGCCATCGTAGACTACCCGGCCGTCTTCCAGCCGGATGATGCGGTCTGCCTGCACGGCAATAGAGTTGTCATGGGTGATCAGCACCACCGTGTGCCCCTGCTCGTGCATCTGCTGCAGCATGCCCAGCACCTCGCGGCCGGTATGGCTGTCCAGTGCGCCTGTGGGTTCGTCAGCCAGAATGACTGCCGGGTTGCGCACCAGCGCCCGGGCAATGGATACACGCTGCTGCTGGCCGCCGGAAAGCTGATTCGGTTTGTTCCTGAGCTTGTCGCCCAGACCCACCTGCTCCAGCACCTCGCGGGCACGGATATGGCGTTCCGCGCGGGAAATGCCCGCGTACACCAGCGGAACCTCCACGTTTTCCATCAGATTGAGTCTTGGCAGCAGGTTGTACTGCTGAAAGATAAAGCCCAGCATCTCATTGCGGATGGATGCCAGCTCGTTGCGGCTCATTTTGCCTACGTCCTTGCCGTTCAGGCGGTAGGTGCCGTGGGTGGGCACATCCAGACAGCCGATGATATTCATGCAGGTGGATTTGCCCGAGCCGGACTGTCCCACAATGGCCACGAACTCGCCTTTTTCGATTTTCATGGTGATATGGTCTGCCGCCTTTACCGTGGTATCACCCATCTGGTAATACTTGCATACCTCATCAAACTCGATCAGAGCGCTCATGCATTCCTCCTGTATCAGCCTGTGATGATCACGCCGTTTGCATCTGCCGGGTCTGCAGTGTCGCCCGCATCGGCAGATCCTTCCATCGGCTCCTCTGCAGGTACATCGGCGGCGTCACTCTTTTCCGTCTCCTCTGCTGTGCTGCCGTCTGCAGTGTCCGTGTCGTTCTCTGTGTCAGCTGCAGTTTTGTCCATGTCATCACCATAGCCGCCGTCATCATAATAAGTATCGCTGCTCACCGAGGCGGAATCATAGGCCACCGTGTCATTGCCGGTGACGCCGCTGATGATCTGGGTATAGTTGTCATCGCTGACACCTGTCTTGACCGGAACATAGACATAGCCGTCCGGTGCGATCATGCTGGGGTCTGCGTTGGCTGCGCTGGGCGAATCCTGCGTTACCAGCACATAGCCTCCGCGGACGACTGCCGCATTCGGCACTGCCAGAGCATTTTTGGCTTCCGCCACAACGATCTCTGCGTTGGCATTCATACCGGGGCGCAGGCCATCGGTTTCATCAATGCGGACAGTGACCGGGTAGGTAGTGGTTCCGCCGTTGGAATTGCCTTTCATGGAGACACGAGTCACCGTACCGATGTAGGTCTTGTCCGGCACGGCATCCGCCGTCACCTGCACGCTCTGCCCTACCGACAGGCTGCTGACCTGCAGCTCGTCCACATTGATGACCATGACCAGATAGCTCAGATCATAGATGGTGCACAGATCCGCACCGGTCGCCAGCGCGTCACCGGCCTTGGCATTTTTCTCAATGATGGTACCGCTGATGGGAGAAGTGACGGTATAGTTGTTCATCGCTTCCTGCATGTTGTTCATATTCAGTTCTGCACTACGCAGACTCTCGCCGGCAGACTGGATCGCTTCGGTCAGGTCATCTCCGCTGAGCTGCAGCACGATGTCATCCTTGTTCACCGCACCGCCTTCCTGCACATTGATCGCAGTGACTGTACCGGCAGAAAGGGTGGTCAGGGTACGCTCGGCCTGATACTGGAAGTTTTTGGATGCAATGCAGCTGACGCCGTTGATCGAGGCAGTCGCTGCCTGTGCCGTAGTCAGTCCGCCTGCATTGCGCACCGAGATGGTCACCGTACGGGTGAGCAGGTTGCCTGTGCTCAGGGCATCGGTGCCGGTAACAGCGGTCACCGTGCCGTTCAGCACCTCAAATGTGCCGTCCAGCGTCACTTCGGCGCTCTGTCCCACCGAGAAATTGGCCGCATCCGCTGCCGGGAACTCCAGCTGCAGGATCATTTTCGAGCTGTCACGGATGACCGCGACCTCCTGCCCGCTGGTGACCTCGTCGCCTTTGGCTACCTTCAAGGTGCTGACGACGCCCGCCACCTCAGCACGGACATACTGACGATCCGCGGTTTTATCATAGCTGCGCTGCGCCTGCTGCAAAGCAATGGACGCCTGTTCCGCCTTGGTCGTTGCGTCAGAGGAATCCACCGTGTAAAGCACAGTGCCTTCTTCCACGACATCGCCCTCTTCGATCGCGCTGGTAAGCACTTTGCCCGCCACAAGCGACTTCACATTGTAAGTATTCGCCGGGTTCAATGTCCCGGTGCCGCTGAGTGCGTTGGAGATGTCCCGTTTTTCCGGCGATACCTGCACATAGTTGATGTCCGCATTAGCGTTCTGCGCATTGTCCGGCTTCAGGAGGAACCAGCCTCCCAGGGCCGCCACACAGATCACCGGCACCAGCCACTTCCAGTTTTTCTTTACGAATGCTGCCGGGGCGGCCTTTGCGCCGGATGCGCCCGCATCCGACTGTGCTGCCATTTCCTTGTTCTTTTTCCAGTTCATTCTTGCCGTTTCCTCCTGTATCCTGACTGGATGGTGCACCGGGATCTCGGCACACAAAAGTCTTATTGTTAGTGTATCGCATTTTGCCCGGATAGACAAGCGTCCAAATTTTATTTCCATGCAAATTTTCCGGTTTTTATCGAACTTTCACAAACAAAAAAGGCAGCGCACCAGTCTCCCGGCGCGCTGCCCCCAGCATGATCTTATCCTTTACTCTGCTGCTTTATCGACGATGACATATACACCGGCAGGAATGCACGCTGCCCACGCACCATCCTCGTCCAGCCAGCCGAATTGCTCACACACATGGTCTGGGCACTGACTGTCCAAAAATGCGATCGCACCGTCTTTTACCTGCAGATGCACGACGTAATCGTCCAGATCATATACATAATCGTGATCTGTATCCAGCGGCAGCGTCTCAACGATGCCGTCACCAAAATCGACGATGGCCTCCAGGCCAGCCCCTTTACTGCGTGCCGGACGAATGCTGAAGTACAGTACCGCGGCTGCAGCAAGGATCATCCATGCGAAGATCAGATTTTTCATCCAAGGTCTCAGACCTTTTGGGTCGGAGTCTCTTTCAGAATCCCTGCGGGTATCCATCATGCAGCGTAATCGCTGGCGGCCTTACCTGCAATACGGCCGAACACAGTGAAGTCTGCAACAGCGTTGCCGCCCAGACGGTTTGCGCCGTGGACACCACCGGTGACCTCACCTGCTGCGAACAGGCCGGGGATCACAGAACCGTCAGCCTTCAGCACCTCAGTGTTGGTGTTGATCTTCAGACCGCCCATGGTGTGGTGCACACCGGCAGTGACCTTGATGGCATAGTACGGAGCAGTATCCAGCTTGTTTGCAAAGCTGGTACGGCCAAAGTCGGGGTCATTCTTGGCCTCAACGTAACCGTTCCAGGTCTTCATGGTCTCGGCAAACGCAGCCTCATCAACGCCCATGGCCTTGCCCAGTTCCTCGTAGGTCTCGCCGGTCACAGTGTAGCCCTTCTTGATATAGCCCTGAATGACGCTGGAAGCATCGACCATGGCCTGATCGACCACCAGCCAGCTGTAGCTGCCGGTCTGAGCGATCTCAGCAGCAGAGACCACATCGCGGGTACCGACTTCGTCGATGAAGCGCTTGCCCTCGGCGTTGATCAGCACAGCGCCGTCGCCGCGCAGACCCTCGGTGATCAGCGCAGCAGTATTGGCCTCCACGGTGGGGTGGATCTGGATCTGATCCATATCCACGGTGTCAGCGCCAACGGCGGTGGCCATCTCAATGCCCTGACCCTGAGCGCCGGCAGCATTGGTGGTCATGAAGCCCTTCAGCTCAGGCTTGTACTCGGTGACCATGTCCAGATTTGCACCGAAGCCGCCGGTGGTCAGCACCACGGCTTTGGCATTGACGGTGACGGTCTCGCCGGTAGAGCCGGTAGCCTTGATGCCCACGGCAGCGCCGCTCGCATCGGTCAGGATCTCATTTGCGGTGGTATTCAGCAGGATCTGAACGCCTGCCTTCTCACAGTTCTCCTCCAGCAGGGGGATCATGTAGGAACCGACAGAAACGGTCTTGCCCTCTGCGTCCACAGGGCGATGGATGCGCTTGACGGATGCACCGCCGAAGCTGGAAACACTGTGCAGAGTGATGCCGTGCTCATCCAGCCAGTCGATGGCGTCAGCGGAGTCGGAGCACAGGGTCTCCACCAGAGCGGGGTCGTTGATGCCCTTGCCGCCGATCATGGTATCCAGCTCCATCAGCTCAACGGAGTCGAAGTAGCCGGTGGGGTTCTTCTGGTACTCTGCCCACTGCTCAGAGACGGTCTTTGCCAGAGCGGTGATGGTCTCGTTGTCAGCGTACTTTTCAGCAGCGGTCTTCAGGGTCTTTTCGACACCGGCAGACTCGCCGAACTCGTTCTCATCCTGATACACGGTCTTGCCGGCGTTCATGCCGCCGGTAGCGCGCACAGAGTTGCCGCCCACCATGGGCTGGCTCTCCACGATCACAACGCTCTTGCCCTCGGCAGCAGCGGTGATGGCAGCAGTCATGCCTGCACCGCCTGCACCCACGATGACAACATCAGCGTCAACGGTGGAATCCTCAGCCTTGGTCTCGTCAGCCTTGACCTCGATCTTGTAGTCGTCGGCGTTCAGGCCGGCAGCGGTCAGGGCAGCGGCTGCTGCCTCCTTGATGGCATCAGAGGTGATGGTCGCGGTGGCAACGCCGTCCACAGCGATGCTGCCGGTCTCAGCGATCTGACCGGGCAGCTGCTCCAGAGCCAGCGTACCGATGCCGGGGGTCTCGTCCTTGCCCTCAGCAGTGCAGCCGGTAATCTTGCCGTCTTCCAGCGTCAGGGTAACCGTAACGTCACCGCCCATGCCCTTGGCAGTGCCGGTGAACTCGCCGGAAACGCCTGCGTTGGAAGCGGACTTGCTGCCGCAGCCGTAGCCCAGCAGGCTGACGCCTACAACAGCCGCCATGGCCAGCGCAGCTACGCTCTTGCGGATCTGATTCTTTTTCATTGTTTCTTCCTTCTCATATTTGGGTTGCTTGTGTTCGGACATCTATCAGCAAAAAAAGGGGGAGCTGCTTATTCGGAAAGCAGCTCCCCCTCGCTGAAACTTAGGAAAGACTTAGGCGTTCGCCTGAGCTGCAGCAACAGCACATGCAACGGTAGCGCCGACCATGGGGTTGTTGCCCATGCCGATCAGACCCATCATCTCAACGTGTGCAGGCACAGAAGAAGAACCTGCAAACTGAGCATCGCCGTGCACACGACCCAGAGAGTCGGTCAGGCCGTAGCTTGCGGGGCCTGCAGCCACGTTATCGGGATGCAGGGTACGGCCCGTGCCGCCGCCGGAAGCGACAGAGAAGTACTTCTTGCCGTTCTCGATGGCCCACTTCTTGTAGGTGCCGGCAACCAGATGCTGGAAGCGGACGGGGTTGGTGGAGTTGCCGGTGATGGAGCACTGAACGTCCTCCTTCTTCATGATGGCAACGCCTTCCATAACGTCGTTTGCACCGTAGCACTTGACGGCTGCGCGCTCGCCCTCGGAGAAGGGGATCTCCTTGACGACGGTCAGGGTCTGAGTGGGGATATCGTACTCAGTCTGAACATAGGTGAAGCCGTTGATACGGGAAATGATGTAAGCTGCATCCTTGCCCAGGCCGTTCAGGATGACGCGCAGGGGGGTCTTGCGGACCTTGTTTGCGGTGCGGGCGATGCCGATAGCACCCTCAGCAGCAGCAAAGGACTCGTGGCCTGCCAGGAAAGCGAAGCAGGTGGTGTCCTCGCTCAGCAGACGAGCGCCCAGATTGCCGTGGCCCAGACCGACCTGACGCTGCTCAGCGACAGAGCCGGGGATGGTGAAAGCTTCCAGACCTTCGCCGATGGCAGCAGCGCACTCGGCAGCATCGGTCAGGCCGCGCTTGACGGCGATGGCGGTGCCCAGGGTGTATGCCCAGACAGCGTTATCAAAGCAGATGGGCTGAACGCCGCGCACGATCTTGTCGCAGTCGATGCCCTTAGCGAGGAGCATCTCGTTGCAAGCGTCCAGAGACTCCAGGCCGTTAGCCTTCAGGCATGCCTCGATTTTCGGCATGCGGCGATCCATAGATTCAAAAGTTGCCATGAGTTGTTCCTCCTCTCTTATTCCTCACGCGGGTCGATGTACTTCACAGCGCCCTGCTCCTTGCTGAAGCGGCCGT
>CAKSTO010000048.1 GCA_934501115.1 uncultured Faecalibacterium sp.
ACCTCGCGGCCGCCGACACCGATATCACCGGCGGGGCAGTCCACGAACTGGCCGATGTGGCGGTACAGCTCGGTCATGAAGCTCTGGCAGAAGCGCATCACTTCCATGTCGCTCTTGCCGTGGGGGTCGAAGTCAGAGCCGCCCTTGCCGCCGCCCATGGGCAGGGTGGTCAGGCTGTTCTTGAAGATCTGCTCAAAGCCCAGGAACTTCAGGATGCCCTGGTTGACAGAGGGATGGAAGCGCAGGCCGCCCTTGTAGGGGCCGATGGCGCTGTTGAACTGCACGCGGTAGCCGCGGTTCACCTGAACCTTGCCCTGATCGTCTACCCAAGGCACACGGAAGGTGATGATGCGCTCCGGCTCGACCATACGCTCGATCAGGCCGGCCTTCTCGTACTCGGGGTGCTTCTCCACAACGGGCTGGATGCTCTCCAGAACCTCGCGCACAGCCTGCAGGAACTCAGGCTCGTTGGCATTGCGCTTTTCCAGACCTTCGTAAACGCGCTTCAGGTATTCATTCGTCAGCATAGTAGAATACTCCTTTTCCCAATTACTCTATAAAATTTGAAAAAGACGAGACCGCCCGGCACGCCGCACAGCGGACGTGCTGCTAAAACGCTATGGGACGATCCCGGATTTCCGTTCTTACACACCGGCCTGCTTATGGCTGCAGACCGCTTTATTATTATAAAGCATTCCTGTGGGTTTGACAATAGCGAAAAAGCAGAAAATGTTTCAAAAAAACAAATGAAAAGTTGAAACTGCTTCACAAAACGAATAATAAAAGCAGAAAACCACACGGAACCTTGTTTTTTTAAGTGCTTCACGGCCAAAAACAGTGCGGAAAAGAATGCCTTTTGCACAGATGCCGCTTCCGGCAGCAAAAAAGGCTGCTGCACAGCAGTTTGTGCAGCAGCCGGAGAATCAGGTTATTTCAGCAGCTTTTCGCAAGCATCGGCGGCACCTTCCAGATACTCGCCGCCGTAGGTCTCGATCAGACCGGCATCGGACAGCTGAGCCAGCTGCGGGTCGATGGGGCATTTTGCCAGTACGGGCAGGTGGTGCTTTGCAGCCACCTCGTCCACATGGCTGTTGCCGAACACATCGATGTGCTTGCCGCAGTCGGGGCAGACGATGTAGCTCATGTTCTCCACGATGCCCAGCATGGGCACCTTCATCATTTCAGCCATGTTCACGGCCTTGGCCACGATCATGCTCACCAGCTCCTGCGGGCTTGCCACCACCACGATGCCGTCCACCGGCAGGCTCTGGAACACGGTCAGGGGCACATCACCGGTTCCCGGAGGCATGTCCACGAACAGGAATTCCACGTCCTTCCAGACCACATCGGTCCAGAACTGCTTGACGGCACCGGCAATGACCGGGCCGCGCCACACAACGGGGTCTTCCTCATTTTCCACCAGCAGGTTGATGCTCATCACATCGATGCCCATGCGGCTCTGGATGGGCCAGCAACCCTTGTCGTCGGCCATGGCGCGGCCATGAATGCCGAACAGCTTTGGGATGGACGGGCCGGTGATGTCGGCGTCCAGAATGCCGCAGTGATAGCCGCGGCGTGCCATGGCGCAGGCCAGCAGGGCACTGGTCATGCTCTTGCCGACGCCACCTTTGCCGGACACAACGCCAATGACCTTTTTGACGCTGCTGTTGGGGTTGGGCGCGTCATGCTGGGGCGCTGCATCGCGGGAAGAACATGCTGCACTGCAATTGGAGCAGTCATGGGTGCATTCTTCGCTCATTCTCTTTTTCGCGCACGGCGGGGCAGAAACTGCGAGCCGTGTGCTTCCTCCTTGCTCAAATTACGGACAAAAAGATACTTTGACCATCTCTTACTATACCATAAAAAATGCGGGGAAACAACCCATAGCCCTGCTCATGTTTTGCAGAGCAGCCGCATAGGCTTGAAGGAGAAACGATGTGGTTTTAGGCAGGGGAGGTGCGCTATGCGGCAGAGCTATCTGAAAAATGCGGCGCTGCTCACCGGGTCGGACGTGGTGCTGCGTCTGGCGGGAATGGCTCTGCGCATCTGGCTGGCCAATGAGCTGGGTGGCGAAGGAATGGGGCTGTATCAGCTGGTTCTGGCAGTGTATTCGCTGTTCGTCACACTGGCTACGGCAGGGGTGTCCGTGGCGGCTACCCGGCTCATGGCCGAAGAGCTCAGTGTCCCGGGAAACCGTGCCCCGGCCCGCGGCATGATGCATCGGCTGCTTTCGGCGGGGCTGGTGCTGGGGCTGTTTGCCGCTGCGCTGCAGCTGACAACGGCCGACTTTGCAGCCCGGTGGTGGCTGGGCGACGAGCGTGCCGCCGGAGCACTGCAGGTGTCGGCGCTTGGAATGCCCTGTATGGCAGTGTCTGCAGTGCTGCGCGGATTTTTCATTGCCCGGCGGCGGGTGACGCCCAATGTGCTCAGCCAGCTTGCCGAGCAGACGGTGCGCATTGCGTTAGTGGCTCTGGCACTCATCCGTACCGAGGGAACTGCCGTGGGCGTGCGCTGTATGCTGGTGCTGGCGTCCACTGCGGCCAGTGAGGCGGTCTCTTCGGCTCTGATGCTGCTGTTCTATCGCCGGGAAGAGGCGCGGTGCTTTGCGGGAGAAAAAGCAGGCCGCCCTGCTGCCCCTGCCCGACGGATGTGGGACATCCTGTGGCCGGTGGAAGGCGGGCGGGTGCTTTCCAGCGCTCTGCACACGGCAGAGAATATGCTGGTGCCCGCCTGCCTTGCGGTGTATCTGGCCGGGGCAGGCGGCCGCCCGGCGGCGCTGGAACAGTACGGCGAGCTGAAGGGGATGGCGCTGCCACTGCTGACATTTCCGTTTGGATTGCTGGGGAGCCTCTCTGTGCTGCTGATGCCGGAGATCACACAAGCCCACATTCTGGGTCAGACAAAGCGGCTCAATACGCTTTTAGACAGGATGATGCGGCTCACCGGATACTTCTCCGCATTGGCGGGTGCACTGTTCTGGGCATGGGGCCGCCCGGCGGCACAGCTGCTGTATCACAGCGGGGAAGCCGGCTTTTATCTGGAAACGCTGGCACCCGCGATGCCGCTGATGTATCTGGAAAGCATGGTGGATGGTGCCATGAAAGGGGTGGGAGAGCAGAAAGCAGCCTTTCGCTACAGTGTGTGGGATGCCATCCTGCGCATTGCCGGGGTGGTGCTTTTGCTGCCCCGATTCGGCATGAAGGGCTTTCTGGCGGTGATCCTTCTGTCCAGCCTGTATACCTGTGCGGCCAACACGGGGCGGCTTCTGTTTTCCAGCGGAACGCAGCATGCCTTCCGGCGCTGGCTTGGGGCACCGCTTCTGGCGGCTCTGCCTGCGGCCGGCGCCGGGATGGCTCTGCGCGAACTGCTTGCCGACAGTCTGGCGGGGAACCTGCTGCTGCAGCTTGCAGCACTGACGGCGGGCGGAATGGCGACGGTGCTGGTATTCCTTCTGACAGCGTGGCCGCTGGGACTGGGAGAAGAGGTGCGTCAGATCGGAGAAAAGCACCTGAGGTAAGCCCCAACCCCAAGGGGAAAGCCTTTCTTGTGAATTTTCTGGACATTGTCTGCGCTTCTGTGTATAATATAAAGATAGGGCTGTCCGACAGGTCAGAAACCCTGTGAGACCGGAATCGTATTCCGGATGAAATAGCGGTGCGGATCTCTGATGCACCGGGCGAAAAAGAGGACTTGTTCGTGAAAGATAAAACCAAGAATACACCGCAGGTGTTGGCACGCCGGGCGGTTCTGGTGCTGCTGGATGCAGCCATCGTCGCATTCAGCTTTTACTTCGCACTGCTGCTGCGGGCAGACGGCGCCGTGGAAGCGGCATGGTGGCCTCACAACCGCGCCATCCTGTACGAAAATCTGCCTTGGATCGTGGCGGTATACCTTGTCTGCTTTCTGGCAGGCGGGCTGTACGCTGTGCTGTGGAAGTACGCCGGTGAGCGTGATCTGATCCGTCTGGCCGGAATGATCGCAGTGCCTACCGGCATTGTATATGTGGTCAACCGCAGTCTGATCCACGGGGTGCTGTTCAATTCGGCCAACTGTATGGCCGCAGTGCTCATCTTCCTGCTGGTAGGCGGCAGTCGTCTGGCATGGCGGCTGTTCCTGAACCACCCGCTGGGCGAAAAGCTGCGCGGCACGGCCAGCAGGGATCCCAACCGCCCTGTGATGATCGTTGGCGCAGGCGAAGCCGGTGCATGGGCGATCAATGTGTGCAAGTCCAACAAAGAATACGGACATGCGGTGGTGGCGGTGGACGATGACCCTGCAAAGCGGAACCAGACCATCCACGGTGTTCCGGTCAAGGGCACGATGGAGGAGATCCCGGAGCTGTGCAAGCGCTATGGCATCCACAGCATCATCATTGCCATCCCGACTTTGAAGGGCAGCCGCCTGAGCCATATTATCGACCTGTGTATCAGCACGCACTGTGCGGTGCAGCTGCTCAGCGACCCTCAGCTGGTGGGCACTGGTACACCGCAGCAGGGGGCGTTCCGTGAGCTGAACCCGGCGGACTTCCTTTCCCGCGATGAGGTGACGCTGGATACGGATAAAATTTCCGGCTACCTGACCGGCAAGACGGTTCTGGTCACGGGCGGCGGCGGCTCCATCGGCAGTGAGCTGTGCCGTCAGGTGATGCGCTTCAAGCCCGGCAAGCTGCTGATCTTTGATATCTACGAGAACTGCGCCTATGAGCTTTTGATGGAGCTGCAGCAGAAATACGGCCGGGATATCCCGGTGACGGTGCTGATCGGTTCGATACGCGACAAAAAGCGGCTGGATGAGGTGTTTGAAACCTATCATCCCACAGTGGTGTTCCACGCGGCGGCACACAAGCATGTGCCGCTGATGGAGGTGAGCCCTGCCGAGGCCGTGAAGAATAATGTTCTGGGTACCAAAAACCTGCTGGTGAGTGCCAGTGAACACGATGTGGAGCGGTTCGTGCAGCTTTCTACCGATAAGGCAGTCAACCCCACCAGTGTCATGGGATGCACCAAACGCATCTGCGAAATGCTCATCCAGACCTTTGCGGGCAATACGGATATGAAGTGTGTGGCTGTGCGGTTCGGCAATGTGCTGGGCAGCCACGGCAGCGTCATCCCGCTGTTTGAGGCTCAGATCAAAAAGGGCGGGCCTGTTACCCTGACCGACCCCAACATCGAGCGCTACTTTATGACCATTCCGGAGGCTGCCCAGCTGGTTCTGCAGGCGGGCGCACAGGCGGAAAGCGGGAATATCTATGTTCTGGATATGGGCGAGCCGGTGAAGATCATGGATCTTGCGAAACAGCTGATCCGTTTTTACGGCTATGAGCCGGGCGTAAATATGGAGATCAAAATCGTTGGTCTGCGTCCGGGCGAAAAGCTCTATGAGGAGCTGATGATGGACGAGGAGCAGGACAAGATGCGCCGCACCGGCCACAACAAGATCTTTGTAGCATCGCCCCGCAACATTGATCTGGCTGTATTCTATGAGCAGCTGCAGGATCTTGCCAGTGCGGCAGAGCACAACGACGAGGGCGTCGTGCAGCAGCTGGCAAGGATGATCCCCACATTCACGCCCACACGTGAGAATCTGAAACTTTAATATGCTTGCCATTGCGGCGCTTTGGCCGCGTGCAATAGACGGCAGAACGGGTGACCGGACTGCACAAAATGAGAGGGATGTAATTATGGAAAAGAAACCGTTTCTGACTGAAGCGATGGCACAGGAGATCATTCAGGATGTGCCCACGCCGTTCCACATCTACGACGAAAAGGGCATCCGGGAAAATGCCCGCCGCATCAACAAAGCGTTCAGCTGGAACAAAGGCTTCAAGGAGTATTTTGCCGTCAAGGCTCTGCCGAACCCGATCATTCTGCAGATCCTCAAGGAAGAGGGCTGCGGTGTGGACTGCTCGTCTCTGACCGAACTGATGCTCAGTGAAGTATGCGGGTTTACCGGCAGCGATATCATGTTCTCGTCCAACCAGACTCCGGTGGAGGATATGAAGAAGGCTTACGAGCTGGGCGCCTACATCAATCTGGACGACGCCACTATGGTGGAGTTTCTGGAGCGTGTTGCCGGTGTGCCGGAGAACATCTTCTGCCGCTACAATCCCGGCGGAACGTTCAGTCTGGGCGAAAGTGAAGAAGGCTTTCAGGTCATGGACAAGCCCGGTGATGCCAAGTACGGCATGACCGAGGAGCAGATGATCGAAAGCTACAAGAAGCTGGCTGCAAAGGGTGCCAAGAACTTCGGTATCCACGCTTTTCTGGCTTCCAACACCATCTCGGATGAATACTATCCGGAGCTGGCCGGTATCCTGTTCCGGCTGGCCGTCCGGGTGCAGAAGGCCGCCGGCGTACATATCGGCTACATCAATCTGTCCGGCGGCGTGGGCATCCCGTACCGCCCGGAGCAGACCGAGAACGACATCATGGCCATCGGCGAGGGTGTGCGCAAGAAGTTTGAGGAGATTCTTGTTCCCGCAGGCATGGGCGATGTGGCAATCTTTACCGAGATGGGGCGCTTTACCACCGGCCCCTACGGCGCGCTGGTGGCAACGGCCATCCATGAAAAACACATCTATAAGGAGTACATCGGTCTGGACGCCTGCGCTGCCAACCTGATGCGTCCCGCCATGTATGGCGCTTACCATCATATCACGGTGCTGGGCAAGGAGAATGCGCCCTGCGACCACATGTACGACGTGGTGGGCGGCCTGTGCGAGAACAACGATAAGTTCGCCATCGACCGGATGCTGCCGAAGATCGATATTGGAGATATCCTCTATATCCATGATACCGGCGCACATGGTTCTGCGATGGGCTACAACTACAATGGTAAGCTGCGCAGTGCTGAGGTGCTGCTGTGCGAGGATGGCACTCACCGTCTCATTCGCCGTGCCGAGACGCCGCGCGATTATTTTGCTACGCTGGACTTCCTGCCGGCAATGAAGCCGCTGTTTGAAGATTAAGAGGTATCATAAATGTTTTTTGGCTTTCAGCTCACACTCGGCCTGATGATGGTCTTTTATGGGTACTCAGTCATGAAGAATCCCCGGGTCTGGGGCGATCAGGGACGCCGCGCCATCAAACCGGAACATTTTGAGGAATACTGCCGTCAGAACGGCATGTTCTTCCTGAAAGCCGGTTGTGTAGTGGCCGTCATCGGTGCGCTGGATGCTTTGGCTACGCTGGATGCTCTGCTATACGCTCTGCTGTACATTTTTGGTCTGGCGTTTGCGTTTTATCCGCTCACCCGCTGGTGCAAAGTAAATGAGGGCTTCTTCTGGCCCTGGCCGCATATCCAGAGCGAAAGAAAGCGCATCAAGGATCTACGAAAAGAACAGGAAAAGGCGGAGCAGGACTCCGACAAAAAGTAAAGAATAAAGAGAAAAGCGGCTGCTGTACGGTAAAGTACAGCAGCCGCTTTTTACAATTCATCAATGCTTTTTTGAAGTTTTTGATAAAACTGCCCCAAGTGATATCCATCAATGAACCGGTGGCTCACCTCAAGACTCATGCCCAGCGTTTCGCGGCCGTTTTCCGGGACATACTTGCCCCATGTAATGCGGGGGATGGCGTCGTCTTTGTCAAAATCCCGCTCGTTGGTGCAGCTGGTCAGATCAAACCACGGTGTGGTGGAAATGTAGATCAGCGCGTCCGTCTCGCAGTCCTGATCCAGAAAGCTCTGCTGTGCAGTGCTCTTAGCTTTTGCGGCGCAGCAGAACTCGTCCAGCGTACCGGTCTTGGGCAGTGTGACGATGTGGAACTGCTCACTGCCGGGCTTCAGGTCGGTCAGGCTGGGAATGCGCTTATCCAGAAGCCAGACCTCGCCGTCCCGGATGGTATAGCGGAAATTCACCACGCTGTTCACGGCATCGGTCACGAGATAGCCGAGGGCATAATAAAAGGAAATGCCGCGGGCTTTGGTGTAGGCATGAAGATTTGTCACGTCCACCCGGAAGGTGACGCTGTAAAATGGCTGTGACACTCCGGAAAAGAACCGGAACAGCTCTGCCCGCGGCCACGTGGTCATGTCAATTTTATGCATGGTCGTTTTCTCCATCCGCCTTGTTTTTATCCAGTGCATCAAACTGCTTTACGATCTGCGGGTCTTTCAGCTTGATAACTTTGCCGGAGAGGTAATGCAGGCTGTTCTCTTCAGGAATGTCCAGAAAACTGACCCGAACTGCACACAAAGCCTGTGTCTTTGTGCCGGTGCGTTCGTTCATTTTGCGGTTGCCGTACTTGATATCGCCCAGCACCGGGCGGCCAAGGTAGGCAAGGTGGGCGCGGATCTGATGGGTGCGCCCGGTGACAAGGCCGATCCTGCACAGCGCAAAAGGCCCGGCAGTGCGCAGCACATCCACATCGGTGATGATCTGCTTTCGGCGCTCGTCCTGCGACTGGTGCGCATGGATGCTTACCTTATTGTTCTTCTCATCGTGCTCCCACCACGCAGTGAACCGCCCGGACTGCGGGATGCCTACTGTGATGGTGTAGTATTCTTTCTTGAGCAGGTCGGTGCGGATGATCTCGTTCATGTCCCGCAGGGCAGTGTAGCTCTTGGCGGCGATCACAAGACCCTCGGTGCCGCGGTCCAGCCGGTTGCAGACGCCGGGCTTGAAGCGGTTTTCACCGTGGGGATCGTACTCGCCCTTTTCGGTCAGATATTGAATGAATGCATCCACAAGGTTTGCGTCACCGGTACGGTCGCTGTGGCACAGCAGGTGAGTCGGTTTGTACAGCACAGCAATATTCTCATCCTCATAGATGACATTTACGCTGGGCTGCTTCGACTGCTTTTTGGGGGCTGCTTTCGACGTGGGTCTGGAGCCTTCCGGAGGGAAAAACTCGTCGTTGATGTACAGCTCAATCAGGTCACCTGTCTGAATGCGGTACTCCGGTGCGGCTTTTTTTCCGTTTACCTTCACACGCTTGTTGCGGAAACTTTTGTACAGGAGACTGGTGGGAAAGTCATGGGTCACGCTTTGTACAAAACGGGACAGCCGGACGCCGTCATCATTGACAGTTGCAGTATATTGTTTCATAAATGTTCCTCAAATCTTAAAATGTATCTTTATAGTAATACAGCCCCGGCTGCAAGTCAACGCGGAAAAGCGCTGAATAAGAACTATTTTCTGTCAAAGACTTGAGTTCTGCCGGTAAAATGGGTACTATTATAAGGAATCATACCGAGAAGGAGAACGCCCATGGCAGAGCATAAACGGCATCAGGGACACCGACAGCGGATGCGCGAGCGGGTGCAGAATTATGGGTTGGACAGTCTGGCAGAGCATGAGGCACTGGAGTATGTCCTCTATCTGACCAATGCGCAAAAGGACACCAACGGCATTGCCCACGATCTCATCGACCGGTTCGGCGATTTTGCGGCGGTGCTGGAGGCCAGTGAAGAAGCACTGTGCACAGTAGAGGGGGTAGGCCCTGCCACTGCCCGGATGCTGCATCTTCTACCCGAGATCAGCCGCTATTATGGCCGAAGCCGTACCAGCAGCACCCGCTGCATCAAGACCACCGAGCAGATGGGCAGCTATCTGATGGCAAAATTTGCGTGGTCAGATTACGAGCGCGCCATGCTGGTCAGTCTGGACAGCCGCAGGCGGGTGAGAGCCGCAGTCTGGCTGCGGGAGGGCACCTCTGACCGGGTCAGTTTGGACATCAAGGATGTGGTCGCAGCGGCGATCAAAGGCGGAACCGATACGGTAGTTCTCAGCCACAACCACCCTAACGGCGCAGCAATGCCGTCGCTGGAGGATATGGATGCCACCGGCAGCATCGCCCGGGCGCTGGGTCTTGTGAATATTCACCTGCTGGATCACTTTATCCTGACCGACACGGAGTATTTTTCGATGCGGGATGCCAACCGCCTGCCCATCTACGATTTCAAAACGGGTACACTGTTCTGGCCATAAAACAAAGAACTGTTTACATTATAAAACTGCTGTGCTATAATCATCTTGTGAAATACAACTGATTGTGGTTCTTTACGGAAGCACCGGAGAGGAGAGGGAAGATGGCGGACGAAAAGTTTGAACTGGTGTCCTCTTATCAGCCTACCGGCGACCAGCCGCAGGCCATTGAAACGCTGGTGGAGGGCGTGGAGCGCGGTGACCGCTGCCAGACGCTGCTGGGTGTTACCGGCAGCGGAAAGACCTTCACCATGGCCAATGTCATCGCAAAATGCAACCGCCCTACGCTGGTTCTGGCGCACAACAAAACACTGGCAGCACAGCTTTGCACGGAGTTCCGTTCCTTTTTCCCGAACAATGCGGTGGAGTATTTCGTTTCGTACTACGACTATTACCAGCCGGAAGCCTATATTCCCAGCACCGACACCTATATTGAAAAGGACAGCGCCATCAATGACGAGATCGACCGCCTGCGTCACTCGGCCACAGCGGCGCTTTCAGAACGGCGGGACGTGATCATCGTGGCATCGGTATCCTGCATCTACTCGCTGGGCGATCCCATCGACTATCGGAGCATGGTCATCAGTCTGCGCCCCGGAATGCAGATGGAGCGTGATGCGCTGTGCCAGAAGCTTGTGACACTGCAGTATGAACGAAATGACGTAAATTTCGTGCGAAACAAGTTCCGCGTCCATGGGGATATCGTGGATATCTACCTTGCCTATATGAGCGAGCTGGCCATTCGGGTGGAGTTTTTCGGGGACGAGATCGACCGCATCACCGAGTTCAATCCTCTCACCGGTGCCAAGCAGAACGTGGTCAAGCATGTGGCCATCTTCCCGGCCAGCCACTACATCGTCAGCGCCGAGAAAAAGGCGGCGGCACTGGAAAAGATTCGTGCCGAGTGTGATGCACAGGTGAAGCAGTTTACCGCAGAGGGCAAGCTGATCGAAGCGCAGCGTATCGCCCAGCGCACCAATTACGACATTGAAATGCTCAACGAGGTGGGCATGTGCAAAGGGATCGAGAACTATTCGGCAGTGCTCTCCGGTCGTGCGCCGGGCAGTATGCCCACCACCCTGCTGGATTATTTCCCGGACGATTTTCTGCTGTTTGTGGATGAGAGCCATGTTACCCTGCCGCAGGTGCGCGCCATGTACGGCGGAGACTACGCCCGCAAAAAAACACTGGTAGAGTATGGCTTCCGCCTGCCATCGGCCTTTGACAACCGGCCGCTCAAGTTTGAAGAGGTGGAGTCCAAGCTCAACCAGATGATCTTCGTCTCGGCTACTCCGGGCGACTATGAGCGCCAGAACAGCACACAGGTGGCGCAGCAGGTCATCCGTCCTACCGGCCTGCTGGATCCGCTTATTTCAGTGCGTCCGGTGGAAGGGCAGGTGGTGGATCTTCTGGGCGAGATCAACATCCGCATCCAGCGGCATGAACGGGTGCTCGTGACCACCCTGACCAAGAAAATGGCCGAGGATTTGACGGATTACCTCACCGAGCAGGGGATCAAGGTCAAATATATGCACCATGAGGTGGACACCTTTGAGCGCATGGAGATCATCAAAGACCTGCGTCTTGGCTCCATCGATGTTGTGGTGGGCATCAACCTGCTGCGCGAGGGTCTGGATCTGCCCGAGGTGAGCCTCGTGGCCATTCTGGACGCCGACAAGGAGGGCTTCCTGCGCAGTGAGACCAGCCTGATCCAGACCATCGGCCGAGCGGCCCGCAACGCCGGGGGACTTGTCATCATGTATGCGGATGTGGTCACAGACAGCATGGAACGTGCCATTACCGAAACCGAACGCCGCCGCGCGATCCAGATGGCATACAATCAGGAGCACGGCATCGTGCCCAAAACCATCGTCAAGGCCATTGCAGACAGCATTGAGATCAGCGATAAAGCGGAAAACGCGAAGTTGAACACCCGCCGCATGGGTAAAATGGAGCGGGAAGCTGCCATCGAGCGCCTGACCCGTGAGATGAAGGAGGCGGCAAAGCTGCTGGAGTTTGAGCATGCAGCCTTCCTGCGCGACCAGATCGACCGCCTTCGCCGCGGCGAGAACCCCACAGTGGACTCCGCCGCCGAGACGGAGCGCAGGCAGAACCATTCACAGACACAACGAAAAGGGAGAAAATACCTTGGCAAACGATAAGATCGTCATCAAAGGTGCCCGCGAGCACAACCTGAAAAACGTAAATCTGACCCTCCCGCGGGAAAAGCTGATCGTTATGACCGGCCTTTCGGGTTCAGGCAAATCGAGCCTTGCCTTCGACACCATCTACGCCGACGGCCAGCGCCGCTATGTGGAAAGCCTTTCCAGTTACGCCCGCATGTTTCTGGGTCGGATGGATAAGCCTGACGTGGACGAGATCACCGGCCTGTCACCGGCCATCTCCATCGACCAGAAGACCACCAGCCACAACCCCCGCTCTACGGTGGGCACCGTGACCGAAATTTACGATTACCTTCGGCTTTTGTATGCCCGTGTGGGTGTGCCCCACTGCCCGGTATGCGGGCGGGTGATCAGCCAGCAGACTGTGGATGAAATGGTGGATGCTGTGCTCAAACTGGAAGAGGGTACCAAATTTCAGGTGCTGGCACCGGTGGTGCGGCAGCGGAAGGGCACCCAGCAGAAAGAGCTGGATGCTGCCCGCCGCGGTGGCTATGCCCGCGTGAAAATTGACGGAAATATGTATGATCTGGACGAGGAAATCCGTCTGGAAAAGAACATCAAGCACACAGTGGAAATCGTAGTAGACCGCCTCGCCCTGCGCAAGGGCATCCGGGGGCGTCTGGCCGATTCTCTGGAGACTGCACTGGCGCTTACCGGCGGCATCGCCGAAGTAGATGTGATCGGCGGCGAGTGCATGACCTTCAGCCAGAACTTTGCCTGCCCGGAGCATGGCATCTCCATCAGCGACCTGTCGCCGCGGCTGTTCTCCTTTAACAACCCGCTGGGAGCCTGCGAAAAGTGCACCGGCCTTGGTACCTTTATGCGGGTGGACGAGGAGCGCATCCTGCCCAACCGGAATCTTTCCATCCGGGAGGGAGCCATCAAGGCCAGCGGGTGGTACTATGCCGAGGGGTCTGTGTCGGAAATGTATTATCTGGGTCTCGGCAAAAAGTATGGGTTCACACTGGATACGCCCATCAAAGAGATGAGCACCGAGGCTGTCAATGCACTGCTCTACGGCACGAACGGCGAAAAAATCGAGATGCACCGCACCAACGAGTTCGGCAGCGGCGTGTATTATAATACCTTCGAGGGCATCGTGGAGAATCTGGAACGCCGGTTCCGCGAGACCAACAGCGAGTGGATGAAGGAAGAGATCGGCAGTTTCATGTCCGGCGTGGAGTGTCCGGATTGTCACGGCAAGCGCCTGAAGCCGGTAGTGCTGGCTGTGACCATCGGGGGTAAGAACATCAGCGATTTCTGCGAAATGTCCATCCGGGATGAACTGAACTTCATCAAGGAGAATGAGCCGCGCCTCACCGAAAAGCAGAGGCAGATCGGCGGACAGATCATGAAGGAGATCCGCAACCGACTGCAGTTTTTGCAGAGCGTGGGTCTGGATTATCTCACGCTGGCTCGGTCGGCGGGCACCCTTTCCGGCGGCGAGAGCCAGCGCATTCGCCTGACCACTCAGATCGGCAGTGCACTTTCCGGGGTGCTTTATGTGCTGGATGAACCGTCCATCGGCCTGCATCAGCGCGATAACGATAAGCTCATTGCGACTCTGAAGAATCTCCGCGACCTTGGCAATACGGTCATTGTCGTTGAACACGATGAGGACACCATGCGCAGCGCGGATTATATCGTGGATGTAGGCCCGGGTGCAGGCGTGCACGGCGGCGAGATCGTGGCGGCAGGTTCTGTCAAGGATATCTGCAAGGCAAAGCGCAGCATCACCGGTGATTATCTCTCCGGCCGCAAACGTATTGCAGTGCCGCAGACCCGCCGCACCGGTAACGGCAATTTCCTCACTGTGAAGGGTGCGCGGGAAAATAACCTGCAGAATATCGATGTGAAATTTCCTTTGGGAGAGTTTATCTGCGTCACTGGCATTTCCGGCTCCGGTAAGTCCAGCCTGATCAACGAGATCCTGTATAAGACCCTTGCCTGTGAGCTGAACGGTGCGCGTTCCCGCGCGGGCAAGTGCGATGGGGTAGAAGGGCTGGAATTTGTGGATAAGGTCATCGGCATCGACCAGCAGCCGATCGGCCGTACGCCGCGCTCCAATCCGGCCACTTATACCGGTGTATTCAACGATATCCGCACGGTGTTCTCCCAGACACAGGATGCCAAAATGCGCGGCTATGGCCCGGGACGTTTCAGCTTCAACGTCAAGGGCGGCCGTTGTGAAGCCTGTGAGGGCAACGGTATTTTACAGATCGAGATGCACTTCCTGCCAGATGTATATGTGCCCTGCGAAGTGTGCAAGGGCGCCCGATACAACCGCGAAACGCTGGAAGTGAAGTATAAGGAAAAGACCATCTCCGACGTGCTGAATATGACGGTGGAGGAAGCGGTGGTGTTCTTTGCAAACCAGCCCAAGATCGCCCGCAAATTGCAGACCCTGCTGGATGTAGGTCTTGGCTATGTGACGCTGGGGCAGAGCGCCACCACCCTTTCCGGCGGCGAAGCCCAGCGTGTGAAGCTGGCGAACGAGCTGGCCCGCCGCAGCACCGGCAAGACGGTGTATATTCTGGACGAGCCAACTACCGGTCTGCACATCGCAGATGTGCACCGCCTGATCGAGGTGCTGCAAAAGCTGGTGGACGCGGGCAATACGGTCATTGTCATTGAGCACAATCTGGATCTGATCAAGTGCGCCGACCATATTATCGATCTTGGCCCCGAGGGCGGCAGCGCCGGAGGCCTGATCGTTGCAGAGGGCACGCCTGAAGAAGTGGCAGCAGTGCCGGAGAGCTTTACCGGACAGTATCTCAAGCCCCTGCTGGAGAGGGACAGGCTGCTGCGTGCAGAATCGGAAAATAAATAAAATGCGCGTTTTCGTAATAATAAGACTTTTTTGAAAAAACACAAAGAAAATTGAAAAAATGTGTTGACAAAACTGCTGTACGCGAGTATAATATCTCTTGTCGCCGATGCTTCGGTAGGGAGGCAGAGGACGATATCCGGGTGTAGCGCAGTTTTGGTAGCGCGCTTGAATGGGGTTCAAGAGGCCGTGAGTTCGATTCTCGCCACTCGGACCAAACAAAAATAATCCGAACTTGTTTCCGATAGGAGATGGGTTCGGATTATTTGTTTTCTTCGGAAAATTAGCGTTTGCGAAGCAATGAAAGCCCCAGTGGGGCTTTTAAGCGACGGAACGGTCTGCGTTAGCAGATGGAGGGGCTTTGCCCCGACAAGTTCCATGCAGGTGTCCGTGGAAGATGAAATCCGAAATCATAGATTGACCGACATAAGCCACAACATGATTTCAGGAGGACACAAGTATGAAGTACGATGAAAGAGCCTGCAAATTCAACATGGACACCGGATGCGTGGAGCTGCTGCTCCGGGATGGGAGAATGATCTCCATCGACTGCACCGGGGGCGAGGATGCGTTGGATGTGACCATGGCGCAGAGGTCGGAGTTAGACTATCTCATCTATAATGACCCGCTGGGCTATGCGGACTTGATTCTGAACGGTGACCCGGAGGAATATTTGAAGAATGCGGCCGGAAGCCACGGACTAGAAATCTAAATGAATGCTGGATATTACTGTTTTTTAACTGGTGATGTCCAGCATTTGTTATTTGGTGTTGGCCGACCAATTTTAATGAAATCTTTATACTTCTACAATTTTCTTTACGGCTCTTTTATCTATTCCATGCTAATCTTTATGCACACGGATAGGTAAAGGAGCTTTTATGATTCAATATCCTCGTTACAGGCGGCATCGTTTTTCTTCTTTTCAGGTCATTATTGCAGGGTTTGCGGCAGTTGATCTGGTGGGCGCATTGCTTCTGATGCTCCCGATCGCTGCACAGCAGAGGTGCGTTACACCGTTCCATGAGGCATTATTTACCTCTACCTCCGCCCTTTGTGTGACCGGACTTGTGGTACAGGATACAGGCAGCTACTGGTCGGCATTCGGGCAGAGTGTGATCCTTCTTCTGATCCAGATCGGAGGATTGGGCGTCATTACGGTGGGCGCTGCCTTTGCGCTGCTTTCCGGGCGAAAGATCTCCCTCAAGCAGCGCAGCACGATGCAGGAAGCCACCGCTGCCCCGCAGATGGGAGGCATCGTGCGGCTGACAGGCTTTATTCTGCGAATCACCGCCCTGTTTGAACTGGCCGGTGCTGCACTGCTGCTGCCGACATTTTGCGCCGATTATGGTTTGCGCGGGATCTGGTACGCACTGTTTCATTCCATTTCGGCGTTCTGCAATGCCGGTTTTGACCTGCTGGGAACAGAGGGGGCAAAATTTGTTTCGCTGACACGGTATGCAGGTGACCCATTGCTTACCACAGTGATCGCGGCCCTGATCGTCTTTGGCGGCCTTGGCTTTCTGACATGGGAGGACATTTGTACATACCGCCTTGACTTTCACCGCTATCGGATGCAGAGCAAGGTGATCCTTGTCACAACGGCATTTCTTCTGGCACTGCCGACGCTGTACTTTTATTGCTTCGAGTTCACGGCAGGCTCTGCCCGGCAGCGCATTTTATTGTCGATGTTCC
>CAKSTO010000049.1 GCA_934501115.1 uncultured Faecalibacterium sp.
CGGGGCGGCACCTCGGAGGTGTCCTTGCGGATGGCGTAGTCGATGCCGTACTTTTTGGCATAGCGTTCCAGCCCACGGATGCCGGTCTTGCTGATCTCCACGCTGGACACACCCCGGTTTTGCCGCAGAAGGGTGCGGACGCTTTGCTTACCTTGGGATGCTTTGGACTGGTACAGCCGAAACGCCGCTTTTACTGCCCGCAGGACGGTCCGGGCTGACAGCTTTGTGGTGGAGATCATAATGTTGAATGACTTCTGTTCGATTTCTTCCTGCACTGCCATCACCTCCCGTGCAGCAGGGTGATTTTAGCGGTCATGCTCTGCCGGAGGCTTGGTGTGGGGCTTTTCTGCCGGAGGTTCATCAGGCACCGGCAGCACCAGCAGACGGTTGCCCAGTTTCAGAAAGGCTTCCGGCTGATGAAAAAGCTGCTCATATTTCTGCGCCATCTCCGGGATCAGGGATGCAAAATCCTCCTCGCCCAGACCCACCACCAGAAAGTCTCCGGCAACGGCATCGTACATCTGCCCGTTTTCATCCCGCAGGGCACGGTTCAAGGGCAGACCCATGAGCTTACCATCGTCATTGCAGATGATAGCCACCGGGTCTGCAAAGGGGTAAACAGCAGCAATCGTGCCGCCCACCGCCTCCTGCAAGGCTTTCAGGTTGTTGTCAATCTCGACCTGCTGCGGATGCTGTCCCGGTGCAATTTTCAGCACCGAAAGGGTATTTTCATTCTGTTCCATTATCATTCTCCTCAAAGATGGCGCTCTCCTGCCCGGCATGGGCAGCGTTCAGCAAAGCCGCCACGAAGAATCCGAAAAAGGCACCCGCTTCAAAAAAAGCGAAACCGATAAAAAAGTTCAGCATGGCACACCTCAGTCGATGCAGATGCAGGTCAGCTTCTGGTCGTCTGCCATCAGGGTGGTGCTGTGACTTTCCAGATAGGTCTGAAAGCGGTAAATATCCTCCACCGTCAGGGATACGATGGCGCTGTGCCCATCGGTGCGGTAGAAAATGACCGGGCCGGTCAGGTATCGCTTGCCTGCCAGCTTGAGGACCTGCGCCGGATTGTAGCTGATAAACAGCGGCGCACCCTTCACGGATATCAGGGCATCGTCCTCGTCAAAACAAGGCAGAATGGAAGGGGCATCCTCCTCCATGATAATGGTCAGTTCCATGTCCGGGCCGATGGCGGCAAGGTAGACATTCTCGCTTGCCATTTCGCTCAAACAGGATGCCGCCTGTTTCAGCATGGTCAGGATGTTCACATCCACAGTAATCTGCGGAGCATGGGGTGCGGAGTGAAAAGGAATCGTATTGTTCATAGGCGTTACCTCCAAATTTTTGCAAACAAAAAAGACCCCATCGGGTCTTACGTTATGGGTCAGCGCTCGTTGCGGCGTTGCTGCTTTTTCTGCCACGCATCCAGAAGCTGGATGATCTTCTCCTCCATCTGTTTGGGCGTGTAGCTGCGGGGGAAATACTTCCGCAGGGTCTCGTTTTTGATGGTCACGGTGTCTTTCTCGCTCTTTTTCTCCTGTCCCATCACATCAAAGGCTTTTTCGTAGCTGAACTCTCCCTGCTGTGCCATCTTTTTCAGTTGCTGCGCCTGCGATAAGGACGGCGCATTCTGGGTGTCCTCCATGGCTTCTAAAAAATCCCGCTGTTGGCTTTCGTCCAGATAGGACAGCTCCACAGCGGGATTAAAGGAAATTTTCTTTTCGTCTACCATGTCCAGCAGTTCGGGAACAAGGTTTGTCAGGCGGATGAAACGCTGGATTTGATTGCGGCTTTCACCAAGTTCTTCGGCCATGATTTGGTCGGAACGTTTTTGTGTCCCAATTTGGGACACATTTTCTTTTGACGGTCTACCGCTAGTTCTTCGCATGGCATCCAGTTTCATCTTGTACGCCAAGGCACGTTCACTGGGCAGGATGTGTTCACGCTGCAAATTGGAATCCACCATCAATATCACAGCAGCATCGTCCGACATCTGCCGCACAATGACCGGCAGGGTATCCAGCCCGGCAAGTTTAGCCGCATACTGACGGCGGTGCCCGGAGATGATCTCGTAGCCGTCACCGTCCGGGCGAGGGCGGGCAATCAGCGGAGCCAGCACACCGTACTGTGCGATACTCTCCACCGTCCGGGTCATGGCTTCATCGTCCAGCACCTTGAAAGGGTGGTTGGTGAAGGGGTGCAGCGCATCAATGGGAATCTGCTGTACCTGCTCCCGCTGTTCCTCCTGTCGGTTTTCCTCGGTGGAAAACAGGTCATCTAGCCCTTTCAGAGCTAAGTTTCCGCTGTCGATCGGCATCCGCCAGCACCTCCTTTGCAAGAGATTTGTAGGCTTCTGCCACCTTGCCCTTGGGGTCATAGGCAAAGATGCTTTTGCCTGCCGCACTGGTTTCTGCTGCTCGGACGGACCGTGGGATGGTCTGCTCGAACACCTTCAGGTGCTTTCCGTATGCCTGCCGGATCAGATTGCTGATTTGCTTTCCGTAGTTGGTGCGGTTGTCGGTCATGGTCAGCAAAATACCCTCGATTTTCAGTTTCGGATTGATCTGCCGCCGGACCTTCTGCACCGTCTGCAAAAGCTGTTCCAGACCTTTTGCGGAAAGGTACTGTGCCTGCACCGGATTCAAGGCAGCGTCTGCCGCCGCCAGCGCGTTGATGGTGAGCATTCCCAGCGAGGGCATACAGTCCAGCAGAATAAAATCGTACTCCCGCTTGGCACTGTCCAGCACTTGTTTCAGCATCTTTTCCCGGTTCATGCTGTTTACCAGAGCCACTTCCAGCCCTGCCAGTTCGATATTGGCAGGGATCAGGTCAACGCCCTCTGCATGGTGCAGAATGCCCTCGCCGGGCTGGATGGGCTGGTCGTTCATGGCTTTCTGCATAAGGGTGGACAATGTGGTGGACAGCTCATCCGGCTGCTGCCAGCCCATACTGATGGTAAGTGAACCCTGCGGGTCAACATCCACCAGCAGAACCTTTTTGCCCTCCATTGCCAGACCGATACCAAGATTTTCACAGGTAGTGGTCTTGGCCGTGCCGCCTTTTTGGTTTACGATGGCGATTGTGGTAGCTTTCTTTGCGATAACATCACCCCGCTTTCGGAGAGCCACGCGCAAAGTCGTGGTTCGTTTTGTTCTGATAGTAGAGGTTCATGGTGGTGGGCGCATTGTAGAGCATCGCCAGCAAATACTGCTTCATGTTCCGCACCGGGGCAGTGTTTTCTGCCAGCGAATCCAGCACGAAACGGATGTGGTCAGCGTTCAGCTTTTTCAGCCGGCTGCGTACCACCTCGGCAGGCTTGTCATCTCCGGCAATCCTCAACATCTTGCGTTTGGTGGAGCAGGTGTCCACAAGCAAGTCCACAATTTGATAGATGGTGTCCTCATCATCCGGGCAAAGCCGGAGCAGCAGTTCGACCTCCAATGCCTGATAAAAATAATCTTCGAGTTGTTCTCTGTCCGATTCATCCGGGAGGAAAGGATTGTTCCTCTCTGTTTTATTCTTATCAGTCTTATTAGATTGCGGTTTTGGCTGCACCTGAACTGCATTTTCAGCAGCACAGGAATTGCTGTTTGCGCAATTCTGTACTTGTGCTTTTGGCGGCAGTCCAGACGAAAAGTTCTTGACATAGATCAAGCTGGGTCTGCCCAGCCCTCGCCGTTTGCGCTCAATAAGATTGGCCTGTTCCAGTTCCCGGAACAGCTTGACCGCCTTGTGTTCGGCGCAGCAGAGAGATTCCTGCACTTCCCGGACAGTGTAGATGATATACACGCGCCCCTGCTCGTCCAGCCATCCGTTCTTGACCGACAGGCTCATGCGGTCCAGTAAGATGCCGTACAGCGTCCGGGCATCGGTGGAGAGCTGCCGGAAACGGCTGTCCTGAAAGAGTGCTTTCGGGATGCGGAAGTAGGAGAACAACTCGCCCGACTGACCGTAGAAGTAGTCCAGCGTCATTTGGTGTGACCTCGGATTTTCAACTGTGTAGGTGTGCTCATGTGGAAAACCTCCTTCCCAATTTCTACAAAAGAAAAAGCTCACCTTCCTTTTTTGAAAGTGAGCCATGTAAAGCAAAAATGGTAACAGTAGGTGTCGAGTTTCGTAGGTGAAAATTTTCACCTACCGTTTCACCTACAAAGAGCCGTTTTAGAGACTAAAAGACACCAAAAGTTACGTCAAAGTACACAAAGGCACTTTTATGAAATTATCAGATAGTCACAAGATTTCACAAGAAAAATGGGATTTCAAAATTAGCGATGTTCTCATAACCGCTTGGTCCCGGGTTCAAGTCCTGGCTGGCCCATAGAAAAAAAGGTACCCCCTAGGGGTGCCTTTTTTTCTATATTCAGGGCCGCCAGGACTTGAACAGCACGGCACTGCCGAAGGCAGGGCAAACAACAGCCCAGTGGGCTGTTGTTTAGTGCGCGGGTCCCAGCGGCTAGGAATGTCAAAAAGTGTCGGATGCAGTTCATGACAAACAAAAGGCATCTGCAGCGGTTTCGGTCAACGAAACAGCGCCGCAGATGCCTTTCTCATTTTGCTCTTATCTGCACCACTTTGCAAACTCTTCGTCCGTGCACTTAACGTAATGGCTTCCGCTCACAAGGTGATTGGTGCCTTTGTTGTAATCGATGCCGGAGGTTGCATAGTCGTAGGTCTCAGCCACACGGCGCTTTTCCACCACCGGGTTGGGCAGCGGGATCGCCGACAGCAGACTGCGGGTGTAGGGGTGGATGGGGTTCTCGAAGATTTCTTCGGTCGTGCCGGTCTCTAGAAGATGACCCAGATGCAGCACGCCGATACGGTCGGAGATGTACTTGACCATGGACAGGTCATGCGCGATGAACAGGTAGGCCGTGCCGGTCTCCTGCTGGATGTCCTTCATCAGGTTGACCACCTGTGCCTGAATGGACACGTCCAGAGCCGAGATGCACTCATCTGCGATGATGAGTTTGGGGTTCATGATGAGGGCGCGGGCAATGCCCACGCGCTGGCGCTGACCGCCGGAGAACTGGTGGGGGTAACGCTCGGCGTGCTCAGGTGCCAGACCCACTTTTGCGAGGATCTTTTCCACCTTTTCGCGGCGCTCTTCCCTCGTCTTGTACATGTGGTGGATATCCAACCCCTCGCCGATGATATCCTCCACCTTCTTGCGGGGGTTCAGGGACGCCATGGGGTCCTGAAAGATCATCTGCATCTGGGTGCGCAGCGTATCGTTCTGCACGCGGCTCAGCCTGCCGCTGATATCATGCCCATCAAAGGTGATCTTGCCGGCAGTGGGGTCATACAAGCGGATGACGCTGCGGCCGATGGTGGACTTGCCGGAGCCGGACTCGCCCACCAGACCATAGGTCTCGCCGGGGTAGATCTCGAAACTCACATTGTCCACTGCCTTGACGGTAAAGCTCTTGCTCACGCGGAAATACTGCTTCAGGCCTTCCACCTTCAGCAGAGGGGTGGTGCTCTGTGCTGCCATTTATTCCGCCTCCTTGATCTTTTCTGCCTCGGCACGCATACGGGCAATGCGCTGAGCAAGCTCAGGCGGCATCTCCACCTTGGGTGCACGGGGATCCAGCAGCCATGTGGCTGCATAGTGGGTATCGCTGATCTTGAACATGGGCGGATCCACTTCGTCGTCGATGTTCAGGGCAAAGTGGTTGCGCGGTGCAAAGGCATCGCCCGGCTTCTCATGCAGCAGGTTCGGCGGCGAACCCGGAATGGTGTACAGGCGGTCGTCCGCGGTGTCCAGATCGGGCATGGCGGAAAGCAGACCCCATGTGTAGGGGTGGCGCGGCTCGTAGAAGATCTCGTCGATGGTGCCGGTCTCCACGATCTTGCCTGCGTACATCACGTCCACATAATCGGCCACCTTTGCCACAACGCCCAGATCATGGGTGATGTAAATGACCGAGATGCCGCGCTCACGCTGGATGCTGCGGATCAGCTCCAGGATCTTGGCCTGAATGGTCACATCCAGTGCCGTGGTGGGCTCGTCGCAGATCAGCAGGTCGGGGTCGCAGGCCAGTGCAATGGCAATGACCACACGCTGGCGCATACCGCCGGACAGCTGGTGCGGGTAGCTCTTCATGCGCTTTTCGGCATCGGTGATGCCCACCTCTTCCAGCAGCTGCACAGCCTTTTTGTAGGCGGCATCCTTGGGCATCTTGTAGTGCCACAGCATGCCCTCCATGATCTGCTTGCCGATGGGCATGGTGGGGTCAAGGCTGGTCATGGGGTCCTGAAACACCATGGCGATGCGCTTGCCGTTGATGTGGCGGCGGATCCACTTTTTGTCCTTCTGCAGCAGATCCACCGTCTCGGGGCTGCCGTCGGCGTGATGGTAGCTGAACTGGATGGAACCGCTGTTCACGGTAGCGTTCTGGGCCAGAATGCCCATGGCGGCCTTCATGGTAACGGACTTGCCGGAACCGGATTCGCCCACCAGCGCCACCGTTTCGCCCTTGTACAGGTCGATGTTCACGCCGCGGATGGCGTGCACCGGGCCTGCGGTGGTCTTAAAGGTGATATCAAGGTCTCGCACCGACAAGACCTGTTCTTTTTTGTTTTCAGGCATGGGGTGTTCCTCCTTACATACTCTTCATCTTGGGGTCCAGAGCCTCGCGCAGGCCGTCGGCCACGAGGTTGAAGCTCATCATCAGCAGACTCATGACCACCATCGGCGGGATGATCTGATAAGGATGGGTGGTGAAGCTGTTGTACAGCTCGCTGATCAGAGAACCCAGCGAGCACTGCGGCACCGGGATGCCCAGACCCACAAAGGACAGGAATGCCTCGGTGAAAATGGCGGTGGGGATGCTGAACATGACCTGCGTGATGATGGGTCCGATGATGTTGGGCAGCACTTCCTTGAAGATGATGAAGAAGCTGCCTGCGCCCAGCGTGCGGGAAGCCAGCACGAACTCCTGATCCTTCAGCTTGAGCATCTCAGCGCGGGCAATGCGGCTCATGCCCACCCACTCGGTGAGCATCAGGGCAAAGATAATGGTGATCATGCCGGGCTTGAGCACCAGCAGAAGCAGCGTGACAATGACCAGACGGGGGATGCCGTTGGCAACTTCCAGGAAGCGCTGCATCGCCATATCCACCTTGCCGCCGAAGTAGCCGGAGATCAGGCCGTAGCTCATGCCGATGACCATATCGATGATGGCGGCGGCGACCGCGATGATCAGCGAGACACGGGCACCCTCCCAGGTGCGGGTCCAGATATCGCGGCCATAGGTGTCGCTGCCGAACCAGTAGTAGACGTCCTCCTTGCCCTTTTCCACATAGGCATTGACCGTCTTGGAACCGGTGGTGGTGCTCATTTTTTCGTCACCGTTGAAGATGCCGAGGTTTTCCAGCACCTGCACACGGGGCGCAAAGTTTTTCTGGCTCAGCTCCTGACCAGAGTAGGTATACTCGTTCATGCCGGGGCCAAATGCCGCCAGCAGCACGATAAAGACAACGAGGATCAGGCCGAGCACCGCGCTCTTCTTGCGGAAGAAGCGCACCCGCACATCCTTCCAGAAGCTCTGTGCGGCAAAGTTCGAGTCCATGGCGATCTCTGCGTCGTTATGCTTGAGCGCAAAGTCCTTCTCGTTGAAGGTGCGCTCGGAATACATGGTATCCACGGCGCTGACGATGGCGTCAGCAGTGGCTTCGCCTCCCAGGCGAATCGCTTTTTCTGCCATATCAGTCGTCCCCCTTTGCCAAGCGGATGCGCGGGTCGATGATGCCGTACAGCAGGTCAACGACCAGCATGATGCCAATGTACATGGCGCTGTAGATGAAGCTCAGGCTGATGACCACATTGTAGTCGTTGGACTGGATGGCCGTCACCAGCAGGCTGCCCACACCGGGAATGGCGAAGATCTTCTCCACCACCAGCGAGCCGGTCATCAGGTCCACGATCAGCGGGGCCAGCACGGTGATAATGGGGATCAGCGCGTTGCGCAGCGCGTGGCGGAAGATCAGCGCCGGGCCGGAAATGCCCTTGCTCTCGGCCAGCAGCATATAATCGGAGTCCAGAACCTCGATCATTTCACTGCGGGTAAAGCGGGCAATGGAAGCCATGGTGAACATGGACAGCGAGATGCTGGGCAGCACACTGGAGCCGAACACATCCTTTGCGGAGAACAGCATGGGGAACCACTTGAGCTTGAAGCCAAAGGTATAGCTCAGGGCCAGTGCGATCACGTAAGACGGCACCGACACGCCGATGACCGAGATGATGGTGGCCAGCGTGTCGAAGATGGTGTCCCGCTTGAGGGCTGCAATGATGCCGAGGACAAGGCCCACGATGGCACCCAGTGTGACAGCCATGCCGCCCACACGGATGGAAATGGGCAGACGGGACTGGATCAGCTGGGAGATGGGCGTGTTCTTGGAGATATTGTAGCTGACGCCGAAGTCACCGCGCAGCATGTTGGTCACATAGCGGAAGAACTGCACATAGATGGGCTGATCCAGACCGTACTTTGCGTACAGGGATGCGCGCATTTCCGGCGTCAGCTTTTCATCGTTGAAGGGCGAACCGGGCATCAGCTGCATGAGGATGAACAACACCAGCAGGATGGCCAGCAGCGTAAACAACGAAGTGATAATACGCTTGAGCGTGTATTTTTTCACGTTGGGTAGACCCCCTTAAAGTTTCTTCTTTTCCCTGCTCAAGACAGGGCGGCTTTTTCTGCCGCGGTCATCCGTGCGCCGGACGTGGACAGTGTAAAAGCCAAAAAGTCGCACAGCGGCAATCACGCTGCCACTGTGCGGCATTTTTATCTTACGTCAGACTTAGGCGTTCTTGGTGGTGTTCTTGTAAACACGGTTCAGAGCGCAGGGGTGATGCTCGATGCCGGTAACGGCGGAGGAGATCATCTCAGCATTGCACTGTCCATACAGCGGGAAGATGACGGCCTGCTCCAGAACGATGGACTCAGCGTCATACATTGCCTCCCAGCGGCCCTCGGGATCGGTGCACAGATCACCGGTGGTGCACTCTGCGATGATGGCATCGTAGTCAGCGTCGCTCCACAGACCGTAGTTGTTGGAGTTGCCGGTGACCCACATGCCCAGATAGGTCATGGGATCGGCGTAGTCGGGGCCCCAGCGGGTCAGACCCAGCTCAAAGGTGCCGTCCTGCATATCCTGCACGCGCTGCTTCTTGGGCTCCACCTTCAGCTCCAGAGTGAAGCCGGGCAGGGTGGTCTGCAGCTGCTCCTGCACGACCTGAGCGACCTTCTGGGGAGCATCGTCGGCGTCGACGATCATGGTGAAGGAGAAGGAATCCTTGCCCAGCTCAGCCTTGGCCTGCTCATAGTACTCTGCAGCCTTGTCGGGATCGTATGCGCAGAACTCTGCAAACTTGGTCTGGTCGGCGCTGAAATCGCTGCCGTCCGGGCCGGTGGCGAACTGTGCGGGCACTGCGGTGTAGGCGGGAGAAGAGCCGTCCTTCAGCACGTCATTGGTGATGGACTCACGATCCAGTGCAAAGGTGATGGCGCGGCGCAGGTTCAGGTTTGCCAGATCCGGCACAGCGTCGATGTTGGGGCTGATGTACCACAGGTAGCCGGCACCCACGCTGGTGAACTCGGGGTCATCCTTGACCTGCTCGACCTGCTCGCCGTTCAGCAGGGTGATATCCAGATCGCCGTTCTGATAGCTCATCAGAGCCTGCTGGCTGTCCTTGATGACCTGATAGTTCAGGCCGTCCAGAGCAATGCGGTCAGCATCGTAGTAGTCGGCGTTCTTCACCAGCTCAAAAGCGGTGGCAGCCGGCTCATAGCTGGTCAGCACGAATGCACCGTTGGACAGCACGGTGTCTGCGCTGGTGCCGTAGGTATCGCCGCAGCTCTCAAAGAACTTCTGGTTCATGGGGTAGAAGGTGGGGAAGTACATCAGGCTCAGGAAGTAGCTGACCGGAACATTCAGCTCCACCTTCAGGGTCTTGTCGTCCACAGCGGTGACGCCCAGATCGGTGACAGGCTTGCTGCCTGCAATGATGTCGGCGGCGTTGACCACCTGACCGATATCGCTCAGCATGTAGGAATACTCGGAAGCGTTTGCGGGGTCAACGGCACGCTGCCAGCCAAACACGAAGTCGGCTGCGGTAACGGCATCGCCATTGGACCACTTTGCATCCTTCAGGTGGAAGGTGTAGGTCTTGCCGTCCTCGCTCAGCTCATAGCTCTCTGCCAGAGCCTCCACGGCTGCACCGTTCGCATCCATCTGCATCAGGCCGTCGGTGTAGCATGCGATGACCTCAAAGGAGGTGCCGTCGGTAGCCAGCTGGGGGTCCAGAGACTGGACTTCGGTCTCCAGCATGACGTTCAGCACACCGCCCACAGCAGAGGCGGCTGCACCAGAAGCAGCGGTGGAGCCGGAAGCAGCGGTGCTGGAAGAACCGCCGCAGGCAGTCAGAGCCAGTGCAGCAGCCGATACGCCTGCAGCAGCCAGAAAGCTGCGGCGGGAAATACGACGATCGAATTTCATATCTTTTCCCTCTCTCTCATGCCTCATTGCTTTATTGTGATAAAGCAGTAAGTTCTAAAAAATGCACAAAGGTTTTTATACTCCTCCTCCGGAGCCTTGCACACCTTTGTGCGATACCCGCATTATACGCTGTCTCGACCGAAAAAGAAAGACCTGTCTCCGCATTTCTATGGAATGACCAATGGTCGTCCAAAAAAATCTGGTTAATTTTGTGCAGTTTTGAAGGCGTGCTGTATCTGCCAGAAGTACAATTTTATAAAAAAAGAATCATCTTGTATTTTGCATGAGAACAGGTGAAAAAATTTCACTCTGGAATTTGTGGTTTCCCTCCCTCTGCAGCATTTCCCTGACCCCCTTCCGGCCTTTCCGCGCACGTGCAAAAATGCCCGTCCGGCTGACTGCCGGACGGGCATCTGCATTCTTCTGCTTACAGGAACAGCGCCACAACGTAGGTCTCGCCGCCGTACTGGATAAAAACTGCGCCCATCTCGCTGTGCCCTGCTGCATATTCACGCAGGGCATCGGCTGCGCCGCTCCGGCCGGGGACAAAGATATATCCTGTAGACCAGCCGGAATTATCCTTGGTCATGGCGATGGCCACATTGTTGGTCAGCCACGGGCCGCCTGCATCCGAGATGAAATCGTTGACCGTATCGGAGACCATAGTATCATTGGCAGACAGCGGCACTCTGCGCACCAGCTGCCCTTCCGAGGATGTCGTGAGCTGCAGAGGCTCTTCCACCATCCAGTCTGCGATCCGCTGGGCTGCGTACTCCAGACTCTCGTTGTACTTCAGCGCCGGATCGACCTCCTGCATCAGCTGCTGCGCCTGCTCCGTGTCCGTCTGCACGGTGCCGATGATTCCCAGCCCCGTGCATCCGGTAAGCACCGCCAGCGTCAGCACCCCTGCCAGAAGGCAGGCCAGAAGATTCCGGATACGTTTCATATCGTCACTCTCCTTTTTCGGTTTGTTTTCTCCATAATACCCTTTTTGTCGCAGAATTACAAGCGTTTCCGGGCAAAAGACAGCCTCCCCGCCCTCTCAGCCTCGCTGTGCTCCGCATTTCTCTCAATGGGAGCGATGCCACCGCAGGTGACAGAGAGGGCGGCCTGCCAAAAAGAGCCGCTGCACAAACCCGTACAGCGGCTCTCTGATCCCAAAATTTTACTTTGCGTACTCGATGGCGCGGCTCTCGCGGATCACACTGACCTTGATCTGGCCGGGGTAATCCAGCGTATCCTCGATCTTCTTGGCAATGGAGCGCGCCAGCAGGATGACCTGATCGTCGCTGATGACATCGGGCTTGACCATAATGCGCACTTCGCGGCCAGCCTGCACAGCAAACGCCTGCTCTACGCCCTCGAAGCTGGAAGAGATCTCCTCCAGATTTTCAAGGCGCTTGACATAGCTTTCCACATTCTCACGGCGGGCACCCGGGCGTGCGGCGCTGATGGCATCGGCAGCCTGAATGATAAAGGCCAGCGGGGTCTTGGGCTCCACGTCGCCATGGTGAGCCTCAATGGCGTGGATGATCTGGGTATTTTCCTTGTACTTGCGGCAGATATCCACACCGATCTGGACATGGCTGCCCTCGATCTCGTGGTCGAGCGCCTTGCCGATATCATGCAGCAGACCGGCACGGCGTGCCATGGTCACATTGACGCCCATTTCGCCTGCCAGCAGGCCGGCTACCCATGCCACCTCCATGCTGTGGGTCAGGGCATTCTGACCAAAGCTGGTGCGGTACTTCAGCCGTCCGATCAGCTTGATCAGATCGGGGTGCAGGCCGTGGATGCCAAGCTCCATCACGGCACGCTCGCCCTCGCGCTTCATCTGCAGCTCCAGCTCGTGGCGGCACTTTTCCACCGTTTCCTCAATGCGGGCAGGGTGGATGCGGCCGTCGCCGATCAGGCGCTCCAGCGTCATACGAGCCACCTCGCGGCGGGTCTGGTCGAAGGAGGACAGAGTGATGGCCTCCGGGGTGTCGTCGATGATCAGATCCACGCCGGTCGCAGTTTCCAGTGCGCGGATGTTGCGGCCCTCGCGGCCGATGATGCGGCCCTTCATTTCGTCACTGGGCAGCGGCACCACGCTGACGGTGGTCTCGCTGCAATGGTCGGCCGCGCAGCGGCTGACAGCCTGACCGATCAGGTTGCGTGCGATATTGTCGCAGTTCTCCTTCAGGTCGGTCTCGTAGGCGGCAACGCGCACAGCCTTTTCGTGGGTCAGCTCCTCGTCCACCTTGTGCAGCAGCACCTCGCGGGCATCCTCCTGACTCAGGCCGGCCAGCGTTTCCAGACGCTCCATCTCCTTGGCACGCAGGGCATCGATCTCAGCCAGACGCTCTTCGGCCTCGGCAGAGCGCTTTTTCAGCTCTTCTTCCTTTTTTTCCAGCGCCTCAGTCTTTCGGTCAAGAGCCGTTTCCTTCTGGTCGATGCGGTTCTCCTGACGGGTGATCTCCGCGCGGCGCTGCTTGATCTCCTTGTCGGCTTCCGCCTTCTGGGCATCCACTTCTGCCTTCAGCCGGAAAGCCTCATCCTTTGCTTCCAGAACTGCTTCCTTACGCTTCTGTTCAGCGGTCTTGATCGCTTCGTTTACCAGGCGTGTTGCCTCGGCTTCCGCACTGCCGATCTGTGCTTCAGCGGTCTTTTTACGGTTGTTGTAACCAATAAAATAACCCGCACCGGCACCGGCAGCCAGAACAACGATCAAAACCACGATCCATCCGATCGTGGACATCGTGTTCACTCTCCTTTGTTAAAATTCAATCCTTGAATCATAAGCAGGAGACACTGCACGGCAGGTGTGGGGTCACACAGGACTTTATAAGCGAGCTTTCAACGCAAAAATGACAGCCTGACCACACGCGCGGAGACTTTCCACGGAAACCGGCCGGCAGCTTTTCTATCTACGGTTCTATCTTATATAAACAGGCGCGCTTCGCCTGAAGGAACTCGGGGTCACGGGACGACCTGCATACAGCGTCTTTTATTCCATACTACTATTTATATTACGAAACAATCGTGCGATTGTCAAGGGAGAAAGGTGTCCTGCAGCATCATTTTATGCAAAAAAACAGGGCGGCATCCGCTGCGGGATGCCTTCCCTGTTTATTTTATTCCAGATACATCCTGCGCAGGCGCATCAGGCGCGCCGGGGTCAGGCCGTATTCGGCTTCCAGATAGTTCTCTGCGCTGCCAAACTGGCTGCGGATCGTATCCAGCACAAAGGGTGCAAGCTCCGGCTCCACGCCTGCCATCCTGTGGTAGTGATTTCTGCAGGAGGGGTCTGCCGCGATCTCATCGGCATGCTCCTGCATCACAGCTTCGATCTCTGCCCTGCGGCAGACATTGGTCTGCGCGTAATCGGCACAAATGGTCTCGTCGGACGCTCCCAGTGCCAGCAGGATCAGCATGGCCGCCACCCCCGTGCGATCCTTGCCCGCCGAGCAGTGGAACAGGATGGGGGTCTCACCTGCTTCCAGCGCGCGGAACAGCTCCTTGAACGCCTTGTTGCCGGTCAGCATCCGGCGGTACATCACCCGCGGCACATCGTACCCTTCCGGAGCCGAAGCCATCAGCCTGTCGATGTCGCCGGGGGCAAAGGCGATCTCGTGCCCGTCTTCTGCGCACAGGCCGCAGATCTGCACAAGTCTTGCGCCGTCCGGCACATAGTCCGGTTCTTTTTTTGCCTCTTCGACGCTGCGCAGGTCAAGGATCAGCCGCAGCCCCAGTGCATCCAGCCTGGTGCGGTCGGCCTCACCGGTAAGTTTTCCGGTCGGGATGCCGCGCCAGATCTGCCCCCACTTGACATGCTTGCCTTCATCGCCGTCGTAGCCGCCCAGCTCACGGAAGTTGGTGCCGCCCGCAAAAGGCAGCTGCGTGCCCGGTGCCGGGTGCGCCGGAGCCGTTTTGGCCGCTGCGCTGGACAGAACCGGAAAGTTGTAGAACGGTTTTGCCGGCCGGCCGCGCCGGGGCGGAAGGCTGGCCGAACCGCCCAGCACCTCCATCAGGTAGCTGCGCAGCAGGTCGATGTAGGCGGAAGAATAATCCCGCCGCTGCACCAGCGATACACACAGAGGCGGCAGATCCTCCAGCAAGACATCCCGCACACGATCCAGCTCCCGCCGGGCACCGGGTTCATAACGGGTCAGGCAGGTGCACAGCTGCTCCTGCACCAGATAATATGCCTGATAAAAGCTGGGGCCGATCTCCGCATTGGGCGCAAAGCCCGCCCGGGCGCAGGCAGACCACAGCGGGCTGAACAGATCCTGCCGCAGGCTGGGCAGCAGCACCCGCTGCCCCCGCAGCTCGGCCAGCGGGATGCTCTCTTTCTCCCAGAAGGGATGCCCGCGGGGCACCAGCAGGCAGGCAGGGTCGGCGCGCAGGGTGGTGCGTGCCAGCACCGGTGCGGCGCAGCCCAGATCGATGACCAGACCTGCATCCAGCTCACCCTGCTCCACGCCGTCTGCCACAGCATCGTTGTCCATCATGCGGAAGCGCATCTCCACATGCGGGTACTGCTGACGGAATTTATCCAGCTGCGTCTCCAGACCGGGCAGGTAGTCCGGCACCAGCGATACACTGATGCCGATGCGCACCGGCTGGACAGACTGGATCTCTGCCCGCAGCGCCGCCTGCATCTGCTGAAACTGCTCCACGATCGGCGCAGCATGGCGCTGCAGGCTCATGCCCCGGTCGGTGAGGGTGAGCTTGTGGTGGGCACTGATGAACAGCGGGCCGCAAAGCTCGGCTTCCAGTGCCGAAATGCTTTGCCGCAGTGCCTGACGGGACAAAAACAGCCGCTGTGCCGCGCGGCTGTAATTCATTTCGTCACACAATACCAGAAAATAATGCAGCTGGCGGATGTCCATGGTTTCCTCCTGAAAAAAGTATCATCTATAAAAGAATACCGCCTTTTCTCAGAATTGTAAAGCCGTTGGAAACAAAAAACACCCGCCGGTCCTCACCGGCAGGTGTTGCGGTTCAAAAACGCGGCTCAGCCGCACCGGCCGCAGGCGGCACAGGCAGCAGGGGTGGCAGCGCAGCCGCCAAGGGCGGTCTCGCGCAGCTCCGCAGGCAGACGCCTGCCCACAGCGTACATGGCGTCCAGCATCTGGTCAAAGGGGATCAGCTGGCGGATGCCGCTCAGGCTCATTTCTGCCGCGATCAGGGCGTTGGCCACACCGGCAGCGTTGCGGTTCTGGCAGGGGTATTCCACCAGACCGCCCACAGGGTCGCACACAAGACCCAGCATGTTCATCAGCACGGTGGAAGCTGCATCCAGACACTGCTGCGGGTCGCCGCCCATCAGCTCCACGGCGGCAGAGGCAGCCATGGCGGACGCGACGCCCACCTCGGCCTGACAGCCACCCACGGCGCCGGCCACGGTGGCGTTGCGCATGGCAAGGTAGCCCACGGCACTGGCGTTGAACAGCGCGTCCACAATGCGCTGGTCAGAAATGCGGTAGCACTCCTGCAGCGCCAGCATCATGCCCGGCACCACGCCTGCAGAGCCGGCGGTAGGTGCAGCCACGATCAGACCCATGGAAGCGTTCACTTCCAGCACGGCCATGGCGTAGGTCATGGCCTTCTGCAGCACGTCGCCGCAGATGCTCTTCTTTTTGTTCGCGTGCGCTTCCAGCTTTTTCGCCTCGCCGCCGATGAGCCCGCCCATGGATTTGATGGGCTTTTTCAGCGGCTGGGTGGCAGAAGAACGCATGATCTCCCATGCCTTATTCATGCGGTGATCCACCGCATCCCGGGGCACTTCGCCCAGAATGCACTCCCGCTGACGCATCACTTCCGAAATGGGCAGCTGGTTTTCTTCGCACAGTTCCAGCAGCTCCTTGGCGGACTTGAAATCTATGTTCATCCCTGTGTCCCCTCCTTACGGCTGCACGACCATCACATCGTTGATGTTCGGGTTCTCCCGCAGCAGTTTGTCCACGCCTTCCGGCAGACGCTCGTCCGACTCCACGATGGTATAAGCCGTATGTCCCTTTCCCTCGCGGAACAGGCGCATGAATGCGATATTCACGCCGCGGTCGCTGAGGATCTTTGAGATATGCGCCACCACGCCGGGCTTGTCCTTCTGCACCACGATGAGGGCATTGTACT
>CAKSTO010000050.1 GCA_934501115.1 uncultured Faecalibacterium sp.
GCATTCTATGGCGACGATGTCCCCGTGGGCAGCCGCATCCACTGAGCCGCCATGCAGGAAAACAAAACGCTTTCCCGTGCCGAAAGGCTGGATAAAATTTTCGGCACGCCGGTGTTCGCCGTACTGCTGGCCATTTTCTGCAATGTGCTGTGGGGTTCGGCGTTCCCGTTCATCAAGCTGGGCTACCGGCTGTTCGCCATTGATTCCAGCAGCACCGCGTCCATTTTCTGCTTTGCCGGTGTGCGGTTCACGCTGGGCAGTTTTCTGGTTCTGCTGGGCAGTATCCTGCTGCAAAGCCGGATGCCCCGCCTGCCCCGCGGCAAGGTGGCGGCAGAGTGCTGCGCACTGGGTCTGTGGCAGACCACCACGCAATATGCCTTTTATTATATCGCTGTTGCCATGCTCACCGGTGCCTTTGGCGGCATCTTGAACAGCACCCAGAGCTTTCTGGGGGTCATCTTTGCCCATTTCATCTACGGCAACGCCGACCGCATGACCCCTGCCAAAACGCTGGGCTGTGTCATCGGCTTTGCAGGCGTGCTTATCGGCACACTGGGCAACCACGGCAGCGGCAGCGGCTGGGGCGTGTTCTGCATGATGGCGGCAACCATCATCTTTACTCTGTCCGGCCCGTGGAACAAATCCGTGACCAAAAAAGCAGACAGCTTTGCCGTCTGCTTCATCAACCTGTTCGTGGGCGGCGTAGCACTGTTCCTCATTGGCACGGCTATGGGCGGCAGCCTCCATGTGCAGAGCGCACTGGCGGTGGCGGTCATGCTGTATCTGGCCTTCATCTGCGGGGCAGGCTATGTGCTGTGGGCCCTGCTGATGAAGAACAACCCGGTCAGCCGCATTGCCATCTTTGGCTTTGTGAACCCGGTGGTCAACGTGCTGCTGAGCGCCGTGCTCAACGGCGAACCGCTGTTCCGCTGGCAGTATCTGGCGGCGCTGGTGTTCGTGTGTGTGGGCATCTGGCTGGTGAACAAGGCCCCCGCCAAAAAGGAGGGCAAATGACCGGCCCCATTTTTGACACCCACGCGCACTACAGCGCCCGCGCCTTTGACGCCGACCGCTATGCTCTGCTGGACAGCCTGCCCGGCAAGGGCGTAGTGGGCGTGTGCGAGCAGGCCACTCACTCCGGGGATGCTCCCCGGGTGCTGGAGCTTGCGCACCGCTACCCGTGGGTATCCGCCGCCATTGGCATCCACCCGGAAAGTCTGCTGGCTCCGGAGGACTGCGGCGACGAGGGTGCCGCTCCGACCGTTTCGGTCTACGGCGGCGACTGGTCTGCCGAGATGCGCGCCCTTGCCCCATATTACGATGACCCGAAGGTCGTGGCCGTAGGCGAGTGCGGGCTGGACTACCACTGGCCTGTGCCCAAGGACGCCCAGCTGGCCATGTTTGAGGCACACATCCGGCTGGCGCTGGAGCTGGACAAACCCATCATCGTGCACGACCGCAATGCGCACGCCGATGTTTATGCCCTGCTCAAAAAATACCAGCCCAAGGGCATCGTCCACTGCTATTCCGGCAGTGCCGACGACGCGGTGTGGCTGGCAAAACAGGGGCTGTTTATCGGTTTTGGCGGAGCGTGCACCTTCAAGGGTGCCAAGCGGGCGGCAAAGGCCATCAGCGCCCTGCCGCTGGAAAGCATCGTGCTGGAGACCGACTGCCCCTACATGGCACCGGAGCCGGTACGCGGCACCCGCTGCGACAGCTCCCTCATCCGCTATGTGGGCGAGTACATCGCCCAGCTCAAGAACATTTCTGCTGAAGAGGTGTTTCGCACCACAGCCGAAAATGCCTGCCGGGTATACGGGCTGTGATCCATTTTTTGCAAGTTGCACAGGGTTTCCTCTGTGTTTCTGTATAAACCGACGCATAAAATCCAAATTGTTATAAGGAGATTTCTACCATGAAAGCACGTATTCCGAAACACCGCGAGTTCATCATCAACTTCCCCGACAGCATCGACCAGAACAAGGCCAACGAGGGCTGGGCAAAGCTGCAGCAGATCGTTGAGGACTACAAGAAGGCTCACAACGGCGCTTCCGTCTACGCCCCCACCTTCATCGAGGACTGCGAGGCTGACGTGAAGAAGCTGCAGGAAGAGTACGGCTTCGAGTACACGGTTGAGTACGTTCAGTAATTTCTGACGTTAAAAATCCCCTCTGTGCAGATGTGCAGAGGGGATTTTGCTTTTTCAGGGGTACAAAAGCTGTTCGCAACGGTACGTTGCGCCTGTTCCTGCCCGAATCGGTAGACTCCGGCCGCTTTGCCTGTTATACTTTTCTTAAAGTCTGACCAGCAGGTCAGCCCACAGGAGGAAGAACCTATGACGCTCGGAGAAAAGATACAGATCCTGCGAAAGCAGAACGGCCTTTCGCAGGAAGCACTCGCCGAAAAACTGGCTGTCACGCGGCAGACCGTGTCCAAGTGGGAGCTGAATCGCTCCATGCCCGACCTGGATTTCATCGCCCGGCTCAGTGAGCTGTTCCATGTGTCGGCGGATTACCTGATCAAAGACGAAATGACTGCCCCGGACAAGCCGCCTGTACAAAAGAAAGCATTCCGTTTTACCGAAAAGACAAAGCACACCCTGCTGACAGCAGTTTCCGCATTGGAGCTGACCGCCGTTTTGGTGTGTCTGGTCTGCGACTACTTCACCGCAGGTTCTTTGTCGTGGTCGCTCATTGCCATTGCCGCAATGGCCGCGGGGTGGTTCGTTCTTCTGCCCGTCCTGACCGCAAAAGAAAAGGTCATTTTCAAGACCCTGCTGGCCGCAAGCACCGTGCCATTCCCCTTGCTGGCCGTACTGGCTTTGCTTTTGAAAAGCGCCATTGTTTTCACATTGGGGAGCTGCATCTCTCTGGTCTGCATTGCGGCCGTCTGGGGCATTTACAATATCTTCCGCAAAAACCGTGCCCGTCTCTGGCGTGCTCTGGGCTTTGCCCTGCTGGTGATCCTGCCGGTGCCTGTTATCATTACATATCTTGCCGCCCATTTTCTGCCGCAGGCACAAATCGACTTGACCTCCACGCTGTTCAACAGCGGGATCACGGTGATTTTGTTGCTGGCATGTTTTGGCGAGGACTATCTGCGCCGCAAAAAACAGGAGGAACCATGAAAACCGTTTTACTGCACGGGTTAGGGCAGACCGCGAAAGACTGGGCAGCCATTGCAGAACAGCTCTCTTCGGACGCAGACTGCCCAGAGCTTTTTGCTCTGGCGCAAAGCAGCCTCAGCTATCCGCAGATTTTAGCAGGACTGGAAAAACGCTATGCAGACACTGCAGAGCCGCTTCGCATCTGCGGGCTTTCTCTGGGTGGGATGCTTGCACTGGATTATGCCATCCGGCACGGGGAAAAGGTCGACTCGCTGATTTTGATTGGCATACAGTGCAAAGTGCCGCGCCTGCTGGTAGACTTCCAGAATCTGCTGTTCCGCTGGATGCCGGACAAGGCATTTGCCGACACAGGGCTTTCTAAACGCAATACGATAAATTTGGCTCATTCCATGCGTGAACTGGATTTCACGGGTAAACTTCAGAAAGTCAAATGCCCTGTCACTCTCCTCTGCGGTGAAAAGGATCGCCCGAACCGAGCCGCCGCCAAACAGCTGAAAAAGCTCCTGCCACAGGCGGAACTGCTGATCGTTCCCGGCGCAGGGCACGAGGTCAACCAATCCGCGCCGGAAGTGATCGTGGAACTGCTCAGCCGGTAAAGACCCCACACACAAAATAAGGCTCATATCCTGCACAGTCCGTGCGGATATGAGCCTTTCTGTTTTTATTTACTGTTCCACCTTGCTCAGCAGGATGCGGTCATTGTCCAGATTCTTGCCGGCATTCTCGCGGAACCGCTCCAGCAGGTCGTCCACGGTCATCCGGCTGCGCTCCTCGCCCTTTACGTCAAAGACGATGCGGCCGGAATCCATCATCAGGGTGCGGTTGCCCAGCTCAAGCGCCTGATGCATATTGTGGGTGACCATCAGGCAGGTGATCTTCTTTTCAGCCACAATGCTCTTGGTCAGCTCCAGAACTTTTTCGGCGGTGGCGGGGTCCAGAGCGGCGGTGTGCTCGTCCAGAAGCAGCAGCTTGGGGGTGACGAGGGTAGCCATGAGCAGAGTCAGCGCCTGACGCTGACCGCCGGAAAGCAGTCCCACCGGCTGCTTCATGCGATCCTCAAGGCCCATATCCAGCAGTGCCAGCTTCTCGCGGAACACCTGTTTATCCTTGCGGGAGATGCGGGAGAAGATGGCGTGGGGCGCGGTACCGGCACGCAGATAGGCCAGCGCAAGGTTTTCTTCAATGGTCATGTTGGGTGCGGTGCCCTTGAGCGGGTCCTGAAACAGGTGGCCGATGACCTTGCTGCGCTGGTGCTCCGGCTCAAAGGTGATGTCCTGTCCGCCCAGCAGGATGCTGCCCTCATCCGCGATAAAGCCGCCGGTGATGGCGTTGAACAGGGTGGATTTGCCCGCGCCGTTGGAGCCCACGATGGTGGCAAAATCCCCGGCCTCCATGTGCAGGCTGACGCCGTTCAGTGCTACTTTTTCATTGACCGTGCCGGGGTTGAAGGTCTTGTGCAGGTCGTTCAGCTGAAGCATTTCCATCTTACTGCCCCTCCTTGCCAGTTGCCGCACGGCGGCTGTGAGCGCTGTGCTTGCGCTGTTCAAAAGCGATTTTCTCCCTGATGGCAGGCATCGAAATCGCAATGGCCACGATGATGGCAGATACCAGCTTCATAGCAGCAGCGGGCACATTGAAACGCAGAGCCACGGCCACGATAAAGCGGTACAGGCAGCTGCCGAACACCACGCCGATGATGCGGCGCGGCATGGTGCGCTTGCCAAGCAGAGTCTCACCGATGATGAGGGAGGCCAGTGCGATGGTCACCATGCCGGTGCCCACGTTGATGTCGCAGCTCTTCTGGTACTGCGCCAGCAGGCCGCCGGAGAGGGCGCACAATGCGCCGGAGATGCACAGACCCACTGTGATGGTAAAGGCCGGATTGATGCTGGAAGCGCGTACCATGGCAGCATTATCACCGGTAGCACGGATGGACAGACCCAGACGGGTGCCCAGAAAGCCCAGCATCGCCGCGCCTGCAAGCAGGATCATGGCAAGCGCAATCGCCAGCTTATACCAGCCGCCGAGGAAGCTCAGCGGACCCTTTGCCAGTGAGAAGACGGTGTCGGTCTTGACCAGCGACATGGTGGACGAGAAGCCCATTACCGCCAGATTGATGGTATACAGACCCGTATTGACGATGATGCCGGCCATGATGCTCTCCACGCCCAGCCGGGTCTGCAGGAACGCTGTAACAAAGCCGGAGCACACACCCGCCGCCATTGCCGCAAGCAGTGCCAGAATGGGGTGGCCGGTCAACGCCACCTGACAGGCCACCGCGCAGCCCAGCGTGAAGCAGCCGTCAGTGGACAGGTCTGCAATGTTCAGGATGGAATAGCTCAAAAACAGTGCCAGCGCCACCAGGGCATAGATACAGCCCAGTTCCAGCGCCGTCTGTAGGACGTTGAGCGAAAAGATACTCGCCAGCATGTGTGTGCTCCTTTTGTGTTTCTTTTTGAATGGACGATTTAAAATGGCCTCCGCTTGTGCTCTGGCCATATTCAGCGGAAAAAACTTTATAATTTCGGCATACCGGAGCGTCTGCGGACGCTCCGGTATGCCATTTTCACAAGTGGGGTCGTAAAGGGAAGCGGGCTCGACACTTTGCAGTTGAGCAGAAAACTTTCCCGCTATGCCAAGGGCTCTCCCTTTGGGAGAGCTGGCAAGCCCAACAGGGCTTGCCTGAGAGGGCAAGGATGCGGACCTTGTGCAGCAGAATCTTCCTTCAGAACCGCCAAAAGCTCCCCCTTTCGGAGGAGCTGGCAAAACCGACAGGTTTTGACTGAGAGGGTTCTTTTTTAAGAGAAGTTCTCTGCGGTGGTCACTTCCACGATCTCGGTGCAGTAGGGCTTGAAGGCCTCCTTCACGGTATCGAGATCCAGACCCAGTGCTTCGCAGGTCTCGGTGTTGATGGTGACAATGCCGTTGTCAAAGGTCTGGTACGGCAGGTCTGCGGTGGTCTTGCCGTCGCAGAGGATCTCAGCTACCATATCGGCAGTGGCTTCGCCCAGCTGGACGTAATCCACACCGTAGCCCACGAACGCACCGTTCAGTGCAAAGCTGTCAGCGCCGGTATAGTGCTGAACGCCTGCGTCGATGAAGGTCTCGTAGATGGACAGCTCTGCGGTCATGACGGTGTTGTCGGTGGGGGTGAACACCGCCTTGACGCCGGAAGCGATCAGAGCCTCCGCAGCCATCTGCACCTCGGCGGTGGTGGTGCCGTTCTTCTCAATGTACTTGATGCCGTTTGCGTCGCAGAAGGCCTTTGCGTCTGCAATGGCCTGGGTGGAGGCATCCTGGCTCAGGTCATACAGCAGGCCGATGGTGTCGATGTCCGGGTTGACAGCGGTGATCAGCTTCATGATGGCCTCGGTATTCAGGGCGTCCGAAGTGCCGGTGATGTTCTCCTCGGCGTCAAAGCCTGCGGCGGCGGGGTCGGTGACGGCAGAGTAGACAACGGGGATGTCGGTATCCTCCACAGCAGCCAGCATGGTTGCGGCGGTAGGGGTAGCCACAGCCACGATCACATCCACGTCATCACCTACGAGGTCGGCACCGATCTGGTTCAGGTTGGACTGGTCAGCCTGTGCATTTGCGTAGTAGCCGGCGTAATCAAAGGTAACGCCCTTCTCTTTTCCGATCTCATCCAGACGGCTCTCGACCGACTCCACGATCTGATTCAGAGAAGCATGATCCACGTAGTTGACGATGCCCACCTTAAAGGTCTTGCCGCCCTCGGCTGCGGCAGAAGCGGCAGCCGAAGAAGCCGTAGAGGATGCCGCTGTGCTGGAAGCGGAACCGCCGCAGCCGGTCAGAGCCAGCGCGGAAACGGCAGAAGCAGCCATGGCGGCCTTCAGGAAACTGCGGCGGGAGATCATGGTAACGTTTTTCATAATAGCAAGCTCCTTTCCCGGAGCGGGCGGCAAAAGTAAAAGACCCGCTCCCTTTGCGGGACGGGTCTTGCAAAGAAAAACGACCCTGTCCCTGTGTGTTCATCCACAAGGACAGGATCGGTAAATTCGATTCTGCGGTGCCACCTTGCTTGCCCTGCTTTCAAACGCAGAGCCTCTCACGGAGAGCCAACACTCTCCTGCCCTGTAACGGAGGCTTCCGTCCCAAGCTACTGGGGTCATGCCCGTTTGCCCGGCCCTCGGCGGCCCACGACACTCTGCCCCGCTCTCACCCGTTTTCACTGTCCGGGCTCACTGAAGATGCGCTGTGCAGGTTCTCTTCCGCCTCATCGGTTTGATTGCATTATACACTTTATCTGCGTAAAGTCAAGAGGCAATTTCAAAATTTTATTTTTTCTGCGGCACAAAGTCATTCTTCCTCCGCCTCCGCCAGACAAAGTACGCCGTGTACACAAGCCACACCGCGATGCCGCCCAACGTCAGCGGGCGGCTCAGCCGGATGCCGTCCGGCTCATACACAAAGTCAATGCTGTTTTCCCCGGCCGGGCAGAGCACCGCCATCAGGCCTTCGTCCACCTTCGCGATCGTTGTTTCTTCGCCATTGACATAGGCGGTAAAGCCGTCGTCATAAGGCACTGAGAAAAACACCAGCTCCTCGTCTTTCAGCGTGATCTCGGCATGGAATCCGGAGTTGTTCATCTCAAACACACTGGCAGCCGTGGCACGGCGGGATCTGCAGTCCTCCACATAGCTGTCGTAGTAAAGCTCTTCCCGTTTTCCTTCCGGCAGGTGGGTCAGATATTTGCCATAAGTCTCGGCGTCCTCATCGGAGAGCACCAGCGCCCGCATCAGCAGATTGGAGCGCGTGGTCTTGGCAGTCTCCTCGTACTCGCTCTCGGTAAGGTAGTAGTCGTAGGTAAAGCCCATGGGTACGTAGTTTTCGTTCCGATAGACGACATAGCCGTCTTTTGCAAAGGCATAAGCCCATCCGTCATCCGCTTCGGCCTCGAAAGCACCCTGCTTTTCCGGGGTCGTGATAAGGTACTCCACACTCAGCAGCCCGCGCAGCGCATAGTTGGAAAGCTCCGGCTCGCTGCGTACATCACGCTTTACCCCCAGCGCCGGGTAGAAGCTGAGGATGCTGGGCGCGGCGGTGCTGCCAAAATACTGCAGGCAGCTCTTATCCAGCCACATGCCGATGTTGTCGTGGATCTTATACGTATCCACGCGGTAGCTGCCCTCCGGCAGGTCGTTTTTCAGCAGCAGTGCATTGGTGTCCTGCTCTACAAGGTCGCTGTCCGTATTCCACTGGCCAAACTTGCCGATGCCGATGTGCACCACGCTGAACAGGAAGGCGAATGCCAGAACCGCCGCCGTCATGCGCTGGGCAAACCGGCTGTCTGCCCTCCACTTGCGGCAGAGGGAGCGGTACAGTAAAAGACCCAGCAGACCAAAGCCAAGCACCGCGCAGTACTGCCCCGGGTTCTTCAGCACGCCGAAGGACCAGCTGCCGGTGTCGGGGTCCTTCACCGGCACTACGGCAAAGGCCAGCGTCGCGATCATCAGCCAGCTGATGCCGTTTGCCGGCGAGTCCAAATCGGTGTTGTGGTTTTCCAGCGCATTGGCTGTCATCGCGGCAAGGATCAGAACCGGCATATAGTACCAGCGCGCATAGTAGCTGGAGTTGAAGGCATAGAACGCACTGTTCAGAACGGGTACCAGTGCAAACACCGCACAGGTGCCCACAATGCGTTTTTTGCTGTCGCCATGCTTTGCCCGCCAATACGCCGCCGCACCGGCCAGACTGCACAGGGGCAGATAGGCCGACATGCTCGTCCATTTGATCACGCCCTCCGACCAGATGGAGGTGAGGTAAGGCGAATCCGGCGGCATGATCCAGCTGAGCAGAATGGCAAGATACTGCTGCACCTTGCTGTAGGTCAGAAAGCCCCATCCTGAAGAGACATCGATGGTGCGCGGATTCTGCAGGAGCGAAAGGATCGCCGGCATCAACAGCAGGCTGCCCATGGCTACCCCCAGCAGGCTCTCAAAGGCCAGAAGAGCGAATTTTCCAACGGTAAGGCGAAAATCCCGCGTACTGAGCTTGCAGATAAAGTAGATGACCAGAAACACGACCTGTCCGATGAAGAAGAAGTAGTTATTGAGCAGGTTCACCGCCACCCAGAAGGCAAACAGGCCGTGCCGTTTTTTGTAAAGTGCCTCGTCCAGTGACCACAGCAGATATGGGAACAATGCAACAACATCTACAAAATGATTGAAGAAGATGTTATATATCGCGAATCCGGAAAAGGTATACAGGCAGGCACCCAGCACGGCATAGTCGGTGTTCCGGACATAGCGGCGCAGATACAGATACGCGCCGCCGCCCGCAACGGCAAATTTGAGCACCAGCAATGGCACCATCAGGTAGGGCAGCCAGTTCTGCGGAAAAATCAGCGAAAACCAGAAAAACGGCGAACCGTACAGGTAAAACGAGTAAGCGTTCATAACGCCGCTGCCAAGGTCAGTCGCCCACGAAAAGGTGTTGTGCACCGGGGTGAACGCACTGTCCGGATAGCCGCTGCCCTTGATAAAGCCGTTCATATAGCGGTAAAAACTGATCTGCTGGCTGTTGAAATCACCGGCATAGTGGAAAAATCCGCCGTCGAGGATATAGAAGGGCAAAAAGAACAGTGCCGCCGTGATGGCGCACAAGGCTACGGTAAGCCAGAATCTGTTTTTCCTTTGACCCGGCAGGGCAGGCTGCTGGGCAGCATCGAACCATTTCATGGGCTCCTCTTTTCTCTGCCGCTTCGGGCAGAAGATTGATCTTGTATTTTTTTAGTATAGCACGGATGGCCGGAAGAAAAAAGAGCTTGACAATCCGCCGCCGGGCAGGTATGGTGAAGAAAAGGAGGAAGAAGCCCATGCTATATCCATTCAGTGCCCTGCTGGCACGCATGAAATATATCACCCGCTGGAGTCTGATGCACTCTACCCGCGCCGAGTCTCTCAGTGAGCACACCTGCGATACCGCGCTGCTGGCGCACATGCTGTGTCTCATCGCGCGGCAGTACACCGGCACCCCCTGCCGCCCCAAAACCGTGGCGGTGGCAGCACTATACCACGACGCGCCCGAGATCATCACCGGCGATATGCCCACCCCGGTCAAATACCGGAACCCCGCCCTCCGGGATGCCTACAAGGCGCTGGAATCGGAAAGCGTGCGCAGCATGACCGGCCTTCTGCCGGAGACACTGAGTGAGGAAGTGTTCCCCTTCATCTCCGGCGAGCTGCTGACCGCCGAGGAAAAGCGCCTGCTGAAAGCTGCTGACCGGCTCAGCGCTCTCATCAAATGCATGGAGGAGCAGCGCAGCGGCAACCACGAGTTCGATGCTGCGCTTGTTCAGCAAAAAGCCGCGCTGGAGGCCATGCACTGCCCGGAGGCCGACTGGTTCATGGAGCACTGCCTGCCCTGCTACACCCAGAATCTGGATGAGCTGACGAAGGCGGGGCACTAAAGCCTTTTTTCCACAGCAACGCACTTTTATACAGATCTGCTGCACAAGGTCAGCGTCCTCGCCCTCTCAGTCTGCGTTTTGACTGAGAGGGCGAGCCTTTTTTCCATTACGGAAACGGCACTTCCCGCGTATCGTCCGGGTCGATGCCGGCCTTGCGCTGCTCTTCAAACACGGCATCGATCAGCTCATCCAGATCTTCCAGATGGGTCAGGGTGCAGCAATAGCGGCGCAGGCCGGCCGCGCCCTTCAGCCCTTTCATATAGTGCATGGTCTGGGCACGTGCCTGCGGCATGGCAACAAACTCTCCCTTCTGCTCCACCATCTCCTCCACCTGACGGCGCAGAGCATTCATCCGCGCCTGCAGGTTGGGCTCCTTAGGCGCAGGCAGACCTTCAATGGCAGCGTTGACCCGCTCAAAAAGCCACGGGTCGCCCAACGCCGCCCGGGCGATCATCACGCCGTCGCAGCCGGTATCCCGCATCATCTTTACCGCGTCCTCTGCCGTGTGGATGTCGCCGTTGCCCAGTACCGGCACCCTGACGGCATCTTTTACCCGGGCAATGATCTCCGGGTCGATGTCGGGGGTGTACATCTGCTCACGGGTGCGCGCGTGCACCGCAATAAGCGCCGCGCCCGCCTGCTCACAGGCCTTGGCACACTCCACGGCCGTGACGTGGTCCGCATCCCAGCCTTTGCGCATTTTGACGGTGACAGGCCGTTTTGTGTGGGCCACAACCTGTTCCACGATGCGCCCGCAGCGATCCGGGTCCAGCATCAGCTTGCTGCCTGCGCCGCCGGAAACGATTTTGGGGGCAGGGCAGCCCATGTTGATGTCTACAAAGTCGAAAGCATACTGTTCAATGGCAGCAGCGGCTTCGCCCATGATCTCGGGCACTTCGCCAAAGATCTGCACGCCGTAGGGCGCACCGTTTGGCGCGGCCTTGAGCAGGCTGACCGTTTTATGATCGCCATAGACCAGCGCCCGGCTGGACACCATTTCGCTCACCGTGAAGCCTGCGCCGTGCTGTGCCATCAGGCGGCGGCAGGGCGCATCCGTAAAGCCTGCCATTGGGCCGAACACCGCCCGGTGGGGCAGGATGATATTGCCGATCTTCAAAGGTTCCATGGGTTCTCCTTGTATCTGTTTTGGGGCAAACGATTTTGAATGCGCTCCGCTTCTTACGGGTTGCGGCACCCAGCATCCGCTTCGTGCCTTGGGCGGCACTCGCGTCTTGCTGGCCGCTGCCCCAACAACTCCTCCCTGTTTCCGCCACTGGCGGCGGTCGTCGTCGTTGCTGCGCATGTTCAGAGGAAAGATTATTTTTATTTCGCGTTTGTCGCGCTCTGCGGAGCGCTCCAAACGCATTTTCACAGGAGGGGGCGTGACGGAAAGAGGCAGTTGCTTTCCATCCATACACTGCAAAAAGGGGCTGTTGCGCCAAATGCTGTGCAACAGCCCCATGGTTTTATGTTACATCTTCTCGGGCACGTTGATCTTGAACATGGTCAGCACGTTGAAGATGACATTCTTCACGCCGATGCACAGAGCCAGACGAGCCTGCTGCACAGCCGGGTCTGCACCCTGAATACGGCAGCTGCCGTAGAAGCGGTGGAAGGCGCTGGCCAGATCAATGACGAAGCGGTTGATCCGGCTGGGGTCATACTTCTCTGCTGCCATGACGATCTCCTGCGGGAAGGCTGCCAGCATCCGGATCAGATCCATCTCGGAAGGCTCGGTGAGCAGGGTGGCGTCCACCTTCTCGGCACCGGCAAACTGCACGCCCTCGCTCTCCATCTTTTTCAGGATGGAGCAGATGCGGGCATGGGCATACTGCACATAGTACACCGGGTTGTCGTTGTCGGTCTTGACGGCCTGATCCAGATCAAAGTCGATGCCGCTGCCTGCATCGTGCATATTGAACAGGAAGCGTGCGCTGTCGATGGGCACCTCTTCCAGCAGGTCGGTCAGGGTGATAGCGTTGCCGGTGCGCTTGGACATCCGCACAGGCTGGCCGTCCCGCATCAGGTTGACCATCTGCATCAGCACCACGTCCAGATCCTCGCCATGCAGGCCGATGGCGTCCATGGCACCCTTCATGCGAGCCACATGGCCGTGATGGTCTGCGCCCCAGACATCGATGGCCTTGGCAAAGCCGCGGGTGGCCAGCTTGTTGTAGTGGTAGGCGATATCGGCGGCAAAGTAGGTGGGGATGCCGTTGGCACGGACCAGCACTTCGTCCTTGGCTTCCTCCTCGGTTCCGTCCTCGGTCTTTTTCTTGTTCACGGTGCCGTACTTGGCGGCGTACTGGGCGCTGCGGTACATGATGGCACCGTCCTCTGCCTTATAGCATGCGCCCAGCTCCAGCAGCTTATCCACCACGGCCATGACCGCGCCGGACTCGTGCAGGGTGCTCTCGTGGAACCACACATCATAGTCGATACGGTACTTGCCCAGATCGCGCTTCAGAGCGGCGATGTTCTTGGGCAGCGCGTAGGCCACCAGTGCGTCCTTCAGGGCGGCAAAGGCCTCGCTCTCGAACAGAGCTTCCTCGCTCAGCCCGGAGCAGGCAGCAACGTACTTGTCGCCGTTGATGTCGGCGAACTCACCGGCCAGCACCTTGATGTCTCCGCCCTGATAGCACTCGGCAGGCAGCGGATAAGCCTCCTCGCCGCAATATTTCTGCAGATAGCGCACAGCAAGGCTCTTGCCGAACTTCTGGATCTGGTTGCCGGCATCGTTGATATAGAACTCACGGGTCACATCGTAGCCGGACCAGTCCAGCACAGCGGCCAGACAGTCGCCCAGAGCGCCGCCGCGGGCGTTGCCCATGTGCATGGGGCCGGTGGGGTTGGCAGAAACGAACTCCACGTTATACTTGGCACCCTTGCCGTGGTCGGTGCGGCCATACTCCCTGTTGGCGCAGGCACCCAGCACCACGCCCGCCCAGAAATTCTGAGAGAGGAACAGGTTGATAAAGCCGGGGCCGGCCACTTCCACCTTGGCAAACACGCTGTTTTCAATAGAGGGCAGGTGTGCCAGCAGGGCATCTGCGATCATCCGGGGAGCCTTGCGCCAGCTGCGGGCACCGGCCATAGCGATGTTGGAGGCGATGTCGCCGTTCTTCACGTCGGCAGGGATCTCCACGATGAAGGCGGGCAGCTCGGCTTCCGGCAGAGCGCCATCGGCCATAGCGGCCTTGGCGGCGGCGGTCAGCAGTGCACGTGCTTCGTCCAGCGCAGCCTGACGAGGGTTGTAGTTCTGATAAGTCTTTTCAAATTCAGTCATGGGTCTGATTCCTTTCACAGTTCTGGCTGTTTCAATTCACATGGGTGACCGTCACTTCAAGGCGGTTCCGGCTCACAAGGTCAGCGCTGTTTGCATCCAGCAGATAACCGAATTTTGCCGTGCCTCCCTTTTCGGTCAGGCTGCATACGATTTCGTCGGCCGTCACACCCAGAGTCATGGAGCCGAAGCCCGTCTCGTAGTGGCAAAGGTTGCGTCTGCCTTTTTCGATCAGCAGCTGGGTACCGGCTCCGCTGCCTTTGCCAAACCGCAGCATCGCCACGCGGCTGCCGTCGGCGGCAATTTTCAGGGTGGTGGTGCAGCCCTCGTAACCGGTGGTCTCGGTCTCTTTATAGGTAATGTAATAGCTGCCGCCCTTCAGCACGAACTGCCCTCGGGTCATCAGTTCCACGAACTCTTCCTTTTCTTCTTCCTCAGTCGGTTCGTCCACGCGCTGCTCGATGCGGCTCTTGATGCGGATGATATAATCTTCCTTCAGCGGTTTGCTCACGTTTTGTTCCCTTATCAATATTTATCGATTGCGATCTGATCCACCGGGCCGCCCTTGTACTCGCCCAGAAACAGATCTGCCGTCTGCACAAAGCTGTCCGGCACATCGCTGACATAAAAATGTGCCTGTCCCTCGTTCTCCCGCGAGGTCTTCAGCCCCCGCTCCGAGAGCGTCCGCTCCAGATGGTGGGCGGCGGTCTTGGCCGGGTCTATCAATGTCACGCTCTGCCCCATAAATTCGCCGATCATAGTCTTGAGCAGCGGATAGTGGGTGCAGCCAAGGATCAGCGTGTCCACCCCGGCCTCCCGGATCTCTGTCAGATACTGGGCAATGACCAGCTTTGTCACCTGCTGTCTGGTCTCCTCGCTGTGGTCAACATACCCTGCTTCCACCAGCGGGACGAACAGCGGGCAGGGGCGGGCCGTGATCTCCACCCCCGGCACCAGCTGGCGCAGCAGCTTTTCGTAGCTGCGGGAGCGGATGGTCGCCGCCGTGCCGATCACGCCGATCCGGCGGTTGCGGGTGGCAAAGGCCGCTTCCCGGGCAGCAGCGTCTACCACGCCCAGATACGGCACCGGCAGCTGTGCTGCCTCCGCAGCCGGATAGGTGCTGGACACCGTGCCGCAGGCTGCCATGATGCATTTTACATTTTTAGAAAGCAGGAATGCGATATCCTGACGGGCGTACTGCAGGATCGTCTCCGGGCTGCGGCTCCCGTAAGGCACACGGCCGGTATCGCCGAAATAGACGATATCCTCATGGGGCAGACGCTTGCGCAGCTCCCGCACGCCGGTCAGCCCGCCAAGACCGCTGTCAAATACGCCGATGGGGCGGTTATCCATGCTGCTTTTCCTTTCTTTCCAGAGCCAGCGCGATCAGCCGGTCGATCAGAGCCGACACCGGCAGGCCCTCATGCTCCATCAGCTTGGGGTACATGCTGATGGAAGTGAAGCCCGGGAAGGTATTGATCTCGTTGATCATCACCCGGCCGGTGCCGTGCTCTACAAAGAAGTCGCAGCGGGCAAGGCCTTCACAGTTCAAGGCAGTATATGCCATGGCAGCGTAGGTCTTTACCTCGTCCAGTTTTGCCTCCGGCAGGTGAGCCGGGATCACAGTCTGGCTGACGCCGTTCTTGTACTTGTCGTCGTAGGTATAGAACTCGGCACCGGCCAGGATCTCGCCCGGGCGGGTGGCCACAGCGGGATCCGAACCAATCACGGCGCACTCCACTTCCTGCCCGTCCACAAAGGCTTCAAACACCACCTTGCGGTCATTTTCCAGTGCCAGAGCGATGGCTTTCTTCAGTTCCTCGCGGCTGGACACCTTGGAGATGCCTACGCTGGAACCGGCATTGGCGGGCTTGACGAACACAGGCCAGCCCAGCTTATTCTCCACGCCTTCACATACGCCCTCAAGGTCAGACTCGATCTCCCAGCGGTTGGCAGCCAGCCACTTGGTGTGGGGCACGCCATTGGCCTCGAACAGCGCATTTGCCACAGCCTTATCCATACATACTGCGCTTGCCAGCACACCGCAGCCCACATAGGGGATGCCGGCCAGCTCCAGCAGACCCTGCACCGTACCGTCCTCGCCCCACAGGCCGTGAAGCACGGGGATGACCACATCCACATGGAGCTTTTCCACCCGGCCATCCGGCGCAAACAGGATCATGCCATGGTCGGCACGATCCGGGCTGATGACACAGGCCATATTTCCGGGCAGCTCTTCCCAGCTGCCGTCTGCCATCTGAGCAGCATCGGCCTCGGTGTAGAGCCAGTGCCCTGCCTTGGTGATGCCGATAGCGATCACTTCATATTTTTCACGATCGATATTGTTGACAAAATTGCCCACCGAAACGCGGCTGACCTCGTGTTCGCTGGACATACCGCCGAACAGCAGGGCGACGCACATTTTTTCAGACTGCATGATAACTCTCTCCTATTTATAGAGCCCCTGAAGCAGGGCAGGATCAAACCGGTAAAAATGCCGTTCTGGCTTATTATACAATATCTATGCGCGCGATGCAAGCAGAATGCTGAAAGCCGCCTGCAGAGAGAAAGAGAACTTTTTCAAAAAACTTTCCAAAAATCGAAGATTTCCGCTTGACGGATGGAAAAAGGCGTGATACAATGATATCACCTCTTTTGCGGGGTTATTAAGTGCGCCTGTTTT
>CAKSTO010000051.1 GCA_934501115.1 uncultured Faecalibacterium sp.
ACGCCCTCACCTTCTGCAATGACGCCCAGACGGTAAGCTTCCGGCTCGCCGTTTGCGTGCAGGATCTCCAGTGCCTTGTCGGCCTGCTCTGCGGGGACGGTGAGCACCATGCCCACGCCCATGTTGAAGGTGTTGAACATGTCATGCTCGGAGATGCTGCCGGTCTTCTGCATCAGCTGGAACAGTGCCGGGGTGCGGACATCTGCCTTGTTGATGCGTGCGCAGCAGCCCTTCTTCAGGCTGCGGGGAATGTTCTCGTAAAAGCCGCCGCCGGTGATGTGGGAAATGCCCTTCACATCCACCTCTTCCAGCACCTTGAGCACAGGCTTTACGTAAATTTTGGTGGGAGCCAGCAGAGCCTCGCCGAGGGTCTTGCCGCCCAGCTCTGCGGGGGCAGTGTGCAGCACGTCGGGGTTTGCGTCGATGTCAAAGATCTTGCGTACCAGCGAGAAGCCGTTGGAGTGCACACCGGTGGAAGGCAGTGCAAGGATCACATCACCGGGCTTCATCGTCTCGTTGCTGAGGATCTTTTCCTTATCCACAACGCCCACGGTAAAACCGGCCAGATCGTACTCCTCCTCCGGCATCATACCCGGGTGCTCGGCAGTCTCGCCGCCCACCAGAGAGCAATCGGCCTGCACGCAGCCCTCGGCCACGCCCTTGACGATCTCGGCGATCTTTTCGGGAATGTTGCGGCCGCAGGCGATGTAATCCAGGAACACCAGCGGCTTTGCACCGGCGCAGATGACATCGTTGACGCACATTGCCACGCAGTCGATGCCGATGGTATCGTGCTTGTCCATGATCATGGCGATCTTCAGCTTGGTGCCCACGCCGTCGGTGCCGGAGATCAGCACCGGATGCTTGTAGCCGGTGCAGTCCAGCTCGAACAGGCCGCCAAAGCCGCCCAGACCGCCGATGCAGTGCTCGTTCATCGTGCGCGCCACGTACTGCTTCATCAGTTCAACAGAACGGTAACCGGCAGTGATGTCCACACCGGCGGCTGCATAGCTTTCAGAATAGCTCTTTTCCATGGTCTTACTCTCCTAACTTTTTCTCGTCCTTGGGACGGTCGTTCAGGTGGCGTTCGTGAATATCGGTGGAAAGCACCTCGTCCGGCTTCACGGCGTATTCGCCGGTAAAGCAGGCGGTGCAGAATCCGCATTTTGCGTTTTGGGCCAGCTGCACTACGTGCTCGGTGGACAGGTAGCCCAGCGTGTCCGCTCCGATGACCTCATTGATCTGATCCACCGTGCGCCCGGTCGCGACCAGCAGCTTCTGATCCGGGATGTCGGTGCCGAAATAGCAGGGATACTTGAACGGCGGAGCCGATACCATAAAGTGCACCTCGGTGGCACCGGCGTCCCGCAGCAGCTTGATGATGCGGGCAGAGGTGGTGCCGCGCACGATGGAGTCATCCACCAGCACCACCCGCTTGCCCTTGACTGTGCTGGAAATGACGTTCAGCTTGATGCGCACGCTGTTCTCGCGCTGCTTCTGGCTGCCCTGAATAAAGGTGCGGCCGATGTACTTATTTTTAATAAAGCCGATGCCGTAGGGGATGCCGCTCTCCTGCGAGTAGCCAAGGGCGGCATCCAGGCCGGAATCCGGTACGCCGACGACCACATCGGCCTCCACGGGGTGCTCCTGCGCCAGAAAGCGGCCTGCCTGCTTGCGGGCTTCGTGCACCGAGCAGCCCTCGATGATGCTGTCCGGGCGGGAGAAGTAGATGAACTCAAACACGCACATCTGGGTGTCCGGGCGTCCGCAGTGATCCTTGATGCTGCGCAGCTCACCGGTCTTTGCGTCTGCCACCACGATCTCGCCGGGCTCTACATCCCGCAGCAGCGTGGCACCGGCAGCGTCCAGTGCACAGCTCTCGCTGGCAAAGACATAGCCGCCGCCGGGCAGAGTGCCGATGCACAAAGGCCGGTAGCCGCGGGGGTCACGCACCGCAATGAGCTTGGTGGCCGACATGATCACCAGACTGTAGGCACCCTCCAGCACATCCATCGTCTTGCTGATGGCGGTCTCGATGCTGCCCATGCGCAGGCGGTTGCGGGTGACGAGGTAGCAGATAACCTCGGTGTCTGAGGAGCCGTGGAAGATGGCACCCTCATTTTCCAGCTGGCGGCGCAGCTCAATGGCGTTGGTCAGGTTGCCGTTGTGGCACAGTGCCATGGTGCCGCGGCCATGACGGACGATCATGGGCTGGGCATTGGCGCGCACACGGCTGCCTGCCGTGGCGTAGCGCACATGGCCGGTAGCCATGTGTGCACCTTGGGTAGAAAGGCTCCCCAAAACAGCCGGAGTGAACACCTCATTCACAAGGCCGAGGTCGCGGTGGCCGGTGATGACGCCGTCATCGTTCACAGCGATGCCGCAGCTCTCCTGACCACGATGCTGCAGAGCATACAGCGCTGAGTACGCAGCAGCGGCCACATCCTCGGTGCCGGCACGGTCATAGATGCCGAAAACGCCGCATTCTTCGTGCAGCGGATATGCAAAATCAGACATTGGTTCTCCTTTTTCGCTCTGAAACCCTCTCAGTCATTGCTCCGCAATGCCAGCTCCCCCGAGGGGGGGAGCTTTTATACTGCTTTCCCGTCAGATGGCGTAAGACCTCGCCCTTCGGGAGAGGTGGCACGCCGCAGGCGTGACGGAGAGGGTTCGCGTCTTACAGCTCGTTCAGTTCGTTCTGCAGCTTTTCCTCTTTGGCAGCGATCTGTGCAGCCATGGCGGTGCGCTCTGCAGCCAGCTTTTCGGCCAGCGCGTCATCGCTCAAAGCCAAGATCTCGGCGGCCAGCCATGCGGCGTTCTTGGCACCGTTCAGAGCCACCGTTGCCACCGGGATGCCGCTGGGCATCTGCACCGTTGCCAGCAGCGCGTCCAGACCGTCCATGGCACCGCCCTTCATCGGGATGCCGATCACCGGCAGGGTGGTGTTGGCGGCAAATGCGCCGGCCAGATGAGCCGCCATGCCGGCCGCGCAGAGGATGACGCCAAAGCCGTTGGCGCGGGCGTTCTTTGCAAACTCTGCCGCCTCAGCGGGGGTGCGGTGAGCCGACAGGATATGCGCCTCAAACGGGATCTCCAGCGCCTTGAGCTGTGCGCAGGCACCCTTTACCACCGGCCAGTCACTGTCCGAACCCATGATCACGGCAACTTTACGAATCATATCCAAAAGCCTCTCTTTCTGATCTCCAACAAACAAAAAAGGCGGTGGTACACCCGTACCACGGCCTTTATTTCTGTGTGTACTCTCCCAGCGCTTTGCGAACAGCTGCACGATGCCCCTGACATGCACGAAAATGGTTTCGACTCATGAGACCCGGCAGCATCTTCATCATTGAAGTTCTCCTTCGCAGCTTCTCTGCGCTCGCGTTTTCCAGACATCGGGAGCCGCCCTGAACAGCTGCCCGTCCCTGTGCTACATACAGTTTACGGCAAAAGAACCGCTTTGCAAAGAGCGTTTGGGCAAATTCTCCCTTGTGTTCTCATGCCGTCAAAAAACTTCGGAAAGTTTTGTGCAGTTTCGACACCGTTTTTCTTTCTAAGTATGACTTATAGTTTAGGTATATTTTCAGTAAAGAAGCGCTCCGGCTTTTTGAGAAAAAAGACCGACTTTTAAGTATCCTCAGAAGATGATCTTAGCCGTTGCTGCCCGTGCTGCGCGGATAAGGTCTGCCGGAGCACAGCACACCTGCGTACCGATGCGGCCGCCGGAAACGTAGACTTTTTCCTGCGTCAGCACACTCTCGTCAAAGACGGTGCGGTACTGCTTTTTCATGCCCACCGGGCTGCAGCCGCCGCGCACATAGCCGGTGACCTTGTTGATATCCGCCACATGGATCATCGCCACGCTTTTTTCTCCCACGCTGCGGGCAGCGGCCTTCAGATCCAGCTCTGCCGCCACCGGAATGACGAACACGAAATAGTTTTTGCTGCTGCCCTGCGTCACCAGCGTTTTGTACACGCAGGCCGGGTCCTCGCCCATGCTGGCCGCCACGGTCACGCCGTCCACAGCCACGCCCTCTTCATGGGCGTATTCGTGAGCCGTATAAGGCACTTTTTCCCGTTCCAGAATGCGCATGGCATTGGTTTTTGCTTCTTTTCCCATTGTGGTATTCCCCTTTATATTTAGCTGGTTCTATTCTTAAGTATACTGGCATTGGGTCAGCGTCCTTGCCCTCTCCGTCATTGCTAACGCAATGCCACCTCTCCCAAAGTGAGAGGCTTTGGCAATCCACGCAAGCGGAGCTGAGAGGGCGAGCCCGCTTTCCTTTCCCTGCCCCATTCTACCACTTTTTCTGAAAAAATTCAAAATATCTCTTGACTTCAGTTTCCTGAAGTGATATGATAGCGTCACACACTTCAGAACCCTGAAGTTTGACATTGCCAGTCACGGCAAAGGAGCCGGTCTCCCTCGCCGTTTGAGAATCCGAAAAGGCGAAGGAGACAAAAATCATGATCATCGTATTGAAACAGGATGCACCCGAAGTTCAGGTACGCGAGTTCTGCCACGAACTGCAGGATATGGGTCTGCAGATCAACGACTCCAAGGGCAGCGAGAGCCACATTCTGGGTCTGATCGGCGACACCAAGGCCGTGGCCGAGAGCTGGGTGCTGGCAAACCCGGTGGTGGAGACCTGCCGCCGCGTGACCGAGCCTTACAAAAAGGCCAACCGCAAGTTCCACCCGGACGACAGCGTCATCGATGTGGACGGCGTCAAGATCGGCGGCGGCAATTTTGCGGTCATTGCAGGCCCCTGCAGCATCGAGAGCGAGGAGCAGATCACCTACTGCGCACAGCGGGTCAAGGCCGCAGGCGCATCCCTGCTGCGCGGCGGCGCGTTCAAGCCCCGCACCTCTCCGTACTCTTTTCAGGGCATGCGCAGCGAAGGCCTTGACCTGCTCAAGCTGGCACGGCGCGCTACCGGTGCCCCCATCGTCACCGAGATCATGAACACTGAGCACCTGCCCCTGTTTGAAAACGTAGACCTCATTCAGGTGGGTGCCCGCAATATGCAGAACTTTGAGCTGCTCAAGGCCGTCGGCCGCCAGAAAAAGCCGGTGCTGCTCAAGCGCGGTCTGGCGAACACGCTGGAAGAGTTCGTGATGAGCGCCGAGTACATCATGGCCGAGGGCAACGAGAATGTCATCCTCTGCGAGCGCGGCATCCGCACCTTTGAGACCAGTATGCGCAACACCCTCGACCTTGCCGGTGTGGTCATGCTGCACAAGATGACCCACCTGCCTGTTGTGGTGGATCCCAGCCACGCCTGCGGCCATGCATGGATGGTGCCGGAGCTGGCAAAGGCCGCTGTTGCTGCCGGTGCCGATGGCCTGATGATCGAAGTGCACAACAACCCCGCCAAGGCCAAGTGCGACGGTGCGCAGAGCCTGACCCCCGACCAGTTTGACGAGCTGATGCAGTTCATCGGCAAAGAGGTGGAGTTCTTCGGCAAGAAGCTGAACTGATGATTTGAAAGATCCTCCGCTTCGCTCTGGATCTATTCAGCGGAAAGAATATTTTTGATATTGCAAACAAGCCAGACCTGCGGGTCTGGCTTGTTTGCTTTTTCACGGGAGGGTTCGTGGATATAAACGGCATCTTCCGGTTCTGCCCCTTTTCCTGTGAAAAAAGCAACCCCGGGGCGCTTGCGGTCACCCCGGGGCTGTTACAAGAATGATCTGCTTTTCAGGAGATCAGGCTCTTTTCCTTGGCCTTATCCCAGACAAGGCAGGTGTGGAGCTTGGTCACATAGCGATAGGGGCGGAACTCGTTTTCCTTCACATCGTCCATCAGACCCTGCTCTTCCATCCAGCTGGCAGCCTGCCGCAGATGAAGGTCGGCGTCATCGATGTCGCTGAAGCTCTTCACCGTCTGCGGTTCCGGGCAGCCGGCCTTTTCCCAGATGAGGGTCGCCAGACCGGCGCGGTTGGTGGGCATGGGGACGCCGGGCATATTCAGCACGCGATAGATGCCGGTTCCGGCTTCGTAAATGCCCCACGCGGCTGCACCGGTCAGCGTAACAGCCGCAACAGCGGTCATGAAATCATCACCGCCGCCGGGATTGACAGGGTCAACACTGCCGCCCTGATACAATGCCGTAACGGTCACATTGCAGCCGGGCATGTTGAAGTGTGCGGTCTGGTCATCGCCCAGATCCAGCGCATTGCCGTCGGCACGCACGGCGCTCCAGCCGAGGAACTCTGCGCCCTCCGGGAGGTTTGCCGTCACGGTCACGGGGGTGTTTTCCGGCACAACGGTGGCAGTATCCAGCTCCTGCTCCCCGGCACCGAGGTTAGCGGTTGCCTTCGCATTTTCAGTGGTGACGATTTTGCCGTTCTTTGCCAGATAGCGGTATTCCACGCCGTTGGCATCGCGCTTATAGCCGATGATGTAGTTGGGGTCAACGCTGACAAGGTTCAGCTTTTTCTGGTAAGGAGAGTCCTCGTTGTCCGTTGTGATCTGACGGCCGAGTTTTGCATCGTCGGTCAGGATCGTTGCCTTACCGGTAAAGTTCCTTTTGATGTTAATTATCTGACCCTCGCCCAGATGGATATTGCTGTTGGTGTTATTCTCAAAGGTCACATTCTGCAGGGTCACACCCGAACTGCCAAGGTCTGCCAGATGGATGCCGTCTTTGCCGCCCTTGATGGTGCCGCCAGTGAACCGTGAATCACCGTGATTACCGGTGCAGTCAATGACCGTGGCATCCTCATTTGTGGTAGTGACCGTGCCGCCGTTCATGTGCAAGGCACCGCGGTTTTTGATGGTCGTTTCTGCATCCGATGTAAAGGTGCCGCCGTCGATTTCCACACGGCCCCAGTTGTTTTGGATGCAGCTGGCTCCCTCAGACTCAAAATTACCGTCTGTTGCGGTGCCCTTGTTGATCGTCAGGTTTGCAGCATTGCAACTAAAGCAGCTTCTGGTTCCTGTGGTTTTGAAGTTGCCGCCATTGACAACTACTGTAGAATTTGAAGCCGAAAGCACTGCTTCTGTGGAGGTCACTGTAACGTCATTCAACGTCATGCTACCTCCATTGCAAACAAATACTGCCGGGTAACCCGTAGAGTTGCTGAACGTATATCGGCCTCTATTCACCGTTACATTGCTGGAACCGGTAGCCACAATGCAGTAAGTACCCGTCTCCATCTCCACATCATTTACAGTAAGTTTGCCTGCACCCGTCATGAATGGATGAAAGCTGCTTGCCTTGAACCTGCCATTTGAAACCGTTACATCTGCTGTCGAGTTGTATAGGTACATAAAGTGTCTCTTATATGTTGCACCATCAAATACATGTCCGTCTAAATCGACATTTACAACTCCAGCATTTACTACGTTGATGAAGGGATCGGCATATGTAGGTGTTACATCACCCTTAATGGTAATGTTCACCGTCTCCGTTGTATCGGTCAATTTGATCGTAATATTACCAGCGTAAGTTGTTCCACCGGGGATCTCGTAATTACCGCCCTTGTCAATGGTAATGCTCTTCGTAGGAACCAGCTCAGTTGCTGCATTTTCCTGCGCAGTTACGCCATTTTCTGGAAAGCCCCCCCCCTAGAGCAAGTGCATTGACCGGAAGGACAGATGTCATCATGCATGCCGCAAGCACTGCACTGATGAACCGCATCTTCTGTTTTTTCATCCTCAAAACCTCTGCTTTCTGTTAAATTTCTGAGACTTACGTCTTACATTTTCAGTATAGCACCCTTATTTCCTGTATACAATCTTCACCTGCACTGAAATCCGCCTTGTAATTTCTTCTGATTTTTGTTACTTTTGTTTGAAATTCTCCGAAACTTCTTCCGGCAATACCGGAACTGCACCCGGCATTCCATTTTTTGCGTATTTGTGTTATACTATAGTGTATTTGCAATCCACCCTGAAATGAGGTTTTTTTATGAAAGCACATATCGCACGCAACCAGAACGCCGGTGTCCCGCTGGTTCTGGGTTGGAATCTTTCCCCCGCCGACCGCGGCAAGCTGGACGGTATGGCCGCTGCCTTTGGCATGAAGGTGCTGCCGGTCTCGCCCGCTGACGCCGGAAAGACCGTGGCACAGCTGCTGGGCGAGGTGGAGACCAAGGCCGCCCGCACGCTGGTGCTGGAGCCGGGTGCCTACCCGCCGGCAGTGGTTCTGGCCAACTTCAAGGAGAAGGACGTGGACACCCTGCTCGACCTGATGAAGCAGGCACAGGTGACCGTGCCGCTCAAGGCTCTTGTCACCCCCTCCAACCGCAATTGGGTGTTCGGCGACCTGCTGGCACACCTGCAGGAAGAGCACGCCGCCTTTACCGCCGCAAAGGAGAACCAGACCCTATGAACCTGACCCGCGCAAAACGTTTTGCCGCTGCACTGCTGGCCGGGGTGCTGTGCCTGAGCCTGCTGGCAGGCTGTGCCCCCAAAAAGAAAGAGCTGACCCGCTACAGCACTGTTTTTTACGATGTATTCGACACGGTAACGCAGGTCATTGCCTATTGTGAGAACGAAGAAGAGTTCAGCGCCCAGATGAGCGCCCTGCACGCCGACCTTGCCGCCTACAACCAGCTGTACGACATTTACAACGACTACCCCGGCGTAACCAACGTCAAGACCATCAACGACAACGCCGGCAAAGCACCCGTTGAAGTGGACGAACGCATCCTGTCCATGCTGGAGCTGGCCGACCAGATGTACCAGACCACAAACGGCAAGCTGAACATTGCCATGGGCAGCGTGCTGAGCATCTGGCACGATTACCGCGAAGCCGCCGCCGTCAACGAAACCGACGCCGACAACCGGCTGCCCTCCACAGAGGAGCTGGAAGCCGCCGCGCAGCACTGCGACATCAACAACATCATCATCGATGAGGACGCCAAAACGGTCTATCTGGCTGACCCGGAAATGTCGCTGGATGTGGGCAGTGTCGGCAAGGGCTATGCCGTCGAGATGGTGTGTCAGGCCGCCGAAGCCCGCGGCCTGACCAGCGCACTGGTGAGCGTAGGCGGAAACCTGCGTGCCATCGGCACAAAACCGGACGGCAGCCAGTGGACAGGCGGTGTGGAAAACCCGTGGAACGCTTCGGACGTTTACACCGCGGGTTCCATGCTGGGCGACCCCATCAACATGAGTGATATGGCGCTGGTGACCAGCGGCGATTATCAGCGCTACTACGTGGTGGACGGTACCCGCTACCACCACCTGATCGACCCGGACACCCTGTTCCCGGCCACCTACTTCAACGGCGTGACCGTGCTGTGCAGCGACTCGGGTCTGGCCGACTGCCTGACCACCGGCCTGTTCTGCCAGCCTCTGGAGGACGGCCTTAAGATCGTGGAAAGTCTGGACGGTGTGGAAGCCATGTGGTGCACCCCCGACCAGCAGATCATTACTTCCTCCGGGTGGGACAGCCACCTGAAGCAATAATCCGCGCGGCAGCTCTCCTGAAAGGGAGAGCTTTTTTGCATCTGCCCTTCGCCGGAAACGCAGAAATGCCCGCAGAAACAAGCTCCTCCTGCCACAGCGGATGCCGTGGCGGGAGGAGCTTTGCTCATTTGCTGTTTTTTGCCTGCGGTGCACACAGGGTCATTTCAATCTGTCAGCCCCAGTCCCCCGAGCTGCGGCACACAGCCGCCGGGCTATTTTGCGGCTGCCTGCTTCCGCAGGGCAGAGCGGGTGACTTCCGCCCAGGAATACTGGGTCATGTATTCCCCGCGGTAGGTGTTCAGCGCTGATTGGTCGCCCCGCAGATAGTTGAAATAGTCGCAGTTCACCTCGCCGGTGTTGATGGCCAGTGTCCTGCGTCCGCGCACCAGCAGGCCGGTGATCCCGGCGTCTTCCAGCGTATGGTTCAGATCAAAGATCAGATTGCGCAGGTGGCTGTGCAGCGAGTCCGTGTCCGGTTTGTCCTCCCAGAGCACCGCCAGCATCTCGCCCGTGGTGCAGGTCGCGCCGCAGCGATCCACCAGATAGGCCAGCAGCTCCTTGCTCTTGCTGCGCTTGAACGAAAGCGGCCTTCCGGCGGCAAAGGCCTCAAAATTCCCAAAGCAGCGGATCTTGAGCTTTACCGGGGTCTCCTCGGGCGGGAAGCGCAGGTTTTCCATCACGCTGCACACGTCCTGCTCGGATACCGGTTTGAGCAAAAACCCGCTTACAAAGAGCTGCAGTGCCTCCAGTGCATACCCCGGATCCTCGGTCACAGGGATCAGGTTGCAGCGCGGCTGCAGCTTCCGGATCGCGCGCGCGAGCTTCAGGCCATCCATGCCGGGCACCTCAAGATCCAGAAATGCCGCATCCAGTGTCTCGCGCGTGACCCAGTTCAGCGCGTCATCTGCCGTTGCAGCATTGATAGAAACGCAGTCCGGCACGTTCCGGCGAAGAATGCGAAGCAGCGAGTTGGCCGTGAGGCATCCATCGCCCACCACCAGTATTTTCATACAGATCACTCTCCTCTCTATTTCTCATACCCCCGTAAATAATCTACCACTTGCCTCCTCCGATTGCAAGGTCATCCCTTAAGAAACGCACTCCATTTGCAGGCAGGCGCTCTTCCGTGGCTTTCGTGCGTCGTCCTTCCCGGGCAGAACGGCGCACAAAACCCGGCAGACCGGGTCTGCTTCCGGTCTGCCGGGTCGAATCGGCATCTCATTTGATGTCAAGCTCCGGTGGGACATCGATCTCATCCGAGACGTATTTCCCGTTCTTTTTGCGCTGACGCACGCACTCGGTGAGCAGATATTCGATCTGCCCGTTCACCGAGCGGAAGTCATCCTCCGCCCAGGCGGCAAGGGCGTCGTAGAGCTTCGCGTTCAAGCGCAGAGGCACCTGCTTTTTGGGTTCTGCCATCAGTACAGACTTCCGCTGTTCACGATGGGCTGAGCGTCACGGTTGCCGCACAGCACCACCAGAAGATTGGAGACCATTGCCGCCTTGCGCTCGTCATCCAGCTCCACGACCTTATTCTCATTCAGACGATCCAGCGCCATTTCCACCATGCCCACGGCGCCGTCAACGATCATCTTGCGGGCGTCGATCACGGCACTTGCCTGCTGGCGCTGCAGCATGACCGCCGCGATCTCCGGCGCATAGGCCAGATAAGTGATGCGGGCTTCCACCACCTCGATGCCGGCCTGTTCAACATTCTTCTGGATCTCGTCCCGGATGCGGGCAGCTACCACCTCCGAGGAGCCGCGCAGGCTGCCCTCATCGGCCACACCGTCGCCGGTAGTGTCCACATTGGGGGCGACATCGTAGGGGTACACGCGCACCACGTTGCGCAGGGCGCTGTCGCACTGCAGAGAGAGGTACTCTTTGTAGTTGTCCACATTGAACACGGCCTTTGCGGTATCGGTCACGCGCCAGATGACTGCAATGCCGATCTCCACCGGGTTGCCCAGACAGTCGTTGATCTTCTGGCGGGAGTTGTTCAGGGTCATCATCTTAAGGGAGATCTTTTTGCTCATGGACTCGGCGCTCATCTGAGCATTCTGGCCGTTATTGCTAAACAGCGCAGCCACGCCGTTTTCCTTGCTGCTCACATCTCCGCTCTGGCTCAGGCGGGTGCCTGCGGCGGGGTTGACGGCCGTGCAGAAGGGGTTCACCCAGTAAAAGCCCTGCCCCTTCAAGGTGCCGATGTAGTCACCAAAGAGGGTGAGCACCAGTGCTTCCTGGGGCTTTAGCACCTTCAGGCCGCAGAACAGGAAAATGCCCGCGATCCAATACGCAATGGCAAGGATCAGCAGCGGGATCCCCGGAAGCATCCGGTCTGCCTCCAGCAGCATGACACTGTAAACGAACAGCGCCGTGGCTGCCACATAGCCCAGCAGCGTGAGCAGCAGCATCGCCATCCCGTTTTTACGGGTATTCAGGATCTTCTCTTCCATAACAAGTCCCTCCTTATCCGGGTGCGGAAGTGTTTCTTTGTGATATCAAAATCATATCACTTTGAAAGAGAGATGTCAAGAGGATCCACAGAACCAAAAAACACCCGCCTCTCCGGAAAAGTTCCGGAAAGATCGGGTGTTTTCAGTCGTTCTGTTCTCAGCGCTTGTACTTTGCTGCAGTCTGCAGACGCTGCATCGCACGATCCAGAGCGATCTTGCTCTGGTAATATTCGTGCATGCTCTTCTTGTGCTGCAGGCGCTCTTCCGCACGGATGCGGGCTGCTTCGGCGCGGTTCTTGTCGATGTCCTCCGGACGCTCGGCGCTGTCCACCAGCACCATCACGTAGGCAGGCGTCACCTCGGCAATGCCGTCGCCCACCAGCACATCCCGGGCTTCACCGTTCACCACAAAGTGCAGGATGCCCATGTGCAGCGCCACCAGCACCGGGTTGTGGCCGGCCTGAACACCGTACACACCGTCGCTGGTGGGCAGGGTCAGATCCTCACAGCATCCCTGATAGAACTCGCCGCTGGATGCCGTGATGTTCAGGATGAACTGATTCATCAGACAGCACCGCCTTTTTCCTCAGCCAGCTTTTCCGCCGCCTTCTTGCGGGCATCTTCCAGCGTACCAACGTTGAAGAATGCCCACTCAGGCAGATCATCCGCCTCGCCGTCCACGATGGCAGCAAAACCGCGCACGGTATCCTGCAGCGGCACATACTTGCCCTTCAGGCCGGTAAAGTTCTCGGCCACGGCAAAGGGCTGCGAGAGGAACTTCTGCAGCTTGCGGGCACGGGCAACGGTGAGCTTGTCGTTCTCGTCCAGCTCATCCATGCCCAGGATCGCAATGATGTCCTGCAGCTCCTGATAGCGCTGCAGAATGGACTGCACCTTGCGAGCCACACGGTAGTGCTCTTCGCCCACGATATCTGCTTCCAGAATGCGGGAAGTGGATGCCAGCGGGTCCACAGCCGGGTAGATGCCCTGCTCCACGATCTTACGGGACAGCACAGTGGTGGCGTCCAGATGCGCAAAGGTGGTGGCGGGGGCGGGGTCGGTCAGGTCGTCGGCGGGGACGTAGACGGCCTGAACGGAAGTGATGGAGCCTTCCTTGGTGGAGGTGATGCGCTCCTGCAGAGCGCCCAGCTCGTTGGCCAGAGTGGGCTGGTAGCCGACGGCAGAGGGCATACGACCCATCAGGGCGGACACCTCAGAGCCTGCCTGCACGAAACGGAAGATATTGTCAATGAACAGCAGCACATCCTTGTGGGTCTCCTCACGGAAGTACTCTGCCATGGTCAGACCGGTCTCGGCGACACGCATACGTGCTCCCGGGGGCTCGTTCATCTGGCCAAAGACCAGCGCAGTCTTGTTCAGAACGCCGGACGCGTTCATTTCGCCCCACAGGTCGCAGCCCTCGCGGGAGCGCTCGCCGACGCCTGTGAAAATGGAGTAGCCGCCGTGCTCGGTGGCCACGTTGTGGATCAGCTCCTGGATCAGCACGGTCTTGCCGACACCTGCACCGCCGAACAGACCGATCTTGCCGCCCTTTGCATAGGGAGCCAGCAGGTCGATGACCTTGATGCCGGTCTCCAAAATCTCGGTCGCGGGCTTCTGCTCCGCAAAGCTGGGTGCCTTGCGGTGGATGGGCCAGTGCGGCACATCATCCACAGAGCCTTTGCCGTCGATGGGTCTGCCCAGCGGGTCGAACATGCGACCCAGTGTAGCTTCGCCCACCGGCGCAGTCAGACCGTGGCCGGTAGCCTGCACGGTCATGCCCTTGCCGAGACCCTCGCTGGCGGAAAGCATGATGCAGCGCACAGTGGTCTCATTGACGTGCTGCGTCACTTCCATCGTGCGCTCGGTGCCCTCAGCGGTCACGGTCAGCGCTTCCTGCAGGGCAGGCAGCTTGCCTGCGGTGAACTGCACGTCCACCACAGGGCCGGCTACGCGAATAATAGTTCCCTGTATCATACGATTGCCTCTTAAAATGTGTATATTGCAAATACTTTAGCATCCTCGCCCTCTCCGTCAGCGCTGACGCGCTGCCACCTCCCCCAAAGTGGGAGGCCTTGGCAGTCCACGCAAAGTCCATGGTTTTGCCAAGGGCTCTCCCTTTGGGAGAGCTGGACGCGAAGCGGCCTGAGAGGGCGAGCTCGTTAATCCCGGTTCTGCACGGCAGCCGCACCGCCGATGATCTCGGTGATCTCCTGTGTGATGGAGCCCTGACGGGTGCGGTTGTATTCCAGCTGCAGCCCGCGGATCATATCATTGGCGCTCTTGGTGGCAGAATCCATAGCGGTCATGCGGGCGCTCTGCTCTGCGCAGAAGCTCTCTGTCATGGCACCGAAGATCATGCCGTGCATATAAATAGGAGCCGTCTGCTCAAACACCGTCCATGCATCCGGGAACAGCTCCACTTCCCCCTTCGGGTCGCCCAGACCCTTGGGCGCGGGCTGCAGATGGTCACGATCCAACGGCAGCAGACGCACCATAGTGGGTTCGCTGGTCAGCGCATTCTCGATTCGGGTGTAGATGAGATAGATCTCATCCAGCTCACCGGACTTGAAGTCGTCGATGGCATCTACCGTGATATCGCGGGCACGCTGCAGCGTGGGCGCTGTTGCCGCGTAGTGAAAATCCTCCACCAGACGCGGATCCTTGTGGTACAACGCACGGTATCCGGTCTGACCGATCACGTAGAACCGGGCATTCTCATCGCCGCACGCCTGTTCTTTCAGAAACTTGATGATGTTCTGGTTATAGGCACCTGCCATGCCCTTATCTGCCGTCAGCACGACGTAAGCGCGCTTGGGGGCTGCGGTATTGCGTTCGTGGAAGAACGGATGCACCGGCTCCTCCGGCAGATGGGGCACCACGCGGGAGATGGTGTCGCGCATACGATTGAAGTAGGGCGACACGTTCTGGTAGTTCTTGCGCGCCTTGCGCAGCTTGGACGAGGAGATCAGATACATGGCGTTCGTGATCTTCATAGTGTCCTGAATGCTCTCAATGCGCTCCTTCAGCAGCTTACTGGACGGCATGGCTGTCGCCTCCCGCATAAGCTTTCCAGGCGTTCAGGATGGCATCGACCATATCAGGTTCCAGCTTGCCGGTGGCGGTGATCTTATCCATCGTACCGGACACATCCGCGCGGAACTGACGCACAAATGCGGAAGTTTTGGTGCGCAGCTCGGCAGTGGGCAGTTCGTCCAGCACACCGTGGGAAGCCAGCACCAGCGTGACCACCTGCTCGGCGTCGGACTTGGGCTGATACAGCGGCTGCTTGAGCATTTCCATCAGAGCCTTGCCGTGGTCCAGCTGGCGGCGGGTCTCCGCATCCAGATCCGAGCTGAACTGTGCAAAGGACTCCATATCCTTGTACTGTGCCAGCTCGATACGCAGGTTGGCGTTGGCCTTCTTCATGGCCTTGGTCTGGGCAGCGCCGCCCACACGGGACACCGACAGACCGACATTGACAGCCGGGCGGTTGCCTGCATTGAACAGGGCGCTCTCCAGGAAGATCTGACCATCGGTGATGGAAATGACGTTGGTGGGGATGTAGGCCGAAACATCGCCTGCCTGCGTCTCAACGATGGGCAGTGCGGTGATGGAGCCGCCGCCCAGATCGTCGCGCATCCGGCAGGAGCGCTCCAGCAGACGGGAGTGCAGATAGAACACATCGCCGGGGTAAGCCTCACGACCCGGAGAGCGGCGCAGCAGCAGCGAGATGGCACGGTAGGCCACCGCATGCTTGGACAGATCGTCGTAAACGATCAGCACACTCTTACCCTGACTCATGAAGTACTCGGCCAGTGCGGTACCGGCATAGGGTGCGATGTACTGCAGAGGAGCGGAATCCGAAGCAGTAGCAGCTACGATGGTGGTGTAGCTCATGGCACCGTGCTTCTGCAGATCGCCTGCCACGCGGGCAATGGAAGAAGCCTTCTGGCCGATGGCCACATAAATGCACAGCACCCCGGTGTTTTTCTGGTTCAGGATGGCGTCCGTGGCGATGGAGGTCTTGCCGGTCTGGCGGTCGCCGATGATCAGCTCACGCTGGCCGCGGCCGATGGGGAACATGGAGTCGATGGCGAGGATGCCGGTGTGGAGCGGGGTATCCACGCTCTGACGCTCCAGAATGCCGGGGGCCTGCTTCTCAATGGGGTTGTAGCCCACAGCTTCAATGGGACCCTTGCCGTCAATAGGCTCACCCAGCGGGCTGATGACACGACCCAGAAAGGCATCGCCCACCGGGATACCGGCGCGCTTGCCGCTGCGGGTCACCATGGTGCCCACGCCGACGGTCTCAGCTCCGTCGAACAGCATGACGCCCAGCTGTTCCGGCTCCACGCTCTCCACCATGCCCTTGGCACCGTTGTCGAAGGTAACGATCTCGCCATATACGGCGCGGTTCATGCCTTCAACGTGTACGATGCCGTCGGCAGAGGAGATGACCACGCCGCCCTCAGCAGAGGTCTCGGCGGGCTTGTAGTCCTCAATGCGGGTCTTGAGGGTGGCCAGCGAGGGCTTGCCCTCCATCATCTTATCCAGCTGATGACGGCCGGAGTTATCGAACACGCGGTCGCCCACCTGCAGGACATAGCCGGACAGCAGGCTCTCGTC
>CAKSTO010000052.1 GCA_934501115.1 uncultured Faecalibacterium sp.
TGTTTGGAAAAGGTGGAAACGGTAAGGTCTGGCGGTTATGAGCCGCCAGCTCTGACCAACTGAGCTACTAGCCCGCATAAAATGCGCTGCGGCAACTACCAGTATAACAAATTCTGCGCAAAATGAAAAGCGTTTTGCCGCAAAAGTTTATTTTGTGCGGTGCGCTTCCAGCTTCTGCATCATGAAGGTATCCAGCATTTCCTGCGGGAAGAGCGGCTCCTTGTAGCCAAACGCCTCACGGATGAAAATGAGGGTCACCACGGTCTGACGGCCGGGGTCGAGCCGCAGGGTGTACAGGGTGTCCAGAGGCTGCTGGGTGGGTTGATGCAGGGTCAGGTGGAGCAGAAAACCGCCATCGTTCTCCCGGCGGCACTCGTAAGCAAATTCATCGGTGCTGCTGTGCTCGTCCAGTCGGTCGAAGCATTCGTCCAGCGGCAGGTCGGTGCGGAATTCCGACAGACCGGACGGCCCGTACTGGCTGCGGCGGGAATTATCCCGCCGGGAGAGCAGAAAGACGATGACGCCCAGAACGGCGGCAAGAAAAAGGATGGAAACAACGGCGTTCATAGTGCACCTCCGGGAAGAGTTTTCCTTATTGTAACACAACGCGCGGAGTTTTGTGCTATAATATTTTTAATTCTTTGAAACTTTTGTCAGGAGCCTGCATCTGATGCGGGCGGGAGGAACACAATGAAGCTCAAATTCACACGAAAGACCTGGTACTTTTTCCTGCTGGCTGCTGCGGCGGCATCCATGCTGGGCGGCTTTGCCGTTCTGGGCGGCATGGATTTTTCGGGGCTGGAGCTCATCGTGTTCTGCATCACCGGCATTGCAGTGCTGTTTCTTGCAGCACAGAAGGGCGCACCGGCCAAGGATAAGCGCAATTATACGCTGGTGTTCGTGCTGCTGATGCTCAGCAAGCTGGCGGCTGACGGCTGGGCGGGCGACCTGTGCTCGGCGCTGGTGTGGCCTGCGCTGCTGGGCATCGAGTACAGCCACGGAAAGCCCATCCAGCGCCCGCTGCAGCTGGTGTGCGTCTCCGAGGCGCTGCGGCTTTTGTTCTGGCTGCTGACCCGCTATGCGGGCATGAGCGGCTTTGCCTTCTGGACGAACATCCTGTTCGTGCTGCTGGCCTGCGCCCGGGGCTGGGCGGCTTTGACCCTTTATAAGACGCAGGAGGAGACCCTTTGACCCGGCGGCACCGGTCAAAAGCAAAGGATGTACATGGGTTTGGCCGCAGGGCATTTCTGCTGGGGGCAGGTGCCGTTTGCGCAGGGGCAGCACTGTGGCGGCATCGGGACGGCCTGACCGCAGCGCCCGCGGAGCCGCAGGCCGCAGCCCCGAACCCGGCACTGCCTGCGGTCGAGTGGCGCGCGGTATGGGTGAGCTATCTGGAATGGGCGGCGATGGACTTTTCCTCAGCGGAGGCCTTCCGCGCCGGATGTGTGCAGATGCTGGACAACTGCGCAGGCCTTGGCTTGAACACGGTGCTGGCGCAGGTGCGGCCTTTCGGGGACGCACTTTACAAAAGTGCGCTGTTTCCATGGAGCCATCTGTGCACCGGTACGCAGGGGGCGGACCCCGGCTTCGACCCGCTGGACATCCTCCTGCAGGAAGCCCACGGGCGGGGGCTCTCAGTGGAAGCGTGGCTCAACCCCTATCGGCTGCGGTCGTCTGCCGCCATGCCGCCGAATCTGGCCGGAAACAATCTCGTCAACACGCACCCGGAGTGGGTGTGTGCAGTGGGAGACGGCCTTTACCTGAACCCGGCAGAGCCTGCCGCTGCGGATTATGTGGTGCAGGGCGTGGCAGAGCTTTTGCAGAACTATGCGGTGGACGGCATCCATTTTGACGATTACTTTTACCCCGCCGCCGGGGAAAGCATTGATGCGGTGCAGTTTGCAGCGTCCGGAGCGGCAGACCTTGCCGCATGGCGGCGGGAGAATGTGACCGCGCTGGTAAAGGCGGTGCATGACACGGTTAAGGCTGCAGACCCGACGCTGCGGTTTGGCATCAGTCCGCAGGGGAATCCAGATAACGATCTCAACAGCCAGTATAGTGATGTGACCGCGTGGCTGGCCGCAGGCGGCGAAGAGCAGGTGGTGGACTACCTCTGCCCGCAGGTCTACTGGGGCTATGGCTACACGCTGCAGAGCGGCAGTACCCGCTTTGCCTTTGAGAACATCGTGCCTGCGTGGCTGGCATATCCGCGCGCAGAGGGCGTGGCGCTCTATTTCGGGCTGGGAGCTTACCGCATCGGCGTGGGCGACGGCGGAGCGAACCCGGACAGCGTGAGCGGCTGGAGCACCGGAGAAGCCCTGACAAAGCAGGTGGAAGACCTGCGCAGTCAGAACGCGGGCGGCTGGGCACTGTACCGGTACGGCAGCTTGTTCGGAGCAGAGGCTCCGGCGCAGGCTGCGGCGGAGTGTACGGCTCTGCGCAGAGCGAACCGCGAGGAACCATAAAATAAGGCGGCAAACCGCACAAAATAAAGCTGCCTGTCTTGTGCAGTGCGGCGAAATGCGGTATACTATAGCTGTATCTGCCCGAAAATGGGCGGAAGGATGAAACGCAAAAAGAAGCACATGGCTTCGCGAGGAACTGTATGAAGATGAAAAAAAGGATCATTGCGCTGCTGCTGGCGGTTCTGCTGGCAGTGGGGCTGACCGGCTGCAAAGACGTCCTGAAGGGCATTGTGCACAAGGTGACCGGTACGACCGATGAAGTGCAGGAACAAGATACCACCCGCTGGGCGGAGCAGACCAGTGACCCGCTGATCGTTCAGGGCATTGCTGACCCCTCGGCCAAGTTTGCCACGGCCACGGCAGACGGCTGCCTGTATGCTGTGTTCAACGGCATCTGGAGCCGTCAGACGGGCTATTTTACGGTGCCGTCCGGCAGCCTGAGCATCATGGGCTGCGGCACTGCCGAGGGCACACAGAAGTTCAAGGTGGCTCTGTGGAAAAAGGTGGACGGCGGTGCGGAGTACGTGCCGGACAGCACCTATTATATCAATACCGACGGCACGGACTACCGCTGCACCATTTCCGGGCTGGATCCGGCGGCGCAGTACCGTGTGACCATCTCCTATGATTCCAGCCGGTATTATCTATACGGCCTGTTGAAGGCGGAGGGGGTCGCCTGATGAATACACAGACTAAAAACTCTCTGCTCCTGCTGCTGTGCTCCTTTATCTGGGGCACGGCTTTTGTGGCGCAGAGCGCAGGCTCCGGCATGGGAGCCTACAGCTTTCTGGCGGGGCGCAGCTGGCTGGCTGTGCTGGTGCTGATCCCCACGGTGCTGGTGTTTGACGCCATCCGCCGCAAAAACGGTACGGATGCAAAGCCAAAGACCGCCGCTGAAAAGAAAAAGCTGCGGGTGGCCGGCTTTGTGTGCGGCACGCTTCTGTTTGCAGCTTCGGCGGCGCAGCAGATCGGTATCACCATCAACCCGTCCACGGCGAAGGCCGGCTTTTTGACCGCCATGTATGTGGTGCTGGTGCCGGTGTTCGGCCTGTTTCTGGGGCGCAGAGGCAGTGTGCAGCTGTGGGTGAGCATGGTGGTGGCCGTGCTGGGTCTGTATCTGCTGTGCATGAAAAACGGCTTTGGCAGCATCGAGTCCAGCGACTGGCTCCTGCTGAGCTGTGCGGTTTTGTTCAGTTTTCAGATCATAGCGGTGGATCACTTTGCCCCGCAGGTGGACGGTGTGCGGCTGAGTCTGGCCGAGTTTCTGGTGGTGTCGGTGGAAAGCACCGCTGCGGCTCTTCTGTTCGAGGCACCTTCCGCAGCGCAGTTCGCGGAGAATGCGCTGCCGATCTTCTACTGCGGCGTGATGTCCAGCGGCGTGGCCTACACCCTGCAGATCCTGGGGCAGCGCGACCTGAACCCCGCCGTCGCCAGCCTGATCATGTGTCTGGAGAGCGTGTTCAGCGCATTGGGCGGCTGGCTGCTGCTGAGCCAGAGCCTTTCTGCGCGGGAGGCCTTTGGCTGCGCACTGATCTTTGCCGCTGTGGTGCTGGCGCAGCTGCCGCTGGAACAGCTCCGCTGCGCCAAAAAGGCCTCTTGAGCCTATGGCACAGAAGGAGCCGGAAAGTCAGCTGCGCTCTGCGGGGGGCATCCAGTACGAGCTGACCCGGAAGCGGGTGAAGCGGTTGAACCTTCGGGTGCGGGACGACGGCACCGTGGCGGTGAGCATCCCGCTGCGTACGCCGCCAGAACAGGCAGACGAGTTCGTCAGCAGGCAGGCCGATTGGATCCGGAACACCCGCACAAAGCTGATGGCGAAAGCGGCGCGTGATAACTGCGCCCTGCCGGATCGGGAGACGGCGCTGGCCTGCTTTACGGCGATGAGCGATAAGGTCTACCCGGCTTTTGCCCGGGTGCTGGGCGGGCAGAAGCCGGTGATCCGGGTGTGCAGCATGACCAGCTGCTGGGGGGTGTGCCACATGAAAAAGCGGCAGATCACCTTTGCACTGCAGCTGTACAACAAGCCCCCGGCTGCACAGATCTATGTGGTGGTGCACGAATACTGCCACTTTCTGCAGCCGAACCACAGCCCGGCTTTCTGGGCGGAGGTGGAAAAGATCCTGCCGGACTGGAAAGCCCGGCGGGAGCTGCTGAAACAATAGACGTAATAAATCGGATAAACGGGCTAGCCCTCTCAGTCACCTTCGGTGCCAGCTCCCCCAAAGGGGGAGCCCTTGGCAAAACCAGAAACTTTTCCGCCATGCCAAAGGCTCTCCCTTTGGGAGAGCTGTCGAGCAGTTGCGAGACTGAGAGGGCGAGGCTGCTAAAAAGTAGAAAATAACTGTATTCAAAACAGGAGGGAACTCCCTTGGAAAATGAAAAAAAGTCCGGTGGCGACAAATATTCAAAGCTGGCCGGCAACACATTGATCTTTGCGATTTCCAGTTTCTCCTCAAAGCTGCTGACCCTGATCGTGCAGCCGTTTTTGACCTACGCAATGGCGGAGATCTCGGATCTGGGTCTTTCCAAGATCCTGAGCCAGTACGCGAACCTGCTCATCCCGTTCGTGTCCATGGGCATGTCCAACGCCATCATCCGCTTTGGTCTGGATAAAGGCAACAGCGAAAAGCAGGTGTTCACCAACGGTCTGCTGACCATTCTGGGCGGCTTTGGCATTCTGGTGCTGTGCTGGCCCATTGCGCAGTTTTTGCCCGATATGGCGCAGTACGGTCTGCTCATCTACATCTATGTGCTCATGAGCTGCCTGCGTACCCTGTGCACCCAGTTCGTGCGCAGCCGCCAGTGGAACAAGCTGGTGGCTGTGGACGGCGTGTTGTGCACCGTGGCTACCATGGCCTTCTACGTGCTGTATCTGGTGGGCTTCAAGTGGGGTGCCAACGGCTACCTGCTGGCCATCATCAGCGGCGACTTTGTGAGTGTGCTGTTCCTGACAGTTACCGGAAAACTGTGGAATTACTTTGAGCTCAAAGGCATCAACAGGGGTCTGTGGAAGCAGATGCTGCGCTTCTCGCTGCCCATGATCCCGGCGCAGATCAGCTTCTGGATCATCAACGCATCCGACCTGTTCTTTGTGCGCGAAATGTGCAATGGTCTGGACGGCCACAGCGGCGACGCGTGGAGCGGCTTGCTGTCCACCGGCTACTTCCTGCCTACCATCCTGACCACGCTGGGTCTGATCTTTTACGATGCATGGCAGCTTTCTGCGGTCACCGAGGAGGAGGGGCGCGCAAAATTCTTTACCCAGATCTTCCGCACCTATTCCAGCGTGCTGTTCTGCTGTGCGGCAGGCATCATCTGGCTGTGCCGCCCGGTCATGCACATTATGAAGTCCAACTATTACTATGCATGGCATTTCGTCCCGTTCCTCGTAATGGCGTCCACCTGCAGCTGCTTCAACCAGTTCATGAACAGCGTGTACGTTGTGAACAAAAAGTCCAGCCGCAGCATGGTGACCATGATGGCAGGTGCCGTCAGCAACTGCATCATGAACTACTTCTTCATCAAGTGGTGGGGCTCGGTAGGCGCGACCTATGCATCCTTTCTGGGGCTGGGGCTGGTGTTCACTCTGCGCGCCGTCGATGCTCACCGGATGCTCGGGATGCACGTGCACCCGGGGCGGGTGGCGGTCAACGCCCTTGTGCTGATGACCGAAGCCTTTGTGCTTCTGGCTGAAACGCCGCTCTACGGCCTGTGGACGGGGATCATCACAGCCGTCGTCATCCTGTATAACTTTAGCGGTGTGTGGGCGATGGCGCGTGTGCTGCTGCCCAGACTGCTGGGACATCGCGGCAAGGCGCTGGTGCGTGTGATCGATGGCTGGCTTGCGCCGAAAAAGGCTTAAAATATCCGCATGGAACCCAAAAGCTCCCCGGCAGCACTGCCGGGGAGCTTTTTTGGTTCAGCGGGAAAGCTGCCGCATCAGCCAGGTTCCGATATCTTCAAATACTTCCTGACGGTTGGTCTCCACCAGAAGCTCGTGCCGTGCACCGGGGTAGAACTTGCTCTCGATGTTCTGCACACCGGCGTCCCGCAGGCTTTGGATCGCACGGCGCACACCTTTGCCCCGTTCACCAACGGGGTCGGCATCTCCGGCAAGAAACAGCAAGGGCAGGTCTTTGGGCATTCCTGCCAGAAAAGCAGGGTCGTGCAGGCGCAGGATGCCGCTGAACATACTGTAATAGGCATTCAGCGTGAAGGTAAAGGTGCAGCGCTCGTCGGCCAGATACCTGTCCACCTCGGCCGGATCCCGGTTGAGCCAGTCGTGGGTGGTGCGGCCCTCCAGCCCCTTGTTGTAGCCCAGAAAGGACAGATTGGCCACAAAGCGGCTGCGGTACTTCCAGCCATGAAAGGCGGCCAGCACCCGGCAGAGGGTCTTGGCAAACTGCACCAGCGCTTTGGGCTGGAAGCCGGTGCCCATGAGGATGGCACCGTCCAGCTCACTGCCGTACTCACACAGGTACTGCCGTGCATAAAAGGAACCCATGCTGTGCCCCAGCAGGAAATAGGGCACGCCGGGGTAAAGTGCCTTTGTGCGGACGGTCATGGCGTGGAGATCGTCCAGAACGGCGCGGTTGCCGTCCGGCTCAGCAAAATAGCCGTAGTCAGCTTTCGTGCGGATGGAGCCGCCGTGGCCGAGGTGGTCGTTTCCGGTGACAAGAATGCCCCGGCCGGCAAGATATTCGGCCAGGGGCTTGTAGCGGTCGATAAATTCCACCATGCCGTGGGAAAGCTGCAGGATGGCGCGCACATCGCCATCCGGCACACAGCGGAACGCATGCAGCGTCCGCCCCGGGACGGTGGAAGGAACGGTGAGATCGATCATCTGGCTCATGGGGAGACTCCTTTTTTCTTACAGTGCGCCGATCTTGCGGCGGCAGGCGGGGCAGATGCAGTAGCCCTGATACTGCACAGAGTTCTCGTCCATCTCGCCGCAGAAATCGCAGCTGCCGGCGGGACGGTGCTTCTTGAGCACGATGGAGTCGCCGTCCACAAAGATCTCCAGTTTTGTGTCAGTGTCCAGATGCATACTGGTGCGCAGTTCTTTGGGCAGAACGATGCGACCCAGCGCATCGATGCCGCGGACAATACCGGTGCTTTTCATAGTATACCATTCTCCTTTATCCTTTTCCTTTTTCCTGTGATAGCCAGTCTGTGACACAATAGGAAAATTGTTCCAGTGGCGCTATGCTCAGTATACAAAAAATAACATAGTTCGTCAATGATTGCGGGGCATTTCGACAAAAAACAACGATTTGTGCAGGACGGTTGAAGAACAGAGAGGCGGTTTTCTGCTGCGGTCTTCCTCATAAAAAGAGCCGGCCAGACCTGCAGGTCTGGCCGGCTCGCGATCTGGAAAAATTGCCGCTGAAGATGCCCGGAGTGAAACGGAGGCTGCCTGCAGGCAGCCTTTACTCCGCGGCAGCCGATGCTTCCGGTTTGTTCTCCACACGGGCGCTGGTGCGTCCATCGGGACAGATCTCACCGGCAGCTGTCAGCGAGATCTTGGTCAGGGTGGGGCCGACCAGCTCATACACCAGCACGGAGAACAGCACCACATTGCGCACCATGTGGCCGTCCGACAGCTGAGAGGCTGTGGCTGCCATGCCCAGTGCGACACCGGCCTGCGGCAGCAGGGTGATGCCGAGATATTTCTGGATGTCACTGCTGCAGCGGACAGCGCGGCTGCTGAGGCAGGCACCGCCGATCTTACCGGCCGACCGGGCGATGATGTACACTACGCCGATGAGCAGCACAAAGGGGTTGGCAAGAATGGTCAGATCCAGCTCCGCGCCGGACAGCACAAAAAACAGGATGTTGATGGGAGAAACCCAGCGATCCAGACGATCCATCAGCTCTTCAGAGGTGGGGCAGATGTTGCAGAATACAGTGCCGGTCATCATGCAGACCAGCAGCAACGAAAAGCCGCAGCGGGTGCCGCCCAGCTCGAACTCGGTCATGGACAGGCCGACCGTCAGCAGCACAAAGGCAACAGAAAGACTCATTCGCTTGGAGCGGGAGTGGAAGTAGACCTCCAGCAGGTTCAGCACATAGCCGGCGGCAGCGCCCAGCAGCAGAGAGAGCACGATTTCCAGCAGCGGATCAACAATGACGCTGACCGGGTCGATGCGACCCTGCTCCAGAGCGTTTGCCACGCCATAAGAGGCCGAGAACAGCACAAGACCCACAGCGTCATCGATGGCGACCACCATCAGCAGCAGGTGGGTCAGGGGGCCGGACGCCTTGTATTGCTTGACCACCATCAGGGTGGCGGCGGGAGCTGTAGCAGCGGCAATGGCACCCAGCGTGATGGCGGACGCCATGGAGATCATGTCCGGGCGCAGAAGGTGCAGGGTGATCAGGGCAATATCCACCAGTGCCGTGGTGATCACAGCCTGCACGATGCCCACGGTAATGGCCTGCCGGCCCATGTGCTTGAGGGCGCTGAGCCGAAATTCGTTGCCAATGACGAAGGCGATAAAGCCAAGCGCCACCTGTGTGAGGATGCCGTAGCTTTCCACCTGAGCCAGGCTGCCAAAGCCGAAGCCCAGCCCGCTCAGACCCAGCCGACCCAGAAAGAAGGGCCCGAGCAGAAGCCCGGCGATCAGATAGGACGTGACAGCCGGCAGATTGACGGCCTTTGCCAGACGGGACATGAGCAGCCCGGCGATCAGTGCAAGAGACAGACAGATCAACATTTGTTCCATGTGCGGTTGTGCGGGAGCCGGCCGTGATCTGCAGGCGGCTCCCATTCCTCCTTATCAAGAAAATACCGAAGCCGCGTGTGAAAGGGAAAGTCGAGAGGGGAACACAGCGCGGCCAGACGAAAAAACGCATACCCCCCAAGTATACTATCTGACCGTGCAAAAAGCAACCGGAATATGGAGACCCGGCAAAGAGATCCGGTCGGGCAGACAAAAGAAACTCCTTCCGTCATCGCTGCGCGATGCCACCTCCCTCACGGAGGGAGGCTCTGGCGAGAAGGAGAAGGGTTCCATTCTGCCAAAGGCTCCCTCTTTGAGGGAGCTGGCACGGCGTAAGCCGTGACTGAAGGAGTAAATTTCAAAGAATCAGTTGAATTTGAAGATCTTGCGCAGCTGGCGGTAGACGCCCAGCGTGAGCTTGTCGCTGCCGGGGAAGTGCATATCGGTCAGGCCGCCCAGATTGTAGCGCACGGCACGGTAGGTGTCGGCACTGGTGTTGGCCTTGAGGTACTGCCACAGCTCGGTGCGCTTGACCTTTGCCTCACTGCTGCCGTCCAGCAGCAGGAAGATGTCGCTCACAGCCATCATCACGGACAGGTAGTGCACCATATAGCTGCGCAGACGCTTCCGGTCTTTCAGGGCGTCCAGATCCTGACAGTCGATCATGTGCCGGGTGACTCGCAGCTGCTGATCCACGCGCTTGACCATGACGCTCTCGTTGACGCTCTGATCGGCACGGCCGATGAAGTAGCGGTAAAGGTCGAGATCCATGTAGTACATGCTCTTGACGTAGGGCAGGGGCTGGTAGACAAAAATGTTGTCCACATAGAAGGTGTGCTTGGGCAGCACCATGCCGCACTTGCGCAGCACTTCGGTGCGGTACATGACCGAGTGCATCAGGATGTTCTGATCCGGACGGAAGCGGCGTACATGAGTCCAGTTGAACAGACGATTTTCCGGGAAAACATTGGTGTAGCGCACGGTCAGGGAGGAATTGTCCTCCACATGCTCGTACACATAGTTGCAGATCATCATGTCCGGTGCGGTGCCGCGGGCCACCAGAGAAGTCAGGCGTTCCAGCACCTTTTTCAGGGCATCGGTGTCCAGCCAGTCATCACTGTCCACGACCTTATAGTACAGGCCGGTGGCATTGCGAATGCCCTGATTGACGCCCTCACCGTGGCCGCCGTTCTCCTGATGGATGGCCTTGACGATGGTGGGATATTTGGCGGCGTACTCGTCGCAGATGGCGGGGGTATCGTCCTTCACGGAACCGTCGTCCACAAGGATGATCTCGGCCTGCTCTCCGGCAGAAAGCAGGGTCTCGATGCAATGGCGCATATATGCCGCCGAGTTGTAGCACGGAACGGCGAAGGTGATCAGTTTTTGCTGCATAAAAGTAATGCTCCTTTTTGTCTGAGTCCGGCGGCTGTGGCTGCCGGCATGGAGATATGTAGCCCTATTATAGCATTTTCGCGCCTGAAAAGCTATCGTTTGCAAAAAAATCCTTTTGACATTTCGTGCTTTTTGCCGAAAAACAGGCTCTGCGCCTGCGCAAAACCCCGGCTTTTATGGTATACTGATAGAGTTTTGAAAAGCACGGCGCAGAAAAATGCGCATCTGATACAACGGAGGCAACCATGGAAAACCCGCACAGCATCCTGAAAAAAGTTTTTGGCTACGACAGCTTCCGCCCCGGGCAGGAGGAGATCGTCAGCCGCCTGCTTGCCGGGCAGGATGTGCTGGCGGTGATGCCCACCGGTGCGGGCAAATCCATCTGCTATCAGGTGCCGGCGCTGCTTTTGCCGGGCATCACCATCGTGGTGTCGCCGCTGGTCAGCCTGATGAAGGATCAGGTGGGGGCACTGGTGCAGGCGGGCGTGGCGGCGGCGTTCCTCAACAACAGCCTGACCGATAACCAGAAGGCTCTGATGCTGCACCGCGCCCGGGAGGGCTGGTATAAGATCATCTATGTGGCACCGGAGCGGCTGGAAATGCCGGGCTTCCAGCGACTCGTGCAGGAACGGGAGATCAGTATGGTGACGGTGGATGAGGCACACTGCATCAGCCAGTGGGGGCAGGACTTCCGCCCCAGTTACCTGCGCATCCGGGATTTTGTGGACAGCCTGCCCCGCCGCCCGGTGGTGGGCGCGTTCACGGCCACGGCTACCGCCCATGTGCGGGACGACATCCGGGAGCATCTGGCTTTACAGAACCCCTATGAGGTGACCACCAGCTTTGACCGTCCGAACCTCTATTTTGAGACCCGGCGGGCTTTGCCCAGTCAGAAACCGAAGGAGCTGCTGGATCTTGTGCTGAAAGAGGGCAGCAACGCGGGCATCGTTTATTGCAGCACCACCAAGCAGGTGGATGAGACGGTGCGTCTGCTGCAAAGCCGCAGCATCCGGGCAGCGGCCTATCACGCCAAGCTGGACGCGGATACCCGGCGGAAGAATCAGGACGATTTCCTCTACGACCGGGTGCAGGTCATGGTGGCCACAAACGCCTTCGGCATGGGCATCGATAAGCCCAATGTGCGGTTTGTCATCCACTACAACATGCCAAAAGATCTGGAAAGCTACTATCAGGAAGCCGGCCGCGCCGGCCGTGACGGTCAGCCCGCCCGGTGCACGCTGCTCTATTCCGGCACCGATGTACGCACCATCCGGTTTTTCATCGAGAAGGAAATGGAGGCGGACAACGGCCTGCCTGCCGATGTAAAGGCCGAAGCTGCCCGCAAGGCGGAAGAGCGGCTCAAGTATATGACCTTCTATTCCACCACGCAGGACTGCCTGCGCGGCTTTCTGCTGCACTATTTCGGCGAAGCGGCACCCAAAAAATGCGGCAGCTGCTCCTGTTGTCTGGCGGCAGAGCAGGAAACGCAGCAGCGGATGGAATACTCCCGCCGCCGTGCGGCAGACAATGCAAGACGGCTGAGCGAGAAGCCGCGTCGTGTCAGAACGACCGCCGGAGAACTGAGCGAGTTCGACCAGAAGTTGCTGAACGCACTGTATGCCCAGCGCAAGCGGCTGGCCGGAAAGCAGAACATCCCGGCCTTTATGGTGTTCAGCGATGCCACACTGCGGGAGATGGCAGAGAAAAAACCTTTGAGCATCGACGAACTGCTGAATATCAGCGGCATTGGCGAAAAGAAGGCTGGCCGCTACGGCAATGCCTTCCTGCGCATCATCGAGGATGCCGTGGGCAGCCGGGAGTGAGAAAAGAAAGAGCATCTGCAAGGTTCGCAAGTTTTCTGAAATTCAGAGGCGAACTTTGCAGATGCTGTTGTTTTTTGTGGGCTGAACCCTCTCAGTCTGCTCACGATGTTCGCAGCCAGCTCCCCCGAAGGGGGAGCTTTATTCGTGCTGGCCGGAAGATGCAAAAAAAAGCTCCCCCTTTCGGGGGAGCTGGCATCGCGCAGCGATGACTGAGAGGGTCAAACTGTTTACCGTTCCATAGTATGGGTGGCGAATACCTTTTCGTCCTCCCACCACACGGGCTCCCCGGCGGCAAGGGTCTTTTTGACATCCAGCAGGCGCTGGTTGCTGCTGCCCCGGAACCGCAGGGAGATATCGTGCTTGGCTTCAACAAATTCGCCGTCCACCAGCACATCCAGCAGGCTCAACAGCTCGTCGGTGGCTTCGCACCGGGCAAGGCTCGGCTCTTTGCCGGTCAGCTGCTCCCAGGTGTAGCCGGAATAGCACCACACCGTTTTGCTGGGGTACAAGGCCTTGAAGTTGCGCACAAAGGGCAGCAGCTCCCGCTGATTTTCCGGCTCCATGGGTTCGCCGCCCAGCAGGGAAAGGCCTGCGATATAGTCCGGCTGGCAGGATGCAAACACCTCGTTGCGGGTGGGTTTGTCGAAGGGCTGGCCGTAATGGAAATCCCACGCCACGGCATTGAAGCAGCCAGGGCAGTGGTGGCGGCAGCCGGACACGAATACGCTGGTGCGCACCCCCGGGCCGTTGGCGATGTCATAGTATTTGATGGTTGCGTAGTTCATAATATGATTCCTGTACTTTACAAAGAAATGGAAGCCTGCCGTTGCGGCCCTTCCGGTGAAAATACGTTTGGAGCGGCCCGCAGGCCGCTCCAAACGTGAAATAGAAAAATTTTCCGCTGTTATGCCCAGAACGAAGTGGAGGGCATTTGAATCGTAATTACAGATGCAGCACGCGGTCCTTGATCTCCTGCGTGCGGCCCTGATTCCAGAACTGGGTGCCGATATAGCCGCAGGTGCGGCGGGCAACGTTCAGCTTGTTCTGGTCGCGGTTGCCGCACTTGGGGCACTCCCACACCAGCTTGCCGTCATCCTCCACGATCTTGATCTCACCGTCGTAGCCGCAGACCTGACAGTAATCCGACTTGGTATTCAGCTCCGCATACATGATGTTGTCGTAGATGAACTGCAGCACGCTCATGACGGCTTCCAGATTGTCCTGCATGTTGGGCACTTCCACATAGCTGATGGCACCGCCCGGAGACAGGCGCTGGAAGTCGCTCTCGAACTTCAGCTTGGTGAAGGCGTCGATCTGCTCCGACACATGCACATGGTAGCTGTTGGTGATATAGTTCTTATCCGTAATGCCGGGCACGATGCCAAACCGCTTCTGCAGGCACTTGGCGAACTTGTAGGTGGTGGATTCCAGCGGGGTGCCGTAGAGGGAGTAGTCCATGTTCTCGGCTTTTTTCCACTCGTTGCACTTGTCGTTCATGTGCTGCATCACACTCAGGGCAAAGGGCTTTGCACCGGCGTCGGTGTGGCTCTTGCCGGTCATATACTTCACGCACTCGTACAAACCTGCATAGCCCAGACTGATGGTGGAGTAGCCGCCGAACAGCAGCTTGTCGATCTTTTCGCCCTTCTTCAAACGAGCCAGTGCGCCGTACTGCCACAGGATGGGTGCGGCGTCGCTGGGGGTGCCCAGCAGCCGCTTATGGCGTGCCTGCAGTGCACGGTGGCACAGAGCCAGACGCTCGTCAAAGATCTTCCAGAACTTTTCAAAGTTGCCCTTGGAGGAGAGCGCCACATCCACCAGATTGATGGTGACCACGCCCTGATTGAAGCGCCCGTAGTATTTGGGCTTGCCGGTCTCGGGGTCCACATAGGGGGTCAGGAAACTGCGGCAGCCCATGCAGGTGTAGCAGTGTCCTTCGCCGTTTTTGTCCACCTTGAGCTCCAGCATCTTCTTCTCGGAGATATAGTCAGGCACCATGCGCTTTGCAGTGCACTTGGCCGCCAGCTCCGTCAGATAATAATACGGCGTGCCGGGACGGATGTTGTCTTCTTCCAGCACATAGATCAGCTTAGGGAAGGCGGGGGTGATCCACACACCGGCCTCGTTCTTCACACCCTGATAGCGCTGGCGGATGGTCTCCTCGATGATGATGGCAAGGTCTGCCTTCTCCTGCGGATTGCGCGCCTCACCCAGATACATGAACACGGTGATAAAGGGGGCCTGACCATTGGTGGTCATCAGCGTGACCACCTGATACTGGATGGTCTGCACACCGCGGTTGATCTCGCTGCGCAGGCGGCGCTCCACGATCTCCTTCTTGCGCTCGGCAGAAACGTCCAGACCGGCCATTTCCACTTCTACCTCAGCGGCGATCTTCTTGCGGGATACATCCACGAAGGGGGCAAGATGGGTCAGGCTGATGCTCTGGCCGCCGTACTGGTTGGATGCCACCTGTGCAATGATCTGGGTGGCGATGTTGCAGGCGGTGGAAAAGCTGTGCGGCTTTTCAATATAGGTGCCGGAGATCACGGTACCGTTCTGCAGCATGTCCTCCAGATTGACCAGATCACAGTTGTGCATGTGCTGAGCAAAATAATCGGAGTCGTGGAAGTGGATCAGACCCTCCTGATGTGCCTTGACGATCTCCGGATCCAGCAGCAGACGGGCGGTCAGATCCTTGGAGATCTCACCGGCCATATAGTCACGCTGCACGCTGTTGACAGTGGGGTTTTTATTGGCGTTTTCCTGCTTGACTTCCTCGTTCTGACACTCAATCAGGCTCAGGATGCGTTCGTCGGTGGTGTTGGTCTGACGCTTCAGACTCTGGATATAGCGGTAGGTGATATAATGGCGCGCAATGTCATGGGCGTGGATGTCCATGAGCTGGTTTTCCACCATATCCTGCACCTCTTCCACGCTGACGGCACGGTTCAGTGCCTGACACTGGTCGGTAACAGCGGATGCGATCTGAATGATCTGCTCCTGCTTCAGCCGGCTCTGGCTGTCTACAGAGTCACTGGCTTTGGTAACGGCGGTGATGATCTTGGAAATATCAAAGGGAACTTCTGCACCGTTGCGCTTAATGATCTTCATCGGTTCTCCTCCTTAAAACAAAGCACGGTATGAGCGGGTACCTCTTACGATAAGAGATACCCGTCCGCGCGCACAATATCCATTAAACGGAATGTGCTTCTATCTTATCACTATTTAGTGATAAGTCAAGAATAAAACCACTACATTTTGTGTTTTGGAATTTTAGCCAAAATTGCAGGATTTTTTTCGGGACAAAATTTCGAGACAGACTACTTGACAATCGGATTGCGTTTCCGATATGTAATATCGAAAAATATCTATACGAGGAAACCTATAAATACATTATAAAAGAACAGGAACAGGGCATCAGAATAAATGAATGAACCGCTGCAAAAGCGGGTGAAATTCTGAACTTGCAAAAAAAAGAAAAAAACTTGTCAAAAAGTGTTGACAAGGGCAGCGGGGTGTGGTATTATACTTGAGCGCCAAGCGCTGAGGCAAAAG
>CAKSTO010000053.1 GCA_934501115.1 uncultured Faecalibacterium sp.
GGATGCGGATGGAAACGCAAAGAGCGATCGTGCTACGGTCAAAGTAGAAGGATAATCGTCAGTCATTACGCAGTTCCGACAGAGTGACAGCGTTTCAGCTTGAAATGCTGCCACTCTTTTTTGCTGTCTATATCACAGATAAAATAGCCGTTCCATCTTGAAAACAGCGTAAAGATTTATTATAATAAAATAAATGGTTGTATCTTTCGCAAGGGAGCTGTGAGGAATGAATCGGAACTGCCGCCATAAAACAGAAAAGGTCTATGTGAAGGTGAACTCTGATTTTGACGCAACCGGCTATATGCAGCCCCGGCAGATCACATGGGGCGATGGCCGGACGTATCCCATCGAGCAGGTGCGGGACTTTCGCCCTGCAAATACCATTGCCGATATGCCCGGCGACTGTTATACTGTAATGGTAAAGGGACAGGAGCGGCACCTGTTTTTCGAGCGTTCCGACCCACGGTTTCCCTCCCGGTTCGGCAGATGGTTCGTGGAGGTGGAAACCAAATAACACAAAGGAGAGGTGAATCATGGCAGCGCAGCGCACCTATCTGGCAATTTCTACGGGCGTGTATGGCTATCCGCTGGATGCCGCCACCCAAATTGCGGTGGATACAGTGGCGGATTGGCTGCAACGCCACGCCGACTGCGATATGAAGGTCATCTTCTGCTGCTTTGATGCCCGGACGGCGCAGGTGTATCAGACAAAAATGAAAACGGAGTAAGCATTGAAATACAGAGAGATCGTGGACGGCATCTTTCTTGACCGTCCCAACCGTTTTATTGCCCATGTGGATGTGAACGGTGCGGTGGAAACCGTCCATGTCAAAAACACCGGGCGGTGCAAGGAACTGCTGCTGCCTGGTGCAGCAGTGCGTCTGGAAGTGTCGGACAACCCGAAACGCAAGACAAAATACGACCTTGTGGCGGTACGCAAGCAGGAACTTGGCTGGGTCAATATGGACAGTCAGGCACCCAACAAGGTGGTAGGAGAATGGCTCTCAAAGCAAGAGTTTGACCTTGTCAGGCCGGAGTTTACCTACGGAAAATCCCGCATCGACTTCTACATGGAAAAGGGCGAACAGAAATACCTGCTGGAAGTCAAAGGCTGCACACTGGAAGTGGGCGGTATCGGTTATTTCCCGGATGCGCCCACCGAACGGGGCGTGAAGCACTTGCATGAGTTAGCGCAGGCACAGCAGGCAGGATACCGGTGTGCGGTGGCATTTGTGATTCAAATGGAAGGCGTTACGGAAGTGCGGTCCAACATCAGCACACAGCCGGAGTTTGGGACGGCTCTGGAACAAGCAAGGGCAGCAGGTGTGCGCGTGTTGTTTCTGCTATGCCGCATCGGACAGGACAGCCTGGAAATTGTAGAACAGCGGGAAGGGTGAAGCCAGTACCGGCTTGGATAGAAGCAAAACGACGGTGCAATCATAAGATGATTGCACCGTCGTTTTGCTGTCATACAGGGTCTCTAATTAGCAGGATCGCCTGCAATGCTGCCCGGATCTTTTCGCGTTCTCCACTTCCGTCTGTCCGGAGACGCAGCAGAGAAACGCCGCATTTGTCCATGATACGGTTCTTCTTTTCATCCCGTTCTGCCTGTTTACTTCCATCTTCGTGGAAACTGGTTCCGTCCACTTCAATGGCCAGAACAGGCTGTTTGTCCATCTGACGGAATAACAGAAAATCAATGTGAGTCAGCGGGTTACGGGCATATTTCCGCTCGTCCTCCGTCAAAGACCCGTAGTTTTTGATCAGCGTTGCAAGAGAAACATGGATGGTACAGCCGATGGAGGAAAACGCTTCCTCCGAGAGCACCTCCTGAATAACGGCATACATCAGATTCTCAGAGTCATATTCTGAAATCCGTTTGTGCTTTTGCAGATATGTTTTGCGCTGCTCGGCATATCCCTGATACAGCATGTCGAACACGGAGTAGACCTGACTTTGGATGACTTCAAAATTGTTGTATTCGATGTAGCGCGCCAGATCACCATAGTTTGTCCGGTCATTGCACGGGTCTTGCGATGTAATGACCGTCAGCGAATGAACTGCGCGGGAAACGGCGACATTCAGCATATGCGGATCGTCTACAAAATCGGTGATCACGTTGTCCACGGAGGTCAGGATAATGGCATCCTGCTCGCGTCCCTGAAATTTGTGGACAGTATCGACAACACAGGCGTCCCCCAGCTGGCGGTGGAGTGCATTTACCTGATCCCGATAGGGTGTGATGACGCCGATGCTCTGATGGTTGTGCTGGTTCAGCCTCGGAAGAACTTCCTGCCGGATGACGTCGATCTGACGTTGATTGATGTGTCCCCGCGCGTGGTTTCCCGCAACGGTCCGATACAGGGCCAGTACATCCAGCTCATCATGATCTTTTGTCATGACGATCAACTGACCGTGATAGAATTTCTGGTTGCAGAAATTGATGATTTTCGGGTGGCAGCGGTAGTGTTCTCGCAGCAGCGTGACAGGCGCGGTCTGCCATGTTTCCAGCGCGGAGGAGAGCAGGTTGTGGGTGGAAAAGTGATACCGTTCCTCAAGAGAATACGTTTGCCAGATGGCATCGCTGGTGCGGATGTCATGTTCTGTCAGTACATTTGGCAGCTGTTTCAGGTCGCCGACGATCACGATATTCCGCGCACAGGAGAATGCAAGAACGCCGGTAGCAAGATCGACCTGAGATGCTTCGTCTACGATCAGATAATCGTAGATGTGGTCGGTGCTCAGAGTTCCTTTGATGGAATAGGTCGTGCTGAGCACCACGGGATATTCCCGTGTGAATGCTGCGGAGTCCCCGCGAAAATCAGCCATGTCAAAACGTTTCCGGCTGCTTTTCCATGGATAACGAGCCGCCAGTTCTGCACGGAACAGCTGCAGAGACTTCTGGGCAAGTTCGTCCATTTTTGCGTCGAAAGAGTAATGCTCCAACCTGCGATTCAATTCGGACTTCTCATTTTCAAGCTCCCGCTTTTTTGCGGAATAGAACTGGTGCTGCAGATACGGGATGACCAGCTCCGGAGAGCGAAGAAACAGCCTGAGTGCATTGCGGTTGAACCGGAACAGGATGGAAAGCTTTTGCAGAAGCCCAAGGCGATTGTGACGTTCTGCGTGCTGTTCAAATTCTGTCCAAAGGGCAAGGATCTTCTGGGAAGACAGGCTGTTTAGATTCTCAGTTGGAAGATCGTGGTATGTTGCATAGTACTCCTCAAAATAGTGCTGCTCCGGATTCAGCTGCAAAAGTTCCTGCTCAATGGCTGCGATGCGATTCTTGGCGTTGAGCATTTCATTCAGTTCGGCAGAAAGAGCAGTGGTCTGCTGACAGAGTTGAGCGCGTTCTTCCTCGGTGATTTCCCAGTCTTTCATGTCCGGGTAAGTGTCGGTCTGATCTTTCAGAAATTTCTGCTTATTGGCCATGCTGCCAAGAAATGCGGTCAAAAATGCAGCATTTTTCCTTTCCAGTTTTTCTGCAACATTATGTGTGGCGGAGTTGTTGTTGGAAACGACCGCGACGGTCTGTCCGCTTCGGATAACGTTGGCAATGATGTTCAGGATGGTCTGCGTTTTTCCGGTGCCCGGAGGGCCTTGGATGATGCTGATTTTGGAAGAAAGCGCACGTTCAACCGCCAGTTTCTGACTTTGGTTCAGGCCAAACGGATAAATGATCGAATCCGGTATCTGGGGCGCTTCTACCTCCGTTTGAGGATCAAGGTAGCTCGCCAGCACGGTATCCTTGCTGACCTTCTGAATTTTGTTGTATTGCGCACTCAGAATGTTGACACTGTTTTCCGCCACAAGACTGATTGCCGTGGCAGTTTCTTTGAAGTACTGGAAGATTTCTTCATTTTTGCTGTCGGAAAGGCAATTCTGCTGGAGCTGGACTTCGCTGCTGCGGAGCAACTGATCTTTTGCACCTTTGCGGAGAATGCGATAATACGCACCAAAATCCAGAAGCTCATCGATGCCGTAAATCGACTGGCCGTTTACGGTGACGATAAACCGTGCCGGATCTAGCTGCTTTTGCAAAGAAAAAACTTCTACATTGCTGCTCTGAAAGCGATAAATCTTATGAGGCGCACTGAGGTAAGAAATTTCACAGGTTCTATCATGAAGCTGGAAATTGGCAACAGAACTTGTCTGATCTGTCCCTTTTATCATGACCAGATATTTTCGTGGATCCATGAAAAACTCCTTGTGTAAAGCGGCGTAAGCGATTTTGCAGGGATTGCTTTCTATTATACGGGCAATGTTGTCTGAAAACAAGATAGGATAATTAGAATACACTTGAAAACAACCGGCGGAACTGCTATAATAAAATAAAAAGTTGTTAAACACGGGCAAAAATTGCGTAAAACGAACCAAAACAATAGGGGGGGGGGAGGGGGGCAATGGACGGAAAGAAACGCACCTATCTGGCAATCGACCTGAAAAGTTTCTATGCCTCGGTGGAGTGCGTAGACCGTCATCTGGACCCCCTGACCACCAATCTGGTGGTGGCAGACGCCTCCCGCACCGAGAAAACCATCTGCCTTGCGGTATCGCCCTCCCTGAAAGCCTACAAGATACCCGGCAGAGCACGGCTGTTTGAAGCCGTTCAGCGGGTGAAAGAGGTCAACGCTCAGCGGCTGCAGACTGCCATCCGGCAGAAAAAGGCAGTCCGGGGAGAGGACGGCAAATATCACTTTGCCAGCACCTCTTTCGATGCCAACGCCCTGAACGCAGACCCGACGCTGGGGCTGAGTTACATCGTTGCGCCGCCCCGGATGCAGCGGTATCTGGACGTGTCCACTCAGATCTACAAGACCTACCTCAAATATGTGTCCCCGGCGGATATTTACCCCTACTCCATCGACGAGGTTTTTATTGATGTGACGGGCTATCTGCCCTATTACCACATGAGTGCCCATGAGCTTGCCATGACCATGGTGCGGGAGGTGCTGTACAACACCGGCATCACCGCAACGGCAGGCATCGGCACCAACCTCTACCTTGCAAAGCTGGCCATGGACATTGTGGCAAAGCACATCCCGGCAGACAAAGATGGTGTCCGCATTGCAGAGCTGGACGAGCAGTCCTATCGGTATCTGCTGTGGAACCATCGCCCGCTGACGGATTTCTGGATGACCGGTCCCGGAACCGTCAAGCGGCTGGAAGCTCACGGCATTTATACGATGGGGGACTTGGCACGGTTTTCCATCCACGGAGAAGATCGTCTGTATGAGATTTTCGGCGTGGATGCAGAAATCCTCATCGACCACGCATGGGGCTATGAACCCTGCGGTATGGCTGAGATCAAAAGCTACAAGCCCAGCACAAACAGCATCAGCGAGGGGCAGGTGCTGACCTGCCCTTACCCCAACGATAAGGCAAAGCTCATCGTCCGGGAGATGGCGGAAATCTTGATGTTCCGGCTCACCGAAAAGAAGCTGGTGACGGAATCCATCACCTTGGAGGTGGGCTACGACCGGGAGAACGTGGACAAGGGCGGCTACCGTGGTCTGACCCAGACCGACCGCTACGGCAGAATCATCCCCAAAGCGGCGCACGGCACCGTCCGGTTTGATGCTCCTACCAATCTGGGCAGCACCCTCATCAACGAAAGCGCAAAGCTGTTTGAGCGCATCACCGACCCGGCGCTGACGGTGCGGCGCATTACCATCAATGCCAACAAGGTTACGCCGGACGAGGGCATCTATCAGGTGGACTTTTTCACCGACACCAAGAAGCTGGAAAAGGAGAAAAAGCTCCAGCAAGCCATGCTGGGCATCAAGAACAAGTACGGCAAAAATGCCGTGCTGAAGGCCAGCAGCTACGAGGAAGGTGCCACCATGCGCCAGCGCAATGCACAAATCGGCGGTCACAGCGCAGGAGGTTCGGATGGAAAACTACAAAAATAGCAAAATCGGGCTGGAGACCGCCCAAAAGTACGGGGACATCCTAGAGATGGAACGCCCCCAGACCGAAGAATCTCTCCGTAAGCACCCCCGCATGACCCTTCAGAACCGTGCCAAAATCTTCTCGCCCTTCTCTCCGCTGCGAGGCTACGACGAGCAGCTTGCCGCAGAAAAGCAGCGCACCGAGCGTGTGACCAAGCGCATTCTGACCGAAGAAGAAATGTCGGCTCTCTCTGATAAGCTGATGCAGGTCACCAAGGGCATGACCATCACGGTGCGCTACTTCAAGGAGGACACTACCCACCCGGAGATTCCGGCGGTGGGCAACTACATCACCCTGACTGGAAAAGCGGACCGCATCGACCCGGTGTTCCGCACCCTGCAGGTGGGCGACACTGTGGTGCCCTTTGAGGATCTGGTGGAGGTCAGCGGGGAAGGCATCATGGACATTGATGCATATCTGGGCATCCGGGAAGAATGAGATAACGAGAAATGCTGAAAGAGATGTTTATGGGACAGTTCTTTCGATAAAATGACCTCAGAAGAAGCAAAACACGCTTCAGACGGAGGAAAATACAATGGCAAACGGTGATTACGGCTATTTCGGCAAAGGGGACACGGGCTATGCCCAGTACATGACGGCTTTCAACCGCAACTTTGGCGGCTCGTCCGGCGGCGGCGGTGGGAACCACAACAATGGCGGCGGTGGTGGAGACGACAGCGGCTGCGGCTGCCTCATCGCCATTGCGGTGGTGGTCGTGCTGGTGCTCCTCGGCATGGGAAGCTGAGGGCATCTTCCATTGAAATTTATTGCCGCTAAGTGAAAAACTGTCTTACGTGACCCGGTCACAGAAAATCTAACTAGGAAATGTTATCATATAGTCACAGGAAACACCAACAACATTCCGATGGAGGATTTTAATATGAAGGCAAAGTTTTATATCTGTGAGCACTGTGGCAACCTGATCACCACCATCCACAACGCAGGCGTTCCGCTGGTCTGCTGCGGCGAAAAAATGAAGGAACTGCTCCCCAACACGGTGGAAGCCAGCGGCGAAAAGCATCTGCCGGTGGCAGAGCTTTCCGGCAGCACCCTCACGGTTACGGTGGGTGCGGTGGAGCACCCCATGGTGGATGTGCACCACATCCAGTGGCTCTTTGTGGAGACCGAAAACGGCGGACAGCTCCGCTATCTTACCCCCGGGCAGGCACCCAAGGCGGTGTTTGAGCTGGGCAGCGAAAAGCCGGTGGCGGTCTACGCTTACTGCAACCTGCATGGTCTGTGGATGACGAAACTTTAAGAAATAAACGGGCTCCTGCCAGTGGTTAAACGCTTGCAGGAGCCTGTTTTTTGCGTGCAGACGCTTTTCTATGGGAAGGAAGCATGAACCGTTATAATGGTTGTATGGGTAGCAAAATAAGCGCAGCCCTTGCACCGCCCCGCCGGATGTGATAGGATGAAGAAAACCGTGTAAGGGAGGAACTATGTTGAGCAGACTTTCGGCTACGATTTAAGCCGCACCTGCGATGAAATTCGCCCTAGCTATCGCCATGTGGAGACCTGTCAGAAGACCGTGCCGGAGGCCATCATTGCCTTTTTGGAAAGCACCGGCTTTGAGGATGCCCTGCGCAATGCAGTTTCCCTCGGCGGCGACAGCGACACCCTTGCCTGCATCACCGGCGGCATTGCCGAAGCCTTTTACGGGATGCCGCAGGAATTGCGTGCAGAGACCCGGAAGCGTCTGCCGGAGGATCTGTGGGCAGCGTATGAGCTGTTCCGGCAGAACCTTGAGCGCAGGATGTGACACCGCCGGCGCTGAGAGTTAGAGAGCCGCCGCACAGTGATTTGTGCGGCGGCTCTTTTGTGCGCAGGTGCTTTTCCGCAGCGGAAAGCACTCGTCAAAACTCCGGGTGCCATTCATCCCGGATGCCAATGTCGGCACAGACGATCTTTCCGCACAGCGGCGCAGAGGTTTTTGCGATATGCAAAGGCTTATGGCTGTCGAAGGTTACGGTTAAATCTGCATGGGCAGCACCCTCGGCAACCTCGCCGGTATCCGTGTTGATGCCGCTGGGCAGGTCCACGGCAAGCACAAAGGCACCGCTCTTGTGCAGACGGCGTATCAGTCCGCAGGCAGCAAGACCGGAAGGACGCAATTCACCATGGAACCCGGTGCCGTAGAGGGCATCCACAACGGCAGCAAAGCTCTGGGTTTCCAGTACAGAACCGTCGGCGCAGATGTGCACCGGCAGGGAGTGCAGACGCTCAAAATTGCGGATGGCGTCAGCGGTTTTCGGCTCGCCCTCGGCCAGAAGAACGGTCACGCTCCAACCGTCTTTTGCGGCGGCACGGGCGATCACGAACCCATCGCCGCCGTTGTTGCCCTTTCCGCAGACCACCAGCAGCCTGCCGGGATGCGAAAACTGCTTTTGCAGTTCAGCGTAAGCCGCCATGCCGGCGTTTTCCATCATTTGCAGGTAAGGCAGACCGTGGGCATCCCCGGCTCGTTCAATTTCCTTCATCTGCGCAGCCGTCACAATGCGATGTTTCATGTTGGCACCTTCTTTCTATCTCTATTATAATGGATGAGAATGTTTGGAACAAGATGAAAGATACCGGTGCATAGAATCTGTCCCCGGAGAGTTGGAACAAGCCCTCCGGGGGCATTTTTGTTTTTCACTATCTTTTCCGCAGGGGAAAACCATGGTATACTGAGTTCAAAGTGATAAATCTGGAGGTACCGTTATGAAGTGGGGAATTTTAGCGACTGGCACCATTGCCAAAAAGTTTGCATCTACGGTGGAACAGATGGGCGCAGAGGGGGAACAGCTTGTTGCCGTGGGCTCACGGCATCTGGAAAGCGCAAAGGCGTTTGCACAGCAGTACGGCATCCCCCGCTGCTATGACTCCTACGAAGCCCTTGCCGCCGACCCGGAGATGGAGGCTATCTACGTTGCCACCCCCAACACCCTGCACTACGAAAACTGCAAGCTCTGCTTGGAGCAGGGCAAGCACGTTTTGTGCGAAAAGCCCTTTACCATCAGCCCGGAGCAGGCGCAGCAGCTGTACCGTCTGGCAGAGGAAAAGCACCTCTTTCTCATGGAGGCGTTCTGGATCTGGCTGCTGCCGCTGTACGACCGCCTGCGCGAGATCCTTGCGGCGGGCACCATCGGGGAGCTGAAGCAGATCACCTGTCAGTACGGCTTTGTGGCCTCCGGTGCCCGGAAGGACCGCAAGTTTGATTCCGGTCTGGGCGGCGGTGCGCTGCTGGATATCGGCATCTACAATCTGGGCTTTCTGCGCATCCTCACCGGACAGGACCCGGAGAAGGTGGAGACCAAAGAGGTGCACATCAACGAGTACGGCACCGACGATTACAGCCGCCTTGTGCTGACCTACCCCGGCGGCTGCAAGGCGGAGTCTGTCCAGACCATCGGGCAGGAGCTGGAGCGCAACGCCCGCATCCTTGGCACCAAGGGCAGTATTTTCCTGCCGGATTTCCAGCACGCCGAGACCATGACGCTGGAAGTGGAGGGCAAAGAGCCGGAGGTCATCCGCTGCCCGGTGGACATCAACGGCTTTGAGTATGAGATCCGGGAAGCAAGCCGCTGCGTCAAGCTGGGGCGTACCGGCAGCGACCGCTACACCCCGCAGGACAGCCTTGCCCTGACCCGCCTGATGTACGACACCCGCATGAGCTGGGGCATGAAGTTTGCGGGTGAGGTGTAAGCACACACCTTGCCGCAAAGGGCTTTTTGCGTGCGGAGACTATGGCATACGGAGAGCGGCAACTCGGAATTGATATAAAAAAGAAGGACACATAGATGAAAACAGTGGTTCTTTATAATATTATTTCTTTTATCATCCTCGTTGCTTTGATTTTTGTCTTAAGGATTGTTAGTAAGAGTAATTTAAGACAAAATCAACAACTTGTTATTAAAGTCATTGCAACTATTTTAATTGTTTGTGTGATAGCGTTCGTGCTTTTTATTGATGCAATAGCATTTGGCATTATAGGACCAGTTCAAGATTAACAATTCCAGTTTGACAAGGAAGTGCTTTGCATGAAAAAGCGTATATCAAGGATTCTCGGTTTAATAATGCTGATTATAGCTATTGCATTTATAGTGTTTGCATTGAACCATCCAGAAATGAGTTTTCCTTGGAACAATACCATTACTTGGTTACTGTATGGTTTATATTTTCTTGTGACAGTCATGTTGCTTATTGCGCCTAAGACGAAGAAGTGAAAAAATCCAGCTTGCCGGGCGGACAGGCAACTGAAAACCACACAAAAAACGAAGGAGCAGCCATGGTACTTTATTTTACGGGAACCGGCAACAGCCGGTATCTGGCGCGGCGCATTGCCGAAGGGCTGGAGATGCCGCTTTACGACCTGAACGCCTGCATCAAGGCAGGGGATACCGCCCCGGTGCAGACCGGGCGAGATGTGGTGCTGGTCACGCCTACCTACGCATGGCGTATCCCCCGGGTGGTGTCGGAGTGGCTGGGCAAGACCGCGCTGACCGGGGCAGAGCGCATCTGGTTTGTGATGGACTGCGGCAGCGAGATCGGCAATGCGGCAGGCTATAACCGGCAGCTTGCGGCGCAAAAGCAGCTGCAGTATATGGGCACAGCCCAGATCATCATGCCGGAAAACTACATTGCCATGTTCAATGCGCCCCAGAAGGAGCAGGCACGGAGCATCGTGGAGCAGGCAGAGCCTGCGCTTCAGAAGGTGCTGGCGCAGCTCAAGGCCGGGCAGGAATTCCCTCCGCCGAGAGAGAACCTCTATGACCGCTTTATGAGCGGCCCGGTGAACCCGGTGTTCTATCGCTTTTTTGTGAAGGCGGATGCCTTCCGGGCAACGGATGCCTGCATCGGCTGCGGTAAGTGCGTGGAGTTGTGCCCCCTGAACAATATCCATCTGGAAAACGGCAAACCGGTCTGGGGCAAAAACTGCACCCACTGCATGGCGTGCATCTGCTACTGCCCCAAAGAGGCCATCGAGTACGGCAAAAAGAGCAAAGGGAAGCCCCGGTATCACTTTGAAGCACTGGAAAAGAAGCAGGACCTATGAGACAGAGTAAACCTCAGCGCTGCACAGACCGGAGTTGCTTTTGAGAGACAGGTGTGCTATACTGCCAACAGAATAAACGGGAATGAAGTTCTCCCGAAGTAACCAGATTACTTGAACCGCTTTGAAAGCTGATGACTTCTGCGACGAAAACCACGCAGAAGGTGTCAGCTTTTTTGCGTGTTGTGGGTAAGGAGGAACGTTTATGTTACTGAGTATTTCGCTGATTTTGATCGTTGGGATGTTCATGGGGTGGCTTTGTCAGAAGTGCAGGCTGCCGAGCCTGCTGGGGATGCTGGCAACCGGCATGGTTCTGGGACCCTACGTCCTGAACCTGCTGGACGGCAGCATTCTGGGCATCTCCCCGGAGCTGCGGAAGATCGCCCTGATCATTATTCTCACCCGTGCAGGGCTGGGGCTGGATACTTCCGGGCTGAAAAAGCTGGGGCGGCCTGCCGTTCTGATGTGCTTTGTTCCGGCGTCCTTTGAGCTGCTGGGGGTGCTTTTGCTGGCACCGAAGCTCATGGGGCTGACGGTGCTGGAGGCGGCGATCCTTGGCGCTGTGCTGGCGGCAGTTTCCCCGGCGGTGGTGGTGCCGCGGATGGTCCGGCTCATGGATGAGGGCTACGGCGTAAAGCAGGGCATTCCGCAACTGATCCTTGCAGGGGCGTCGGTAGATGACGTGTACGTCATTGTGCTGTTTTCCACCTTTGTGGGTATGATGCAGGGCGAAAGCGCCTCTCTGCTCAGTTTTGTCAACATTCCGGTGTCCATCCTGTTGGGCATGGCGGTGGGTCTGGCGGTCGGGTCCCTGTTGGCGTACTTCTTTGCAAGGGTCCATGTCCGGGATACCGCAAAGGTGTTGATCATTTTGAGCATCTCTTTTCTGCTGGTGGCAGCGGAGGACGCCCTGACCACCGCCATCACTTTCTCGGCCTTGATCGCCATTATGTTTATCGGCATCGGTCTGCAGAAAAAGAGAGCAGTAGTGGCAAAAAGGCTCTCGGTAAAATACGGCAAGCTCTGGGTAGCAGCGGAGGTCTTCCTGTTTGTGCTGGTGGGCGCAACGGTGAATATCGGCTATCTGGGCAAGGTGGGCGCAAAGGCGCTGTTTTTGATCGTGGGCGCGCTGGTATTTCGGATGCTGGGCGTTTTTGTGTGCCTTCTGGGCACGAGCCTGAGCAAAAAAGAACGGCTCTTCGCCATGATGGCCTACACCCCCAAGGCAACCGTGCAGGCTGCCATTGGCGGCATTCCGCTGGCGCTGGGCTTTGCCTGCGGCGATACCGTGCTTACCGTGGCGGTGCTGGCCATCGTGCTGACGGCTCCCCTTGGTGCCTTTGCCATGGATCTGAGCTATAAAAGGCTGCTGAAGAAAGAGTAAAGCGGCGGTCAATGGGCTGACGAAAAGGCAGATTTGTCCTCGAAATTATAAACCTATTGACGCGGTGAGAATGGGTCATGCACCCGGCGGTGTGTGCCCCTTTGGGGTGAACGAGGGCGTGGCGGTCTATCTGGACGAGAGCCTGCGCAAGTTTGATACCGTCTACCCGGCAGCGGGCAACGGTCACACCGCCGTCAAGCTGACCTTGCAGGAGCTGGAAGCAGCCGCCGGAGCCGAGGGCTGGGTGGATGTCTGCAAGGAGCCGGAAGGCGAGTAAGGTATCATGAGATAAATGCAAAGGGAGTTCTGCCCGGACCTTCGTCCGTGACAGAGCTCCCTTTTTGCTTCATAAACCTCAGCGCGGAGCGGGTGGTGTTTGCCGGGCAGCAGGAAAAAAGACATTCATAGCGCTGCCTGATGCCACGGTCAACGGAGCAAAAACCACACGCCCAGCAGGATCGCAAGGAAGATCAGGTTGGATAGGGTGAACAGCCCAAAATACTGCTTCTTTCCCTGTGGCAGCTCCCGTGCAATCTGCCGGTAGGAAATAAGACTGGCCATGGATGCAATCAGAGTGCCAAGACCTCCCAGATTGGTGCCGATGATAAGGGCTTGTGTCTCTGCCGTGAACCCGGACAGCAGCAGGGCGGCGGGAACATTACTGGTGATCTGCGAAGCAAGAACCGCCACCAGAACTTCCCGGCCGGTCAGAAACTCCTGCAGCCAGCCGGAAAAGGCCGGAATGCGCCCCAGATTGCCAATGAAGATGAAAAAAGCCACAAAGGTCAAAAGCAGGGAATAGTCCACTGCCCGCAAGGTGCGTGGGTCTGCAAAAAGGGCGCAGACGAGCACAGCGGCAAAGGCAATGCCATAGGGCAGCACCCGAATCACGGACAGCAGGCAAACGGCAAACAGAACCAGATACAGCAGGATGATCTTCTGATCCCCCTGAGACGCAGAGGAAGAAACAAGCTCATCCACGGAGAGGGCGGCAGAGGCTTTCCGGCAGACCATTGCTGCCCAAGCCAGCAGCAGAAACAGAGAGACCAGTGTGTAGGGCAGCATAAGAAGAATGAAGCCCCCGATGCTCATGCCGCTTTTTCCGTAAAGATAGAGGTTCTGCGGGTTGCCGATGGGGGTCAGCATACTGCCAAGGTTTGCCGCAATGGTCTGCATACAGACCACCGGGATCAGAAGGGAGCGGCGGACATCCGCTCCCAGACGGCTCAGGACCACGAACGTAAAGGGAACGAAGGTCAGCAGGGAAACATCGTTGGTGATGAACATGCTTCCGAAAAAGCACAGCCCGACCAGTACCAGCGTCAGCTGAAAGGTGCTGTGGGTGCGGGACAGCAATGCCCGGCCCAGTCCATCAAAAAAGCCCTGCCGCCGCAGCCCGGCCATGACCGTCATCAGGGAAAACAAAATCGCCAGCGTGCGCAGGTCGATGTAGCCGAGATACTGCGCATCCGGCAGAACAAAGAAGGCGGAGACAACGGCCAGCACAGCGGCTGCGGTGAGGACCGTTTCCTGTTGAATGAATTGTTTGAGTCGTTTCATAGAGACACATCCTTGTAGTTGTAAGGGCAGCCCTGCTGCGATGCCGGACGGCCTTTTTCCGTATTTCAGAGCAACAGCTCAAATAACCCGATCATCAGCGGCATGGTCAGGATGGAAAGCAGCGTGCTCAGGACATAGATCGCACTGGAATGAGAAGCATCCCGGTCATAAAGCTGTGCCATGGAGGTGACTGTTGCACAGGCGGGGGTAATGGCAGAAAGGTAGACCGTCATCAGGATGGGCTTGCCGTCCGGGATCCAGTGGGAGGCTTGAACTGCCCAAAGCAGCAAGACAATGACCAGCGGAACACCCACCAGACGCAGAAATGCAACGTGCATTCCAACGGCGATGCCCATGGAATAAAGCAGCCCGGTGCGGATCTCCGGTGTATCCTTGATTTGAAAGGCGTTCAGAACGACACAGGGCATGACCAGATAGACAAAGACCACAGACAGCACCTTGCTGTCCGATGCCTTCAACAGGCCGGTTTTTACAACGGCATATCCCATCAGCAGAATCAGAAATAGCTGCGCGATCTGCTGCATCAATAAAAGGCTGATTTGCATTTGGATCTCCTCTTTTGCAATTCATTTTTGCAGCACCATCCTACTCCATTAGCGGGATATCGTCAAGAGAAAACAGAAAAAATTGCAGAAGAGATAAAAACATGCCGACCCCTCCCCAAAGCGTCATAAACGGTTACTGTAATTTATGAAGGATGGCTTGCCTTTTTTCCTGGCTTCGGGCGGCATACATAAAGTATTTTGTTCTCCCAAAAGATATGTTATAATCAAATCAGACAAAATTCCTCTCTTCAAGCGATTTCTCCGCAATTTTCCTGTGGCTCTGCTCGTATCAAAAATAAGGGACTGAATTTTAATTGTCAGAACGGAGGAACCATTATGGCAATCTTTGAAAAGACCATCCGAAACAAAAACTTTGACAAGCTGCTTCGGAAGCTGGAAAATGAAATCCCGGACAGCAGTTGGTCGGCAGATTTAGAGGCAGGCAGTGATTTCAAAGAGGGCGATGCCCGGTGCAGTGTCCGTGTATTTGAACGGTACAGCATGATGGGCGGCAACCGCCTGAGTCTGACACTGACCATGTTCCAGAATGCGGACAGTCCGATTCGGCTGTCTGCCATCACCGCAGGAGGCAGTCAAGCGGTGTTCTTCAAGGTGAACACCCTCGGAGAAGAATCTTTTCTGGACGATGTAAAGAACCTGCTGGAAGAAATTTTGGAGGAGTGAAATGTTTTACGCTGGATTTGATCTGTTGTTCAGCATTCTGTTTCCCATCCTGTTCCTTGTGGTTTTGGGCATGATCCT
>CAKSTO010000054.1 GCA_934501115.1 uncultured Faecalibacterium sp.
ACAGAGGATGAAAGAAAGCTGATAAAGAAGATCCTTTATAAAACGGCAATGCTGAAACCGGGGACACTTGCAGGCAATCGTGGCAAGCACAGACGTTGATCATTTGCCCTGCATCTCGTAAGGGAACGCTGCTGCGGCAGGACGGGAGAACGTACACCATTGGTTCCTCTGAAAGCCTGTGCTGGGTGGGCGGAAATCGTCAACTGCCACGCCCATCCGCGCATCCTTCTGCCACAGAACAGGTGCTTGCCGGAGCCTTTCGCAGCCCCTTTTCCGCATCAGCCGGAACCAAGGTGTAACACACTAGACTTTGCAAGCAAAGTCGTGTGCCAAAGGGGTGCTGCCTCTCGCCTGTCGGCTCGGTCAGGTGCTTCAAAATGCGCTGCATTTTGAGGTCGCCACTGGCGACCCGCACCCCTTTGGAAACCCAAGAGAAACGCCCATCAACTGCGCTGCTCGTCCTCGGCCAGTGCACTGATCCGCTTGCCCATGGCCTTGACCAGAGGAACGACGAGCGCATTCCCCATGGTGAAATAGCGCAGTCGTTCCGGCATCCCGGCTGTCCAATCATCTGGGATGCCGTTGAGCCGTTCGCATTCGATGGGCGTTAGCGTACGCAGACGTTGGGTCCGTGGGTCTGCGACTACATGGGTGCTGCGGGAAACGGAGCCTTCGCTGGTAAGCATCGTACGGGCAGGAAGGTCAGAACGATCGGGGAACGCCATAGAGCCCTCTGAAAAGAAATAAGTAGAACCGTTTCTGCGGTGGCGGGTCTCCTGCACGGAGCGGAGCAGCTTAAATGCAAAACAGACCAAACCTATTTGTACCGGTTTGGTCTGTCTTGTCATAAAATCAGAACGGAGAAAGATTCTGAAAAGGCGGGAGCTGTCGGTAAAGATGAAAATCAGAAAGGGTGAGATCTGCCGCAGAGACGTCCTGACGGATGGAGCTGCCGGTATAGCCCAGCACGGTACAGCCGGCGGCTTTTCCGGCACGGATGCCTGCGGGAGAGTCCTCGATGACCAGACAATCGCCGGGGGTAAGCCCCAGAAGCTGCGCTGCCCGCAGATAAGGTTCCGGATCGGGCTTGCGCCGGGTGACCATATCGCCACAGACCACCACATCGAACTGTGAGACCAGATGCAGGCGGTCGAGCGCGGTCAGAATGAGCTGTGACCGGGTGGAGGAGACTACGCCGGTGCGAATGTCCTGTGCGCGAAGTGCAGAGAGAAACTCCCGCAGACCGGGCTGCGTGTGCAGGTCGGCGCCGTTTTCGTAGTAGTTGCCGCGGTGTGCACGTTCGGCCTGCAGCTGCTCCAGAGTGACCGGCGTTTCGGCCCGCTTCAGCAGTGCCTCAAGCAGAGAGGGATCATTGATGCCCACCAGTGCGCTCCGATCCTCTTCGGTCAGCCGGACCCCGAAATGCGCAAGAGCAGCGGCAAGATAGTCGGCGTTCCGTTCCTCAGTATCGGCGATCACGCCGTCAAAGTCAAAGAGGACGCATCGGATCGGCATAAAAAGCTCCTTTTCACTCTGCGAGGATCTTGCGTGCACGCTCCTGAATGTCGGCGATCTGAGCAGTGGTCAGGTCGGCAAAGTCGCTGTTTTCCATAGAGCAGTTGGAGTCCTGCACATAGATCACCTTGGTGTCTTTCTGCGTGATGGAGTAGAACCAGCACTCGGCGGGAACATTGTACACCTTGCCCTGCTGCATGGGGGTCAGCTCGATGTTCTTGAAGCTGCCGCCCTCGCGCTCGGCGGTGATGAGGATCGCCTTACCGGCGGCAAGGATGAACTGCTCGTCGGTGGAGTGATGGACCTCCAGATGAGCGATGCCGGCAATGTCGTTGTCGGGCTTCCAGTTCTTGATGCAAACCAGCCATTTGGGGTTCTTATAAACGCAGAGGATGCCTTCCGCGTTGTTTTCATACTGATCGGGTCTCATGAAAATACCTCCTATTTTATTTTACAGTTCGGTGCGTCCCACGATGGGAGTCCCGTAGCCGAATGCGCCTTCCTTGGCGCACATTTTTGCAGCAAATGCTGCGCCGATCTGCATGGCTTCCTGCAGATGCGCAACATTTTCTTCTTCGGTGCCGTCCAGCAGAGCGCCGCTCTTGGAAGACTTCAGCAGCGAGCAGAGGAAAGCGGCAAAGTAGGAGTCGCCTGCGCCCATAGTATCAATGACGTCATCTGCGTGCACGGCGGAGGCGTAGTAGGTCTTGCCGTTGTACAGCACATAGGAGCCGTCCTCACCGATGGTGCCCAGTACGATGGAAACGCCGTGGTCGGCGGCCTTCTGCATCTCGCGGGCACGGTCCTCGGCGCTCAGGTGTGCGCAGGACAGGATGGCCACGGTGACATAGGGGCAGACCTTTTCCAGATAGGCGTCGGTCCATCGGGTGGAAAAGTCATAGGCGATGGGCACGCCGGCCGTGTGCAGGAAGGGAAGATCCTCTTCGATATAGCTGTTGAGGTTGGTGTAGATCAGGTTGAAGCCTTTGATGTACTCCAGATCTTCCTGTGTGAAGTCGAAGCTGTGCTCTTTGGCGACGCCGCCCTTGTTGGAGCCAAGAAAGACACGGTCGTTGCCCTTGAGCGTGACCATGGCAAAGCCGTTTTCGCCCTCAAAATGGCGGCAGTGGCTGATGTCGATGCCCAACTCGTGCAGGATCTTCTGGTTGTAGGCGGCGACCTCATCGCTGCCAAACTTGCCCAGATAAGCGGAAGGCACACCGTTTGCTGCGGCATAGGCGCAGGTGTTAACGCACTGGCCGCCGGGGTACATCTTCCCACGGGAAAGGTATTTGTCACACACATTATCGCCGATGGCGATGATCTTGACTGCGCTCATCGTATCAGATCCTTTCCGTCTGTATCAGTATGCGACCTTCCACATATAGCGGCGGGTGGTCAGCGGATGCTGGCGGGTCTCGGCGAGGGCGTGGTTGTAGATGGGATAGACATTGTTGAACAGAGAGTGGTTGAAGTAGTCCACGACAGCGGGATCGATGACCGACAGGCCCAGCTCCTTGGCGTCCAGCACCTCGATGCGCTTTGCATAGGTGTGCAGGAACTTGAGGCAGCGCTCGTCCAGCTCACGGGTAGAACCCTCGGACACCTGAATGACGAAGGGGGTGTTGGCGTCGGTGACCTCGAAGGGGCCATGGAAGAACTCACCGGTGTGGATGGTGCCGGAGTGGATCCACTGCATCTCCATGAAGATGCAGATGCTCTCCATGTAAGCGGCACCGTAGCCTGCGCCGCTGCCCATGGTGTAGATGACGGAGTCGTTCTTGTACTCCTCGGCAAAGTCCAGAGCGCGCTGGGCCACATGAGCGCGGGCCTTGCGGATCACGGTGGTGATCATGCCGGCACCCTGCTGGAACTTATCGTAGTTGCTGTAGCCCTCGGTCTGATTCAGCAGCTCCACAGCGACCTGCAGGGCGCACATGGTCTTTTCACCGGCGTAGTCGATGTCACCGGCGAGGTGATCCGGGCTGGCGTCGAAGGAGTAATGGATGATGTAATCGCCGAACTCGATGATCTCAGACTCTTCCAGCCAAGTCAGGATGATGACAGCAGCGCCCATCTCCTTGCCCAGCTTTGCAGCGGCAATGGTCTCGGGGGTGTTGCCCTTGTGGCAGGCAAGGCAGATGATGGAGTTCTTGCCGAAATCGCGGGGCGTGCTGTGGACGAACTCGTTGCTGCTCACCCAGCCGGACTTCAGCGTCAGGCTCTCGCGCTCCATAAAGGTCTTTGCAGGGTACAGAGCACCCAGAGAGCCGCCGCAGCCCACGAAATAGATGTTCTTGACGCCGCCCTCGTCCTTCTTGTTCTCCAGAATTTCAGCGACGATGGCCTTGATGTCAGTGTACTTGTAATGCATTGTATTACCCTCCTGCATTTTATATTAAATTGTCTCGATTCCTCCCGGTCGTTTCCGGGAGAACTTTCCTTGCCATGATGATAATACAAAGCAATACAAATGTCAATACCGAAAATAGGGCAAAAAAATTGTGCATTTCTTACAAGGGACGGAACGAAATGTGGCGAACTTCCTATATAAATAGGGGGCGCTGGAAAACGGCCCTGCACAGACGCAAGGGAGAAAAAATTTGTTTTTCCTCTTTACGCACGGATAAAACTTATATATAATAAGTTTGTATTGTAACATATTTGCGGGGCACGCAAAAGAGCAAATTGAAAATAAACCGTATTTCGTGATAAAAATAAGAACGGGAGAATATACCATGAGTTTGGATAATACAATTTCAACGCCGCTGTTTCAACAGCTCGCCGCAACACTGCGTGCGGCTATTGATGCGGGCGAGTATCCCCCGGGCAGCCGCCTGCCAACGGAAAATGAACTCTGCGAGCGCTATTCGGTCAGTCGCGTCACGGTGCGTAAAGCACTGGATGAGCTGTCTCAGGGAGAATTTCTGGTGCGCAAGCCCGGCAAGGGCACGTTTGTTGCGGAAAAGAAGATCCAGCGAAAGCTGGATGGTGTGTTGAGCTACACCAATATGTGCCATATGATGGGATACCAGCCCGGCGCAAAGACGATCAAGATCGCACTGGAACAGCCCACGGAGGAAGAACGAGGGCAGCTTGGACTAAAAAAGGACGAACAGATGTTGGTTGTGGAGCGCCTGCGCCTTGCGGACGGCAGACCGATGCTGTTGGAGACCAGCAAATTTCCGGAGAGCTTTTTCTTTCTGTTCAATGCAGATCTGACCAATACCTCTCTGTATGAGACGATTCGAAAGGAAACGGGCATCGTATTCACCCGCTCAGACAAAGTCCTTGAGATCGTGTTTGCGAACCATCAAGAGGCCAAGTATCTGGATGTGGTAAAGGGCTACCCGCTGCTGTCCATCAAGAGCGTGGTGCACGATCAGAGCGGGGAACACTGCTATCTGAGCCGTCAGCTCTGCATCGCGGATAAGTTTAAGCTCATGGTCTGAGCCGTCAAAGATGAATGCAGCAAAAAAGCGTACCTGTGTATAAAAATAGAAAGAGAGCACCCCTGAAGCAGAATTTCAAGGGCGCTCTCTTTTTGTATTATAGAAGTAAGAGACAAAACGGGAGCAAATGAGGGCAGAAGGATACAATGATTTGGTGGTGATTCACAAAACAAGGGCACGTTGATAGGATGTTTTGACGAAAATGATGGAATGTTGTTGACAAGGCGGTGTTTGCATTGTATTATTGAACCATGATACAAAACAATACATTGACGACGACGGGAAGCCCTCCCGGTGTTCGGTGGTGTATTGCGGCGTGATTTGATGCAGGCGCGCAGCATTCGATCAGAATTGAACATTCACCCGAAGTTATGCCTGAAGGAGGTATATCTCATGTTTTGGATCGAGCTACTCATTGTTCTGGTGATGATCTTCATCGGAACCCGCAAGGGCGGACCTTTCATGGCACTTGCCGGCGGTATCGGCATGTTTATCCTGACGTTCTTCCTGCACGTTTCTCCCTCTGACCCGCCCATCACCGTTATCCGCATCATGATCGCGGTCATTCTGGCGGCATCTGCAATGCAGGCTGCGGGCGGTCTGGACTACATGGTTCGGCTTGCCGAGAAGATCCTGCGGAAACACCCGGAGCACATCACCGTCCTTGCTCCGGTCATCGCTTACATCTTCACCTTTATGTGCGGCACCGGCCACATCGTTTACAGCCTGCTGCCGGTCATCAATGAGATCGCCATGGATACGGGCATCCGGCCGGAGCGCCCCATCTCGGCTACCGTCGTCGCATCCCAGAATGCCATCACCGCCTGCCCCATCTCTGCGGCTACGGCAGGCATCCTCGGTCTGATGGTTTCCTACGGCAACATCAACCTGTTCAATCTGCTGCTGGTCTGTGTGCCCGCAACGCTGCTTGGCTCTGTGGCGGCAGGCATCTCTGTGCTGCACCGCGGCAAGGAGCTGAGCGAAGACCCGGAGTATCTGGAGCGCGTCAAGCAGGGCCTTGTCAAGGATTACAAGCAGAATAAGGCAGAAGAGAAGCCCGTTACCGGCAAGGCAAAGATTGCCGTGGTGATCTTCCTTGTCGCAATGCTGGCGATCGTTACCTTCGGTGCAGTTTCCGCTCTGCGTCCCACCTTTGCAGATGGCTCCCAGCTGGGCATGACCACCATCATTGAGATCTTCATGATGCTGGGTGCAGCCCTCATCGTTCTGGTCTGCAAGTTCAACAGCAACACCATGCTGGATCAGCCCGTTTTCAAGACCGGTATGTTCGCCGTGGTGCTCGCCTACGGTCTGTGCTGGATGGTCAACACCTTCATCGGCGATCAGGCTTCCTACATCTCTGATACCATGGGCGCGATCGCAAACCAATATCCTTGGGTCTACATCATTGCCGTGTTCATCGTCGCAGCGATCACCACCAGTCAGGCTTCCACGACCATGATCATGGTCCCCATCGGCATGGCCCTGAATCTGCCCGTCTACATCATCATCGCAGGCTGGGTGGCATGCAATGCCAACTATGTGATCCCCGCCTCCGGCCAGTGTGTCGCCGCCATCGGCTTTGACTCCGCCGGAACCACCAAGATCGGCAAATATGTGCTGAATCACAGCTATATGCTGCCCGGTCTGGTCATGTCTGTGGTGACGATCGTGGTTGCCTTCGCTCTGGGTATGCTCGTATTCTAACGCGATTCCCCCCATTCGGCATATACATCTTTCTCCGGAAAGCAGCTACGCCCGGTCCCTCTGAGCCGCACACCGATGTGGACAGGCGGCCGGGCGTAGTTGTTTTCTGACAAACTCCGTCAATTATTGGGAAGGAGATCTTCGTATGAAATTTGCACCGATGAATTACCACTATCTGCGCTACCCGCTCACAAAGTTTCTGGATAAAGTGGAGCGCTCTCCCTTCGACAGCATCGACCTGTACTGCTCGGCACCGCAGCTGAACCTGTTCGACCATCCCCTCTCCCATCTGCTGGAGCTGGATGGGGAGCTGCGCCGCCGTCATCTGTCGGTCGCGGCAATGACCCCGGAAAACTGTGTCTATCCCGTCAACTTCTGCACACAGGACCGGATCACCCGGGAATCCAGCCTGCGGTACTATCAGCGCGCCATCGATACGGCAGAGTTTCTGGGCTGTCCCCGGGTGCAGATCAGCACCGGCTTCGGGTACTTTGATGCCCCTCGGGAGGAGGCGTGGAACAACTGCCGGGAATCCATGGCACAGCTCGCCGCCTACGCAGAACGCAAGCACGTCACCCTGCTGCTGGAAGAGCTGAAAAACACGACCACGAATGTCCTCATCACCAGCAGGGATATTGCAAAGATGCTGGATGAGATCGACTCTCCGGCCATCGTGGGCATGGTGGATATGGATCAGATGACGTATGCCGGCGAGACGGTGGCGGATTACTTTGCAAATCTGGGCAGCCGGATGCAGTATGTCCATTTCAACGACCGGGGACATACGGTGCCCGGAGATGGAGATTTCCCCATGAAAGACTACTACGAGCAGATCAAAGCGCAGGGCTATGACGGCTGCTGCTCCTTTGAGATCTGCGACCGGCGCTACTACATCGACCCGGACAAGGCCATTGACGACACCGTGGCGTGGATGCGCGCCAACACGCACGAACTGGATTGAAACGGAAGGCTATAAAGGAGAGCGATACCATGTGGACTCAGGAAATGTTTGGTGTTGAAAAACCCATCATCGCGCTTTTGCATCTGGATGCCCTGCCCGGCGACCCGGGCTACTGCGGCAGCATGGACACCGTGCTGGAGCACGCCCGGCAGGATCTCGTGGCGCTGCAGAACGGCGGCGTGGACGGAATTCTGTTTGCCAATGAATTCAGCCTGCCCTACCAGCCAGTGGCGGATGTGGCGGTGATCTCGGCGATGGCCTATATCATCGGTGCTCTGCGCCCGCTGATTCGGGTGCCTTACGGCGTCAATGTGGTCAAGAATCCGATCGCAACCATCGACCTTGCCGCTGCCACCGGCGCAAGATTTGCCCGGAGCTGCTTCTCGGGCGCATACATGGGAGAATATGGCCTTTATACCTCCAACAGCGGTGAGGCAGTCCGCCACCGCAAGGCGCTGGAGATCCCGGATATGAAGCTGCTGTTCAAGGTGAACCCCGAGGCAGACAGCTATCTGGTGCAGCGGGATATTCAGGTGGTGGCAAAGTCTATCATGTTCGGCGGTTTTGCAGACGGCTTGTGCGTGTCCGGCGCTTCTGCCGGCAGCGAGCCGGACGATTCCATCCTGAACAAGGTCTACGAGGTGGCGAAGCCCCGCAATGTGCCGGTATTCTGCAATACCGGCTGCCGCCACGAGAATGTCAGAGAGAAGCTGAAATACTGCGATGCCGTCTGCATGGGCACTGCGTTCAAGAAGGACGGCGTGTTCAACGGGCGTGTGGACGAAGAGCGGGTGCGCAGCTTTATGGAGATCGTGTACGACATCCGCGCCCGGCTGTGAGAAAGGAGAACAGGATGAAACGCTATTTTCTGGGCATCGACATCGGTACCTTTGAGTCCCGCGGCATCCTGATCGACGAAAGCTTCCGGGTGGCGGCGGATGCCTCGGTGCCCCATGGGATGGACAACCCGCAGCCCGGGTGGTTCGAACAGGATGCCGAGGCAGTCTGGTGGGGCGACCTGTGCAAATTGTGCCGGACCCTGATAAAACAGAGCGAGATCCGGCCGGAGCAGATCGCCTGCGTGGGCACCAGTGCATTGGGCACCGACTGCCTGCCGGTGGACGAACAGTGCCGTCCGCTGCGCCCGGCCATCCTCTACGGCATCGACGCCCGCGCAGCAGAGGAAGCGGCGTGGTTGACAGAGCATTACGGACAGGCGCGGGTGCAGGAGCTGTTCGGCCATCCCATCTGCTCCGGCGACACGGCCACAAAGATCCTCTGGCTGCGGCGGCATGAGCCGGAGATCTACGCAAAGACGGCCTATTTCCTCACGGGCAGCTCCTTTCTGACGGCGCGCCTGACCGGGAAATATGTCATCGATCAGTCCCTTGCCAAAGGCTCGTTCCGACCGCTGTACCAAGCCGACGGCAGTGTGAACGAGGCAGAGTGCGGGCTGTACTGCCGCCCGGACCAGATCGCGGCGTGTGCATGGTCCACAGACGTCGTGGGCACGGTCACGCCGGAGGCTGCGGCACAGACCGGCCTTGCCGCGGGAACGCCGGTCATTACCGGTACCGGTGACTCCACGGCAGAGGCCATCAGCGTGGGTCTGGTGGAGCCGGGCACGGCCTTTTTTCAGTATGGCTCCTCGATGTTCTATTACTATTGTACGGACCGCTTCGTGGGCAGCTATGTTTCGCCGCAGGGCAACGGCGCCCTCAAGGGCGGGAAGGCGTTCACCGTGCCGGGCACCTATTGCCTAGGCGACGGCACCAATGCGGCGGGCACTCTGACCCGCTGGGTGCGTGACCTGCTGTACAGCAAAGAGCTGGAAGCCGAAAAGCAGGGCGGCGAAAATGCCTACGCAGTCATGGCGCGAGAGGCGGCTGCTGTGCCGCCGGGCAGCGATGGGCTGATCATGCTGCCGTATATCTACGGTGAGCGAAGCCCCCTGCAGGACGCAGAGGCCACCGGAATGCTCTTCGGGCTGAAGGGGACGCATGGGCGGGCGCAGATCAACCGTGCCGCGCTGGAAGCGGTAGGCTATTCCACCTATCAGCACCTGCTGCTGTTTGAGGAGCTGGGGGTGCCGCCCCGGCGGATCATCACAGCGGGCGGCGGCACGAAAAACGCTGCATGGATGCAGATCATCTGCGACATGGCGGGAATGCCGCTGACCATTCCGGAACCGTTCCAGTGCTCCAGCTACGGAGACGCCATGCTGGCGGCATTGGGCGTCGGTGCGCTGGAAAGTTTTGCCGCCCTGCGTGCCGCTTTACCGCAGGGCAGGATCTTGCAGCCGGACCGGAAAAATCATGAATTTTATCAGGAGCATTACCCGATTTTCCGGGATCTCTATCTGGAAAATCGGGACAGGATGCACAGAATGCAAAAATAAGGAGGAGACTGTCCTATGGTCATTGATACTCATATCCATCCGGCACTGTTTGCACCGATCTGTGAGGATCAGGAGCGCTTTCGCCGTCGCTGTGATGCCATGAATTATCATCTGATGAAGCCCTCCGACATGGCGCTGCTGCGCAAGCAGTATGCGCTTGCAGACATCGGACGGGTGGTGCTGCTGCCGGAAGACTGCTCTGTGGAGTCGGGGATGGTGGAGATCTCCAACGATGAGATCGCAAAGCTGGTGGCGCTGGATGCACAGTTCTATATCGGTATGGCAGCGGTGGACCCCCGCCGCCCCGATGCTGTGCAGGAGCTGGAACGTGCCTTTGCTGAGCTGGGGCTGGCCGGACTTGCAGTGAACACCGCACGGCTCAAGATGTACCCCATGGACGAGCGCCTTGTGCCGCTGTATGATCTGTGCCGCAAATACCACAAGCCCATCATCTTCCACGCCGGATTCTGTCTGGAAAATAACGCGCTGGCAAAGTACGCCCGTCCGATGGAATTTGAGGAGGTGGCACTGCGCTGGCCGGAGATCAACCTCTGCCTTGCTCATTTCGGCTGGCCGTGGGTGCAGGAGACGGCGGCTCTGCTGCTCAAGTACCCCAATCTCTACGCAAACACCGCACTGATGAACTTTGATGGACCCTACCAGCTGTTTCCCAAAGTGTTCAAGCAGGACATGGGCGAATACTGGCTGGATCATGATCTGGCCGATAAGGTCATGTTCGGCTCGGACTCGCCCCGCATTCGCCCGGTGCGCAGCAAGCGTGGGATGGACAGCGTGGAGATGCTGCCCGAGACGAGGGAAAAGATCTACTGGAAAAATGCGATGCGCTTTTTTGGATGGGAGGGCCAGAACAAATGAGATTTGAGCTGAAGGAAGTAAGCATCTGCGCAGAGAAGGAGTTTGAGCTGATCCGCATCACCGACCCGGTGCGTGAATTTGTGGCACAGACCGGAGTAAAGAACGGCGTCGTCTATGTCATCACGGAGCACACGACCACCGGCATCATGGTGAACGAGAGCCTGCCCTGCGTGGAAAAGGATATTATGGAGACGCTGAACCGGATTGCGCCGGAAGACTATCCTTATCATCACAACCACTATCTGCCCACCTACGGCACCATCGGCGGCAATGCACCCGGCCATCTCAAGAGCCTGCTTACCGGAAACCACTGCGTTTTTCCGATCGCAGAGGGCAAGGTCAAACTGGGCAGCGCAGCGGATATTTATTTCTGCGAGTACGACGGCATCAAAAACCGCAAATATATGATCTACGTCATGGGCGAGTGAGGAGGCTGCGGAATGAAAAAAGCGATCGCAATGGCAGACAACTGCATTGATGTCTACTACCGGATGGACCGGTACTATCTGACAGGCAACAGCATCGACTTCGCCCTCAACTACAAGGCGCAGGGCGGCGATGTGACCGAAATGACCGTGCTGGGCAATGATGTCTTTGCAGATGCGCTGGTGGAGCGGCTGAAGCAGCGCGATATTCCGCTGCGGGTGCTCAAAAGGATCGACCGCCCCACCGGTATGGCAAAGATGGACCTCGTAGACGGGGACAAAAAGCATCTGGAATTTCACGGCAACGCCATGGAGGAGATCGAGCTTTCCGCGGAGGATATGGAATTTGTCAAGGGTTTTGACATCGTGTATGCAGAGCGCTGGGCAAAGGCAGAGCGCTATATCGCTGCGCTGCGCCAGCCGGGGCAGATCTGGGTCTACGACTTTTCGAAACGACTGGAGCAGCCCTCCAACGACGCGCTTCTCCCCTATCTGGATTACGCCTTTTTCTCCTACGACAGGGATGATGACTATATCCGGGAATTTATGCGCCGCACGAAAGCGAAGGGCGCAGGCTGTGTGATTGCCATGCTGGGCGAGCATGGAAGCCTTGCCTACGATGGACAGAGATTCTATCATCAGGCGGCGGAAAACGTGCCGGTGGTAAATACGGTGGGAGCAGGCGATTCTTATATTGCGGCATTCACCTACGGCGTGAGCCTTGGGGAGAGCATCCCGCAGTGCATGGCACGGGGCAAGGCCCTTGCGACCCGGATCGTGCAGCAGTTTGAGCCTTACTTGATTTAAAGGAAAAGGAGCAATAACGATGGAACTTTCACAGTTGTGTGCAGCAAATTATCACTACAAGCGCTATACGCTGGATTATTTTCTGGAATCTGCCGAGCGGCTGGGCTATCAGTCTATCGAACTGTGGGCATCCGGCCCCCACCTCCATCTGGAGGATTTCGACGCTGCCCGTCTGGCTGAGCTGAACCGCAAGATCAAGGCACATCATCTTGCTCTGCGCTGCTTTACGCCGGAGCAGTGCGTGTATGCCATCAGCGTTTCTCATCCGGATAAGGTCTATCGGGACCGCACCGTGGACTTTTTCAACCAGCACATCGAAGCGGCCGTGCAGCTGGACTGTGACCACATGGTGGTATCTACCGGCTTTGCTTATCTGGATGTGGATGCAGAGGACGCGTTTGGCTGGTGTGCAGAGGCAATGGGACGCATTGCCCGCAAGGCGGAGCAGGAGGGCGTGACGCTGGCGGTAGAGCCTTTTACCAAGTACACCACCCACATCTGCAATGAAGCAAGCCAGCTGCGCCGTCTGCTGCGCACGGTCAACAGCCCGCGCCTTATGGGCTTAGCGGATACGGATGTCATCGCCACGACGGCGGTGGATACCTTCTCCACCTTCCTTGATGTGATCGGCCCGGAGAATCTGGGACACGTCCATTTTGTGGACGGCAACCCCGGCGGGCATCTGGTGCCCGGCGATGGTGTTTTGGATCTGGACGGGGCACTGGAAAAGCTCAAGGCAATCCATTATACCGGTGCGCTGGGTCTGGAAGTGCTGGACCGCCGCTATGTCTTTGCCCCCGAAGCTGCGATGAAGCAGGCGATGGACTGGTACAAAGAAAGGATATAAACGCGCGCCGCGCGATTAGCAGTTTTGCCGCGCGTTTTCTGTGGCTCAATCCTCCAGTCTGCCGTGGTCACACCCCAGCGACAGATAACGCTCCATCTCCTCTCTCAGCACCATCTGTGTATACTCCAATGGCTTGTTCCACAGCAGCCAGTCCAGCTCTGCCCGCTGTGCCGGGGTGTTGCCGTATTCGTCCTCAATGGCGATGCAGTCGATGGCAAGGGTGGTGCCATCCTCGAACCGGGCTTCCACCCGGTTGGTATCCATGTTGTAGCGGCAGGTAAGCAATTTCGTCATAGTCCTATCCTCCAAGACTTGATTTATGGTGTGCGGTCGCTCGAACCAATGCCGTCAAGTCGTTGTCGGATGAAGTGTTTTTTAGTTTGTCCGGGAGTAAGTGCACGGTTTCTGCACGGTTTTTGCACGGTTTCAAAACGTGCAAAGGGTGCAAATCGTTGCAAAATCGGACAAAGGGTGCAGAAACTCGAAGCTCAAAACCTGCGGTACATCGCAAAGAAATGACGTTAAAACGTAACTTCCAAAAATTGAGGGAATCGCCCGGCGTGCGCTACGAATCAGTAGGCCGGGGGTTCGAGTCCCTTCCATCGCACCAAACAATGAAAATCCGAACCTTTTCTCGATAGGAGAAGGGTTCGGATTTTTTGTTTTCTTCGGAAAGCAAAATGAAGGCTCCTTCCCGATGGCTGTGTGTCCAAAACCTTATAGCCATCCTCTTTGCAGAGGATGACTTGGCTGTTGAGAGCCGATACCGGCTCTCAATGCGGTAGGCACCCAAAACTTCGTTTTGTGTGCGATCAGCATCAAAAAAACCGCGTAATGAAAGTCACAACTGTAAAGGTGCCGTAAGGCAGAAAGGACACGAACATGAAGTACGATGCAAGAACCTGCAAATTCAACATGGACACCGGGTGTGTGGAGTTGCTGCTCCGGGATGGGAGAAAAATCTCCATCGACTGCACCGGGGTCGAGGATGCGCTGGATGTAACCATGGCACAGCAAACCGAATTGGACTATCTTATCTATAATGACCCACTGGGCTATGCCGATTTGATTCTGAATGGTGACCCGGAGGAATATTTGAAAAAAGTAGCTGGATGCCATGGGCTAGAGGATTAGAAAAATATCATCTGCTCTTTGCGGCAGACGGTAGATATGAAAAATTGCATGAGTTGAGTTTGGGCGATGTGCTTTATAGCGAAGCACATCGCCTTTAGTTTTTCTTTCGGGTGGCGATGTCCTGAAAGCAAAAATAGTCCGGTTGGTGGCGGGACTGGGTGTACTCGAACAGCATCCCGTCCGAGTTGAAGGTCTGGTTTACCACCACTGCCACGCAATCATAGCCGTCCATATCCAGCAGCTTTTCATCACGGGCAGTTGCGTGTTCCACCGTGATGCGCCGTTTGCTGGTGATGATCTGCATTCCAAGCACGTTTTCAATAAAATCATAGATGGAATGGGATGCGATTTCCTCTGTCAGTCCGGGTACAAATTCCTTTAAAAAGTAGTTGATGTCCAGAATCAGTGCTTTTCCGTCCAGATAACGCACACGCTGTACCGCCCACAATTCATCGCCCTCAGAAAATCCGCTTTCCGCAGCAAACTGTTCGGTCGCGATGATGGTCTCAAACCGAATGACACGGGTAACGGCTTGCAGATGATTGCGGTTAGCGGTCTCCTGAAAGGTCTCGATCCCGCCGATGGTAAAGGTCGTCTTTCCCACCGGCTGGTAGATGACCCGAACGCCCCGTCCCTGCATGGACTGCACATA
>CAKSTO010000055.1 GCA_934501115.1 uncultured Faecalibacterium sp.
GATCATTGCTTGCATGGATGTTCTCTCCTTTATTCTTCGTGTTGATGAGCGGAGTGCAACAAAAAAGCTCCGTCCCCCTGCCCGGTCAAAGCCAGACAAAAGGGACGAAGCTGTATTTTGCTCCGCGGTACCACCCGGTTTCCGCCCGCACACAGATGCCGGGCGGCTCTCAGAACGCCATAACGGGGCGCAACCGTTCTATGCTACTGTTGTTTCACACAGACCGCTCAGGAGCGAACTTCAGCCAGCCCGCACACGGAAGCCCTTTCAGCCGGTGAAGCCTCTCTCTTTGCCGTGCGGTGCAAACCTACTCTCTCCGTCGCTGCGTTTGGGAGTATTCAGGTTCATAACCGTATGTATACTACCACATTTCGCGGAGGTTTGCAAGGGCTGCGCACCCAATTTCCGTAAAAAACGCGCTTAATAGCACTTTTTGCAGGCAGTAAAGCCGCGTGCCTTTGCTGTGGCAAGGTCCACCTTTTCTGGGCCTTTCATGCCGCTGCAGCGGGAATTGCTGTGGTATTTCTTGCCGCCGTGGGTGGGGATCCAGACCATCTGCCCGGTCATTTTGCCGGAAGAAGCGGTGCCTGTATTCTTCTTTGCGGGGGCACTGCCTGCGGCGGTGCGGGATGCACCGGAGGAAGCCTTGGTCGCTGCCTGAGAAGCCGCTTTCTGCGCGTCCAGCGTTTTCTGGCCTGCTGCATACAGATCAGCGATTTCACTGGTCTTGCCGCCCAGTGTCACTGCACCGTTCTGGATATCCAGAATCGGCATCCCGTTCACATCCAGCGTACCGGCATAGACACCGTAAAGAGTCATCTGCTGGGCAGGAGCCGCTGCTTTGAACGCTTCGAACTTCGACTTTTTGACAGCGACATACCACACACCGTCAGCGGTATCAAAGCCAAAAATGAAGGCGGTATCATTGCTGGTGGCCGCACTGTAGTTCGGCTTGCCGGTAATAGTGATCCTCTGGCCGGACGGCTGCGCCGTTGCCTGCGAATACGGCACCGTCTGGAATGTGCTGGTGTCTGTTGCCGCAAGCGCCGCCGGGCAGCACAGCAGGCTCATACACAGGGCAAGAGCCGCCGCCAGAATCCGAAACTGCTTTTTCATAAAGTACATCCTCCCATTTTGCCGAAAATCCAGCTGTTTTATGCTTTGAGCATACCCTTCCGTTTTTTCTGCATCAATTCTCAGGATGTGCTGTATTTTCTCCTGCCGCGACACATTTGATCCGGCTGTTTTATCTGGGAACAGCTTCAATCCTCCCGAAATTCCTTCAGGAGTTCCCGATATTCTTTGCGGTAGTACCCGAAATAATTCTTATGCCATGGTTTTCTCTTTGCCAAAAAGTGTGCAATGATCACCCTTCTGCGCAGCGAATACTTGGGCACAAGACGTTCCACAACGTACCGCGTCGCGGCATAATTATACCGTTCATCCAACTCCCGGATCTCCCCATCATACAGTTTATTCAGAAGATCCTGATCCGGATATTCCAGCTCATACGTCTCCTGCAGTTCCTGCACCTTTTGCAGGAATGCTTCCACCGTGTATCGCTTTCGGATCCGATCCAAAGCCAGCAGCTGCACGCCGGAATTATAGTAATCATCCTGCAGTTCCAGCCGTTTTACTGCCTGTCTGCGCCCCTCAGGCCAGCTGTCCAGAACTGCCGCCAGCAGGTCATCTCCCAGCTCCATCTGATACATCGGCGTCAGGTCTCCGCGCACGATCATGTCCGAGTCCAGATACAGTGCGCGGCCGCACTCCGGCAGGATCCATGGCAGCAGCAGACGGTAGTACATTTCCTTTGAAAAGTGGAGATTCACCGGAAAACCCGCGAAGAGCTGCTCATACTCTTGATCCAGCTTTCGCGCTTCAAACGCCCAGCCATAGCCTTGCGTATCTTCACGCAGCAGCTCGATGCCTGCCGCGCTCACACGTGAAAAAACGAACCACACCTTGATATCATCATTCGATGTGGACATCGACCGCAGAAGCACCCGTGTCGGGAGGATATAATTTTCGTCGCAGCTTATCACGATATTTTTCATCTTCCGGATCTCACCCATTTGCCAAACGCAATCCCTTCCATTTTATGGTCTGATAGTACCTTCTCGCTTTTTCTGCATCAATTCTCAGGATGTGTTGTTTCGCGGTATATTGCGGCACATTTCGAGAAAGTGCTTTTGACTCACCACTTATTATACCGTTTTATGTTCGTTTGTAAACCTTTATATGGCATTCATTAAAAGTAACTTATGCACCATAATAGTGATGAGGTGATAACAATGGATGAACTTAGAATCAAGAAGCTCTCCGAGCCTGTTACATTTACAATTCGTGTTGACAAGTCCATCGTTGACTTTTACGACGACCTTGCAGGCAAGACCAACCGCTCCCGCAACGAACTGATCGGCCTTGCTTTGGACTATGCTAAAGATAAAATCATCGTGGAAGAATAATATGTATCATCGCATTCGAGACCTACGTGAAGATCACGACCTTTTGCAAAAAGATATCGCTGCATACCTGCAGTGCACACAGGTCTGCTACTCGAACTATGAAACCGGCAAACGGGATATCCCAACAGATGTTTTGAAGGCTCTTGCTCTTTACTACGATACCAGCATTGATTATCTTCTTGGGTTGACGGACGAATCGAAACCGTACCCGCGAAAAATCATCGTAGAAGAATAAACAAAAAAGCACTGCCTCCGGCCTTTCGGTACCGGAAGCAGTGCTTTCGTCTTATTTCAGGAGCAAAGAGCCTTGCGGAAGGTTATTCCGGCAGATCCTCTTCGTTCTCGAGAGAGTGCCAAACGTTCTGGACATCGTCGTTGTCCTCCAGAGCATCCAGCAGCTTGCCCATCAGCTTCAGCTGATCGGGGTCGGTCAGGCGGGTGGTGGTCATAGGCACCATTGCCAGATCATCGGACAGGATCTCATAGCCCTTTTCCTCCATGGCCTTGACCACGGCAGAATAGTTCTCGGGGTCGGTGGTGATCTCAGCTGCATCCTCGCTGGCGTCGAAGTCCTCAGCGCCGGCATCCAGAGCATCCATCATGGCCTCATCGGCATCCTTGTCTTCCAGAGAGATGTCAATGACGCCCTTCTGGCTGAACAGGAAGCCCACGCAGCCCATAGCACCCAGATTGCCGCCGTTCTTATCGAAGTAGTGGCGCAGGTCGGCAGCGGTACGGTTGCGGTTGTCGGTCAGGGTCTCCACCATGACAGCAACGCCGCCGGGGCCGTAGCCTTCGTAGGTGATTGCTTCGTACTCGGTCTTATCGCCGCCCTCAGCCTTCTTGATGATGCGCTGGATGTTATCGTTGGGCACGCTCATACGCTTTGCCTTGGCGATCAGGTCAGCCAGCTTGCTGTTGGAAGCGGGATTGGGGCCGCCGGTACGGACGGCAACGCTGATCTCGCGGCCGATCTTGGTAAAGACCTTTGCACGAGCGCCGTCCGTTTTTTCCTTCTTGCGCTTAATATTGTTCCATTTGCTATGTCCAGACATGGGAAAGAGCCTCCTGTATATTCTCGAATCTCCGCCTGCGGGCAGACGGGCTGTGGTCGCCCGCATTGTGGCAGCACACAAAATCTAACTCTATTATTGTAGCACAACCGGGCAGGCCGTTCAAGCCTTATCCTCCCGGTTTTCGGCAGAACCTGCGGGAAAATGCGCTTTTTCTGCCATTTTACAGCAGACGCAGCGCCTTAGGATAGTGGTTTTTCACCCGCCCGCCGGACACTTTTCCGCCGCCCAGCGGCCATCCGTCCACGGTCACGCAGCACCAGCCGTCGGCGGCAGTCTGTGCTTCCACCTCACGGCCGGAGAGGTACTCTGCCGTGCGCGGGTCGCCGAGGGTCAGCTGCTCGCAGTTCGTGCACTGTGCACCGAACGCTGTGAACAGGTGGTGCTCCGGCACAAAGCGGCCCTTCTGCACACTGCCCACGAACAAACCTGCCCGCAGTACGTGCAGGTTTGTCTGCGGGAAGGGCACCGGCAGCAGCACGCCGCCGCCGTGCACTACGGCAGGCTGTGCCGCCAGCGCCGGGAAATACTGCCCGGCAAACTCACGCCACGCAGCCAGACTCTGGGCAGGGCTCGTCTCCCCTGCCGCCGTTTCCCTGCCACGCTTGCTGCCCTGTACCGCCTCGCGGCAGGCGCGGGCGTTCTCGCGGCGGGCGCTGCGGGCATCCGGAGCCTTGGCGGCCTTGCTGTTCTTTCCCTTGGCCTTTTTGCCTGCGGCTTCCGCTGCGGCCAGCCAGAGCTGTTCCTCCGGGGTGTACTCTCCCGCCGGCGGCAGGGTGCGGGGCGTGCCTGCCTTGATAAGCCTTGCCATAAAGTGTCCCTCACCGCCCTGACAGGGCCAGATGCGCCGCACCTTGCTCACATCCAGCGGCAGACCGCCGGTGCGGTTGGCTTCGCCCTCGCTGCCAAAGGTGTAGTCTACGTTCCCCAGGGCATCCGCAAGTGTGAACTCCGGGTGGCGCTGCAGGAATGCCGCCACCTGTCCCTCGTCCTCCTCGGGCGCAAAGGTGCAGGTGGAATACACCAGCTGCCCGCCCGGAGCCAGTACGGCGGCTGCACAGTCCAGAATCTCAGCGCCCAGCTCAGCACACTGCTTCACCAATGCTTCACAGTGCTGCTGCCGCGCCACCGGCTCCTTGCGGAACATCCCCTCGCCGGAACAGGGCGCGTCTACCAGAACGCGGTCAAAAAACTCCGGCAGAGCGTCCGCAATGCGTGCGGGCGTCTCATTGAGCACCACCGCATTGGGTACGCCCATGCGCTCCAGATTGCTTTTCAGGATGTCCGCACGGGCAGCGACATATTCGTTGCTCACCAGCACGCCGCGCCCCTGCAAAGCCGCCGCAAGCTGGCTGCTCTTGCCGCCGGGAGCCGCGCACAGATCCAGCACGCGCATCCCCGGCTTCACGCCCAGCAGCGGCGCTGCCGAGGACGCCGACGGCTCCTGCGAGTAAAACACGCCTGCATGGTGGTACGGATGCCGCCCGGGCTTGAAGTCCGGCTGATGCACCACGAATGCTGCCCTGCAAAAGGGCGATGCTTCCAGCGGAAAGTCTGCTTTTTCGGCAAACCGCTCCGGTGTCGTGCGCAGTGCAGAGACCGTTACGCCGCGCTCTGCAGTCTCCTGCGGAGCTGCATACAGTGTGTCGAACCGCTCTCCCAGAAGGGCGCGCTCCCGCTGCTCAAAATATTCTGTAGGCATTCTGCAATCCTCCTGTGGGATGTATAAAGCCGCCCTGCGCGGCCAAACTAGGCTGTGTGAGGGGCACACCGCCCCGCACGGAAAATCGAAAGGAGAGCATTCACTATGGCAACCGAAAACCGCAGCAATAACTGCAAGAATCAGACCTCGAACCGCACGTCCAACCAGACTTCCAACCGCACTAGCAATCAGACCTCCAACAGCGCCACCAACGAGCACAAGCACCCCAACCAGTATACCAAAGGTGCCGATGATGAGAGCGCCAAAAACTCCACGAACAGCCGCAGCGCCAAAAACAGCCGCTGATGCTGCCCGGCAGCGCCTGACGGACCACAGGCGTGAGCCCCTGAACATTCTCTAATCTCAAAAGCACAAAGCCCGCTGCCCTCCGGCACTGTTTTCCAGTGCGGAAAGCAGCGGGCTTTCGCGTTTTTATTTTTCGTTGGGGTCAAACTGCTGCCAGAGCGTATCAAACAGCTCGTGCACACGGCTCAGCTGCCCGTTCAGATACAGCCAGCCCAGCAGGCACTCAAAGCCGGTGGAGGCACGGTATTCCTCGGGGGAAGCGTGCTTTGCCACGCTGGCCTTGCTGGCGTTGCGCCCCCGCTTGAACACAGCCAGCTCGTCCTCGGTGAACAGCGGCTCCAGCAGCTGTTCTTCCCGGAACTGTGCCCGGGCAGAGACGTACTTGACCTTTTCTGCATTGAGCTTTCCGGCAGACAGGCGGTGGTGCTCCACCAGCCGCTGACGCACCAGCAGTTCCAGCACACTGTCGCCCATAAAGGCCAGCGCCAGCGGGCTTAGCTCCCGCAGGTCGATCTTTTCTGATTCGTTCATAGTGACCTCTTAGAAGATATAGTCGAACTGGTAATCGCCAATGAGGATGGTGTCGTTCTCCTGCACGCCCTTTTCCACCAGAGCATCCAGAATGCCGCTGTCACCCAGCTGACGCTGGAAGAACTGCAGGCTCTCGTAATCGTCCACATTGCTGCCGGCCAGAATGTACTCCAGCCACGGAGCGTCCACGCTCCAGACATGAGCCTCCATACGCTTGATGCTGAACGAACGGTCATTGGCCTTCGGTTCAGGCTTCTTGAACTCAGGCGCAAACACCGGCACCGGCGGGATATCCTTCAGGCGGTTATACACGAGACCCGGCAGTTCCTTCACGCCCTGCATGGTGGCGGCAGAGATGGGCACGAAGGTCAACCCCTTATCTTCCACATACTTGCGGAACTCTTCGATCTGCTCCTCGGTGGCAAGGTCGCACTTGTTGCCGATGACGATCTGCGGGCGCTCGGCCAGCACAGGGCTGAACTTTGCCAGCTCTTCGTTGATTTTTTCAAAGTCCTCAATGGGCTCACGGCACTCGCTGCCGGAGACGTCCACCACATGCAGCAGCAGGCGGCAGCGCTCCACATGGCGCAGGAAGTCGTGGCCCAGACCGATGCCCTCGCTGGCACCCTCGATCAGGCCGGGGATATCGGCGCAGACAAAGCTTGCACCCTCTGCCACGGATACGACGCCCAGCGTGGGCACCAGCGTGGTGAAGTGGTAGTTTGCGATCTTGGGCTTGGCTGCGCTGATGGTGGAGATGAGGGTGGACTTGCCCACATTGGGGAAGCCGATCAGACCCACATCTGCGATCAGCTTCAGCTCCAGCGTGACCTGAATATCCTCACCGGGCATACCGGGCTTTGCAAACTTTGGGATCTGGCGGGTGGGCGTGGCAAAATGTGCGTTGCCGTAACCGCCGCGGCCGCCCTTTGCGATGGTGACAGGGGTGTGGTCAGACAGATCTGCAATAACAAGGCCGCTCTCTGCGTCCTTGATGACGGTGCCCAGCGGTACCTTGATGACAAGATTCTCCGCATTTTTGCCGTGGCACAGGCTTGCACCGCCCTTGCCGCCCTCCGGAGCCACATACTTGCGCTTATAGCGGAAGTCCATCAGGGTGGTCAGGTGATCGTCTACCACAAAGATGATGTCGCCGCCGCGGCCGCCGTCGCCGCCGTCCGGGCCGCCAGCGGCCACGAATTTTTCACGGTGAAAGCTCACCGCACCGTCGCCGCCCTTGCCCGCATGGAGCCATATCGTGGCGATGTCGATAAAGTTGGTTTGTGCTGCCATACAGCCCCTCCTTTATGTTGTGTGTGCTGCCCTTTTTCAACCCCTGCTTTGAAAACTCCTTCCGTCACGGCTCGCGCCGTGCCACCTCCCTCAATGAGGGAGGCTTGCCGCAACCGCAGCGTCAAAGGCTCCCTCTCCGAGGGAGCTGTCGCCACAGGCGACTGAGGGAGTTTCTTGCAGCAGAGAGGGCATGATTTCTTCATCAAAAAGAGCCGGGCCACGAGGGTCCGGCTCTCTACGTTTTGCAGTTATCCGAAAGAAGTTACTGCTTGACGCTGCACTTCTTGCCGTTCTTGCCCACGCGCTCAAAACGGACGGTGCCGTCCACCAGAGCAAACAGGGTGTCATCGCTGCCCTTGCCAACGTTCTCACCCGGCATGATGTGGGTGCCACGCTGACGAACCAGGATGTTGCCGGCCAGAACGAACTGACCGTCTGCACGCTTGGTGCCCAGACGCTGTGCTGCGGAATCGCGGCCGTTCTTGGTGCTGCCTACGCCCTTTTTATGTGCCATTGTAATTTACCTCCTTAGCCGTTGATCGCAGTGATCTCAACCTTGGTGTAGGGCTGACGATGGCCCATACGGCGAGCACTGTGCTTCTTTGCGCGATAGGTGATGATGTTCAGCTTCTTGCCCTTGCCATTCTTGATGACCTTGGCAGAAACGGTAGCACCCTCAACAACGGGAGCGCCAACCTTCACAGAACCCTCCTCGCCAATAGCGAGAACCTGATCAAACTTCACTTCGGAGTCGGCCTCAACGTCCAGCTTTTCGATGTAGACGATGTCGCCCTGCTCCACGCGGTACTGCTTACCGCCGGTAACAATGATTGCGTACATTTTGTTCATTCCTTTTCGTTGTACTCGCTGGTCGTAAAGGCAGACCCTTACCAGAGCCATTTCAGGTGCCCACACCATGCGGCTAGAATAGTATAGCAAAAAAACAGATGGAATGCAAGAGGAAATTTCCTCTTTCCGAAAGATTTTTATTGATCTGCTTTCCCGGTTTCCGCGATGATGCGTTTTACTTCAGCATTATACGCTTCGGTACGCTCTGCGAACAGGCTGCGCGGGCTGGAAGCCGGCAGCTGGGTCTTGCTGCCTGCAAAGGCGATGGGCCCATCCAGCTTTTTCATGGCCGCTTTATTATCAGCGTTCAAAGCCAGCTCCACCATCAGGGGCTTGTCCTTGAACTTACGGGTAAAATAGATCTCTGCAGCCACACCGGCTACCGCAGCGATACCCGCCACCAGCTGGGAAACCCGCAGGCCGATGGAGGGCACCAGCATCAGGCTGTCGGTGCGCAGCGCTTCGATCCAGAAGCGGCCTGCACCGTACCAGATCATATACCGCAGGGCGATGTCGCCGTTGAACCTGCGCTTTTTGATGTAGCGGAACAGCAGGAGGAACCCCACAAAGCACCAGATGCTCTCATACAGGAAGGTGGGGTGCACCGGCAGGTTCGGGTCGATGGTCACACCGTTCTGTGCGGTGACGGTGCTGCCCATCAGGTATGCCTTGGTGGCTTCGCTGTACATGCCCCACGGCAGGGTGGTGTTGCAGCCAAAGGCCTCCTGATTGAAGAAGTTGCCCCAGCGGCCGCAGCCCTGCCCCAGCAGAAAGCCCATGGCCGTCAGGTCGAACATGGGCAGCACCGGCACGCCCCGCCATTTGCAGGCAAGACCGCCGAACAAAAAGCCGCCGATGATACCGCCGTAAATGGCCAGACCGCCGTCGCGGACCGCGATCATCTCCCAGATGCTTTCATACTTGAACGGTGCCATCGCCACGTAGTAGGCGCGGGCGCTGACAATGCCCAGCACGATGCCGATGAGGATCACATCCACCATGCTGTCCGGGTCCACGCCAAACTCAATGCTGTGGCGGAACGCGAAGATCAGTGCCAGACAGATGCCGAATGCGATGCACACACCGTACCAGTAAACATTGAACCCGCCGATGGAAAACGCCACGCGGTTGATCTCAAAACTCAGCCCCAGCCCCGGGAACTGTACCAGATTTGTCATTCTGCTTCCTCCTCGTCTTCAGCCAGCGGCGCAGTGCCGTCCGGCTGGATATACACGACCGCCATGCGCCCGGCGCTTAGGATGTGCTGCAGCGCTGCGTCCGCATCCTCGGCGGTCAGACCCGCCAGCATGGAGATCTGCTGAGCCACCGTCTGGCCGGAGAGGGCAAAATCTGCCATCTGGCTGGCCGAATCCTCCACATTTTCAAGGTTTTCGATCAGCTGCCCGTATTTTTCATTCTTGCACAGGGTAAAGATCTCCCGGTCTACGCCTTCTGCGCGGATGCGGGCGATCTCATCCAGAAGCATCTGCTTCACGGTATCGGGTGCATCGCTCTCGCCGGTAAAGAGGATGCAGCAGCATCCATCCACCCGCAGCACCTCCCCGCCGAAGCCAGGATTTACAAGGCCGCTGTCGTAGAGTTTGCGGTACAGCGGCGACATGCCGCCGGTGATGCAGCTCAAGATCAGATCATACAGTGCTTCGGTGCGCAGGTCGCCGGACGGAAGCGGTTCTTCCTTGAAGCCCACCCCGAAGCAGGGCTTGGACACCGGCATTTTCAGCGTTTTTTCTGCTGCAGCCAGAGTCATAGGCTCCGGCATCCAAAGGCGCTGCACACCCTCTGCCGTGCGGGGTTCCATCAGGCCGTGACGCTCACAGGCGGCTAAAATTTGCTCCATGGTGGTATTGCCAGCCGCTGCCAGCACCATGTTGCCCGGCGCATAGAACGCTTTGCAGCTGTCGTAGAGCATATCCGGCGTGATCTCGGCAATGCTCTCCACCGTGCCCGCGATGTCGCTGCGGATGGGGTGGCTGTGGTACAAGCACTCGAACAGGCCGGTGATGAGCCGCCAGTCCGGGCTGTCATCATACATTTTGATCTCCTGCCCGATGATGCCCTGCTCCTTGGCAATGGTCTGCTCGGTAAAATACGGGTGGGTCACCATGCCCAGAAGCACGTCCAGACTTTCGTCCAGCTGCTGGGTCGCGGTGAACAGATAGCAGGTGCGGTCAAAGCTGGTGAAAGCATTTGCATTTGCACCGGTCTTGGCATATTTTGCAAAGGCATCGCCGTCCTGATCCTCGAACATCTTGTGCTCGAGGAAGTGCGCCACGCCTGCGGGCAGGTGCACTTCCTTGCCGTCCAGCCGGAAATCCCGGTCGATGGAGCCAAAACGGGTGGCAAAAATCACATGGGTGCTGGAATAGCCCGGCATGGGCCGCACAATGACGGTCAGGCCGGAAGGCAGGATCTTCCACTGGTCAGCCACGGTCTTTTCCAGCAGGGTCTGGTTATTCTGCGGCACGGGCGTCCACCTCCTTTGTGAGCAGATAGCTGACCGAGAGGGTCAGCCTGCGCAGAATGGCGCGCACATCCTCCCGGGTCACTGCCTGCAGGGCAGCACGGGCTTCGTCCGGCGTCTGTACCTTGGCCGGATCGCCATTGCAGCGCAGCACCTCGATATAGTACCATGTCTCGATGCCGCCCAGCGTATCCTCTACGCCCTGCATCCCGCTGAGCAGACCCCGGCGGCAGTCCTCAAGCTCCTCATCGGTGATGGGCCCGCTGCACAGGTCAGACAGCTCTTTCAGGATAGCCTTTTCTGCACGCGCTGCGTCGGCGTGCTCCACGCCGCTGTTCACGGCCATGCTGCCGGTAAAGCTCTGGAACGAGGACGAGCAGTAGTAGCACAGATGGTCACGCTCACGCACGTTCAAAAACAGACGGCTGGTCACACTGCCGCCGTACAGCGCCATGGCAAGACGCAGTGCCGCCAGCTGTTCCGTCTTCATCGGCTCCCCCAGTGTGAACAGCATGCACAGTTTGGCCTGTACCATGTCGTAAGTCTCGGTTTTGCGCACCGGCTCCCTGCGGGGCATGGCGATGTTCTCGGCCAGCGGCAGCGGAGCGCGGTCAACAGCCGTAAGCTCTGCCAGCAGGGCGTCTTTCACAGCCGCAGTCTGAGCCGTGTCACAGCCCAGAACGATCAGTTCAATATTCGCAGTCTGCAGCATCTCATAGTAAGCTCCGGTAAGCTGTTCCGGGGTCAGACCGTCCACCTCATCCAGATATCCCTCCTGCCGCACACCCGCCGGGCTGTCTCCAAAAAACTCCCGGTTGGCCTGATGCAGGCAGTAGATACGCTTATCGTTGATCTCATCTTCCAGTGCCTTTTTCAGCATCTGTTTTTCAATTTCAACCGCTTCCGGGTCGAATATGCCATTCACAAAATAGGGATGGAACGCCGCACCCAGCGCAATGGATGCATATTCCTTCGTCAGCGTTTCCCCCTCCAGTGCAAATTTGTCTTTGATGCCGGTGACGCTGACACACAGGTTGTGGCTGCATCCCATGGGGCGGGCGTCCACAGTAAGGTCTGCACCGTAGAGCTTAGCCAGCTTCTTGGTCAGCCGGGTCATATCCGGGCAGCCGGCATAGCCGCGCTCCATCACAAGGGGCAAAAGTGCGTGCGCTGTTGCGGTCTCCCGCTTTGCCGGAAAAGCGAAGTGGATGCTGATGCGGCAGCGATTGAATTTTTCCGCCGGGTCGCAGGAAAGGTGCACGCCCGGCGCAATGAGAGTACGTTCCAATTTGTTCCTCCGCCCTGTTATCACAGGGAGCTTTTGTTATTTTGACGCCTTCTGCAAGGCAAGAAATTCTTCCAGACTCAGTCCGCTTGCACGAATGGCAAGGGCATTCTCAGTGCCCACATACCGCCAGTGCCACGGCTCGAAAACCACGCCGGTAGCAGCCTGCCGATCCTGCGGGTAGCGCAGGATGAAACCATACTCCGCGGCGTAAGCGGTCAGCCACTCATAGGCACGGGTGTCGGCAAAGCCGGTGTCCGGCGTGGTATAGTCCGCGCTGAGGATGTCCACCGCATAACCGGTGCCGTGCTCATTGTTGTCTGCCTCCGGCTGGATCAGCGCCGCAAGGCTTGCAGCAGTTTCTTCCGGCTTGCCCTTTTCCAGATAGAACTGCTTCCGCGCATCAAAAACAGCGCTGCGGGCGTCTGCGTCCAGATAGCCGGTGTTCAGCACCAGTGTAACGCCGTCCGCTCCGGCTGCCTCCACCATCTGCCGACAGCTTTGCGCCGCTTCGCTTTCCAGCCGGATCACACCTGCCCCATCGGCAGCGGCAAGCTCCGGAGCCGGTTCCTCTTCATAGGGCAGGTTCGCATTCACCAGCACCAGCCGCTCGTCTGCATCATTGAATGCATACCCTGTTCCGTCATAAACGGCAGCCTCAAATTTTTGCGTTCCGGCCAGAAGTTTATTTACCTTCGGCAGCAGCCAAAGGATGCCTTTGGTCATCAGGGCAACGACCGCTGCACAGACAAGAAGCAGGATGACCCATCGACGGATCATCCGAATCCGTCTGCGGCGATTCCATTGGGCACGGGTCATGCGTGGTTTCTGCGGGAGAGGCGCATTTTGTTGAGATGGTTCCATAGCGCGTTGCAGCTCCTTTTCGGGTAATTTGCAGCGCGCGGCGCCGCACAGATACAGTGTATATTATACACCCCTTTGCATTTTGTGTAAACGCCGGAAAGTGTAAAATAAGTATGACCGTCCTCGTCAGCGGCCTTGCCCTCTCCGTCCGCTCACGCTGTTCGCGTCCACCTCTCCCAAAGTGAGAGGCCTTGGCAGAACCAGAAAGTTTTTCTCTTCGCCAGAGGCTCGCCCTTTGGGAGAGCTGTCGCGTAAGCGACTGAGAGGGCGAGGCCGTTAACAAAAAGAGCGCCGTACAGCCTCCAAAGAAACTGTACAGCGCACAAAATTCATTTTTTACAAATCAGTCAAACAGCATATCATGGATGGAGCTGACAGCCTTGTCAGCATCCTCGCGGTTGATGATGCAGGAGATTTTGATCTCGCTGGTGGAGATCATCTTGATATTGATATTGTTGTTGGACAGTGCCTCAAACATCTTGGACGCAACGCCGCTGTGGCTCTGCATACCGGCACCCACAATAGAGACCTTGGCGCAGGTGGTGTCCACGCTGACATCGCTGAAGTGTGCGCTGTCCTTCAGCACACGCATTGCCAGATCTGCTTCGCCCTCAGAGCAGGTAAAGCTGATATCCTTTTTGCCGTCGCGGCCGGTGGACTGCAGGATGATGTCCACGTTGATGTTCTTCTGAGCCAGCAGGCCGAAGATCTTGAAGCTCATGCCCGGCTCATCGGGAACATTCAGAATCGTGATAACAGCAACATCGGTGTCCTTTGCGACGCCCTTGATCAGCATACCTTCCATGTCTTTCGTAACCTCCTTGACCACCGTACCGGGGACGGGATTCAGGCTGGAGAGCACCTCCAGCTCCACGTTATACTTCTTAGCCAGCTCAACGCTGCGGTTGTTCAGTACCTGTGCGCCCAGAGATGCCAGCTCCAGCATCTCGTCGAAGGTGATCTCCTCGAGCTTGCGGGTATTGCGCACCTTGCGGGGGTCGGCAGTGTAGACGCCTTCCACATCGGTATAGATCTGGCAGCGGTCTGCATGCAGTGCAGCCGCAATGGCAACTGCGCTGGTATCGGAGCCGCCGCGGCCCAGCGTGGTGATATCATCCAGCTTATTCAGACCCTGAAAGCCTGCCACGACGACCACACGGTTGCGCTCCAGCTCGGAGGAGATACGTTCGGTCTCCAGACGGTTGATGCGCGCCTTGGTGTAGGCACGGTCGGTGCGGAAGCCTGCCTGCCAGCCAGTCAGACTGATGGCATGGCAGCCCAGCTCATTCAGTGCCATCGCCAGCAGCGAAATGCTGATCTGCTCGCCGGTAGCCAGCAGCATATCCATTTCACGTGCCGAAGGGTTGTGGGTGATCTCCCCAGCCTTGGCGATCAGGTCATCCGTCGTGTCGCCCTGAGCAGACACCACTACCACTACGTCATTGCCCGCGTTGTGGGTATTTGCCACAATGCGCGCCACGTTGAAGATACGGTCACGGTCCTTCACCGAAGAACCGCCGAACTTCTGTACGATCAACGCCATATCTTGTCA
>CAKSTO010000056.1 GCA_934501115.1 uncultured Faecalibacterium sp.
GTGCGGCTGAGCAGGATGCAGCTTGCGTGGCTGATCTGGTCGTCGTAGAACTCGCCGAAGTTCTTCATATACATCTTGACCTTGTTCACATCGGCCACGGTGACAAAGCTGTTCAGCTGCACATCCAGATGCTCGGCCACGCCTTCCACAGCGCGGGTCACGTCGGAGAGCTTGCCCACGCCGGAGGGCTCGATGACGATGCGGTCGGGGTGGTACTGCTCCACCACCTGCTGCAGGGCGGTGCGGAAGTCGCCCACCAGAGAGCAGCAGATGCAGCCGGCGTTCAGCTCGTTGATCTGGATGCCGCTTTCCTTCAGAAAGCCGCCGTCAATGCCGATCTCGCCGAACTCGTTCTCGATCAGAACGACCTGCTGGCCGGCAAAGGCCTCTTTGATGAGCTTTTTGATCAGCGTGGTCTTACCGGCACCCAGAAAGCCGGAGAAAATATCGATTTTGGTCATGATTCAATTGCCTCTTTCTTTTTAGCGCACAGAGCCGCAGAGTGCTGGCTCAAAAATCTTACACTCCTATTATAACAAGGCTGTCAATGGGAAAACGACCTTTTTCAAGAAAAAATTGTAACATTTTTTGCAAGAAAGTTGCGTTTTCAAGAAAAAAGAAGAAAACAACTCCTTCCGTCACGGCTGTTGCCGTGCCAGTGCTCCCCTTTTTGCCACTTGCATGACATCTTCCCCCAACTGGGGGAAGTCTTTCTCAGAGAGGGAGCCTTTGGCAGTACGGAAAAACTGTCGGTTGAATTGCGAAGTGTATGGTTTCGCCAGAGGCTCCCACTTTGGGGGAGCTGGCAGACCCGAAGGGGCTGACTGAGAGGGCGAGGATGCTCTCCGGCAGCGGAGGCCATTCCAAACCGTCCCGCCCCTGCATTGCAATCCTTTCCCCGGAATGATACAATAAGGGCAGACAAAAATGACTGCTGCCGGTCTTTCCGGCGGCGAGAAAAAAGGAAGCAGATCGATATGAGCATCAATCCCGTTCCCGAGCGGATCACCGCTCTGCGTGCAGCCATGGCCGCAAACGGCGTGTCCGTTTACCTCATCCCTGCGGGCGACCCTCATGCCAGCGAATATCTGCCTGACCACTACGCGAGCCTGACCTGGTTCTCCGGCTTCCACGGCGAAAACTCCCATTTCGTCGTCACCCGCACCGAGAGCGCTCTGTGGGCGGATGGCCGGTACTTCGTGCAGGCCGAGAAGGAAATTGCGGGTACCGAGATCAAGCTGCAGCGCATGGGGGAACCCGGTGTGCCCACCGTAGAGGAATACTGTGCCGATGCCCTGAACGAGGGGGAGGTGCTGGGTCTGTGCGGCCTGACCGCCAGCACGGCGCTTGTCAACAACCTGAAAAAGGCACTGGGAAGAAAGAATGCATCCATCCGCACCCTGAACCTTGAGGACGAGCTGTGGACAGAAGGCCGCCCCGCCCTGCCGGACACCCCGGCGTGGATCCTGCCGAAGGAATATGCAGGCTTCTCCCCGGCGGAAAAGCTGGAGCAGCTGCGCGGCAGACTCCGGGAACTGGGCTGCACCGCGCAGTTCGTGGGCAAGCTGGACAATCTGGCATGGCTTTTGAACCTGCGTGCCATGGACATTGAGTGCACCCCCTATGCGATGGCCTACTGCTACGTGACCCCGAACCGGGCAGTGCTGTTCATCAACACCGCCCGCGTGACCCCGGAAGCAAAGACGGAGCTGGAAGCCAACGGCGTCACGCTGGCAAAGTACGATGATGTGCTCCGGTTCCTTTCTGCGGAGACCGAGCCGCAGACCGTGCTGGCTGAGACGGCTACGGTCAACTACGCCGTGCATCAGGTGCTGGAGCAGAACCCTGCCCTTACCGTGAAGGACGGCACCGACCCGCTGCTGATGATGAAAGGCGTGAAGAACGATACCGAGCTTGCCCACACCAGAGAGACTCACATCCGGGACGCCGTGGCCATGGTGCGGTTCCAGATGGAGCTGGAAAGCCGCCTTGCCGCCGGGGAGACCCTGACCGAGCTGACCGTGGACGAGATCCTGCACAAGTACCGCAGCAATACCGACCGGTTCCTCGTGGAGAGCTTTGGCACCATTGCAGCCTACGGCGGCAACGCGGCCATGATGCACTACCACGCCACCCCGGAGAGCCGCGCTGTGCTGGAAAAGAAGGGCTTTCTGCTGGTGGACAGCGGTGCCACCTACATGGACGGCACCACCGACATCACCCGCACCTATCCGCTGGGTGAGCTGACCGAGGACGAAAAGCGTTTCTACACATGGACGCTGCAGAGCCACATCGACCTTGCCAAGGCCGTCTGGCTGGACTGCTGTGAATGTAAGATGATCGATACCATCGCCCGGGAGCCGCTGTGGCGTCACCTCATCAATTACCGCTGCGGCACCGGACACAGCGTCAGCTTTGTGGGCAATGTCCACGAAGGCCCCCATGCCCTGAACAGCCGCAACACCACCCGGATGCGTCCCGGCATGGTCGTTACCGATGAGCCCGGTGTTTACGAGACCGACCTTGTGGGCATCCGCATCGAGAACGAGCTGGTCTGCATCCGCAAGGCCGAGAACCAGTACGGCAATTTTCTGGGCTTTGAGCCGCTGACCTTCGTGCCCATTGCTACCTCGCCCATCCTGCCCGGCGTGCTGGACAAAGACGAGCTTGCATGGCTGAACGATTATCATCGTCAGGTGTTTGCAAAGCTGGCACCGCACCTGAACGACGAGGAGCGGGTCTGGCTGGCCGAAAAGTGCGCTGCCATCGGCTGCTGAACTGCAAAAGCACCCGGACGGAGCGGGAGCCGCTGGGACTCCCGGCTTTTATCCGGGTGCTTTTCTGAAAAAACGTCTGTGCGTCAGAGGCTGCGCGCCGGGGTGCCGGCCACGGCATCGGAGAGCCGCTGCAGAGAGCCGCTGGGCAGCGGGCTTTCAAACAGACTGGCGTAGATGCCGAAGAGCTGCAGCTTCATTTCCGGGTAAATGCCAAGCTGGATGCAGAGCTCCTTGTAGGCCTGGTACATCCGGCGGCGGTGCTGCAGCATATCCGAGACCTTCACTCTGGTGTGGCAGACGCTCTGCGGGTTTTGCAGATAGCAGTATCCTGCCTCATCGATGGCAGCAAAATGCTCCGCTTTTTGCAGAAAAAGCAGGTTGAACTGCTGATCCTCGGCAAAAAACGCCTGCGGGAAGCGGATGGAATACCGTTCCAATATTTCCCGGCGGTAGAGCTTGTTCCACAAAACGCCGAAGTAAAAGCTGGCAGGGCGGCGGACGGTCTGCCGCAGCCAGTCTGTCTTGCTGTAGACCCCAGCGGGCAGAAGGCTGTATTCACGGGTGTCGAGGCCGCCGTCCTTCCGCGGGACGACCATGCGGAAGGGGGCGGCAACAAGGTCTGCACCGGACTGCTCTGCCGCTTCCACCAGATGCGCGGTAAAGCCGGGCAGCAGCCAGTCGTCGCTGTCCGCAAACTGCACGTACGTTCCCCGGGCAAGTGCAAGCCCCTGATTGCGGGTGTCCGACACACCGGAGTTGGGCTTGTCCACGACCCGGATGCGGGGGTCTGCGGCAGCAAGCTCCCGGCAAAGCGCCAGTGTGCCATCACGGGAGCCATCATTCAGCAGGATGATCTCCAGACCGGGGCAGGGCTGGCTGCAGATGCTGTCGATGCACCGGCGGAGGGTGCTCTGTGCGTTGTAGGCAGGTACGATCATGCTGACGAGCGGCGTTTCCATAAGCGGAGTCTCCTTTGCAGCGTGGTTTTGTTTTTATGATACACGCCCTGCCCCCAAAAAGCAAGCGGCAGCAGGAGAAAGAAACGAGGTGCAGCCATGATCTTTCATATTGCGGTGTGCAGCCCGGATGCGGTGCTGCGCAGCGTGCTGGAACGCCAGTGCATGGAGTATTTTGCCCGGCGGGAGGAGGATGCCTGCATCGTGCAGCAGCTGGCAGACCCGGATGCTCTGCTGCGGCGGGACGCCGAGGGAGAACGGTTCGACCTGTATCTCATCGAGCTGGCGGCGGTGGCGGAACCTGCGGGGCTGAAGGCGGCCGGAGAGCTGCGCCGCCGGGGGCGCAGGACGCCCATCGCCTTTGCTGCGCGCACCCCGGCGCATGCATACAATGCCTTCAGGGTGGACGCCATGCAGTATCTGCTGCTGCCGGTGCACCAGCAGGAGCTTTCGGCTCTGCTGCGCCGCGCCACCGAGCCGGAATACGGCCCCGCCCTGACGGTGAGCACTGCGGCAGGGCTGCGGGTGCTGGCCTATGCCGAGATCGAATATCTGGAGTGCACCCACCACGTGGTGCATTTCCACCTGCGCAGCGGCGAGGATGTGCCCTCGCTTTCGCTGCGGGTGCCCTTTTCTGAGGTGGCGCGGCCGCTGCTGGCAGACGGGCGCTTTTTGCAGCCGCACCGCTCCTACGTGGTCAGCCTGCCTGCGGTGCGCCAGCTGGCCGCCGGAGAGCTTCTGATGGCAAGCGGGGCTCGGGTGCCCATCCCCCGCGGGCGGGAAGCCTCGGTGCGGGAGGCCATCCGGGCGCGGTTCCGGGGCTGAGCCGGACAAAAAACGAGCCGTACCACGGATGCCGGATGTCCGGCGTCAGGGGTGCGGCTCGTTTTGTTTATTTGGATCCTGCAGGCTTCTTCGGCCTTGCCTTTGCCTTCTTTTTCCTGTCGTCCAAAGAGCTCAAAGCCCAGCGGCGGGACATATCGGCCAGCATGGTCTGAATGGTGCCGGAGGGGTAAGCGCTCTCGGAAAATGCGACCAGAAAGCGGTACAGCTGGGGCTGGATCTCTTCATACATACCCAGCTTTGTGTACATTTCCTTGTAATAATGGAACACCTGCAGCTTGTTCTGCACGATGGTGGCGGGGTTGATCTGGGTATGGCAGATGCTCTGAGGGTTCTGCACATAGTGGTAGCCCGGTGCGGGGATCGAAACGAACACATTTGCGCACAGGATATAATCCAGATTGAACACCAGATCCTCTGCCCAGCGCACCTCGCGGGTGAACTGAAGATGGTTGTCGACCAGAAGATCCCGGCGGTACAGTTTGTTCCACAGCACGCTGTAATAGAAGGACGCAGGCATATCCATCAGGCGGCGGGCGAAGGTGTCGCGGTCATAGACGCCCTCCGGCAGAAAGCTGTATTCGTGGATCTCATCCGGCTTTTTCTTTTCCGGCTCAATGCCGAGACTTTCCTGCAGGTTCTCAAGGGTATAGCCCATTTTTGTGGAATTGGCAGGGATCACCATCCAGTATGGCGAAATGACCAGATCGGCGTGGTGCGCCTCGGCAGCAGTGACAAGATGCTCGGTGAAGTCCGGCTCAATATAGTCATCGCTGTCAACGAACTGCACGTATTTTCCCTGAGCAATGGTCAGACCGTAGTTGCGGGTGTCGGATACGCCGGAATTGGCTTTGTCCACCAGTACGATGCGGGGATCCTTGCTCCGAAACTCTTCACAAATGGCGTAGCTTTCGTCCTGAGAGCCGTCGTTGATCAGAATGATCTCGATATTTCTCCACGTCTGGGCACAGACGCTTTCCACACAGCGGGCAACACTATTCTGCACATTATATACCGGCACGATAATGCTGACGAGCGGGTTGTTCATGACGGAGGTCTCCTCTTTTTTGGCTTTTCGATCTATAAAAACAGTAAAATTACATGGTATAAAATGGCAAATTCGGAGACTGCCCCGATGGGGCAGTCTTATTTATAATATCATACTCTCTTCGGCGTCAAAATGCAAGAGCACAAAAACAGGCAGCAGAAAAAAGAACCGCGCTCGGCGGCTCTTTTTCGTCAGCAGTCATCCGGGGCGGGCAGGGTCAGACCCGGCTCCAGTCCAGAGCCGTCCAGTCCGGGATGAACTGGCGGCAGATGCGGCGCATCTCCGGCTCGTCGGCAGCAGATGTCCGGTCTGCCACGCCCACCACGTAAAACCCGGCCTTGCAGGCGGTGGAAGCGGCATAAACGGCGTCTTCGCACACGGCGCACGCTGCCGGGTCGGTGCCGCCAAGGCGGCTCATGCATTCCAAAAAGACCTCAGGGCGGCTCTTGTGCAGCACGCCCCGTGCCTCCACGATGAACTCAAAATCGTCCAGCACGCCCAGCCGCTGCAGCACCGTCCGGCACTGGTCGGCCCAGGTGTTGGAGCACAGGCAGAGCCTTGCACCTTCGGTCTTGAGCCTTGCCAGCATTTCCCGCACGCCGGGCTTCAGCTCCACTGCTTCGTACAGCTTTGCAATAACCTCGCGCATGACGTCGAAATAGCCGTTTTCATCCAGCGGCAGGCTGTATTCGCGGATGAGATACTGTGCGCCTTCCTGCATCCCCATGGTCAGCAGAGCGGAACGCAGATCCTCTTTCGGGGTGCGGCCGTAGCGGCGCAGCAAAGCGTCCGGTGCGCCCTCCCACACCACGGTCATGCTGTCGGTCAGTGTGCCGTCCATATCGAAGATCCATTGTCTGCAGTGCATGAGAATGCCTCCTTGAAAAATATCCTATCCAGTATAGCATGTTTCTTAGCCGGGAGAAATCGGGTTATTTACAAAAAACGGGAGAATTTTTGCGGGAAATATGCTATAATCTGAACAAAACAGGAGGCTTTCACAAGGAGGGCAGGCGATGGAACAACGGCAGAAAGCGCTGGTGCTGGCCGGCGGCGGCGCCCGGGGCAGTTATCAGGTGGGTGTGTGGCGTGCGTTGATGGAGCTGAACTGGCACCCGCAGATCATCACGGGCACCAGTGTGGGCAGCCTGAACGGCGCCATGTTCGTGCTGGATCTGTACGAGACGGCGCGGGATATGTGGCTCACCATCCGCAGCCGGGACGTGATGGAGCTGCCGGAAGAGGACGCAGATCTTTCGGCGCTGCATCAGTTCCTGCGCAGCGTGGTCAAGGCTGGCGGCATGGATGTGACCCCGCTGGAGGGGATCGTGGAGCGGGTTCTGGACGAAAAAGCACTGCGGGCGGCCTCCACCCGTTTTGGCCTTGTGACCGTGGAGCAGCGGGGGCTGAAGCCCCGGGAGCTGATGCTGGACGAGATCCCCGAAGGGCGGGTGAAAGATTACCTGATGGCTTCCGCCGCCTGCTTCCCCGCCCTGCGGGCGCGGGACATCGACGGGGTCAAGTTTCTGGACGGCGGCTACAGCGACAACATGCCCACCGGCCTTGCCAAACGGATGGGCGCGGAGGAGCTGGTATGCGTGGATCTGGAGGGCGTGGGCATCACCCGCCCCAACCTCACCGGTCTGCCCACCACCATGGTGCGCAGCTACTGGGAACTGGGGGATATCCTGCACTTTGACCCGGACACCGCCCGGCGCAACATGGAGCTGGGCTATTACGACACCCTGCGTGCCTTTGGCCGCATCCGCGGCTGTGCCTACGCGGTGGACAACGGCCCGGAGAGCAGCATGGACGCGGCGGTGTTCCGGGTGAAGTTTGAGGCGGTGCAGAAGATGGTGCGGGAGAAATACCCGGTCACACTGACCGCAGACGCTGCCCTGCTGCTGGCCAAGATGAAGGACACGGATCTTGCCCCGCTGGAAGCCTCTGCCGAGGATGCGGGCGTGGATCCGGCAAAATACTATACCGCCCACACGCTGGGGGATGCTTTTCTTGCAAAGTGCGATCAGGCGCGGATGCAGAGCTTTGCCCCGCTGTTTGAGGGCAGCGCCGATGCTGCGCGGGCGGCACTGGCGGCATTGATGCCAAACACATTTCTGCAGGCGCTGGTCTGGCGCACGCTGACAACGCCGGATGCAGAGCTTGTATTGCCGGAGGTGAAAAATCATGAAGGTCTATAAAGGCGCTTCGGCTTCGCCGGGGCTTGTTCTCGGGCAGGTCAGCCGGCTGGAGCACCACGTGGAAACTGCGACTTCGGGGCCGTTCAACCCATCCCGTGAGCTGCAGCTGCTGGCCGATGCCATCCACACGGCTCAGGATGAGCTGGAGTCCATGGCGGATCGCGCCGCACCCAGTGAACAGGCCATCTTTCAGTTCCAGAGCATGATGCTGGAGGATGAGGGCATGATGAACGAGGTGCGCTTTTGCATCAATGCGGGCGTTGGCGCGGCAGCGGCCATGAATCAGGTGGGGCAGCGCTATGCCGACCAGCTGGCCAACATGAAGGATAACCCCTATATGCAGCTGCGCAGCGTGGATATTCTGGACGCCAGCCGCCGGGTCATCAACATCCTTACCAACCGCCCGCGCATGTGGCTGGCGCTGGATCACCCGGTGATCCTTGCCGCCGAACGGCTCATGCCTACCGACCTGTTCAGCGTGCCTTCCGGCATGATCCTCGGCATCATCACCGCCGAGGGCAGCGGCCAGAGCCATGCGGCCATCATTGCCCGGGCAATGAATATCCCGGGGCTTGTGCAGGTGGGGCGCGATTTTCTGAACGACTGCGACGGACGCACCGTTATTCTGGATGCAGACAAGGGCGAGTGCATTCTGGATCCGGATGCGGTCGTGCGCCAGCAGGCAGAGACCCGCATCTGCGAGCTGCAGCGGGAGAACGAAGAGATGGGGCAGCTGTCCGCTTTGCCGAATGTGACAAAGGACGGACAGCCCTTTGAACTGCTGGCCAACTGCTTCGGGCCGGAGGATATCGACACCGCCATGCAGTCCGGTGCGCAGGGCGTGGGTCTGCTGCGCACCGGCTACATGATGCTGCCGGGACGCATTCTGGACGAACAGGAACAGTATTTCTTCTACTGCTCCTGTCTGGCAGCGGCACAGGGACGCCGGGTGACGGTGCGCACCTTTGATTTCGGCTCGGATCGTACCATTTCGGATGCCTATCAGGGGCTGCAGTCCTCCAAGCTGGGGCTGCGGGGCATCCGCAACAGCCTGCGCCAGCCCCGCCAGTTCGAGACGCAGCTCTGCGCGCTGATGCGTGCCGCTGTCCGGGGGCCGCTGCAGGTGATGTTCCCCATGGTCACGACGGTGGAGGACTGGGACGCTGCCATGCGTGTGGTGGAGCGCTGCCGGGAACATCTGCGGGAGCGGGGCGTGCCGTTCAACGAGGATACAAAGTTCGGCGTCATGCTCAGCGTGCCTGCCGCCTGTCTGACGGCGGAGGAGTTCGTGGCGCACGGGTGCAGCTTCCTTGTCATCGGCACCAACGACCTGACCCAGTACACTCACGCAGCAGACCGTGAATTGGCCAGCGCGGAGCACTACTACCGCCCGGCCAGCAGCGCCATGAAAAAGCTCATCGTCATGGTGATGGACGCAGCCAAAGAGCGGGATGTGCCGGTGACCATCTGCGGCCTTGCCGTGGGCAGCCCGGCCAACACGGTGCAGTATCTGCAGCTGGGGCTGCGCAGCTTCTCGGTGAGCCCGCAGAACCTTTTGAACGTGAAGAAAGCTCTGCGGGAAGCAGAGACAAAATAAAAATCTGCCGCAAGGAGCTTTTTGTTGCTGTGATGCAGCTTGAGATTACGGCTTCTTCTCGTGAAAAGAAGAGCCAGAAAAGCCCGCAGGCTTTTCTGACTCTTAAAATCAAAAATATTTTCCGCTGAAAATGCCCAGAGCACCGCGGAGGGCATTTGAAACAGTTACTCCAGATTCCCCGTCAGAGTCATGACAGACGCCAGCACCGCCAGCGGGGCGGTCTCGCACCGCAGGATGCGGGAGCCGAGACCGACCGTTTTTGCCCCGGCCTTTGCGGCCATTTCGGCCTCCTCGGCGGCAAAGCCGCCCTCGGCGCCGGTGACGATGGCGATCTTCAGCTTCTGCCCGTCGGCAGGCTTTGCTGCGGCCAGCAGTTCGCGCAGGGGCGCACCGCCGCACTCATAGCAGAAAAGCACAAGGTCGTACTGTGCAAAGGTACGGCACACCGCGCCGAAGTTCGGCAGCGGCAGCGTTACGTCCGGCAGGATGCCGCGTCCGCACTGCTTGGCAGCTTCCAGTGCGATGCGGTTATAGCGCTCGTTTTTCTGCTCTTCCTTCTTGGGGGCGGCCACGCAGTAACGGCTGAAGAAAGGCACGATATGCGCTGCGCCCAGCTCTACGCCGTGTTTGATGATCTGCTCCAGCTTGTCCTGCTTGGGGTAGCCTGCCAGCAGGGTCACTTCCACGCTGGGTTCGGCGGCGCTTGGATAGCCCGGCTCCACGCTGAACTGTACACAGTCGTCGCCGAAGCCGGTGATGGTGGCGGTGTATTCCACGGCATTGCCGTCGCACAAAATAACGGTCTCCCCCAGCCGGGCGCGCATCACCCGTGCCAGATGGTGGGCATCGGCCCCGCGCAGGGTGGCGGTTCCGTCAGAGATCTCGGTGGTAAAATAACGGTGCGGCATAAAATCTCCTTACGCTTTCTTGCAGACGATGCACTCCCAGCCGCGCTTCTCCTTTACTTCCACGATGGCGAGACCGGCCTTTTCCAGACCGGCGATCACCTCGTCCTTACGGCTGTCGATGATGCCGCTGGCGATAAAGACGGCATCCTCGGCCATCAGGCCGGGAACAGCCGGAGCCAGAGACAGGATGGCGTTGGCTACGATGTTGGCGGTGATGATGTCATATTTTCCGCTGGCCTTGTCCGAAAGATCGCCCACCAGAACGGTCAGCTTGTCCTGCACGCCGTTCAGGGCGGCGTTCTCACCGGCGGTGCGCACGGCCACAGGGTCGATGTCCACGCCCTCGGCCACGGCAGCACCCAGCTTCAGTGCGGCAATGGCAAGGATGCCGCTGCCGGTGCCGATGTCCAGCACCCGCTCGCCGCCCTTTACCCGCTCATCCAGTGCTTCCATGCACAGGCTGGTGGTCTCGTGGCCGCCGGTGCCAAAGGCGAGACCCGGGTCAAGGATCAGCTTCACCCGGTCGGTGTCGTATTCCTGCCAGGAGGGTACCACGGCCAGCCGTCTGCCGATCTCCAGCGGGTGGTAATATTTCCGCCAGCCGTTCTGCCAGTCCTCCTGCTCCACGCCCTCGGTCTCCACAGCGTAGGCGATGCCGGCAGCTTCCATGCGGGCGGCGATGAGCGCCAGCGTCTCCACGGGGGAAGCCCCTGGCTCCAGATACAGGTGGATGATGACCTTGTCCCGGGGTTTGTCCAGCAGCTCCTGCTCGATCAGATCCACATGGGCGATCTCGGCCACCTGCTGCTCGATGTCGCTGTAATCTTCGATATAGATGCCGCCTTCGGCGATCATGGTGGCGACGGCCTCGGCGTTGTCGGCGTCGGCTTTGGCCACGGTCAGGCGGATATCGGTCCATTCCATAAAAGAAACCTCCTTCGGTTTTGCGTTTTCTGTCATTATAGTACCCGATTCTGCAGTGGGATGCAAGCATCTGCAGCTTTTTTTGCGTTCCGAGGCAGAGTATGATATACTGATTTATAGAAAAACAGTGCGGCAGGTGCAGCCGCGGGAGGAGAACCTATGAGCCGAGGATACAGCTGGCGGAAGCTGAACGAAAAAGAGCTGACCCGTGTCTATCTGGACGAGATGCGCCGGGATTTCCCGCCCACAGAGCTCAAACCCCTGAGCATGATCCTGAACAGCGAAGCGGGCGGCACCGCTCACACATGGGGCGTGTTTGACGGCGAAACACTGGCGGCATACCTGCTCATGGTGCGCCCGGCGGGCAGTAAGGTGAGCCAGCTGGATTACTTTGCAGTGCTGCCCGCCTACCGTGCGGCGGGGCTGGGTGCGCAGCTGCTGGCCGAGCTGCCGCAGCACGAGCGGGGTGCACAGGCCATCCTCATCGAGGCCGAATGCCCGGACAAGGCCGAGGATGAGGCGATGGCGGTGCGCCGGCTGGGCTTTTATGCCCGGTGCGGAGCCCGGGACACCGGCTTCACCGAGCATCTGTTTGATGCATGGTTCCGCATTCTGGTGCTGGACTGCCCGGGTGCCGGTACCTTTGCGGACCGGCAGGCCGTGGATGCCCTTGTGGACTGCTACCGCCGCACCATCAGCGAGACCGAGTGGCAGAAGTACGTGCAGTTCTACTGCCCGGACGGGACAAAATACTGCTGAGTGGAAGGCGCTTTGTGCAAATTGTGTGTGCAGAGCGCCTTTTTGCCATATTTTTGTTGACAGCTCCCCAAAATGTGGTACGCTAAAAACACAGAAAAACGCTTTTAGAGGAGGGCAATATTATGGCAGAAAAAATGACCCGGCGTACCTTTATGAAGAGCGCAGCAGCAGCGGCAGTGGCTGTTTCTCTGTCTGGCGTGCTGGCCGGATGCGGAGAAAATGGGCTGGCGCACGACGAAGTGAAAGTTGGGGCATTCACTGTTAAAGTTTCGGATGTGGATGCAAAAGCATTGGAAAGCGTAACTGCAGGCTCAGTCTACTACATGGTGGCAAAGGCGCGTCTGACTTTTAACAAAACAGATGGCGGTTCGCTGGTCAATCTGCCCTGCAAGGGGATGTTTACCGCTTCTGTCGATGGAAAAGACCTGAGCACGAAACCTGACCCTGACAGCCTGACGATGTCGAATTTTGTGGTTCTGGATACATTCCTGAGCAAGGCAGATGTGAGTCTGAGATTCGATATTGCAGAAAAAGAAACCTATGAAAAGATCGCGCAGGGTGCAGCGGTGACGCTGACTATTAAGATCAGCGACAGAGAAGGCAAACTTTATCTGGTGAAGGACGGCAGCAAATTTGTTGTTGTAAACACCGACCCCAGCGCAGCAAACAGCTGAGAAGCAGCATACCAGCCGCCGGGCATTCTCCTATGAGAGTGCCCGGCGGCTTTTTGTTACTTTGCCCAGCCGGAAAATGGCATTTTCGGCATATTGATCCTGTTTGTAAAATCCGAGTGCAGGTTTTTCCTCCCGGCTTTACACAGAGCTGACACGCCCGCAAAAACGGTCTGCAAAGATTTACCTCCATTTTGCGTGTGCATGGTCGCAGCGCGCACGGCGGTGCGGTACAATTAGGCCGTTCCCAAGGAAAATACAAGAAAACATCGGCCGGAACGGCGTTCCGGCATTTATTGGAGGAAAAAGGGTTATGAAAAAAATCACTCGTCGTTCGTTTATCACGGTCTGCGGCGCTGCTGCTGCAGCGATGGCTCTGACCGCCTGCGGCGGTGCCGCCTCTTCCACTGTGGCATCCTCTGCTGCGGAGTCCGTTTCTTCTTCTGCCGAGACCGCTGCAGGCACCCTGTCCGGCAATGTGGCTACCGGCGGTTCCACCTCTATGAAGAACGTCATCGCTGCCCTGACCGAGGGCTTTGCCGAGGTGGAGCCGGGTGTCACCGTCAGTTATGATCCCACCGGCTCCGGCGCAGGCATCACCGGTGCTGCCGATAAGACGCTGGACATCGGCCTGTCCTCCCGCGCCCTGAAGGACGACGAGAAGAACGACGTAGACGGCACCACCGTGGCGCTGGACGGCATCGCAATCGTTGTCAATAAGGCCAGCAAGGTGGCAGACCTGACCGTGGATCAGCTGAAGCAGATGTTCACCGGCGAGATCACCAACTGGAAGGATGTGGGCGGCGACGACGGCGAGATCGTTCTGGTGGGCCGCGAGGCCGGTTCCGGCACCCGCGATGGCTTTGAGAGCATCGTGGACGTGAAGGACAGCTGCAAGTACGCACAGGAGCTGACCGCTACCGGCGCTGTCATCAGCGCTGT
>CAKSTO010000057.1 GCA_934501115.1 uncultured Faecalibacterium sp.
CAAATATAACTTGTGTACCGTGCAGCGTCTGGCGGCACTGGGCACAGCCCTGCAGCCGGAACACGCGGCTGATTTTGAAGCACTTTCCAAATTGGCCGAACGGCTGGAGGCCGACGGCGTGTGCTGCCGCATTTCACAGCTGGCCGTGAACGGCCGCGACCTGATGGCGGCAGGCATCCCGGCAGGTGCCGGCCTGCGCAAGGTGCTGGAAGAACTGCTGGAGGGAGTCATCCGGGAAGAATACCCTAACGAAAAGCAGACCCTGCTGGCACAGGCAAAGAAATTTTCTGCGTCTTGACAAGCGGTTTTGCCTGCGTTACTATTATACTACTATTTTAGTGTGCTGATCGCACCAAAGGAGAAATTATGACCATTCAGACCCCTGATTCAAACCGTCCCAAGGCGCTCATCGCAATGAGCGGCGGCGTGGACAGCTCGGTGGCAGCGTGGCTGATGCAGCAGGCCGGATACGACTGCGCCGGAGTCACGATGCGGCTCACACGCAACGAAACGCTGGGGCAGTCCGGTTTTCATACCTGCTGCTCGGAAAAGGATATCGAGGACGCCGCCGAGGTGGCGTTTGCGCTGGACATCCCGTACGAAGTGGTAGATTTTACCGCTGATTTCCGGGAGCAGATCATTGAAAAGTTCGTCCGCGTGTATGAGGCGGGCGGCACGCCGAACCCCTGCATCGACTGCAACAAATATATGAAGTTCCGCCATCTGCTGGACTGGGCGGAGGCGCATGGCATGGAGTATGTCGTCACCGGACATTATGCCCGGGTGGAGCAGGATGAGACGACCGGCCGCTGGCTGCTCAAAAAGGGGCTGGACGAGGGGAAGGATCAGAGCTATGTGCTCTATAATCTTACGCAGGAGCAGCTGGCGCATGTCCGACTGCCGCTGGGGGCTCTGCATAAGACCGAGGTGCGCGAGGTCGCCGAGCAGCACAAATTCGTCAACGCCCGCAAGCACGACAGTCAGGACATCTGCTTTGTGCCGGACGGCGATTACGCCCGCTTTATGGAGGACTTTACCGGCAGGCATTATCCGGCCGGCGATTTTCTGGACGAGAACGGCAAAGTGGTGGGCACTCACAACGGTGCGGTGCGGTATACCATCGGTCAGCGCAAGGGGCTTGGTCTGGCACTGGGCGCGCCCGTGTACGTCTGCGGCAAGGATATGCAGGCCAACACCGTGACCGTGGGCGCGGAAGAAAACCTCTTCGACAGCATCGTCTATGCGGATGAGGTCAACTGGATCGCAATTCCGGAGCTGACCGAACCGCTGCGTGTCACAGCCCGCACCCGGTACCATCAGGTGGAGCAGGCCGCGACCGTCTACCCGGCGGAGTGCGGCTTCCGGCTTGAATTTGACCAGCCCCAGCGTGCCCCCACGCCCGGGCAGGCGGTGGTCCTGTATCAGGGCGATGTGGTGCTGGGCGGCGGCACCATCACCCGCGTAGAAAAGTGATTTGAGAAAAGCTATAAACGTTACGGCAGCAATAAAGCCTTCCCCCGGTCGGGGGAAGGTGGCATGACGCAAAGCGGCATGACGGATGAGGGCGCGGGGATCCGCAGCCGCATTCCGTCTGCCCTGCGATGCAAAAGCGCAGCCGGAAAGCGCACAATAAGGAGAACAAAATGCAAAATCAGTATTCCCGCACGCAGCTGCTGCTGGGGGCGGAAGCGATGGAAAAACTGCACAATTCCCGCGTGGCGGTGTTCGGCATTGGCGGCGTGGGCGGTTACACGGTCGAAGCACTGGCACGCAGCGGCGTGGGTGCACTGGATCTGATCGATGACGACAAGGTCTGCCTGACCAACCTCAACCGCCAGATCATCGCCACCCGCAAGACGGTGGGAAAATATAAGGTGGATGTGGCCGAAGAGCGTGTCCATGACATCGACCCCGACATCAAGGTGACCACCCATAAGTGCTTTTTTGGCCCGGAAACGCAGGATCAGTTTGACTTTACCCAGTTTGACTATGTGGTAGATGCCATCGACACCGTCACCGGCAAGCTGGCGCTTGTGATGAAGTGCAAGGAGGCGGGCACCCCCATCATCTGCTCCATGGGCGCAGGCAACAAGATGGATCCGACCCGTTTCGAGGTGACCGACATCTACAAGACCTCGGTCTGCCCGCTGGCAAAAGTCATGCGCACCGAGTGCCGCAAGCGCCGGATCAAGCACCTGAAGGTGGTCTATTCCAAGGAGCCTGCCATGACCCCCATGGAAGACGATTCCATCAGCTGCAAGGATCACTGCATCTGTCCTCCGGGCACCCAGCGCAAGTGCACCCAGCGCCGCTCGGTGCCGGGCTCCAATGCCTTTGTGCCGTCGGTGGCGGGGCTCATCATCGGCGGCGAGGTGGTCAAAGACCTCGTGGGCTTTGTGCCGATGAAGGGGTAAAACAGACTGCAGACTCCTGCTGTGTGGGACGATTTTGAATGCGCTCCGCGTTTGCTTTGCGCATAAGCTAAGGAAGTTATAGTTTTGATTTTGGGGTCCAGAAACGCCTGCGGGCGTTTCCGAACCCCATTTTCATGGGAGAGGGTCGTGGAGGAAAGGCTTGTGCTTGCGGGCAGAACGTTAACTCCGCCGCGCGAATGTTTCCGCAGGAAACCAGCGCGGCAGCTTCCGCTTTCGGTTATGACTCCTCCCGTGAAAAGGCAATTCTGGAAAATCCGCAGATTTTCCAGAATTGCGAAATAAAATAATAATTCCGCTGAAAATGGTCAGAGCGTCCGCGGAGACCATTTGAAATCGTATTTTTTGCGCGCTGCAGCGTTCCATAACATAAATTTGCAATCAATTTGCAATTTAGTATTGCAATTGGAGAGGATATCGTGTATAATCATCTCTGCTTGAAAATGCAATCAACTTGCAATTTATGAAAATAAAGCAGACCGCTGTTACTTTTGGAGTGTATATGGAACTGTTTCTGGATGTTCTGGGCGAATCTCTGGTGGATACCGCCAAAATGCTGCCCTTCCTGTTTTTGGCCTATCTTCTGATCGAATACATCGAGACCCGCCACGGTGAGCGCATCGAAGCGCTGCTGGCCGGGGGCGGCCGCTGGGGTGCTGTGCCCGGTGCAGTGCTGGGCTGTGTGCCGCAGTGCGGCTTTTCGGCCATCGCGTCGAACTTCTATTCCTCCCGCGTCATCACGCTGGGCACCCTGATGGCAGTCTACCTTGCCACCAGCGACGAAGCTATCCCGCTGCTGGTATCCATGCCGGCTTACTGGGATAAGCTGGCGGTGCTCATGGTCATCAAGGTGGTATATGCTGTCGCTGTGGGCTTTGCGCTTGACTTTGTCCTGCGCGGTGTGCTGCCCAAAAGCCTGCGTGGTGGCTACACCGGCCACGCGGATGAAGTGGACTGCCACGAGGAGCACAACGACGAAGCCGGAAATGCACAGCCCATCTGGAAGGCGGCCCTGCGCCACACGCTGGAGATCTTCGTGTTCATTTTTGCGTTCAGTCTGGTGTTCGGCCTGATCGTCGAGGGCGTGGGCGAGGACGTCTTTGCCAGCGTTCTGGGCCGCATGGGCTTCTTCCAGCCGGTTGTGGCCGCTCTGATAGGCCTGATCCCCAATTGTGCTGCCAGTGTGCTGCTGACCCAGCTGTATGTGGAGGGCGCGCTGCGCTTTTCCAGTCTGGTGGCAGGCCTGTGCACCGGCGCAGGCGTGGGTCTGGCAGTGTTGTGGCGTGCCAACCCCTCGTGGAAGCAGAACCTCTTCATCACCGGCCTGACATGGGCAGCGGGAGCTTTTCTCGGCGTGGCGATGCAGGTGGTCGTGGCCGTGTTTGCATGACCAAAGATTTTGAGAAAGCTGTCCTGTGGAAACGCAGGGCGGCTTTTTTGTTTAGCGGGCTCACCCTCTCAGTCATTCGCTTTGCTCATGACAGCTCTCCCAAAGGGAGAGCCTCTGGCGAAGAGGAAAACTTTTTGGTTTTGCCAAAGCCTCTCACTTTGGGAGAGGTGGATGCGACCAGCGGGAGCAGACGGAGAGGGCGAGGACGCCCCTCTTTTTTCAAAAAACTGCCCCACAGCTTCTGAAAATATGGTATACTGGTACAAAACAGTTCCATAGGGGAGAAGAGAATGCAATACAAGATTCTGGCAAGTGATTATGACAACACGCTGGTGCCCTTCGGCGAACCCCAGCCCCGCCCGGCGGTCGTCAAGGAAATAAAGAAACTGCAGGCGGCAGGCGGAAAATTTGTGCTGAGCACAGGCCGGGCTTTCCCGTGCATCGCGCTCCCGGGGCAGCTGGGCGGGATCCGGTTCGACTACGCCATCACCTGCAATGGTGCCTGTGTGGTGGACCGCGAGGGTCGCATCGTGGCAGAGCACCCGCTCACCGCTGAAGAAATGTATGCGCTGGTGGATTTCTGCGAGGATTATAACTATCCGCTGCAGTTCAATTTCAGGGATGCCTGCTACGCCTACTGCGAGTATGAATATCTGCACAGGGGCTACCAGCAGATGAACAGCATCGGGCTGGACTGTGTGGACGGCGAAGATCAGGACCGCCACCTGATCGATATGCCCCACGCGGCCTTTGCGGCAGTGCCGCCGGAGCACGTGGCAGATTTTGCGGCAAAGTACGGTCATCTGGGCCTGCACTGGATGCAGGTGGGGGCGCAGAATGCCGACGGCCTGTGCTACTACGACATCGTGCGCGGTGGAATGGACAAGGGGGTTGGCCTTGCTGACCTGTGTGAAAAAATGGGTCTGACGCTGGCCGATGCTGTGGCGGCGGGCGATTCTGCCAACGATATCGGGATGCTGAAGGCGGCCGGGCTCGGTGTCTGCATGGCAAACGGCACCGAGGATGCAAAGGCGGCGGCTGACCGTGTGATCGGGGATGTGCGCGAAGACGGCCTTGCGGATCTCATTGAGGAGCTGTGGTTTGGAGGCCCCAAAGCGGAGTCATCCGGCAAGGATCTGGGCTCTGCGTGGGGCAGGATCGAACAGGCGGGCAGTGAAAAATGAGCTTTGCACCGGTCTATAATGAACACAGCCGGGCGCTGATCCTTGGCACATGGCCCAGCCCCAAAAGCCGCGAGATGGCCTTTTACTACGGCCACCCGCAGAACCGCTTCTGGCCGATGATGGCTGCCCTGACCGGGGAGCAGATGCCCGCCCGGGAGGACATTGAAGCCAAAAAGCAGATCATCCTGTGCCATGGGCTGGCGCTGTGGGATACGCTGGAACGCTGCACCATCACCGGCGCATCGGACGCGTCGATCAAAGATGCGGTGCCGAATGATATCGCCGCGCTGCTGGAAAAAGCGCCCATCGAGGCGGTGTTCTGCAACGGAGCTGCGGCATACCGTATTTATACAAAATATCTGCTGCCGGTGTCCGGCATCGAGGCTGTCCGGCTGCCCAGCACCAGCCCGGCCAATGCGGCCTGCCGCCCGGAAAAGCTGCGGGAGATCTGGGGTGCAGCGCTGGCTCCGTGGATTTCCAAATGATTGCAAAGCTGTAAATTATCCGTGAAGCTCTTGCGTTTTTTGCAAAGGGCAGTATTATGGATAGCATAAGGGGCATCTGCCCCGGACAAGGAGATAAAACATGAGCAAGATCATCCGCACCAAAAAGCCCAGCGTCCTGCCGTTTTATGCCATGGCACTGGTATTCGTGGTGCTGTGTGCAGTGCTTCCGGTGTACAAGCTGTGGGCGCTGCTGGCAGCGCTGGGCGGTGCCCTGATCGCCTTTGGTGCAGCACAAAAGGCCTGCCCGCCCCGGGTGGTGGAGCACGAAGTACCCTTCCATACCGGTGTGGAGGATGTGGACGCGATGCTGACGGATATCCAGAAACAGCTGGACGCTCTGCATACGCTCAATGAGCAGCTGCCTGACCCGCAGCTGTCTGCCGCCATGACCCGCATGGAAAAGGCAGGCCGCTCCATTCTGGAAGCAGTGGAGGCAAACCCCGAAAAGGCAAAGCAGGTGCGCCGGTTTGCAAACTACTATCTGCCGGACGCCGTGAACGTGCTGCAACAGTACGCAAAGCTGGCAAAGCAGGGAGTGCGCGGCGAGAATGCCGCGTCGATCCGCGCCGAGGTGGAGCACAATGCGGCTTCCATTGCCACTGCGTTTGAAAACCAGCTGGATGCCCTGTACGCTGCTGAGAGCATGGATCTTTCTGCGGACATCGCTGTTTTGCAGAACATGCTCAAGGGACAGGGACTGAGCTGATAAGGAAAAATGCGCTCTCTCAGGCCGCATCGCGTCAGTGATGACGGAGAGGGCGAGGATGCTAACCGTTGATTTGGAAAGGAAGGAATCTCTTATGGCAGACAATACATTCAACTTTGATCTGGATGCCCCCGCAGTACCGACTCTGACCCTTGACCCGACCCCTGCAGCGGAAGAAAAGGCTGCGCCCGCGCAGCAGGAAGCCCCTGCTCCGGAAACACAGGTGAACCTGACCCCGGAGGAACAGGCGATGGTGGATCAGTTTGCCGAGAAGATCGACATCACCAACAGCCAGCAGGTGCTGCAGTACGGTTCTGCCTGCCAGAAAAAGATCGGCGACTTTTCGGAAGCAGCCCTCTCCAAGGTTGCCACCAAGGATCTGGGCGAGGTAGGCGACATGATCACCGGCCTGATCGGGGAGCTGAAGAGCTTTGATGCCGGTGAGGAAGAAAAAAAGGGCATTCTGGGCTTCTTCAAGAAAAAAGGCGATCAGCTGGATGCCATGAAGATGAAGTACAACAAGGCCGAGACCAACGTGGAAAAGATCCAGTCCATGCTGGAGGGGCATCAGGTGCAGCTGCTCAAGGACATCGCCATGCTGGATAAGATGTACGAGCTGAACATGGCCTACTTCAAGGAGCTGAGCATGTATATCCTTGCCGGCAAAAAGAAGCTGGCCGATGTGCGCGCCAACGAGCTGCAGCAGGCCATGGACAAGGCCAAGGCTTCCGGCCTGCCGGAGGACGCACAGGCTGCCCGCGATCTGGCCGACCAGTGCGAGCGCTTTGAAAAGAAGCTCTACGATCTGGAGCTCACCCGCAACATCAGCCTGCAGATGGGCCCCCAGATCCGCCTGCTGCAGAACAACGACACCATGATGGCGGAAAAGATCCAGTCCACCATCGTCAACACCATCCCGCTGTGGAAAAATCAGATGGTGCTGGCGCTGGGTCTGGCACACAGCCAGCAGGCCATGCAGGCAGAGCGTGCCGTCACCGACATGACCAACGATCTGCTCAAGAAGAACGCTGAGGCGCTGAAGATGGGCACCATCGAGACGGCCAAGGAGTCTCAGCGCGGCGTAGTGGACATCGAGACCCTGCAGCAGACCAACAAGAGCCTGATCGAGACGCTGGACGAACTGAACAAGATCCAGAACGAGGGCCGCGCAAAGCGCGCCGCTGCCGAGCAGGCGCTGAACCGCATCGAAGACGAACTGAAAGCAAAAATGATGGAGATCCGGAGCTGAAATGGCGAACGCAGATTTTTCTCAGAAACAGAATACAGCCCCCGGCGGCTTTGACGCCGGGAGCTATCGCGCAAAGGCTCAGCCTGAGGAGGCCGTGCGGCTGACCCCGGCACAGCAGAAGCTGGCAGAGCTGGAAGCAAAACTGCCCGCAGCGCTTTCCACCCGGGCAGCGGCGCTGGCACTGAGCGTGGTGATCATGCTGGCGGCCTTTGCGGGCTTTGGCAGCGCCAAACTGCGCGGTAAATATAACGAAGCCCGCCAGTGGTTCACGACAGGTGTTTCTGCCGACAACGGCTATAACCTGAACGAAGAGCTGACCACCCGCATGAATACAGCGGCCAACATCATCACGACTGCCGGCAACACGCTGGGCGCTGACAGTGCCGAGGTGCAGGCAGCGCAGACCGCGCTGAACGATTTCACGGCCTGTCTGGAAGCAGCTCAGAACGGCGGCAAAGCGCAGGCGCTCACCTCGCTGCCCTATTATGATCAGGGCAGCACGATGCACGCGCTGTATCAGGCCAACGAGGTGCTGGGCACGCGGATCGACCAGCTCTATGCAAAACTGCAGGAGCAGGCCACCGACCCCATGAAGATGGGGGCGGTACAGGGGCAGTACGGCCAGTTCAACAGCGCCAATACCATCATCGGAACCCTGCAATACAATACGGCAGTCTATGACTACCAGAAAGAGACCGGCGGCTTCCCGGCCAGTGTACTGGGCGGCATTGCCGGAATAAAGGAGGTCGAACCCTTCGTATGAAAAATTTTGTAAAACGAATCAGCGCGCTGGTGCTGGCCATCGCGGTCGGCGCAGCGATCCTGTGCCCGGCGGCCTTCGCGGCCGCCAGCCTGCCGGATCTGCCGAAGGATCAGTGCGTGGTGGATGACGCCGGGGTGCTGGATCCCTCTGTTGTGCAGACGATCACTGACCTGAATGCCCAGCTGGAACAAAGCTGCAGCGGTGCGCAGATCGGTGTCCTGACCGTAGAATATACGGGCAATGAATCCACAGAGGATTACGCTGCGGAAGCCTTCAACGCATGGGGCATCGGCAATGCTGCGAATAATAACGGCGTGCTGATCCTGCTGGTGATGGAGTCGCCCATCTACGACGACGGCGACTACTACCTGACCTACGGCGACGGCTTCCGCAATACCACACTGGAAAGTCAGTCCAGTGCCATTGCCCAGACGATGGAAGACGATTTCGCTGACCATGATTACAGCGATGCCGTGATCACCTGCGCCAACAATGTGGCCGACACCATCGCGGACATTTACGGCGTCAGCCTGAACAATGGCGGCTATGCAGAACCGGCAGACGACCATGTGGGCGCGTATGATGTGTTTGTCGGCATCATCACGCTGTTTATCGCGCTGCTGCTGATCTTGTGGATCGTGATGCTGATCTTCCGCTTCTTTATTGCACCCATCGGCCATGCTGCGGGCTGGAACTGGGGACCTTTTGCATGGGGCTACATGGCAGGCTCGGCGCGCCGCCGCCGCCCCGGCCCTCCGCCCCCGCCGATGTATCACGACCCTTACCACGACCCTTACCATGACCGTCCCCGCCCGCCCCGCAATAACAACCGGCGTCCGCCCCGTCCCCCTACGGGCGGCGGCTTCGGCGGTATGGGCGGCGGTTCCTTCGGGGGCGGCTTCGGCGGCTCCCGTGGGGGTGGATCGTTCGGCGGCGGTTCCTTCGGCGGCATGGGCGGCGGCTCCAGCCATGGCGGCGGCGGTGGCCGCGGACGGTAACGCCGCTGCGCGGCAATGGCGGAGGAACGGACGATTTAAAATGCCCTCCGCGTTGCTTTGGGCAGCTTCAGAGGAAGAATTATTTGAGATTTTGGGGTTCTGAAAAGCCTGCGGGCTTTTCAGAACCCCTTTTTCACGGATGGGGTCGGGGCGGCAAGAGGCAGCTGCCGTGCCGGTCTTGATGGAAAACATTGCCACTCTCTTTTCTGCCCCTTTTATCATGAAGGAAATTCATTTGACAAAACAACTTTGCTAATCTATACTGAAAACCATATAATTACAGAAAAATGTGTCATATAGAGGGAGAAGTACCATGCTGACTCTGGATAAGATCTACCACGCCGCCTTTGTGCTCAAGGATGTTGCCCGCAAGACCGACCTGATCGAGGCTCCCAAGCTCTCGAAGGACTGCCAGCTGTACCTGAAGACTGAGAACCTGCAGGCCACCGGCAGCTTCAAGGTGCGCGGCGCTTATTATAAGATCAGCCAGCTCTCGGAGGAGGAAAGCGCAAAGGGCGTCATTGCCTGCTCTGCGGGCAACCACGCGCAGGGTGTGGCGCTGGCAGCGACCCGCCGCGGCATCAGGAGCATCGTCTGTATGCCGGACGGCGCACCCATCATGAAGGTGGAAAACACCAAGAATCTGGGCGCGGAGGTCTGCCTTGTGCCCGGCACCTACGACGACGCCCATGACAAGGCCGTGGAGCTGCAGGAAGAGACCGGCATGACCTTTATCCACCCCTACGACGACGAGCAGGTCATTGCCGGTCAGGGTACCATCGGTCTGGAAATTCTGGATCAGCTGCCGGATGTGGACGCCGTCATCGTGCCTGTGGGCGGCGGCGGTCTGATCTCCGGCGTGGCCTTTGCCGTCAAGAGCCTGCGCCCGGAGGTCAAGGTCTACGGCGTGCAGGCCGAGGGTGCCCCCAGCATGTACCGCAGCCTGCATGAGCACAAGTACCAGACCCTGAAGGCGGTCTCCACCTTTGCGGACGGCATTCAGGTCAAGACCCCCGGCGAGCTGACCTACCAGATCTGTGAGCAGTATGTAGACGATATCGTCACCGTTACCGAGGACGAGACCGCTGCCGCCATCCTTTCACTGATGGAGAACCAGAAGCTGGTGGCTGAGGGTGCCGGAGCTGTGCCGGTGGCCGCAGCTCTGTTCCACAAGCTGCCCATCGAGGGCAAAAAGGTGGTGTGCGTCGTTTCCGGCGGCAACATCGACGTGAACATCCTCAACCGCGTGATCACCCGCGGTCTTGTGATGAGCGGCCGCAAGGCTAACATGACCATTGCGCTGGAGGACAAGCCCGGCCAGCTGAAGAAGGTGGCTGAGGTGGTCTCCCGCTGCGGCAGCAATGTGGTGTCGGTGCAGCACGACGGCTCCGACCCCAATATGCCCATCTCCAGCTGCTTCCTGAAGCTGACCCTCGAGACCCGCGATGCAGCGCAGATCGAGCAGATCCGTGCAGAGCTTGCAAAAGAGGGTTTCCAGCTGGTGAGCGAGCGGGTGTAAACGGGTACATTTTTAGCGTGCTCGCCCTCTCCGTCACAGCTTACGCCGTGCCACCTCTCCCAAAGGGAGAGGCCTTGGCAAAAAGATGAAGTTTACGTGGACTGCCAAGGGCTCCCACTTTGGGGGAGCTGCTGAGCAAAGCGAAGCTGAGAGGGCGAGGATGCTGACCTTGCATAACTACGATACTGAAATAGAAACACGTTATAAACTTTGCGTAATATAAAGGAGAGCTTATACCATGAAAGTTGTATCTACCACCAACGCACCCGCCGCCATCGGCCCCTACAGTCAGGCCATCGATCTGGGCAATATGGTGTTCGTTTCCGGCCAGATCCCGGTAGACCCTGCCACCGGCACCATGGCCGATACCGTGGAGGAGCAGGCCGCACAGAGCCTTGCAAACCTCAAGGCCATTCTGGCCGAGGCAGGCCTTTCCATGGCAAATGTGGTCAAGACGGTCATCTTCCTTGCCGACATCAATGATTTTGCTGCGGTGAATGCCGTGTATGCCAAGGCGTTTGCAGAGCCGTTCCCTGCCCGCAGCTGCGTGCAGGTGGCGGCCATCCCCAAAGGGGCAAAGCTGGAGATCGAGTGCATCGCTGTGCGCGAGTGAACGCGCGCAGACCGTTTCTGAAATACCGGACAACAAAAAGAGCCGCAGGATGCTGCAAAGCAGCGTTCCTGCGGCTCTTTTGCGGGATGGGTGAGGGCGCTGGGGTCACTTCTGTACCCCGGCCGCGCACTGTTCAATGAACTGCTTTGCCACCCGGGGGCTGCGGCCTCCGGCGCGGATAGCAAAGGCCTCGGCCTTGACCAGCAGCTGCTCCATGGGCATCTCGATGTGGTGCTGCTTTGCCAGCTCGGCAAGGATGGTCTCGAACCGGGCTTTCTCCGGTCGCTGGAAGGTGACCGTCAGACCGAACCGCGCCGAAAGGCTCATCAGCTCCTGCCGGGTGTCGGCTTCGTGGATGTCGTCGCCGGTGCGGTCGGTCAGGGTCTCCTTGATGAGATGGCGGCGGTTGGAGGTGGCGTACACGGCGATGTTCTTAGCCCGGCCACCTACGCTGCCTTCCAGAATGGCTTTCAGGGCGGCAAAATTGTCGTCGTTGGCGGTAAAGCTCAGATCATCGATGAAGAGGATGAACTTGAGCGGATTCGCGGCCAGCCTGTCCATCAGGTCAGGGATCTGGTAGAGCTGATTTTTCTTCACCTCCACCAGACGTAGGCCATCGGGCGCAAACTCGTTGGCAATGGCCTTTACCGAACTGGACTTGCCGGTGCCGGCGTCACCGTACAGCAGCACATTGTTGGCGGGCATGCCGGCCAGCAGGGCTTTGGTATTGGCAATGACCTTTTCCCGCTCCTTTTCGTAGCCCGGCAGTTCGGAAAGCCGCTGGGGATCCGGGTATTTCACCGGCACCAGCTGGCCGTTTTCCACCGTGAACACATGGTGCTTGGCAAACATGCCGTAGCCCTTTCTGCCCACCTCGCTCATGCGCCGGGCGTAGGCGGCGGGCAGGTCGATGCTCAAGGTCTCCCACCGGGGCAGAAACCGGTAGTCCGCGCGCGGAGCCGTCAGCCCGGAGGCGTCCAGCAGTGCGTCCAGCGTCAGGCCGCACAGCTGCTGCAAAAAGGCCAGCTCGCTGTCCAGCGCACCCTTCAGCACCGGGCTGAGGGTGCCAGCTGCGGCCTGACGCACGCAGACGGTCTCGGCCTCCAGCACAGCGGCGCTGAGGTAATCACCCCAGTTGTCCGTGTGCTCAAAGAGAGCGGCCTCGAATTGTGCGGCTGCGTCACACACCGAACCTGTGCTGGCATCAGCAGCTCCCATGCGGTCGGTCAGCTCCGCAAACCTGCCAATGACAGGGTCGCGCAGCAGGCTGCGGAAAACAACAAGCCCGTGCAGCCGGGCGTTCCAGTCTTTCAATTTCATATTCCTGTCCCTCTGATCTGAACATGTGATCCATAAACGCGCAAACGCGCATAGCAAAAGTATACAGCGCTTTTTTTCACGGCGCAAGAGGTGTTCAAATCCATTCATGTTTGAGATGCTTCAGGATACAAATCATCGATTGACAAAAGCCCGATTTATAGTATAATTTACATCAACAAATGCGCAGATGGGAAAAAGTACCACACGATCCCCACTGTTCAGAGAGCTGCCGTCTGGTGCAAGGCAGTCAGCGTTTCGTGCGGAAAATCATCCCGGAGCAGCCTGCCCAACGGGTGCAAAACCCTTGTAAGCAGCGCCGGTTGCAGCCGTTACCGTGCAGGGCTTTGTTGGAAGCCCGTGAGAGGGTGTGCACAGCACGCCAACGAGAGTGGTACCGCAGAGAGCTTGATGTTACAAGGTCTTTGTCTCTTGAAAGAAGCAGGGGACAAGGGCTTTTTCTTTTTCTTTTTTAAAAGCTCTCCCTGAGGGAATGGATAAGAAGTGGAACAGGAATAGGAGCAACACCATGCAGTTGAATGGTTCTCAGATCTTTGTAGAGGTCCTGTGCGAGCAGGGCGTGGACACCCTTTTTGGTTATCCCGGCGGCGCAGTGCTGAACCTTTACGATGAGCTGTACAAGAATTCGGACCGCATCACCCATGTGCTCACCGCCCACGAGCAGGGAGCCTCCCATGCGGCAGACGGCTATGCCCGCGCCACCGGACGCACCGGCGTGGTGCTGGCTACCAGCGGCCCGGGTGCCACCAATCTGGTCACTGGCATTGCCACGGCCTATATGGACTCGGTGCCCATGGTAGCCTTTACCGGCAACGTGACCACGGCCGGGATCGGGAGGGACAGCTTTCAGGAAGCCTACATTGAGGGCATCACGATGCC
>CAKSTO010000058.1 GCA_934501115.1 uncultured Faecalibacterium sp.
GCACGGGAGCTGCCACAGGGGAAGAAGCAGTATTTTGGGCTGTTCACCCTGTCCAACCTGATCTTCCTTGCGATCCTGCTGGGCGTGTGGTTTTTGCTCCGCTGAGCGTGGCAGCAGGCAGCGCTATGAACATCTTTTTCTGCTGCCCGGCAAACGCCACCCACTTCGCACTGAGGTTTATGAAGCAAAAAAGGGAGTTCTGTCACGGACGAAGGTCCGAGCAGAGCTCCCTTTGGTTTTATCGTATGCACCAGCGGATGAACAGTTTTGTTTTTTCTGGTTCTTTGTCAAATGTTGGGGTAAGCATCGTACACTCCTCCTAATTTATTTTCTTTTTGTATCCGCAGTCGCAGTAGGATCCGCCGGAGGCAAGGGTGTACTGCCGCACAAAGTCGGTCGCGCCGCCCGTTTCGCTCATGGTGTAGTCCAGATGACACAGGGCGGGGGTCAGGTCGTACAGCCCCAGCTCCTTCATCAGCACGCAGATGCCGCACCTGGTAAAGCGTCCCTCGTAGCCGCTGCCATCCGGGTATTCGTAAAATTCCATGTTCCACGAGTAGGGGTTGCGGTCGGCAGCTTTTAGAGTAGCGGTAGCTTTCATGGCGGCAATATCCTTTGCGGTGAACTTGCTTTTTCCGCTTTTGCGGCAGAACCACTGCATGGGCGCTGTCATCATGGATCTTGCGTAATAATCTGTCAGCCTGTCCACCTCCGGGCGCTGCGGCATGGAGAGAATGAACGCCCCGATCATGGCGCAGTTGACCAGATTCATTTTGAAGCGGTCGGCCTTTTCAAACTCCGGCAGCCTGCGGATGATCTGCCGGTATTGCGGCTTTGCCTTTTTCGTGATGGCTCTTGCAGTGGCTGCGTCATAGCCCAGCACAGCGGTCAGCTGCTTTTGAAAGGAACCGGCAAACAGCACCCACATCCCAAAGGGCATTCCGGCGTACTTCATTGCAGATACCTCCCGGCTTCCGCTTCCAGTGCCTGCCACACCGGGTAGGCTGCGCCGTTCTCATCGAAAAACTTCTTGAGATCCCGGTTCAGTGCGCGCATTTCGTCGATGGCGTTCATGGCGTGGTCGGAGGCGCAGAGCTTGCCCAGCGAGGTGGCACACATCAGCCTGAAAAAACGCAGGCAGGTCTTGCGGTACTTTTCCCCTTCAAAGTCTGCATCCTCTTTGGGCAGAATGGTGTGCCCGGAATTTCGGATGGCGCGGTATCCCTCGATGTTGGCATCCAGCAGACGGTTCAGGTACGCGGTGTCGCCCCTGAGCTTTTTCAGGTCGCCGTCCGTCTTATAGCAGGCGAAGGCCGCCGGCATCACGAACGCGGCATGGCAGAGCAGATAATCCTCCATGTTCGGCTCGTAAACGACCTTGTATTTTGTGCCGTGGAAGATGCGCCCGACCAACTGTTTATTGGAGATTGCACCCGGCAGCTGCCCGATGGTGATCTTTTTCAGGTCGATGGAGACCACCCGGTCCGCCTCCCGATGCCCAGCCGAAAGCGCAAAGGCAAACAGGACGTTCTTCCCCGGCAGCGCCGCCGCCAGTGCCCTTGTCTGTACGTTGTTGCCCACAAAAACGATGTTTTTCGTCCGGTTCGCCCGCAGCGTGTCCAGAACGGAATCCAGCTGTGTATAGCGCAGGACCACAAAGATCACATCGTACATTGCATCCGGTGCAAGTTCGGTCACCACCGGAATGCGGCTGACCGAGGTGCGGAGAGAAAACTTATCTTTGATCCGCAGGCCGTTCTGCTTGATCTCCGCTGCCCAGTTTCCCCGTGCAAGCAGGGTGACATCCTTTCCGGCGCGCAGCAGATTTCTTGCCAGATTGCACCCCAGAACGCCTGCACCATATACCAGAATCTTCATGCCTTGCCTCCAAATCCGATCTTTACGATCTGCATTTTCATCCCGCCGTCCCCGACCTTGGCGAGAAACCGGAAAAAGCTACTGACGGAAGGGTCTTTCAGGTCACTGTAACCCAGCATATAGCCCCGGCTGGACACCCGTAGGCGGTTGTCCCATGGGGAAAGCTCGCTTTTCGCATCCGAAACCGCGAAATACGCCCCTACATCCTTGATTTTAGCCGTCCTGAGCCACGTTTTGGCAATCATCTTCACCGCCGTGCGGTTGGCGGCATCAAACACCAGCACGCCGCCGGGAAAAGTGTCTGCCATCCCCTGCACCAGCGTCTTGACCTGCGGGGTCAGGAAGTAATAGAACACCCCGGAGGCAAAGAACACCGCCCCGCCGGAGGCATCGATCTTGTCAAACCATGCGGGGTCTTTCAGGTCGCAGGGGATGTTTTGCTCCCGCTCCCCGGCAGGCAGCAGCTGCTGCCGCAAGGCAATCACATCCGGGAAGTCCAGATTGTAGATCTTGCATCTGCCGTTGTCGCAGGCTCTGCCGGTGTTATCCAGCCCGCAGCCCAGATTGACCACCGCTGCGCAGGGGTGGGTTTTCAGGTATGCCCGCACTTCCCACGCCAAATCGTTCTGTCGCATGGCGACCTCCAGCGCACCGAAGCGCTGCATCAGGCCGCGGGAGTTTTTCTCTGCCTCTGAAAAATCGTAGTCGATCTGGTCGAGCAGCCGAACCGATGTTTCGTCCCGATAAAGGTTTGGGTACAGTTCGGTACACAGCTTTCGGGAATACAGCGGGAGGATCAGTGTTTCCTGCACGGTGTTTTTCTCGATCTTGTATTTCATAGGTTCCTCCCTCAGTGAGTAAAAACAGTCATTATTGCCGCCAAAACCATCGCTATGACTGCCATGCCCACCGTGCCGCACAGCCATTTTTTCTGCTTGTCTTCTGCGGTGATGTAGGGCTTCAGATCCTCTGTTCCGGGGATCGTCCATGCGTTCGTGTGCCCCACCCAGTAGCCATCGATCAAAAAGCGGTCCATGAGATTCATAACGGACAAGATGACGAGCAGCTGCCAGAAGCCCGCCGCAAAGCCTTTCGCACCGTTTATCCCATAGACACAGACCAGCACATAGCTGATATAGCCGGGAATGCAGACAGCTTTGAACAGCAGGCTGTTGCGCCGGATGCGCTCCGGGCTTGTAAGTCCCAGCTTCACGCACCGCTGCTGCACTGCCGGGCTGTAAAGATGCACCATCCCAACAGCCCCTTTGCGGATGCCCGCAGCGCAGACCAGAACCAGCAGTGCCCCCAGCCCAAGACCTTCCAGAATCGTTTGTAAAACCATCCCTGTTCTCCTTATTCTGCTTTCCGGCAGGCAAACCATGCCATACTCTTCACTGTTCCAAGCGTTACGGTTGCGTACAGTTTCTCCAGCCGTTTTTTCAAACTGGAAGCCGTCTCATAGGGCGGTGTGAAGAACCCCGCCTTTTCATAAACGTGCCGGACAAACCAGTCTGTCCGCTTCTGCTCGCCCTTTACATAAAAGCAGCCGCAGAAGATTCCGCCGGGTCTCAAGACCCGGAAAACCTCCCGGTAAGCGGCCTCTTTATCCGGGAACGCATGAAAGCCGTTCAGAGACAAAACAATATCAAATGCGCCATCCGCATACGGAAGTGCACCCGCATCTCCCTGCCGGAAGGTCACATTTTTCAGGTGCAGGCGGTCTGCCTTTTCCCGCGCCTGCCCCATCATATCTGCCGAGTAATCCAGACAGGTGATGTCCGCTCTTGGCAGCGTCCTGTAAAGCGGCATGGTCAGAATGCCGGTGCCCACCGGCACCTCCAGCAGCCTGCCGGAGAAATGCTCCGGGATACCGGACAGCGCCTTTTCCAGATAGGCATCGTTTTCCGCTTTGTTCATATCCCACACCAAGCGGCACACCGCTTTCCCGCTCAGGGTGGAACAGGTGATCATGCCGTCATAAAAGTTGTTGCCGCCTGTCAGCCGATAGGCGCTGCGAATCGCTTCTTTTCGTTCCATGTTCCGTCCTCCTTGCGCTACTTCACCGCTTTTTGCGCTGTAACGCACAGCCAGCCCTTTTTGTTTTTGTGGCTCTGGAGCTGACAAAATCCTGCTTGTTCCAGATACTCTTTCAGTGCAGTATCGGTGTAGATGGTCATGCCATCGATGATCTGCGTCCATTTATCGTCTTTTGTCGTTTCGCCGTTTGCTTCATTGCAGATGAAAAAGGCCCCGCCGGGCTTCAGCACCCGATAGACCTCTCTGAAATTCTGCGCGAGCTCCGGCCAGAAATAGACCGTTTCAAATGCAGTCACTACATCAAACTGCTCCGCTTCAAACGGCAGCTCTGCCACACTTGCCTGCTGCACAGCACACCGCCCTGCTGCAATGGCACCTGCATTGACCTTTCGCGTTTTTTCTACACTGACTGCCGAATAGTCGATGCCCTGTACCTTGCCCTTGGGACACCGCTTCAGCAGCGTTTTGATGTTCGCCCCGCCGCCGCAGCCGCAGTCCAGCACCATGGCATCTGGCGCAAGCTGCAAAAAATGCAGTCCCCACGCTGCCATTGCGCTGTGCCCGATGTTCATCATGGCAACCATAATCTTCCCACCAAGACCTACGGGCTTGCGGGTGTTTTCAAAAAAGGACATAACCCTACCCTCTTTCTGTTTATCGTTCACAATGCAATGCTTTTTTCCAGATGCGCCCACTGCTCCGGGTGGCAGGACAGCAGTTCCTCGTGTTATAAGTTAGACATAGTTAACTTTCTGCTCTGTAAAAAGCCGCATCTCAGCGGTCCTTCTGCCCAAATAATACGCCCTGCTGTTGTCTCTGTCAAGAAGTTTAGGAATTTTCGGAGATTTTGAAAGCGATTTCGTTATCCAAAGCCCAACCCGTCACCCCAGTGCCACATCCAGCACCATCATCACGCTGAAACCCACTGCAAAAAACACCGTGCCAACGTTGGAGTGCTGCCCCTGCGACATTTCCGGGATCAGCTCCTCCACCACCACATACAGCATGGCTCCGGCGGCAAAGCTGAGCAGATAGGGCAACGCGGGTACCACGATGCCTGCTGCCAGAATCGTCAGCACTGCCCCGATGGGCTCTACGATGCCAGACAGCACTCCGCCCCAGAACGCCCGGCCTTTTTTCATTCCTTCTGCCCGCAGGGGCATGGAGATGATGGCCCCCTCCGGGAAGTTCTGGATGGCAATGCCAAGGGAAAGCGCCAGCGCCCCGGCAGCGGTGATCTGAGCAGTCCCGGCAAGGTACCCGGCATAGACCACGCCCACTGCCATACCCTCCGGGATGTTGTGCAGCGTTACCGCCAGAACCATCATGGTGGTGCGCTGGAGCTGACTTTTTGGTCCTTCGGCCTGCAAACTGTTCTGGTGCAGATGCGGGATGAGATGATCCAGCAGCAGTAAAAACAGGATGCCCAGCCAGAAGCCCACCGCCGCGGGGAAAAATGCCAGTCTGCCCAGATCTGCAGCCTGCTCCATGGCCGGGATCAGCAAGCTCCATACCGATGCCGCCACCATGACCCCGGCGGCAAAGCCGGTGAGGGCACGCTGGATGCCGTCACGCAGAGAATTTTTCAAAAAGAATACACAGCCCGCCCCAAGGCTTGTGCCCAGAAAGGGGATCAGGATCCCCCAGAATGCGTCTTGTATCATGTAGTACCTCCTTGTAGTTATTCATAACTAACCGCATAAAAAGTATACTGCACTCCGGCAAAAAGGTCAAGGGCTTTCAGGAGAAGCAAAAAGGGAGTTCCGTCACGGACGAATGTCCGGGCAGAACTCCCTTTGCGTTTATCGTATTTTTACTCGCCTTCCGGTTCTTTGCAGACATCCACCCAGCCCTCGGCTCCGGCGGCTGCTTCCAGCTCCTGCAAGGTCAGCTTGACGGCGGTGTGGCCGTTGCCCGCTGCCGGGTAGACGGTATCGAACTTGCGCAGGCTCTCGTCCAGATAGACCGCCACACCCTCGTTCACCCCAAAGGGGCACACGCCGCCGGGGGCATGACCCACATAGGTCTCCACCTCATCGTAGGGGATCATTTTGGCCTTCATGTGGAACAGGCTCTTGTACTTGTGGTTGTCCAGCTTTGCCGTACCCTCGGTGACGATGAGCACCGGCTTTTCGCCCTGCAAAACCGACAGCGTTTTTGCGATGCTGGCAGGCTCTACGCCCAGTGCGTGGGCTGCTTCGGCCACCGTAGCTGAGGACTCGTTCAGCACAATGACATGGTCTCCCAGACCTTTTTCTTCCAGATCTGCTTTTGCTTTTTCAAACGACATTTTCCTACTTCCCCACTCTTATTCGGTGATGGCCCAGACCCATATACTTCACGGTCTGGGTGTTGGGGATAGTATAAGCCCATTTTCGTACCATGTCAATAGGTTTATGCTATTAAAGACTTCCCCGGCAAACGACCGGTCAGCAAACCGTTCGCCCTCGCAATAACGTTCCGTCATCCCCTTTTCCTTTTATCGCAGCTCCTCCAGCAGGGCGGTGCAGCCCTCCAGCACATCCTGCCAGGTGGCTTCAAAATCTCCGGTGTACCACGGGTCTGCCACATCGCCGGGACGACTGGTGTGATCCATCAGCAATGAGACCTTATGCTCCGGGTCACTGCCCACAAACCGCACCATATTCCGCAGGTTGTTGCGGTCCATGGCGATGAGATAATCGTAGGTCTCATAGTCCCGCCGGGTCATCTGCCGGGCGGTCTTGCCTGCACAGCAGATGCCATGCTCAGCCAGCTTGCGCCGGGCAGGCGGATAGACCGGGTTGCCGATTTCCTCGGTGCTTGTGGCCGCCGAGGCGATTTCAAACTGTGCGGAAATCCCCGCCTTTTCCACTAAGTCCTTCATCACAAATTCCGCCATAGGGCTGCGGCAGATATTGCCGTGGCAAATAAACAAGATCTTCTTCATCTTACTCTCCCAGCACCTCGCTCAGTGCCAGAACAGCGTTGCGGACGCACTCCGGGCAGGGGCACAGCGGTGCGCCGTTTTCTATCCCCTTCAGATCCTTGCAGATGGTAGCACCGCACTTTTCCTGAAAGTTTTGCAGCAATTCCTTGGAAATGCGGGGTGTCCCCTTACCGTCGGTGACGATGCCCGCCACCATCACAGCGCCGATCAGTGCGCCGCAGGTGCTCTCCATGCAGCCCATACCGGCGGCATAGCCTGCGCCCAGCTTCATCAGGGTGTCGGCATCCACCGGCAGCTTGTCCTCAAATGCCTTCAGCACCGCCTGTGCACAGTTGCACTGTCCAGTAGCTTTCCATGCGGCAGCCTGTGCCGCCCGTTCTTCGATGTTCATTTTACAGTCCTCTTTCTTTGATGAATCGTAGTTTATTCGACATTATCATAAAATTCCTGTAACACTGTTGCCAATTCCTCCGGAGATTCTATGTTTGCTTCATGACCTGCTTTCAAAAGTTCATGGAAGTGGGAATCGCTCAAATAACTGGCAAGTTCCTTTGAGGCTTTTTTGTTTGCGTTGTCCTTTTCCCCACAAACGACCAATACAGGACAAGACACCTTACATAATGAACCCCTGAAATCCAATTCTGTCATCGTACCGCACAAGCGGATCACATCAGCTTTTTTGAGGCCAAATTGCTTGAACATTGCATTCGGCATAAAGCGAAACAGCATATTCTGGAACTTCAATAGCTTTTCAGGCATTTTATATTGTGCTGCAATTAGCACCAGTGCCTTTACTTTTTTCGGATGGTCTATCGCATAATTAAGTGCCAGAACAGCACCCAAAGAAAGCCCGCACAAGACGATTTCATCATGTTCCTGATCACACTCTCCTGAAAATGCAGCATACAGTTCCCCATAAGTGGCCGCTTTGCCCTCCAGCATCTCTGCCAAACTCAAGCAGACGCTGCTGTCCGAGACCTTCGTTTCTTTTATTACTCTGTCCCAACTATCTGGTTTTTGTCCCAACCCATGCAGGTATAAAAACTTCATCTAATTTCCGCTCTCCTTCACACGTCCTGCCTCTTTTCCAGTGCTTCAAAGTGATACCGGGGCTTGCCTTTGCTCTTTTTACCGTACTCGATGGCCTCTTTGGGGCAATAGCAGATACACGCCATGCAGTGGGTGCAGTTTTTGCCCCAGACCGGCGTTCCGTTTTCCAGACGGATGTTGTTCAGCGGGCACAGCTCCACGCACTTACCGCAGCCGATACAGGCATCCGTTGCCCGGAAGGCGTCTGCCTTTACAAAAAAGCGATAGAACACCGGGTTCACCGGGCCGCTCATAAAGCGGTCGTAGAGGTTCTCTCTCGGCGAGGGAAATTCCTGCCCGCTCTGAGCTGGGTCAGCACCTTCTGAAGTGCAGGCTCTGCCTGTTCCACAATGCTCCGCGCCTGCTCTTTTTGGGGTGCATTGAACATGGCAATGTAGTTTTCTGGCATGATGATCTGGGCTGTGCCCATGTACTGCAAGTGCTTTTGCGCCGCAAGCTGCCGGTTATAGCCTGCCGCATTGCCGATTTCGCTGCCGCAGTCCATCACAAACCAGATACGCTCTGCCCCGGTCAGCGCGGTCTTGCCCAGCCACTCCGACACCACCCGGGGGATACGCCATGCGTAGGTAGGCGTGACCAGCACCACATCTCGCCCGGTCTGCACCGGGGCGGTATCCCCTGCCTTGATGCAGGCGTTCAGGTCGTAAAGCGGCATCTCCAGCCCTTCGGCAATACGCCGTGCCAGATACCGGCTGTTGCCGGTTCCCGTAAAATAAAGTACCATGGCTGCTCCCTCATTTTTTTCAGTTGCCTGTCTGCCCGGCAAACTGGAAGTTGCGCGTTTCTACAGGCGGTGCGAAATACGAATGCACCGCAGTGATAACTCTCGATTTGGAAAATTGTTCACATCAAAACAAAATATCTTCCGGCTTGATTTTATCCTTTTCCGTGATGGGGCGAATTACCTTGCACGGTACGCCTGCTGCGATGACTCCCGCAGGAATATCATGCGTTACCACGCTTCCCGCCCCGATAACCGAGCCTGCCCCGATGGTAACGCCGCCGCAGACGGTGGAATTTGCGCCGATCCAGACGTTTTCCTCCAGCGTAATGGGTGCCGAGGTGCCAATGCCGTGGCTGCGCTGCTCCGGGTCGATGGCATGACCGGAGCAGGCAAGGCATACGCCGGGGGCAATAAAGGCACCTGCTCCGATGTTTACCGGAGAGGTATCCAGAATGACGCAGTTATAATTGATGACCGCCAAGCCGTGTGTGTGGATATTAAAGCCGTAGTCACAGTGAAAACTCGGCTCAATCCCTGTCATGGGGCTGCAAGTGCCGAATAACGCTTGAAGAATGGCGTTGCGTTTGTCCTGTTCATTGGGCGCAGTTTGGTTGTACTCCCAGCACAGTTGCTTTGCACGGTTCTGTTCCTCCGTGGGGGTGTTTTCATAGCCGCTGACATAGGCGGCAGGGTTTTTTATTATATCAAGAGGGTTCATAGAATTTTGCTCCTTGCGTTTCAAAGATATGTTTCTAGTATACTTTGGATTCAGTATACCATGGTTTTCCCCAGCAGAAAAGATTCCGCACCGAAGAAGCCCTATTTTTCTACCAAAAAACGCCGCCGCCAAACAAAACCCTTGCATTTTTTGCCCCAGCCGTTATACTGAAAGAAAAAGGTGTCTTGACACATCAGCTTGGGAGGTACCCTGTATGAAATTTCTGATCGTTGTGGATATGCAAAACGACTTTATCACCGGCTCGCTGGGCACAAAAGAGGCCGAAGCCATCCTGCCGAAGGTGCTGGAAAAGATCCGCACCTACCGCCCGGAGCAGATCTTTGTCACCCAGGATACCCACCCGGACAACTATCTGGAGACCAACGAGGGTCGTCATCTCCCGGTAGCCCACTGCATCGCCGGCAGCGAGGGGCACACCTTGAATCCGCTGGTAGCAGAAGCGCTGGAGGGCGTGCCTGCAGACCACTTTATCAGCAAGCCCACCTTTGGCTCTCCCCTGCTGGTGGAAAAGCTCAAGACCGCCGCCGGGTCTGACACCCCGGAGATCGAGCTGGTGGGCCTGTGCACCGGCATCTGCGTGCTTTCCAATGCCATCCTGTGCAAAGCGACCTTCCCGGAAAGCGATGTTTCCGTAGACGCTGCCTGCTGCGCCTGCGTCACGCCCCAGTCCCACGATACGGCACTTTCTGCCATGAAGCTGTGCCAGATCGAGATCAACAACCAGGGCAGCGAGCCTTGGAGAGCGTGAGGACTGCTTAGCGTTCGAGAGAAGGTGCCAACATGAAACACCGCATTGTGACGGCTGCACAGATGAAGGAGATCGAACGAGCCGGGGATGCCCACGGTCTGCCCTACCTGCAAATGATGGAAAATGCTGGACTGGCTGCTTACGCCGAGCTGCAAAAGCAGTTCCCGCATCCCGGCAGGCTGCTGGTGGTCTGCGGAAAGGGCAACAACGGCGGCGATGGGTTCGTGATCGCCCGTGCCGCTGCAAAAGACGGTTGGAGCGTGACCGTTCTTCTGGCTGAGGGCAAGCCGAAAACCGCGGATTCCGTCCTTAATTTTGAGCATCTGCATTCCCTGCCGGTGTACATCTGCGCCGACGGTTCTGTACTGGAAACGCAGAGTTTTGCTGCCGTTGTGGATGCCCTCTACGGCACCGGGTTCCATGGTGAACTGCGGCCTTCCGGCCTTACCGCCTGCGGGCTGATACGCCGTCTGCATAAAAGCGGCACCTTTGTGCTGGCCGTAGACCTGCCAAGCGGCATCAATACGGATACCGGCGAGGTTGCCGAGGGTGCTGCCCATGCGGATTTGACCGTAACCTTTGACAGTTATAAGCCTTTGCATAGCGCAGAAACTTCTGCGCCGCTGTGCGGAAAAATCGTCTGTGCTGACATTGGCATCCGGGACGAATGGCACCCGGAGTTTTGACGAGGGCTTGCCGCTGCGGAAAAAGATATTGAGAAACAAAAATGGCCCCGGAGAGCTTGTTGCAGCTCTCCGGGGCCATCTTATGTGCGTTGTGCCTTGGCGCACACGACCGGCGTTTTACTCGATTGCAATCCGATTCGGGTTCTCAGACAAGGCCCCACTAAAGCTTTCCTTGCTGCGTTGCGCTTCGCAAATGCGAATTGTTATCTTTCCATTGCCTTCTCGATCATCTCCGCTTTTTCGGCTCTTCCCATCAGCCGATAGTATTTACACCACAATAGCGGTGATTGCAATGGGATGGGATAACTTCTGTTCCCAGCGGCATTTGCTCTACGATTTGTTCCTTGCGCAGCGCACAATCATAAAGTTTTCCATCCTTCACGATTGCAAAACCAGCCATCACATCGACGTCGATAGAATCGATTCGAAACTCCATAAAGGTTTTTGTCCGGTACATGGGATTCGGAATGGAATCAGATGAACAACTTTCACCCATTTCCGATAAAATCGTGCGGACGCTTTCCGCATTGCGGTCAGCGACCATTAGATCAATGTCGTGGAAGTCGGAGGTGATGCCCTTGAAATACAGCAGCATGGATGCTCCCAAGGCCCATTCGACACCAGCCTCGTTCAGCCGATGTGCAATTTTCAACAGTAACTGGATTTTTTCCTGCGTTCCTGCCATACTTACTTTACCTCCACAAATTTCGATTTTCCGCCCTCAGTATACCACGCTTTCCCCTTGCAGAAAAGCGCCTGCACGCAAAAGACCCCGGCAGCTTTCTGATATGTACCCAGTTTTCTGGACACTGGATCAAAATTGAACAATTAAGATTCCATTATGGATGCTTCTCTGAATTTAGAGGGAGGCATCCATTTTGTTTTCGCTTGGATTCTGCTGTTATTGTAATAGTCAATATACTCGGCAATCGCCTTGGAGAAGGCTTCAAAGGAGGGATAATCCTTCTCAAATCCATAGAACATTTCATTTTTCAACCTGCCAAAGAAGGTCTCCATAATGCAATTGTCGTAGCAGTTGCCCTTTCGGGACATGGATTGAATGATTCCGTGCTTCTGAAGTTCACCACGGTAGAATGCGTGCTGGTACTGCCAGCCCTGATCTGAGTGCATGATCAGCCCTTGCGTAGACGGAAACCGTTCAAACGCTTTATGCAGCATATCCTTAATCTGTTCCATGTTCGGACTGGTAGAGAGATTGTAAGAAATGATCTCATTTGTATTCATATCCAAAATCGGAGAAATATAGCATTTGCCCCAAGACAGATTGAACTGTGACACATCGGTTGTCCATTTTTGCAGAGGCTTCTCGGTGCTGAAATCCCGGTTAATAATGTTATCGGCGACCTTGCCGACATCGCCTTTGTAAGAATGGTACTTTTCCTTGGGACGTTTGCCAAACAGTCCAAGCTGATTCATGATTCGCTGGACACGCTTGTGATTTACCTGAAACCCACGGTTCAAAAGTTCATGGTGTACTCGCCTTACTCCATATCGTTTCTTGTTCTCATTGAAAACAGCAACAATTTCAGACGATAGATCGGCATTTCGCTCTTTGACTTTATCGGTTTTGCTGAGTTCATAATAGTAGGTTGACCGAGAAAGCCC
>CAKSTO010000059.1 GCA_934501115.1 uncultured Faecalibacterium sp.
GGGAAAATCAGTCCTCTTTATACAGAACCAGCGTGCCAGCCAGAGCGATGACAAAGGCCAAAACCGAGGCGGCCAGCACGACCCACATGCTGAACAGGCCGGTACTGCCGGCATCAATATAGCCGGGCAGGCCGAACAGGCCCAGACCGCCGGGAATGTAGCGCTTCGCGCCCAGCACGCCCACCAAAGCGCCGGCAATGCCGGAGGCAACGCAGGCAATGACGAAGGGCTCCTTCTTGGGCAGGTTGATACCGTAAAGCGTGGGTTCCGTGATGCCGAACATGCAGGAGATGAACGCGGGGATGCCGATTTTCTTCAGCTTCTGGTCGCGGGTGCGCAGGATCACGCCCAGAACAGCACCGGCCTGTGCGAAGGGAGTGGCGAAGGTGCCGGGCATGATGAAGTCATAGCCAAGGTTCGCAATGTTGATGTAACCCAGAGGAATGATGGACCAGTGGAAACCGAAGATGACCAGAACCTGCCAGAAGGTGCCGACCAGTGCGCAGCCCAGCGTTGCGCCGATGACGGGAATGTTGAACAGAGTCTCGAAGCAGAGGGTCAGCACAGCGCAGATGACACCGGAAACAGGACCGATGACCAGGTAAGTCAGGCTGGACATGACGACCAGAACGCAGACCGGGGTGATGAACGCCTTGATCATGTCAGACAGGTGATTGTTGAGCCACTTTTCCAGCTTGGCAGCGAAGAAGCAGCACAGGACGATGGGGATAACCGAGGAGGTGTAGCCGGATTTGGGGAAAATCACCGGCAGACCGAAGAAGGTGGTGTAATAGCTCATCTCAAAGGCGGAGCCGGTCAGCACGGTGCCCAGTGCCTCGCCGGATTTCAGAGCCACCATGGTGGGATAGCACAGGGAAATGCCCAGCGCCATGCCGGTGAATTCGTTCATCTTGAACTTCTTGGCGGCGGTGTAACCCAGAATGACCGGCAGGAAGTAGAAGAAACCATCGGCAACGGTGTACCAGATCATGTACGCGCCGCTGGAGGAATCCAGAACGTGGAAGAAGGTCAGCAGCGTCAGCAGACCTTTGATGATACCGGAGGCACCCAGCAGCGTGATGGTGGGTGCCATGATGCCGGAGATCATGTCGATAAGTACTGTGGCAATGTTCTTTTTGCCGCTCCCCTGCTCGCCGCCTTTCACAGCGTTGCCGTCCTCGTCCACAACGCCTGCGCCCTGCAGATGTCCGACCTCCAGCACTGCGTCATAGACCTCGCCCACGGTGTTGCCGATGACTACCTGATACTGACCGTTGGCCTGAATGACCTTGATAACGCCGTCGGTCTGGTTCAGGATGTCGGTGTTGGCCTTGCTTTCGTCCTTGAGCTTGAAGCGAAGCCGGGTGATGCAGTGGGTGATGCTGTTGATGTTTTGTTTGCCGCCTACATTCTGAATAATGATGCGGGCCAATCCATCATACTTGCTTGCCATGATTGATCCTCTCCTTTTCTTTCTTGTCTGTATCCGGCATCGGTTCGTGAACATCGCGCCGGCCTTGTTGCATCCCTATTATAGCAAAAATCCTTGCTTTGGAACGATGCTGTGCAGAAAAGAAAAATCTTTTGGCGAATGTGGGCAAAAAACAGAGGGGGATTTGGTAATTCTTGATAAGAGAAACGGGGAGAGCTGGAGAATTTACTAAAGTATTTACTAAAGCCAATAAAGATTACCGGCTCGGATCCGATGCATTCCGGTTCCGGACGGTGCCCCGAACTACGATGGAGGGCTGAATCAGAGTCCGCACATTTTCTGGCATATGATATTGAAGCCGCTCGTGCAGGCGGCTGACGGCCAAACCACCCATGCGCTTTTTGTGGACACCCATGGTGGTAAGCTGGGGGGACATCATGGTGCAGATACTGGAATCATCAAACCCAATGATGGAAATATCCTGCGGAATGCGAATCCCTTCCTCTAATAAAGCACGGCAGCAGCCAGCCGCAATCTGGTCGTTGTCCGCAAAAAAGGCGCTGGGCAGCATGGGTTCCGTGGCAAGATAGGCCCGCATGTCCTTGGCGGCGGTTTCGGCGGAGCTTCCCACCCGGACGATTCGCCGGGAGGAATCCTTGGCGACACCCTCAGGCAGGCTACGGCAGCCGTACAGATACCCATCATACCGCTCGGCAAAGTTGCGGATCTCCACGCTGCTGTGCAGGTAGCCCAGCTGGATGTGACCGCATTCAATCAGATAGCGGACAGCGTTCCATGCTCCGTATCGGTTGTCAATACCAACAGAATCATAACGTACAGACGGGAAATAATTGTCCAGCAGAACGATGGGAAGATCAATGCCGGCGAACAGCTCCATATCATGACTGCGCATCTCGGTGGCCAGCAGCACAATACCGACGCTTTTCAGTGTACGCAGACTATGAAGCTGTTCGGCGGCGTCCTGGCTGGCATAAAAGAAGGTCACTGAAAGGTAATACCCCAGCTCCTGCGCCCGCTCGGCCACACCCTCCGTCAACTGCTGAAAAAACGGAGTGTCTGCCACGACCTTGCCGTGCCGCTTGAATATGACAAGCTGAATCATGTTGGACGGATCTTCCTGTGCATGCTCCGGGGGTGCAAAGCCCAGTTCCTGAGCCTTGGCAAGCACCTGCCGCCGGGTGGCCTCACTGACGCCGGGCCTTCCCCGCAGTGCCAGAGACACCGCAGCCTGTGAAAGACCCAATTGCTGCGCAATTTCCTTGGCCGTTACCTTCATGGCGCAAACCTCCTGTCTTTTTTTCTATTGTATCGCAAAACCGGGAACTTCGTCAACTAAATCATCTAAATAATTTAGTGAAGAAGACAAATCGGCGGATGTTCCTTGTGCAAAACAGATAAATTCGGGATGCTTTTTTTTCGGTTTCGACAAACTTGCAGGGAAAATTCCGCTTGGTCGGGGCACAGGGCAGACAACATGGTACACTGAAGCCACCATCAAAGATTAAGGAGGTCCTGACAATGAAACCCATCAAGCTGGGCTTTGCCCCGACACGGCGCAGCATTTTCTCTGCACCTGATGCCATCAAATACCGCGGCCTGATCGCCGACCGCCTGCGGGAGTTGGGCGTTGATTTTGTGGACATTGACGACATCAACGAGGAGGGTCTACTCTACGATGAAAATGACCGCTTGAAGATTGTGGAAAAATTCAAGGCTGCCAAGATTGACGGTCTGTTCCTGCCGCACTGCAACTTCGGCACCGAGTACGAGTGCGCCCGCCTTGCCAAGGAACTGGGCGTACCGGTGCTGCTGTGGGGGCCGCTGGATGAGCGTCCCGAGCCGAACGGCGTCCGCCTGCGTGATACCCAGTGCGGTCTGTTTGCCACCGGCAAGGTGCTGCGCCGCTTCGGCGTACCGTTTACTTATATGACAAACTGCCGCCTGAATGACCCTGTCTTTGAACGCGGTATCAAGGATTTCCTTGCAGTCTGCAACGTGGTAAAGACCTTTAAGAATATCCGCATTCTGCAAATCGGCCCTCGTCCGTATGACTTCTGGTCCACGATGTGCAACGAGGGCGAGCTGCTTGAAAAATTCAATATCCAACTTGCGCCCATTCCCCTGCCGGAGCTGACTGCCGAGGTCAAAAAAGCCATTGCCGACGGCGAGGAAGTCAACGCGACGATTGCCTATTGCCGCGAAAAGATGGAAATCAAGGTCAACGATGAGCAGCTGACAAACATTGCCGGCCTGGCCGTTGCCATGGAGCGCCTGATTAAGAAATACCACTGCAATGCCGGTGCGATTCAGTGCTGGAACGCCCTGCAGAGCGAGCTGGGCATTATGCCTTGCGCTGCCAATGCGCTGCTGAACGACAAGGGGATCCCCATCGTATGCGAAACTGATATTCACGGTGCCGTCACCGCACTGCTGGTCGAGGCTGCCGCCAACGATGACACCTGCGGCTTCTTTGCAGACTGGACGATTCGCCACCCCGATGTGGAAAACGGCGAGTTGCTGCAGCACTGCGGCCCGTGGCCGCTGTCGGTGGCGAGCTGCAAGCCCTGCATCACCTACCCGCTGGCGTTTGACTATCCCGGTGCTATCACAGCCGAGGCCAAGCACGGCGACCTGACGCTGGCCCGTTTTGACGGTGACAACGGCGAGTACAGCCTGCTGCTGGGAAATGCCAAGGGCATTGACGGTCCGAACGGCATGGGAACATATCTTTGGGTCGAGGTCGAGAACATCAAGCGGCTGGAGGCTAAAATTGTCGAGGGCCCCTATATCCATCACTGTGTCGGCATTCACAAGGACGTTGTGCCGGTACTGTATGAAGCCTGCAAGTATATCGGCATCAAGCCTGATTTGTATGATCCGATTGAAGAAAAAGTCAAAGCCTATCTGCGGGGTGAATGAAAATGAATCTGCATGAACTGGAACTGAAAAGCTGGGACCTGCGCCGCGATGTTGTGGACATTATCATGGCGGGCGGCGGCGGTCACATCGGCGGCGATATGAGCGTGCTCAACACGCTGCTGGTGCTGTACAAAAACCATCTGCGCATCACGCCCGAAACCACTGCCGACCCGAACCGTGACCGCTTTGTGTTGAGCAAGGGTCACGCGGTAGAGGCTCTGTACGCCGTGCTGGCCGACTGCGGCTTTCTGGATTTGAATGACATCAAGGCGCGGTTTTCCAAATTTGGTTCGCCCTACATCGGGCACCCCAACAATAAGCTCAACGGCATTGAGATGAACTCCGGCTCGCTTGGCCACGGTCTGCCGGTCTGCGTCGGCATGGCGCTGGCCGGTAAGATGGACAAGAAAGATTACCGCGTTTACACCGTGATGGGCGACGGAGAATTGGCCGAGGGGTCCGTCTGGGAGGGCGCTATGGCAGCGTCCAACTACAAGCTGGATAATCTCTGCGCCGTGGTGGACCGCAACCGCCTGCAGATCTCCGGCTGCACCGAGGACGTGATGAAGCAGGACAGTCAGGAACAGCGCTGGGCGGCATTCGGCTGGAATGTCATCAGCGTGGACGGCGATTCCATTGAAGCCATGGATGCGGCGTTTACTGCCGCGAAACACCACAAGGGGCAGCCCACTGTGATTATCGCCAACACCACCAAGGGCTACGGCAGCGCCCTGATGGAAAACAAGGCCGATTGGCACCATCACTTGCCAAACGAGGAAGAATATAAACAGATACTCGCGGATTTTGCTGCGCGAAAGGAGGTAGTTCAGAATGGCTAACAAAATTCCCAATCGTCAGGCTATCTGCGATACACTGCTGAAAGCCGCCGCCGAGGATAAGAGCATCACCGTGCTGTGCAGCGACAGCCGCGGCAGTGCCAGCCTTTCCAAATTTGCCGATACCTACCCTGAGCAGTTTGTCGAGATGGGCATTGCCGAGCAGGATCTCGTCAGCGTGGCAGCGGGCTTGGCAAGCTGCGGCAAAAAAGCCTTTGCCGCCTCCCCGGCGTGTTTCCTGTCCACCCGCAGCTATGAGCAGGCCAAAATCGACTGCGCCTACTCCAACACAAATGTGACGCTCATCGGCATTTCCGGCGGCGTCAGTTACGGCGCACTGGGTATGAGTCATCACAGCGCGCAGGACATTGCCGCTATGAGCGCCATCCCCAATATGCGCGTCTATCTGCCGAGTGACCGTTTCCAGACAGCAAAATTGATTGAAGCGCTGCTGCAGGATAAAAAGCCCGCCTATCTGCGTGTGGGTCGCAACCCGGTGGAGGATATTTATACCGAGGAAAACTGCCCCTTTACAATGGATAAGGCCACGGTTCTGGCCGAGGGGACCGATGTTGCCATCATCGCCTGCGGCGAGATGGTTCGCCCCGCGCTGGATGCCGCCAATCTGCTGAAAGAGCAGGGCATCTCAGCCACGGTACTGGATATGTACTGCGTCAAGCCGCTGGATAAAGAAGCTGTCATCAAAGCAGCACAGAATGCGAAAGTCGTTGTCACTGTGGAGGAACACGCACCGTTCGGCGGGCTGGGCAGCATGGTGGCACAGGTTGTCAGCGAAGTCTGCCCGCGCAAGATGAAGAATCTCTCCCTGCCTGACGCGCCGGTTATCACGGGCACTTCCAAAGAGGTGTTCGATTATTATGGCTTGAACGCTGCAGGAATCGCAAAAACCGCCGCCGATTTGCTGAACGGCTGAATGGGGCGGTGTATGGAACAGTTCATTTTATCGGTTGACCAGAGCACGCAGGGAACCAAGGCTATGCTGTTTGATGCGGCGGGTCGCCTGACCGCCCGTGCCGATCGACCTCATCGGCAGTATATCAACGAAAAAGGCTGGGTCAGCCACGATTTGGAGGAAATCTACGCAAATGTGCTGGTCGTATGCCGTGAGGTTGCCGAAAAGGCCGGGATTGACCCCGCACAGATTGCGGCAATGGGCATAAGCAACCAGCGCGAAACCGTTGCCGCGTGGGATAGGGCGGACGGTACCCCGGTCGGGCAGGCAATCGTCTGGCAGTGCGCCCGCGCAAAAGAAATCTGTGATACGCTGGCGTCCCATGCCGAAGCGGTGCGTGAGAAAACCGGTCTGCCGCTGTCACCGTATTTTTCCGCATCTAAAATGGCGTGGATTCTGCAAAACCACCCCGAAGCCGCCGCATTGGCCGCAAAAGAACGGTTGGCGCTTGGCACAATCGACAGTTATCTTGTCAGCCGCTTGAGCGAGGAACGCAGCTTCAAGACAGATTACTCCAATGCAAGCCGCACGCAGCTGTTTAATATCCGCACCTTGCAATGGGACGATGAGTTGTGCACACTCTACGGTGTGCCGCGTCATTGTCTGGCAGAGGTCTGCATGAGCGACAGCCTGTTCGGCACCACCACGCTGAGTGGTTTTCTGCCGAAAGCCATTCCCATCTGCGGTGTACTGGGAGACAGCCACGCCGCTCTGCTGGGGCAGAACTGTATCAAACCAGGGCAGACGAAAGCCACCTATGGCACCGGCTCCAGCGTGATGATGCAGACCGGCGAAAAGCTTGTCACAAGCCGGAACGGTCTTGCCACCAGCCTTGCATGGGGTCTGAATGGCAAGGTGGAGTATGTACTGGAGGGTAATCTGAACTACACCGGTGCGGTCATTACATGGCTGAAAAAGGATGTTGCCCTGCTGGCAGGCGACGCCGAGAGTGAAACGCTGGCCCGCAGCGCAAACCCTGCGGACAAAACCTATTTTGTCCCGGCTTTTACCGGGCTGGGCGCACCCTACTGGGACAGCGAGGCAACGGGGCTATTGACCGGCATTACCCGCACCACCGGTCGGGCGGAAATCGTTAAAGCCGGGGTGGAGTGCATTGCCTACCAGATTACGGATCTGGTGCTGCGCATGGCGCAGGACGCAGGTCTGGCATTGGCGGAACTGCGTGTGGACGGCGGTCCCACGGCCAACGGCTATCTGATGCAGTTCCAGTCCGATATGGCTGGTGTGGAGGTCAGTGTGCCGGATATTCAGGAGCTTTCCGGCTTCGGCGCGGCCTGTGCCGCAGGCTTTGCCAGCGGTTTGTACAATCCCGGCACGGTCTACGATGGTATGCAGCGCCGCAGCTATACCCCAAAAATGACACCGCAGGAGCACGATGCCCGCTACGCAGGCTGGCAGAAGGCTGTTTTGCAGGCGCTTTTGCATTAAATAACAATCACACAGGAGGCTATCTATGACACAACCCGAACTGCAGAAAATTGACGCTTACTGGCGTGCCAGCAACTATCTGGCGGCCGGCCAGCTTTATCTGCTGGACAACCCTCTGCTTCGCCGTCCGCTGAAGCGCAAGGACGTCAAGCGCAAAATCGTCGGCCACTGGGGTACCGTGCCCGGCCAGAACTTTGTCTATGTGCATTTGAACCGCATCATCAAGAAGTACGACCAGGACTTGATTCTGATCTCCGGCCCCGGTCACGGCGGCAACTTCTTTGTTGCCAACGCCTATCTGGACGGCACCTACAGCGAAGTCTACCCCAACATCAGCCGTGACGAAGAGGGCATGAAGAAACTGTTCAAGCAGTTCTCTTTCCCCGGCGGCATCTCCTCCCACGTTGCCCCCGAAACACCGGGTTCCATCAACGAGGGCGGCGAGCTGGGTTACTCCATCGCCCATGCCTTCGGCGCAGCCTTCGATAACCCCGATTTGATCGTTGCCTGCACCGTGGGCGACGGCGAAGCCGAGACCGGCCCTCTGGCCACCAGCTGGCAGTCCAACAAATTTCTGAACCCCGTGGGCGACGGTGCGGTGCTGCCCATCCTGCACCTGAATGGCTACAAGATCTCCAACCCCACCGTCTTTGGCCGCATGACCCATGAGGAAATCGAGAGCTTCTTCAAGGGCTGCTCCTGGAAACCCTATTTCGTCGAGGGCGACGCCCCTATGACGATGCACGCCAAGATGGCCGATACGCTGGATATCGTCATCAATGAGATCCACGACATCCAGAAACGTGCCCGCTCCGGCGAGAAGATGGGTCACATCCAGTGGCCGATGATCGTTCTGCGCACTCCCAAGGGCTGGACCGGCCCGAAGGTGGTGGACGGCAAACCCATCGAGGGCACCTTCCGCGCTCATCAGGTTCCCATTGATATCACCCTTGGCACGCCGCATCAGGAAGAGCATCTGAAGCAGATCGAAGAGTGGCTGCGCAGCTACCACCCGGAAGAGCTGTTTGATGAGAACGGCACGCTCATTCCCGAATTGCAGGAGCTGGCTCCCACCGGCGACCGCCGCATTGCAGCCAATCCCCACGCCAACGGCGGCAAACTGCTGCGCGACCTGCGCACCCCGGACTTCAAGCAGTACGCCGTGGATATTCCATTCCCCGGTAGTGTCGAGAAGCAGGATATGATCGAGCTGGGCGGCTATATCCGCGATGTGTTCAAGCTGAATGCCGATGCCAAGAACTTCCGCATCTTCGGACCGGACGAGACGATGTCCAACCGCCTGTACAAGTGTTTTGAAGCGACCGAGCGCGACTGGAACTCCACCATCGTTCCGAATGATGAGTTCCTCGCCAACGATGGCCGCATCATGGACTCCATGCTGTCCGAGCATCTGTGCGAGGGCTGGCTGGAAGGCTATCTGCTGACCGGTCGTCACGGCTTCTTTGCAAGCTACGAGAGCTTCATCCGTGTTGTGGACTCCATGGTGGCACAGCACGCCAAGTGGCTCAAGGTCTGCAACCAGCTGCCGTGGCGGCAGAGCATCGCGTCCCTGAACCTGATCCTCTCTTCCAACGTCTGGCAGCAGGACCACAACGGTTACACCCATCAGGATCCCGGCTTCCTCGACCATATCTCAAATAAAAAGGCAGATGTCGTCCGCCTGTACCTGCCGCCGGATACCAACTGCCTGCTGAGCTGCTTTGATCACTGCATCCGCAGCCGGGATTATGTCAACGTACTGGTCACGTCCAAGCATCCCCGTCCGCAGTGGCTGACGATGGAACAGGCCGTCAAGCACTGCACGCAGGGTGTCGGCATCTGGGATTGGGCTTCCACCGATGCAGGCGAAGAGCCGGACATCGTCATGGCCTGCTGCGGCGATACGCCCACGCTGGAGACTCTGGCGGCTGTCACCATCCTGCGGGATGCTCTGCCGGAACTGAAGATCCGGGTCGTCAACGTTGTGGACCTGATGAAGCTGGAGCCGAACACCAAGCACCCCCACGGCCTGTCCGATGCAGACTACAACGCCCTGTTCACCAAGGACAAGCCCATCATCTTCGCGTTCCACGGCTATCCCACGCTTGTGCATGAGCTGACCTACGAGCGCACAAACCGCAACCTGAGCGTCCATGGCTATCAGGAGGAGGGCACCATCACCACGCCGTTCGATATGCGTGTGCAGAACGAGATCGACCGCTTCCATCTGGTCAAGGATGCCGTCCTGCATCTGCCCCAGCTGGGCAACCGCGGTGCATACCTCGTCCAGCAGATGAACGACAAGCTGGTGGAGCACAAGAACTACATCCACGAGGTCGGTCAGGATATGCCGGAGATCCTCGATTGGAAGTGGCACCTGCCGGAGAATAAGTGATTCTTCATTTGAACAATCAAATCCGCTGAGAAGCGAATGGCAGAAATCGCAGTCTTCCGGGCGCACATCGTCAACTACGCCAAGACCCGGCCAGTGTAGCGGTCCATATTCCTTCAATGGTAATGATCCTGGAGATTAGCGTTTATCTGGAGATTGCCAAAGGATAAATAGAAGCAGCATTAAAGCCGCTCACCGTTGATATGTACCCAGTATTCTGGACACTGGATCAAAATTGAATAATTAATATTCCATCATGGATGCTTCTCTGAATTTAGAGGGAGGCATCCATTTTGTTTTCGCTTGGATTCTGCTGTTATTGTAATAGTCAATATACTCGGCAATCGCCTTGGAGAAGGCTTCAAAGGAGGGATAATCCTTCTCAAATCCATAGAACATTTCATTTTTCAACCTGCCAAAGAAGGTCTCCATAATGCAATTGTCGTAGCAGTTGCCCTTTCGGGACATGGATTGAATGATTCCGTGCTTCTGAAGTTCACCACGGTAGAATGCGTGCTGGTACTG
>CAKSTO010000060.1 GCA_934501115.1 uncultured Faecalibacterium sp.
AAGGGGCTGCGGAAAAATCAGCAAACGCAACCCGTTGCTGTTGCTTAGCCCGCGGGAGAATCGGCATCGATCAAAATATTCATCGATTTTCCTCCATTGCCCACCGAAAGGCTTTCGCCGTGCGCAGGTCGGCGTCTTTGAAATGCCCGCCGCTGTTCCATTCAAGGGTGCAGTCTGTGCTATGCTCTGTAAGCCGACTGTACAGGGTGCGGATGTTATCCCCTACCGCAGCCATGACAGCGTTTTTTGTATGCTCCTCCTTGTCGCCAAGGCTCAGATAAATGTGTTGTGCCTGCATCGGGTGCCGCTGTTCAAACTCCATCCAGCCCGGAAACCACACCGAGGGAGACGCAGCGGCGACACCGTAGAACAAATCGGTCTGGGTGGATGTCCACAGCGCAAACAGTCCCGCCAGCGAGTAGCCGCCCAGAATGATTTTGACGTTTTCCGGGAGAGGATACTGCTGCTTCAGTGACGGAATGATCTGCTCTGTCAGGAGGCACAATGTCTCCCCGGCTTTGCCGCCGAACCCTTGCTTTCCCCACACCGCAGGGGCTTCCCACGGAGAAAGTGCATCATTCCAGTTTTCCACGGGCACGGCCGCAAACAGAAAGTTCTGGCCGCTTTGTGCGATAGCAACCACTTCGTTGTCCATGCTCTGCAGCTCATGTTCGCCGGTCATTTGGAGCAGCAGGTATTCTGCATTAGCCCTGCCGTAAATGCGGCAAGGTCTGTTCCCGATTTGCATTGTCTGTGCGGTCACTGCGGCGTCCTCCCGAAAAAACTTTGATAAGCCCAGTATAGCAACTGAACAAGCATTTTGCAATTCAAAATGCTTGTTGGGAAATCCAAAACCCTTGAACTGCATCGTGCCGATGCCGCAGATCCGGTCTGTCGCTAAACCGGAACACAAACTGCACGAATATGGCAAAACAAAAGCCCGCAGGCGGGATCTCCATCCCGGCCTGTGGGCTTTTGCGATCGTTTCAAATCAGTGCCAAATCAAATTTTAGCGTTCAAGGATTCCGCCGGTTTCCACACCGTTGTCAACGGGCTGCTCTGCCGTTTCGTCCTTTTGGGGCAGATCCAGCTCCGGCATCAGCTCGGTGCTCACGATGGTGAGCATCTCTTCCAGCTTTGCGCAGTCCTCCGGGGAGAAGCGCTTACGGGCGCGCTCCACTACGGTGTGCAGATAGGAATAGCTGATGTTGTAGTATTCGATATACTTCCGGGTCGGGCGCAGGTGATACTCGCGCCGGTCGGTGGTGGACTGGATCTTTTCCACATAGCCTTTTTTTACCAGACTGCCGATCTTATACGCCGCGTTGGGGGTGGAGATCTGCATCATGCGGGAAAACTCTGCAATGGTGGGCTCTCCCATGGCCATGATGCCCTCCATGCAGAAGGATTCCACCGTGGTCAGCGTGGCTTCACGGGTGGCAAACCGTTGGAAAACGTTCTGATAAAAGTGCAGTTTGAATTTGGTGTAAACGTCCTGAAATGCCTGTTCCAGCATAGGTCGCGCGCCTCCAGTAGTTCATTTTCTTTAAGTATAACATATTTTGCCCGCGACGCAAGGCGGAAAAGCAGATCAGTCTGCGGCTTTTTTCATCGTGCGGGCGCGGATGACGCTCAGCGCCACCAGCTCCACAACGATGGCCACCGCCAGCAGGATCAGCGAGGTGAACAGGCTGCCATTTGCGCCCAGAAAAGCCTGTGCAACGCCGGTGATGACATAGCACACGGCCGCGCAGGAGGCCGCCGTAATGGCGTAGGGCAGCTGAGTGGACACATGGTTCACATGGCTGCAGTGGGCGCCGGCAGAGGCCATGATGGTGGTGTCTGAGATGGGAGAGCAGTGGTCGCCGCACACCGCACCGGACAGGCAGGCTGCGATCGAGATGACCAGCATCTCACCATCCGGGAAGGCATGGCAGACGATGGGGATGAGGATCGAGAAGGTGCCCCAGCTCGTGCCGGTGGCAAAGGCCAGGAACACCGCCACCAGGAAGATGATGACCGGCAGCATATACTGCAGTGCTGCGGCAGAGCCGCCCAGCAGGTTTGCAACATAGTACTTGGCACCCAGCAGGCCGGTCATGCCGGACAGCGTCCATGCCAGAGTAAGGATCAGCATGGGGCTGACCATCGCCTTGAAGCCCTCGGGGATGCAGGCGGCGAAATCCTGAAACGTCATGACATTGCGCACGCGATAGAAAACGAAGGTGAACAGCAGGGCAATGCTGCTGCCCAGCACCAGACCGGCAGAGGCGTTGCAGTCTGCAAAGGCGGTAACGAAGTCCACGCCCTCAAAGAAGCCGCCGGTGTAGATCATGCCAAAAATGCAGGCTGCGATCAGCACCAGCACCGGAGCGATCAGGTCGATCACATGGCCTCTGGTGTCGGTGCCGTCGTCCACATCGTTGCCGTAGGGACGGTCCTCGGTGGTGAACAGGTCTCCGTTTTTCGCATTGTTCTCGTTGAGCTTCATGGGGCCGTAGTCGGTGTCCGTGAAGATGAGGAACAGGATCATCACGAGGGTGAGCAGTGCGTAATAGTTATACGGGATCGTGCGCAGGAACATGGTAAAGCCGTTGATGCCGGAGCCTTCCGGTACGCTGGAGGTAACGGCAGCCGCCCAGCTGGATACCGGGGCGATGATGCACACCGGCGCGGCAGTGGCGTCGATCAGGTAGGCCAGCTTTGCGCGGGAGATCTTCTGCCGGTCAGTGACAGGGCGCATGACCGAACCCACGGTCAGGCAGTTGAAGTAGTCGTCCACAAAGATCATCACGCCCAGCAGCAGGGTGGCGAACTGTGCGCCCGCCCGGGTGTGGATATGGGTGGATGCCCAGCGGCCAAAGGCGGCGGAGCCGCCTGCCTTGTTCATCAGGGCTACCAGAATGCCCAGCATGACCAGAAACACCAGAATGCCCACGTTGCTGCTGTCCGACAGCTTGGCGACCATGCCGCCGTCCTCGTTGAAGAACAGGGTGTTGATGGCAAGCTCCAGATTGCCGTTGGCATAAAGCAGTGCGCCGGACGCAATGCCCACCAGCAGGGAGGTATACACCTCCTTGGTGTTCAGCGCCAGCACGATCGCGATCACCGGCGGCAGCAGCGAGAAGAGGGTGCTGTACACCGCGCAGGTGTAGGTGGACGGGTCTGCGATCTTGCCGGGGGTGGCTGCTGTGCACCACAGCAGCAGTGCAAACACCAGCAGTGCCGCAAACCATGAAAGGTTTTTGTTTTTCATAATGGATTCCTCTTTTTTCAAATTTCCGGGGATGCATACCCCTCTTCGCGCAGGAAAAACTATCTCCATCGATCGCAAAAGGAGGTGTGCGCCGCGCCGGATTATAAAGCGATGTATTACGAGCTGTTCCGTGCCAGTGTGCAGGCCGCACAGCTTTTGCAGGCCGCACAGCAGCGTGCCGAAGAGCACCTGCTGGAAGCAGACCTGCCGCCGATACGATTGGAGCAAACAGAGCAAACGGATGAAGAATAGGTTTCTTCGGTCAGCGTCCTCGCCCTCTCAGTCTCGCATACGCTCGACAGCTCCCACAAAGTGGGAGCTTTTGGCAGTACGGTAAAGCTCCCGGTTTTGCCAAGGGCTCTCCCCTTGGGAGAGCTGGCACCGAAGGTGACTGAGAGGGTGAGCCCGTTTGCCTTTTACCCCTTCTTCGCCTCAGCCTTGGCAGCGAACTTTGCATCATTCACCACAAAACGCTCGTGGGTACCACCGCCCACGGGCCCTTTTTCGTCGTGCAGTACGACCTTGAAGGTGAGCTTGCGGCCTTCCACGGCCACCAGCTCGCTTTCGCAGGTCACAGTCATGCCCACGGGGGTGGGTGCAGTGTGCTCCAGCTCGAGCTTGGTGCCTACCGAGCCGCTGCCTTCGCCCAGAGCGTCAGCCACGCTCATCCAGCAGGTCTTTTCTGCCAGCGCCACCAGTGCAGGCGTTGCGAACACCTCCAGCGTGCCGCTGCCCATGGTCTTTGCAGTGTTGTCTGCGGTGACGAGCACGCTCTGCTCCCCGCGGATACCGATTTCCAATGTCATATACATTCCCTCCTTATGCGCCGCATGGGCGCATTTTTTATGAACACCTTTATAAGATACCACATTTTGCACCGGAACGCACCCTGTTTTGCGTTTTTTTGTGAATTTCTCTTTTTCTTTTTGCGCAAACGGGCTGCCAAGGCCTCTCTCTTTGGGAGAGGTGGCACCGAAGGTGACGGAGAGGGCGAGGACGCTGCCCATGCGGCGACCTCTTTTTTGTTTTCACCGTCGCTCCAATCTGCACCCTTCTTGCAATTCAAAAACGCAAATTTCCTGCGTTTTAAGGCAGATTTTATCAATTTGCGGCAGATGCCAAAAATCTTTGAAAAAGGTCTTGACAGTCTGCATCCTACGTGATACTATGAACACATGAACAAACGTTCACATGAATTCGCGGCGAAAGGAGACGGCAACATGGCGCAGGCAAAAGACGAAAAGCTGGCAGCCCAGCCCGAGGGTCTGGAGCTGCCGGACGACGAGGTGCTGTACGAGCTGGCCGACCTGTTCCGGGTGTTCGGCGACTCCACCCGCATCAAGATCCTGTATGCACTGCACGACAACGAGCTGTGCGTGCAGGACATTGCAAATGCGGTGGCGCTGAGCCAGTCGGCGGTGAGCCATCAGCTGCGGGTGCTCAAGGATTCCAAGCTCGTGCGGTTCCGGCGCGAGGGCAAAACGGTTTACTACGCACTGGACGATGACCATGTGCGCAGCATCCTCTCCATGGGGATGGAGCATATCGAAGAATAACGAAAGGCTGGTACTTCCTATGAAAAAGAGCTACAAGATCGAAGTGGACTGCGCAAACTGCGCTCAGAAGATGGAGGATGCTGCCAACACCGTGGCCGGTGTGGCAAGTGCGACCGTCAGCTTCATGACCCAGAAGATGAAGGTGGAATTCGCGGACGGTGCAGACCCCCACGACACCATGGTCAATGTTCTGGCTGCCTGCAAGAAGGTCGAGGACGACTGCGAGATCTTCGACATCTGATGCGCGGCAGGTTGCTGCACACGATCAACAGCCTCGCCCTCTCCGTCACCTGCGGTGACAAAAAGGGGAATCTGGCATCGCGCAGCGATGACTGAGAGGGCGAGCCCGCGAAAGAAAAAAGCATCTGCAGCAAGAATTCGTAGATTTTCGGAGAGCTCAAACGAATGTGCAGATGCTTTTTTCTTTGTGTGCGATTGTGTTGTGCAATAACTTTTTCTGTTGAAAAATCAGACACTTTTCAACAGTTTCCACCCGGTTTTCAACACCCTTTGCGGAAAAATAGCAAAAGAAACGTGGAAAAGACATTTTCTCCTTGAAAAACTCTGTGGAAAACCCGGTTAAAACGGTGGAATATCCATTTTTTTAGGGAAAAGTTGTTGAAATCCCCTGCCCGCTGCAGCGCATTCGACCCGGAATCCCTCAAAAAGGAGCGTAATCACATGAACAAGAAGCAGAAGAAGAACCTCAGACGCATCCTCATTGCGCTGATCCTTGTACTTATTCTCAAGCTGCTGCCCCAGTTCCCCACACCGGTGGAGCTGGCGTTGTACTGCATCCCGTATCTGGTCGTCGGCTGGGACGTGCTGCGCAAGGCACTGCTCGGCATCAAGAACCGCCAGCCCTTTGATGAGTGCTTCCTGATGGCCGTTGCCACCGTGGGCGCATTTGCGCTGGGCGACTACGTGGAGGGCTGCGCCGTTATCATCTTCTATCAGATCGGCGAGCTGTTCCAGAGCGTGGCCGTGGGCAGGAGCCGCCAGAGCATTTCCAGCCTGATGGACATCCGCCCGGACTACGCCAACGTGGAAGGCGAGGACGGCAAACTGGAACAGGTGGATCCGGACGAGGTGGAGATCGGCACTGTGATCGTGATCCAGCCCGGTGAGCGCGTGCCCATTGACGGTGTGATCGTGGAGGGCGCTTCTGCCCTGAACACCGCCGCCCTGACCGGCGAGAGCCTGCCCCGCGATGTGCAGACCGGCGATGAAGTCATCAGCGGCTGCGTGAACATGACCGGTCTGCTGAAGGTGAAAACCACCAAGGAATTTGGCGAATCCACCGTTTCCAAGATCCTCGATCTTGTGGAAAACTCCAGCATGAAGAAGGCCCGCGCCGAAAACTTCATCACCCGCTTTGCCCGCGTTTACACCCCCGCTGTATGCTACGGTGCACTGGCGCTGGCCTTTATCCCGCCGGTGGTATTGCTGCTGCTGGGGCAGCCTGCCCGCTTTGGCGACTGGGTCTACCGTGCGCTGACCTTCCTGGTCATCAGCTGCCCCTGTGCACTGGTCATCAGTATCCCCCTGAGCTTCTTTGGCGGCATCGGCGGCGCATCTGCCTGCGGCATTCTGGTCAAAGGCTCCACCTATCTGGAAGAGCTGGCTCGCACCGGCATCGTTGTGTTTGACAAGACCGGCACCCTGACGCAGGGCACCTTCAAAGTCACCGGCATCCATCCGGAAGACGGCACCACGGAGCAGCAGCTGCTGGAAGCCGCCGCTCTGGCCGAAAGCTGGTCGAAGCACCCCATCTCTCTGAGCATCAAAGCCGCTTATGGCAAGCAGATCGACCCGAGCCGTGTCACCGATGTGCAGGAGCTGGGCGGTCACGGCGTCACCGCAAAGGTGGACGGAAGGCTCGTTGCTGCCGGCAATGCCCGCCTGATGGAAAAACTGGGGCTGAGCGTTCCGGCTGTCAGCGAGACGGGCACGGTCGTACACGTTGCCATTGAAGATGTGTACGCCGGTTATCTGCTCATCACCGACGTGGTAAAGCCCCACAGCGCACAAGCCATTCGGGGTCTGAAGGCTGCCGGTGTGCGCAGAACCGTCATGCTGACGGGTGACGCCGCGCCTGTGGCAAAGGCTGTTGCCGCCGAGCTGGGGCTGGACGAATACCATGCAGGCCTGCTGCCCGGCGACAAGGTCGATCAGATCGAAAAGCTGATCGCCGCAAAGCAGCCCAAAGAGAATCTGGCTTTCGTGGGCGACGGCATCAACGACGCGCCGGTGCTGTCCCGTGCCGATGTAGGCATCGCCATGGGTGCGCTGGGCTCCGACGCTGCCATTGAGGCCGCAGACGTGGTGCTGATGGACGACGACCCGGCCAAGATCGCGCTGGCCATGCGCATTGCCCGCCGCACGCTGCGCATCGTCTACCAGAACATCGTGTTTGCGCTGACCATCAAGTTTGCCTGCCTTGTGCTGGGCGCGCTGGGTCTGGCCAGTATGTGGACTGCCATCTTTGCCGATGTGGGCGTGATGGTGCTGGCCGTGCTCAATGCCACCCGTGCCCTGTACACGAAGGATCTGGCCAGAAAAAACGAGCTGTAAGTAAATCGGAAGAACGCTTCTTCCCTTCCCCAAAAAAATTCCCCGGCAGCGCTTTCCGTTCAGAAAGCGGCTGTCCGGGGAATTTTTGCGTGACTTATTTCTGCCGGGGTGCAGGAGGCGTCAGACGATCCGGATACCCTTCTGGTAGACAGCCTTGATGTTCAAAGCCTGATCCGCCAGGATCACGTTGCCGTAACGGCCTGCGGCCAGACTGCCGTAGTCGTTGTCGATGCCGATGCTGCGGGCGGGGTTTTCACTGGCGGCGCGCACAGCGCTTTCCAGCGGAACATCCATTTCCAGCACGGCGCGCTTCATGCAGTCGTACAGGCAGGTATTGCTGCCGGCAATGGTATCCATGTGCTCGGTCAGCGTTGCCAGCGGCCCTCTGACCGTGATGGCCTGCCCGCCCAGACTGTACTGGCCGTCCGGCAGACCGCAGGACATGGCGCTGTCAGCGATCAGGATGACATGGTCGTCGCCAAAGGTGTTGAAGGTGAACCGCACCATGGCGGGGTGGATGTGTACGTGATCCGAGATCAGTTCCACCTCTGCGCCGTGCTCCAGCGCCGCAATGATGGGGCCGGGGGCGCGGTGAGTGATGCCGGGCATGGCGTTGTACAGATGGGTCATGTGCGTGGCACCGGCTTCAAAAGCCTTTACGGCGGTGTCGTAGTCGGTGCAGGTGTGCGCAATGGAAATGCGTACCTCATTGTGGCAGGCCGCAATAAAATCCAGTGCGCCCGGCTCTTCCGGAGCCACATCCACCAGCTTGATGAGGCCGCCGGAACGCTTCTGCAGGCGGCGGAACATTGCAATATCCGCGTGCTGCACGTACTCCGGGTTCTGTGCACCCACCTTTTTGGGGCTGATGAAGGGGCCTTCCATATTGATGCCCACAAGGTCGGCACCTTTGCCGTTTTTATGGGCGGCGGCGGCATCCATCACCTTGTTGAGGAACTCTTCCGGGTAGGTCATGGTCGCAGGGCAGATGGCGAGAACGCCTTTGCCGGCTTCAAAGTCAGCAAGGGTCTGGATGGCTTCTTCCGTACCATCACAGAAGTCTTTGCCCATGGCGCCGTGGAAATGGATGTCCACCAGACCCGGCAGGGCGTAGGCACCTTCTGCGTCTACGATCTCTTCGCCTTCTTCCGGTTGTGCGAAGGGCACGATCCGACCGTCCCGAATGATGATGCTGCCATCCTCAAATGTGTGCCGGGGGGTATAGACTTTTGCGTTGCGAATGATCATAACTGGCTCAGTGCCTCCTCATCTGCCACCAGAATGAAGTCCGGATGCATCTGCAGGATGCTTGCGGGCACTTCCGGGGTGACCGGGCCGAAGAAGGCCTTTTTGATGATCTCGGCCTTGCCGGCACCGTTTGCCACCATCAGCACCTTGCGTGCCTGCATGATGGTCTTGATGCCCATGGTATAGGCCTGCTTGGGCACCAGATCCACATTGCCGTCAAAGAAGCGCTTGTTGGCCTCAATGGTCTCCTGCGTCAGATCGACGCAGTGGGTCTCCAGCTCAAAGGCTTCGCCCGGCTCGTTGAAGCCGATGTGGCCGTCGTGGCCAATGCCCAGCAGCTGCAGGTCGATGCCGCCCACAGAATGGATGATCGCATTATACTTGGCGCAGGCATCCTCGGCATCGGGGTTGGTGCCGTCCGGCAGGTTGATCTTTGCGGGGTCGATGTTGACCTTGTCGAACAGGTTGCGGTGCATGAAGCTCCAGTAGCTTTCCGGGTGCTCCTTGGGCAGGCCGCGGTACTCGTCCAGATTGACGGTGGTGACCTCAGAGAAATCAATATCACCCTTGTTGTACCAGTCCACCAGCTGTGCATAAGCGCCCACAGGGGTGCCGCCGGTAGCCAGACCCAGCACGCAGTTCGGTTTCATGATAACCTGTGCCGAGATGATATTTGCAGCCTTGCGGGACATATCCGCGTAATCCTTTGCACGAATGATCTTCATACGATATTGACCTCCTGAAAATTTTTCTATGATATCAGTATAGCATGTTTCCTGCCAACAAAAAACATTTTTCTGTGAACAAAAGAGCCGCTGACGCCGGGCGTAAACGCCCGCCCTCAGCGGCTCTCGTTCTATGGATGCAGAATCAACCAGCCTTCTGCATCAGAAATGCAGTTCAGATGCGCTTACAGCATCTTCTTCAGCTCGTCGTACACGAACTGAACCTTGGTGCCGATGATCACCTGGCAGGCAGTCTTGCTGGGACGGATGACACCGGCAGCACCAGCAGCCTTGACGGCCTTCTCGTCCACCTTGGAGTTATCCTTGACCTCAAAGCGCAGACGGGTTGCGCAGTAACCAACGTCCTTCACGTTCTCCTTGCCGCCGACAGCAGCCAGAACAGCGGAAGCAACTTCGGTGTAGTTGTTGTTTGCCAGAACGACCTTCTTCTCGGCCTCTTCGTCCTCGTCCTCACGGCCGGGGGTCTTCAGGTCGAACTTGGTGATGGCAAAGTAGAACACTGCGTAGAACACCACGAAGGCTGCGATGCCCAGAGGAATGATCATCCAGGTCTTGGCAGCTGCGGGCAGGGAAGCGGAGAACACCAGGTCGGTAGCGCCTGCAGAGAAGCAGAAGCCAGCACGGAAACCGGAGTAGTAGGTGATGATGGTGAAGATGCCGTACAGAGCGGAGTACACAACGTACAGCGGGAAGCACAGGAACATGAAGCCGAACTCGAAGGGCTCGGTAACGCCGCAGACGAATGCGCAGATTGCAGCAGACAGAACCAGACCGATGGCGGCCTTCTTGTTCTTAGCGGTCTTGACCATAGCCAGAGCAGCACCGGCAATACCGAACATCATGCAGGGGAAGAAGCCGGACATGTACATACCAAGGCTCCAGCCCACATCAGCAGAGGTCTCGCCAGCCCAGAAGTGGCTCAGGTCGCCCAGACCGATGGTATCGAACCAGAACACGTTGTTCAGAGCGTGGTGCAGGCCGGTGGGGATCAGCAGACGGTTCAGGAAGGC
>CAKSTO010000061.1 GCA_934501115.1 uncultured Faecalibacterium sp.
GTGAAAATAGGTAGTCGCCGACTTTTATATGGCCCGTTGGTCAAGCGGTTAAGACAGAGGCCTCTCACGCCTTTAACATCGGTTCGATTCCGGTACGGGTCACCATATGCACCTCTAGCTCAGTTGGTAGAGCAACTGACTCTTAATCAGTGGGCCCAGGGTTCGAGTCCCTGGAGGTGCACCACAACAACAAAATCCGAACTTTTTTCCAATAGGAGAAGGGTTCGGATTTTTTGTATTCTTTGGAAAACAGAACGAATCCCTTGCTTCCATCGAAAAACGTCCTAGACCTTATCATAAGAAAGAACGACAGACCACTAGTCGTACACTAGAAGATTAAAAAGTAATTGTCTGTCGAACAAAAATATTCGGCAGACAATTTTTTTCATAGATTTAGAAGTACTGTCAGTTCCAACCATACAAAAACGTTGAGTTCAACAGGTGAATCTTTGAACCGGAAAAATCAAGGATCCTCTCATCGCGCATCCGGCACAGCTCACGGGAAAGAGCACTGCGGTCCACACAGAGGAAATCTGCCAGTTCTGTCCGGGTGTAGGGCAGACTGTAACAGCCTTTTTCATCGGGTGTCAAGGTTTGAAGATAAATCTTCAGACGATCTCGAAGCCGTTTTTGTGCTAAAATACGCACTTTGGTGTTAAAAAAGAGAAGCTGCTGCGCCATATCCTGCATAAGATTTGCTGTGACTTGTATCCGGCAGGGACAGGTCAGCGTCTTCTGTGACATCAATGCGCTGAAATCCAGCAGCATTACGGTACAGTCCGAACTGGCACGCAGACAGACCGGACTTGCCGTCCAGCCAGTACAGGCCAGTTCTGCACCAAATACTTCTCCGGGACAAAAACGGCAGATGCTGATTTGATTGCCATTTTCATCATACAAAAATTCTTCCATCGTGCCATCCAGCAGAACACCCGTATTGTGGCTCTGCTCACCCAGCTCGACGATGTGCGCACCACGAGGATATTCACGGACAGTCGCATTCAAGCAACGAAGGACTTCCCTATATTTTCGTGGCTGGATGCCGTTGAACATGCCGCATTGCTGTAAAATTGAATAATATTGCTCCATCTTAAAATTTGCTTTGCCGTTGCCATAACAACGGACACTCCGAGGTAGTTGTGTTAAACTATTGGTTAGAGATGTCTAATTAAAAGGCATCATTATTATACGGTATAAAGTTTGAAATGTCAAACCCTATGACGTTCAGGGTTGATATCGAAGGAGTGACACAATGCTTTCGTTGGGAATGGATATCGGGACTTCAACGGTCAAATTGGTGCTGTTGAAAAATCAAGAAATTGAAAAGCAGTGGATGGCGGTGCATCACGGCAACCCTTTTGTCTGCCTGAAAAAGGGTCTTTCCACGTTGGAACTGGCGATGGATACTCCGTTTTCACTCTGTGTGACCGGAAGCAACACGGAGGCTCTGCTGGAGCAAGATTCAGCCATTCCCTCTTTAGGCGATATCCCAGCTATCGTCGAGGGTGTGCGCCGCTTGATTCCGCAGGCGGGCTCGGTCATTGAAATTGGCAGTCAGGGGGCACGATTCATCACGGACTTGCAGAGCCGCGCACCTCAGTTTTCAGTCAACGAACACTGCGCGGGCGGTACAGGTTCATTCTTTGAAGACCAGATGTCCCGTGTGGGCTGCAGGCTGGAGGATTACTCTTCTCTGGTAAAACAGGCACAGAGTGTTCCGCGCCTTTCTGGCCGGTGTGCGGTCTTTGCCAAAACAGATATCATCCACCGCCAGCAGGAAGGCGTTTCCACGCCGGATATCCTGCTAGGATTGTGTTACGCCATGATCCGGAACTATAAGGCGACCATCGTGCGGCGGCTGCCGATCTGTAAACCTGTGGTATTCTGCGGTGGTGTTACCTGCAATGCAGGCGTGATCCGAGCCATCCGGGATGTATTCGGCCTGAGTGAGAAAGAACTCATCGTTCCGGAGCTTGCCCGATATGAAGCGGCTCTTGGTGCTGCACTCAAAGCATCCGGCTCGTTCACGTTACGTCAACTGAATGATTCTCTGGACCGTACACTAACAACACACCACATGGTCGGAACATTGCCCAAACTGGAACTGCGCTCCGGCACGAGCCTTGCGGAGCCAAACGCTACCAAGATCATTCCAGAAAGCGGCTGCGCATTGGGCATCGACATCGGTTCCACCAGTACCGATCTTGTTCTGGTCGGTGCTGACGGTGAACTGGTAGACTTTCAATATCTGCGCACCGCAGGTGACCCGGAAGGAGCTGTCCGCAAAGGCCTTGCAAGGATTCGTCAGCGGTTTGGTGATATCCGGTTCACCGCAGTCGGTGTGACCGGTTCAGGACGAGAGCGCGTCGGCAAACGCATCGGCGCGGATGCTGTCCGGGATGAGATCACTGCGCAAGCCAAGGGAGCTGCTTATTGGGTGCCGGAAGTCGATACCGTATTTGAGATCGGCGGACAGGATAGCAAATACATCAGCATCCAGAACGGTGAAGTTGTGGATTTTCAGATGAACAAGATCTGCGCTGCCGGTACCGGTTCTTTTGTGGAAGAACAAGCTGCCCGTATGGGCATCCCACTGGCGGAGTTTGGCCCATTGGCCTTATCCTCTGAGCATCCGGCATCTTTGGGAGAACGATGCACGGTGTTTATCGAAACGGCAATTGCGTCCGCTGCCGCCGAGGGGGTTTCACGGGCGGATATCGCCGCAGGCCTTTGCCACTCCATCGTACAGAACTATCTGCATAAAGTTGTTGGTTCTAAACCTGTGGGGCAGCACATCGTTTTGCAGGGCGGTGTCGATTACAACCCCGGCATTGTGGCGGCATTCCAATCCGCATACGGTGACCGCGTACAGGTCAGCCCGGTCTTTTCTATCAGTGGTGCGTATGGCGTGGCTCTTCTGGCACAGGAAGCGGTGGGCGACGCACCCAGCCGATTTGTGGGATTTGACAGCCCGGCACAGGACGCAGAGGACAGCCGCAGCGCGGAGATTCAGAAGAACATTGACTTCTACAAGCAGGCGGACAAACTGCTTTTGGAGGGGTATACCGGCAAACGTGACCCGCACAAAAAGACCGTTGGCGTGCCTTTTGCGTTGATGATCCACAAATTCTTCCCGATGGCGAATGCCTTCTTTACCTCGTTGGGCTTCAATGTCATCCTGACCGACCCCACCAGTGAGGAAACGATCCGGCTGGCTCAGCAGACCGCACAAGGGGAGACCTGCTACCCGGTCAAACTTATTTACGGCCATATGCAGCAGCTCATCGACCAAAAAGTAGATTATATCTTCCTGCCCACCATCCACACGATGAAGCACGAAAAGAGCCGTGTGAAACACAACTACGGCTGCGTCTATATGCAGACGGCAGCCGCATCCATTGCCAAAGCTCTGGACATTGAGAGCAAGGGCATCACTCTGCTCAGTCCGGTATTCGATCTCGATTTTGGGCAGGAAGCCATGGCCACGGCCATGCTGAGTCTTGGAAAGATTTTAGGTATCCCGAAACCGTTTTGTGCCAAAGCTCTGCTCAGCGGTGCTATGGCAGTGCGCCGCCACACCGCCGCTGTAGAAAAACAGGGCAAAGCTCTGCTGGCAACCCTGAAACCGGACGATAAAGTGTTGGTGCTCATCACCCGCAACTACGGCGTTTCCGACCCCATTTTGAACATGGGCATCCCGGAACTGCTGTTGGAACGCGGCTATAAGGTCATCACGCTGAGCCACCTGCCCGGCCATGCGCTGGACATCTCCGATGAATACGATAATCTTTATTATCCGTTCGGGCAGCATATCCTGTCCGGAGCAAAGCTGATCGCTCACCACCCGAATCTCTACGCTGTCTATCTGACCAACCACGGCTGCGGCCCGGACACCATGCTCTCACACCTGTTCAAGCAGGAGATGGGCGATAAACCCTACCTGCAAATCGAAGTGGATGAGCATTTTTCCAATGTGGGTGTCATCACTCGCATTGAAGCGTTCCTGAACAGCTTGCAACACCGCCCGGCGGTGGCTCTGCCGACAGATTTCAACATCGAGCAGGTCGATATTCACCCCTGTCGTCTGGCACAGACACCATCCCCCAATGTGCCACTCTATCTTCCGGCAATGGGTATTTATACGTCCTGTCTGGCCGCATATTTCAAACAGCAAGGGGCAGACCCCTACGAGCTGCCGCACCTGACGGACGATATTCTGAGCCTTGGCCGAGCAGAGACGAGTGCAAAAGAATACCTGCCTTTCCCGGCACTGCTGGGCAGCATCCTTGCCGAGCGAAAAAACGACCAGACACAGGCGCAGTTCCTGATTCCGCAGACGCAGGGTGCGGAGGCAGACGGTCAGTACGCCCGTGTCATCCGTGCTGTGTTGGACCGCAGAAAAGAGCAGAATGCTCAACTGGTCAGCCCGATGCTGGAAACACTGCCCGAAATGGCGCAGAACCGTGATGCTCTCTTCCGCACTTTGCTGGCGGGAGATATCCTCTATGCTGCTCCGGCAGATAAACGTGCAGACATTTCGGCACAGTGGGATACTCTGCCCGGCTGGAAGCAGCTGCACACCGCAGCGAGAGAGATCGGCGCACTTCTCACCAAAGGCCGCCGCATTGCCGCTGTTGGTACGCCGCTCTGCCTGACAGAACTGGACAGCGGCGTACTTGCCGCGCTGGAAGCCGAAGGCGAACAGGTGCTTCGCGCCCCACTCAGCGAGGCACTCTGGTTCCTGTGGAAAGACAATTTGGATGAAAACAAACCATCGGCCGGTTGGCTTGACCAGATGCAGAGGCAGATGCGGACCCTTGGGAATGAACTTGGAGCGCACAGTGCCTTTGCGGAAGACGCTGAAACACTGTTTCTCATTGCGGACTCTGCCTTGCCGAATTTTTCAGGCGGGAACGGTCGATATCGGTACGCCAAGGCCGTGGAGCTTTCTAGCCGTACCAATGCAGTGCTGACCCTTGCACCCCGGTATGAAAATACCGCTATGATTCTGGATATGCGCGGCCTGCACGATGCCTGCAGTGCCCCACTGTTCCAACTTTTCCTTGATAACGACTGGGATGAAACTGCATGGAGCCGCCTGCGTTCGTTCCTCTACTACTGCTGAATCTGGCAGACGCAAAGAACCCGTCCGGTGCGTCCGGACGGGTTCTTTGCGTCTGTTATGAAACAGAAAATCGCTTATTCGATGACCAGCAGCAGGCTCATCTTGAACTTACTCTGTGCGGTAACGCTGTGCAGGCCGTTCTTATCGAAGCGGAAGCTCTCGCCTGCATTCAGTTCGTAGTCCTTGCCCTCGTAGCCAATGATGGCCTTGCCTTCGAGGGCGGTCAGGATGGCATTGCCGGGAGCGCGGTGCGGAGTCAGGCCGGTGCCCTCGTCAAAAGCCATCAGGACGAATTTCATGTTGTCTGCGTGAGCGATGTCCAGATTGGCGATGCTGCCCTCTTCATAAGAAATGAGGTTCTTCAGTTCGGTGGGCTGGCCTGCCTTGATGATGTTGTTCATGGTAAAATTCTCCTTTTTCAAAATGATTTCGGTATAGATCATACCGTTGTCGGTTTTTGTGCCGCACAGTGTTTTCGGCGGTACATACAGCACTTCTCCGGGTTTGACAGACACTTCCTGCCCATCGACTCCCAGAAGAAACTTGCCGTTTCCCTCACCACCCAGATAAAGAGTGGTGCAGTCATAGTATTCCGGGGTAATAGAAGTGCCTGCGCCCAAGGAAAACCATGTTACCGGCACTCCATAGCCCAGTCCGGAAGGTCGGGAAACGGTCATAGCATCCCGGATCGGGCGAACCTGAGAAAGTGTAAAAGGGACATTGTTCATACAGCAGTTTCCTCCCGCAGAGCAACCGGAACGATGCTGCGCACCGACCGCCCCTGATAATGCAGTTCATCCACCAGCACCTGAACATCAAAAGAATACGAGATGTTCTCCTCGTTCAAGATCTCCGCAGCTGGACCGTAGAAAAATTTGCCTTTGCGGTTCAGCATCAGGGCTTCGTCCGCTACGCTCATAGCATTGGTGGGATAGTGGGTATTTATGATGGCACTGATGCCGGATTCATGCGCCAGCCGCTCCACCATATTCAGTACTAAGATCTGATTGTGGAAATCCAGACCGGTTTCCGGCTCGTCCAGAATGATGAGCTTCGGCTCATTGATGAGGGCACGGGCGATGAGCACCATTTGCAGTTCACCGCCGCTCATCCGGTTGCAGTCCTTGTTGGCAAGACGGGTGATCCCCACTCGTTCCATCATGGCTTCCGCCATTTCGATTTCCTCTTTGCCGGGCTGCTGAAAGGTTCCGAGATGCGCACTGCGCCCCAGCAGAACCATTTCCAGACCGGTGTAGGAAAAAGCGAAGCCGCGAGACTGCGGAATGTAGGAGATAGTGCTCCAGACATCCTTCGGCTTGAGGGTGTGGAGATCCTTCCCATAAAATAGGGTTTTTCCGCTGTGCCATGGCAGCAGACCGATCATGCACTTGAGCAGGGTGGTTTTACCAATGCCGTTTGGTCCAAGAATTGCAAGGATGTGTCCTTCTTCCAGACGCAAATTGATATTTTCGAGAATCACAGGCTGCTTCGGGTAGCCGAAGCAACCGTTCTGCACTTCTAAGATCATTGCAGATTGCTCCTTGTTTTATTCAACAGAGAAATAAACGCCGGTGCACCGATGATAGCGGTGAGGATGGAAAGAGGCAACTCGATAATGCTGATGCTGCGGGACAGGGTATCGATCAGGATCATAAAGCTGGCTCCCAGACTGAGACTGAGGGGCACCACATAACGGTTGTTGCTTCCAACCAGCATCCGGGATGCGTGCGGGATCAGCAGACCGATCCAGCCCACCTGACCGCACATGGAAACGGCAGAAGCCGTGACCAGCGTAGATGCAACAATAAACAGCATCCGGGTCTGCTTGATGTTGATGCCGCTGGCACGAGCCTCGTCATCACTCAGTGAAAGGATGTTCAGCCGCCAGCGCAGCAGATAGATGATGATGATTCCCGCAACGATAAGTGGGCAGCCAATCAGGATCTTTTGGTAACTGGCACTGGTAAAGCTGCCCATGAGCCAGTAGGTGATCTCCGGCAGCTTGTCCTGCGGATCGGCAGTATATTTCAACAGCGAACCCAGTGCGTTGAACAGAGAGGATGCAATCGTACCGGCCAGCACCAGATAAACCATAGAACGCCCATCACTCTTGCCTGCGATTTTCAGAGTAAAACAGACGGAGATCAGGCCAAAGACCAAGGCGATGAGCTGCGTTTCGAGAATGCTGCAAGACAGGATAATAGCAAGAATTGCACCCACGCAGGTGCCGCTGGTCACACCCAAAATATCCGGTGTGGCAAGCGGATTGGAGAATAAGGATTGGTAGGTATTACCTGCACAAGACAGACCTGCGCCGACGATGATGGCCATCAGAATGCGGGGCAGCCGCAGATTGATGACGATGGAGTAGTTCTGTACATTTGAGGTGCTCTCACCCGTCAGAGCAGTGCGCAAAGCTGTGAGAACTTCGCCTACCGGAACATTCATTCGCCCAAAGCACAGGCAGATGAGTGCGGTCACAAGGGGCAAAGCAAACATCAATACCACGGCCAGAGGAGTGAACCGGCCTTTTTTGATCCAGATGGTATCTTTCATCAATACAGCAGCATTTCCTCCAGCTCGTCATCCGTCACATCGTAGCCGTACCATGTCTTGTAATATTCCTTGATGGTATCGCCCAGCGGATAATCGGCAAAAGCATCCGGGTAGGTGTTGCAGGCCAGCCATGCCAGCACCAGCGGAGCATCCGGATTCGGGGTGAACCAGTTCCACATACCCAGCGTAGTGTTGTAGACCCGGCCGCTCTTCACGGCAGTCAGGGTGGAGAAGTCAGCACCGTCCACATTCCCGCTCAGCACGTCCTCGGTGCGCAGGGGCTGCAGGCCGGGACCATCCAGGAAAAGAATATCGGGATCCCAGCTATAAAGCTGCTCCATGCTGGCCTGTGCAAAGCCAGTGGCTTCCAGTGCCTTGTCCGTTACGCCCAGACGCTTCATCCAGTAGGTGCCAAAGGTGCCCTGACCGGATACCTGCGGCACACCGTCTGCATACTTCCACAGAATCAGCGCACTGGGGCGATCTGTTTGAGGAATTTCCGCAATACGGGCTTCCACATCGGCCACGATCTCATCACCGGCAGCAACAAAGGCGTCGGTCTTGCCCGGTTCGTTGAAGATCTGCTCCAGCAGCTTCAGCCACTCTTCGTAACGCTCAATGGGATCAGCTTCCGTAGATGCGCCCACGGTAGCGAAACCGATGGAGGGGATTCCGCTGGCCTTCAGGATTTCGGCATGGGAGGAGTTGCCCGCATTGTACAGGATAACATCGGGATTCAGCTTCATGATCTCCTCGATGTTCAGGTCGCTCTGAGCATAGACCGTATCGCTGGACTCCAGAAGCTCCGGAGCGATATTCTTCAATACAGTGTCAGAAATGACCGACTTGAAAGAGCCGCAGTAACCCACGATGTAGGGAGCACTGCCCTCAAAATAAGACATGTAGGTGGACAGGATTGGAATCTGGTCGATGACGACACGGGTGACCTTATTAGGCACTTCTACTTCGTTGCCGCCGTGGTCTACGACGGTATGGGTACCGGTCTCATCCATAGATGCGGCAGAGGAAGTTGCTTCGCTGGATACAGCGGAAGAAGCCACAGAAGAAGCCGTGCTGCTGGAAGAAGAACCGCAGGCGGCCAGAATACCGGCTGCACTTACAGCAGCCATGGCAGTGATAAACGAACGACGAGAAATCTTTTTCATGGAAAACTCCTTTGATAAATCAATGGTTCCTTGGTTGTGGCGGTTAGTTAGCAATAACCAACTGCAGAGCATTTTATCAAATTCACTTTCCTTTGTCGGTTGCTATGGCAACGGCAGCGCAAATTTATGTGATGGTGAAAATAGCCACAAAAACAGGGTGCGCCCCTGAATAGGACGCACCCTTGCCTCGGCCTTCTTCCTGCTCGGTCATGTTAAAGTAGAACTTGCAACGAATCTGCAGATCGTCACCACCGTTCAGGAACTTCCGTGCAGCGATGGTGTTCTGCCCGTCCATCACATAGTAGTGCCCATCCCGAAAGCTGATTTTCGGCTCATTGGCACCCCGCTCGTCAAATTCTTTTGCGATGCGGGCAACACGAGCGGGGTGAAGAGCACGCTGATAAGTGCCGCGCGGCACGATCAGCTCACTGCTGTTCAGACACATTTCATGGTAAGGTTTTACAACAGAATGCGTGTTCAATTTTCAAGGGTCGGGATAGCTTGAGGGCTGCTTTGAACGCTTGCCGAAGCTATGGCTGTATTGTAACCGATGCGGAACGAAATGAACAGGAACTCAGAGTTCACAATTTTTGAGGAAAATAGGAAGTATCGTTCCTGTTTCTCGATGAGCCGTCAAAAATATATTTCCTGACTTTATGTAAGAAATAAAGTATTATACTCGTAAGAAACTAACTTACGAGTATATAAATTCGATAAATACACTTTGGGGAGGGAACAAAATGAGCCGATTTTACTGCCGCGATGAGGAACTTCGGAAGTTAAACAAACGATATGAGAATGGAAAGTTTGAATGC
>CAKSTO010000062.1 GCA_934501115.1 uncultured Faecalibacterium sp.
GCATCGGACCTGCCGGTGTATCTGTTCAAACAGGGCAATAACTGTGAAGCATACCGCTACTTTGGCGCACACATGGAGAGCCGTGCCGGGGAGACCGGCGTTGTGTTTCGCGTGTGGGCACCCCATGCTGTGGCAATCAGCGTGGTAGGCGATTTCAACAGCTGGAAGCCGGGCAGCCACCCGATGCGCAAGGTGGATGGCGATTCCGTATGGGAGTTGTTCATCCCCGGCATAAAGGAATATGACGTTTACAAATATTGCGTGACCACCCGTGCGGGTGATCTGGTCTATAAGGCAGACCCCTACGCGTTCCACGCGGAGACCCGCCCGTCCAATGGCAGCAAGGTCTATGACATCAGCGGCTTTGTGTGGCACGATGATGCATGGCAGGCAGCACAGAAAAAGGCGGACGTGATCAACGGCCCCATGAACATCTATGAGATGCACGCCGGCAGCTGGAAGATGAAGGAGGGGGACAAACCCTACAACTATTCCGAGCTGGCAGACGAGCTGATCCCTTATATCACCGACATGGGCTACACCCATGTGGAGCTGCTGCCGGTCATGGAATACCCGTTTGACGGCAGCTGGGGCTATCAGGTCACCGGTTATTTTGCGCCCACCAGCCGCTACGGCACCCCGAAGGATTTTATGGCCTTTGTAGATAAGCTCCATGCCGCTGGCATCGGCGTTATCATGGACTGGGTGCCTGCCCACTTCCCGAAGGATCAGTTCGGCCTGTACAACTTTGACGGCGAGCCCTGCTACGAAGACCCCAACCCCAAGCGCGGCGAACATAAGGAGTGGGGCACGATGGTGTTCGACTTCGGCCGCAGCGAGGTGCAGAGCTTCCTGATCTCCAGCGCACTGTACTGGCTGGAGCAGTACCACATCGACGGCCTGCGCGTGGACGCCGTAGCCTCCATGCTGTATCTGGACTACAACCGCAAACAAGGTGAGTGGGAGCCCAACAAGGACGGCGGCAAGGAAAATCTGGAAGCCGTTGCCTTCCTGCGCAAGCTGAACAGCACGATCCTTGGCCGCCACCCCCACAAGTACATGATCGCAGAGGAATCCACTGCATGGCCGATGGTCACGAAGCCCGCTTCGGACGGAGGTCTGGGATTCAACTTCAAGTGGAACATGGGCTGGATGAATGACATGCTCAGCTACATGAAAACCGACCCGCTCTTCCGTTCCGGCAACCACAACAAGGTGACCTTCAGTTTCTTCTATGCCTTCAGCGAGAACTTCGTGCTGCCCATCAGCCACGACGAAGTCGTGCACGGCAAGGGCAGCCTGATCAATAAGATGCCCGGAGAGTACGACGCCAAGTTTGCAAACCTGCGCACCTTCTTCGGCTACATGATGGCACACCCCGGCAAGAAGCTGCTGTTCATGGGGCAGGAGTTCGGCCAGTTCGCCGAGTGGAACGAGACAAAGCCGCTGGACTGGATGCTGCTGGGCTACGACAAGCACACCGAGCTGCAGACCTACGTCAGGACCCTGAATACCTTCTACAAGGAGCACCCCGCCTTCTGGCAGGTGGATTACAGCTGGCAGGGCTTCCAGTGGATCGTGCCGGATGACTCGCAGCAGAGCGTGATCGCCTTCCTGCGCAAGGATACGGCAGGCAGGCAGATCCTGGTGGTCTGCAATTTCAACCCCGTCCTGCGCGAGGGCTACACTCTGGGCGCTCCGGTCTCCGGCACATACAAGGAGATCCTGAACAGCGACGATGCAGAGTTCGGCGGTGCCGGAACCGTGCACAACAAGTCGGTGCGCACCCATAAAAAGCCGCTGCACGGCTTTGAGCAGAGCATTACGATCAGCCTGCCGCCCATGAGCACCCTGTACTTCGAGGTACCCGTAAAGCGCACCCGCAAGGCCGCAGAGGGCAAGACCGATCAGGCGGAAAAAAAGACCGCAGCCAAAAAGGCAAAGACCGCTGCACAAGCACCCAAAAAACGCGGCCGCAAGCCCAAGGCAGAAAGCGCTGCCGCAGAGGAAAAGCCGGTGAAGAAGACCACCCGCAAAGCTAAGGCCGAGCCGGAGACTGCTGCAGAAGCACCCAAAAAGCGCGGCCGCAAGCCCAAGGCAGAGGCTGAGCCAAAGGCGGAAAAAGCACCTGCAAAGCGCACCCGCAAGCCGAAGGAATGACCTCGGCGCGGCGGATGACCCATGACCGCATCAGTTGACGATCATTTCCGCAAAAATCCAAAAGCGGAAATGTTAATGTTAAAGGGGAGAATAAAGCTATGGCAAAAGAAATTGTGGCAATGATCCTTGCCGGTGGACGTGGCTCGCGCTTGTACGCGCTGACACAGAAAACGGCAAAACCCGCAGTGTCCTTCGGCGGTAAGTACCGCATCGTGGACTTCCCGCTGTCCAACTGCGTGAACTCCAACATCGACACCGTGGGCATCGCAACTCAGTATCAGCCTCAGAAGCTGAATGAGTACATCGGCAACGGCCAGCCCTGGGATCTCGACCGCCTGCACGGCGGCGTGCACACCCTGCCGCCCTATGAGCAGGCAAAGGGTACCGACTGGTACAAGGGCACGGCAAACGCCATCTACCAGAACATCGGCTTTATCGACAGCTACGATCCCGAGTATGTGATCATCCTGTCCGGCGACCAGATCTGCAAGCAGGACTACGCCGACTTCCTGCGTTTCCACAAGGAAAAGGGCGCAGAGTTCTCTGTGGCAGTTATGGAAGTGGACTGGAAGGAGGCTTCCCGCTTCGGCCTGATGGTGGCAGACGAGAACGACCGCATCACGGAATTTCAGGAGAAGCCCCCGGTGCCAAAGTCCAATCTGGCATCCATGGGCATCTATATCTTCAACTGGGATGTCCTGAAGAAGTATCTGGAAGAGGACGAGGCTGACCCCAACTCCAAGAACGACTTTGGCATGAACATCATTCCCGCTCTGCTGCGTGACGGACGCAAGATGTATGCTTACCGCTTTGCCGGCTACTGGCGTGACGTCGGCACCATCGACAGCCTGTGGGAAGCCAACATGGAAGTTCTCGACCCTGAGAATTCCGGCATCGATATCTTTGATAAGAAGTGGAAGATCTACAGCCGCAACCCGGTTCTGCCTCCGCAGAAGATCGGCCCCCGCGCCGTTGTGCAGGATTCCCTCGTTACAGAGGGCTGCAAGATCTACGGCAGTGTCAAGCACTCTGTCCTGAGCGCGGGCGTCATTGTGGAAGAGGGCGCTACCGTTGAGGACGCTGTCCTGATGGACGGTGTGGTCGTCAAGGCTGGTGCGGTCGTCAAGCGCTGCATTCTGGCTGAGGATGTTGTTGTGGGCGCAGGCGCAAAGATCGGCGGCGAAGGCGCGATCGCTCATGTGGGCACGGGTCTGACTGTGGGTGCCGGTGCTACGGTCAAGGAAGGCGCCAAAGTGTTTGAATCCGTCAAGGAGGGTATGGAAGTATGCTGAGCCAGAACACCAATGCACTGGGGATCATTTTCCCCAACAGTTATGATAATACCGTCCCCGAGCTGGTGACCGAGCGTGCAATGGCTTCGATCCCCTTCGCGGGTCGTTACCGCATGGTGGACTTTGTGCTGTCCAGCATGGCAAACTGCGGCATCTCCAACGTCTCCATCGTGGTGCGCAAGAACTACCACTCCCTGATGGATCATCTGGGCACCGGCCGCGAGTGGGATATGGCACGCCGTCACGGCGGCCTGAACATCGTGCCTCCCTTTGCAGAAAAGGGCGTGCGCATTTACTCCGGCCGTGTGGAGGCTCTCGGCTCCATCCTGAACTTTCTGGAGAATCAGAAGGAAAAGTATGTGGTCATGAGCGACGCAAACGTCGCCCTGAACTACGACTTCAACGCTCTGCTGGCTGCACATCAGGCAAGCGATGCCGATGTGACCGTCGCTTACCAGAAGACGGAGATCCCCGAGGGACGCAAGAATGACAACTACACCCTGACCGTTGATGCCGATGGCCGCGTGACCGAGCTGCTGTTCAACGATTACCGTCCCGGTGTGCAGAACCTTGACCTGAACATCTATGTTCTGGAGCGCGAGACCCTGATCCGTCTGGTCAAGGACGCTACTGCCCGCGGCCTGATCTACTTTGAGCGGGACATTCTGGCACACAACGTCAACATCCTGAACATCCATGCTTTGGAGTACACCGGCTATGTGGCGCATGTCTGCGACATGAAGAGCTACTTTGACGAGAATCTGAAGCTGACGGACGACCAGAATCTGGAAAAGCTGTTCCCGAAGAACAGCCCTGTCTACACCAAGATCCGCGACGACAACCCCACCCGCTACGTCACCGGCTCCAAGGTCACCGACTCCATCCTTGCCGATGGCTGCGTCATCGAGGGCACCGTTGAGAACTGCGTGCTGTTCCGCGGGGTCAAGATCAAGAAGGGTGCGACCGTTAAGAACTGCGTACTCATGCAGGACACCGTTGTGGAGCCTGACGCTGAGCTGGACTGCGTGGTCACCGATAAGAACGTGAAGATCACTGCCGGCAAGAAGCTGGCGGGTACCGAGAGCTTCCCGGTCTATGTCCAGAAAAACCACGTCGTTTGATCTTCTGCATTATCCATAGGGGCGGCTTCCTCCCCGGTAGCCCCTCTTAAGAGGGGCGGGGGCACGTGTGTGCCCCCGCCTGCTCTTTTGCAAAAATGTTTTTGTGCCGCACAGGTGCGGTGGGGAGCACGAAAACATCCAACACATGGAAGGAGCGATCCTATGAGAATCCTGTATGCTGCTTCGGAAGCCAATCCTTTTGCAAAGTCCGGCGGTCTGGCAGACGTTGCGGGCGCATTGCCCAAGGCGCTGGTCAAGGACGGTGTGGACGCCCGCGTCATCATGCCTCTGTACGGCGATCTGAAGTACCGCGATAAACTGGAGTATGTGACCAACTACTCCGTGCCTGTGGGCTGGCGCAGCCAGTACTGCGGCCTGTTCAAGGCCGAAGTGGACGGCGTGACCTACTACTTCCTCGACAACGAGTACTACTTCAAGCGCCGCGGTCTCTACGGCTTCTACGATGACGGCGAGCGTTTTGCCTTCTTCTCCCGCGCTGTTTTAGAGACCCTGTTCTATATCGACTTCACCCCGGACATCATCAACTGCAACGACTGGCAGACTGCGCTGGTGCCGGTGTATCTGAACCTGTACTACCGTCATCTGGATAAGTTCAACCGCATCAAGACGGTGTTTACCATCCACAACATCGCCTATCAGGGCAAGTATGGCACCGAGATTCTGGAGGATACCTGCGGCATCGGCCGCCGCGACCAGCACATCGTGGAGTACGATGGCTGCGCAAACTTCATGAAGGGTGCGTTCGAGACGGCTGACAAGATCACGACCGTCAGCCCCACCTATGCGCAGGAGATCCTTGACCCGTGGTTCAGCTACGGTCTGGATGCACTGCTGCGCGAGAAGCAGTACAAGCTGTGCGGCATCCTGAACGGCATCGATATGGAGGCCAACAACCCGGCCACCGACAAGAACATTCCGTTCAATTACGATATCAATACCTTTGAGACCGGCAAGGCCAAGTGCAAGGAAGCCCTGCAGGACAGGTTCGGCCTGAACAAAGATGGCAGCCCCGTCTTTGGCATGGTCAGCCGCATGGTCGGCATGAAGGGCTTTGACCTCGTGCAGAGCATCGCAGATGGTCTTGTGGATCGCGGCATCGAGCTGGTCATTCTGGGCAGCGGTGAGAGCCAGTACGAGAACTTCTTCTCGGATCTGTGCGCACGCCATCCGGGTCGCGTCGGCACCTACATCGGCTTTGAGCCGGCCCTGTCGCAGGAGATCTACGCCGGCGCAGACGCTTTCATCATGCCTTCCAAGAGCGAGCCCTGCGGTCTGGCACAGATGGTGGCCTGCCGCTACGGCACTCCGCCCATCGTCCGCGAGACCGGCGGCCTGCGTGACTCCATCCACGACAGCACCATGGGCGATGGCAACGGCTTTACCTTTGCCGGCTACAATGCCCACGAGCTGTATGTGGCCTGCTGCAACGCACAGGATGCTTACTACAACGCGGAGAACTGGAAGAACCTTGTGCATCACTGCATGGAGTGCGACTTCAGCTGGGATGTTTCCGCCAAGAGCTATGAGGGGCTGTACAATGAGACAGCAAACCTCTGGTAATGTTCTGAAAACTGCATAACAGCTGCCGCCCGGTTCCCAAAGAGCCGGGCGGCTTTTTTGCATTCTGCACAACAGATCCATCAAACTTTTGGTATTGATGTGCCCGCAGACGCACAAACTCCATACAGGGCGTACAGTTACGGCATTAGCGTGAACAAACTATGAAATTTTACTAGAAAACAGTGGAAAATTGATTGAAAAAACGGCCGGTTTGAATTATACTATCGTTATAAGATTTTTTGCTGATTGCAAATCCTTGGCAAAGAATCCAGAATCTGGCTTTTGCAAAGGCACATCACACAGGGAGGAAACGCAGGTTGAAGGGCTGGTATAAGGCACTGGAAGATCTGGTCTGGCTGACACAGCTGGGGCTGAACATGCTGCTTCCGCTGGTGATGTGTCTGGGCGGATGCTGGTGGGTCGTAAACAACTGGCACTGGCCGGAGTGGCTGTTCCTTCCGGCAGTTCTGCTGGGGCTTGCCGCCGGTGCAAAAAACTTCTGGTATTTTGCCAAGGAACACATGGACCGCACCAAAAAGGAAAAACCAAAGCGAGTGGGGTTCAATTCGCATCAGTAAACGCAACAGGAGGTTTCCCTTTATGAAGCTGCAGCCGGAATCCAAAAAGGAGCTGACCCGCATCGCCTGCGGCACGGCCATCTGTACCGCCGTCATGTGGGTGATCTTTGCAGCTCTGCACCTGGTTGGCTGGGTGAAATTTGATTACACTGTCGTTCTGGGCAGTCTCGTCGGCGCTGCCGTGGCCATCGGCAATTTTGCAGGCATCTGCATCGTGTGCCAGAAGGTCATTGACGAGCAGGACGAGAAGCGACGCAAGGCAGCTCTGCAGGCATCCTACAATGTCCGGATGCTCATTCAGGCGGTGTGGATCATCGTGGCCATTGCGGCTCCGGTGTTCCAGCCGTTTGCAGGCGTTCTGCCGCTGCTTTTCCCGCGTGTTACAATTTACTATCTGCAAATAACCGGCAAGTATAAGCCGCTTGCCCCGGCAAAGACCCCGGTGGACGTCTCCGTGGAGGACGACCCCGAGCCGGAACCGGAGCCGGCAGCTGAGCCCCGTGACGAAGGGGGTGAAACGTAACAAATGGAATTGAACGGCGCAAAGATCCTGTATACCATCCATACCGATATCCCTTATCTGGGCGACTTCAAGATCACCCAGACCCTCGTCAGTACCTGGATCGTCATGGCGCTGCTTTCGGGTTTTGCCATCTGGCTGGGCAGCAATCTCAAGCTGGAAAATGTCTCCAGGCGGCAGGCCGCCGCCGAGTTCATCGTAGAACGGCTCGACCAGTTCGTGCACGATAACATGGGCTATCACTTTGATCAGTATATCCCGCTCATCGGCGCGATCTTCGCTCTGAGCATCGGCTGCAACCTCATCAGCGTCATCGGACTGTGGAGCCCCACGGCTGACCTGAACACCGAAGCGGCATGGGCCATCGTGGTGTTCGTGCTGATCCTGTACTACAAGATCAAGACCAACGGCATCCTTTCTTACCTGAAAGGCCTTTTGGATCCCATCTTCATCATGGCACCCATCAATGTGCTGTCGGAGGTTTCCACCCCTGTCAGCATGGCGTTCCGTCACTTTGGCAACATTTTGTCCGGTACGGTCATCTCCACGCTGCTGTACTGGGCGCTGGCAAGCCTGAGCCATGTCATATTCGGCTGGCTGCCCGGTGCCTTGAGCCAGATCCAGCTGTTCCAGATCGGCATCCCGGCCTTTACCGGCCTGTATTTCGACTGGTTCGGCGGCTGCATTCAGGCGTTCATCTTCTGTACCCTGACCGCAATTTTCATCAAACGTGCTGCCGGTGAGGATTAAGCCCTCACAACGGCATCTCCCAAAACAAAAAACTTTTTTGGAGGACAAATCTTATGACTGACTTTCAGTACCTCGCTCGTGGTATCGCTCTGGCAGGCTGCGGCATCGGCGCAGGCTGCGCACTGATCGCAGGTATCGGCCCCGGTATCGGCGAAGGCAACGCAGCAGCTGCTGCCTGTGAAGCTGTGGGCCGTCAGCCCGAGTGCAAGAGCGACGTTACCAGCACCCTGATCCTGGGCGTTGCACTGTCTGAGACCACCGGTATCTATGGCTTCGTCACCGGCCTGCTGCTGATCTTCCTGGCACCGGGCATGTTCATGAAGTTCCTGGCATAAGCGGAACCTTTGCACAATAACGAAAGGAGACGCTTATGGAACTATACCAGGCGTTGATCACGCTGGACGGCTGGACCTTTCTGGCACAGATCTGCAACCTGATGATCCAGCTGCTGATCTTCAAAAAGTTCCTGCTGAATCCGGTGAAGAAGATCATCGCGGAGCGCAAGGCGAAGGCCGACAGCCAGATCGCTGACGCAAAGAAGCTGCGCGAGGAAGCCGAAGCCATGAAGGCCGAGTATGAGCAGAATATGCAGAACGCCCGCGCCGAGGCGAACCAGATCGTTGCCAATGCGCAGAAGACGGCCACCGCCCGCGGCGAAGAGATCGTGGGCGAGGCTCGCGCACAGGCTGCTGCCCTCAAGCAGAAGGCGGAAGCCGACATTGCGCAGGAGCGCAAGAAGGCCGTGAACGAGGTCAAGGACGAGATCGGCGGCATCGCCATGGAGATCGCCTCCAAGGTGGTGGAACGCGAGATCAGCGAGAAGGATCATAAGGATCTGATCGACGAATTTATCAAAAATGTGGGTGAAGCATCATGACCGAGATCGCAAGGATGTACGGCGGAAGCCTGTACGATCTGGCTGCGGAGGAGGGGCTGGAGACCCGCATTCTGGGGGAGCTGGATGAGGCTGTGTCACTGCTGAAGGCAAACCCGGATTACCTGCATCTGCTCAGCACTCCCAGCATCCCGAAAAGAGAGCGCTGCGGCCTGCTGGATGAAGCGCTGCGGGGGCAGATCCACCTCTATGTGCTGAACTTTTTGAAGATCCTGTGCGAGAAGGGCACCCTGCGGGAACTGTCCGGCTGCGCACGGGCTTACCGTGTGCGCTACAATCAGGCACACGGCATTCTGGAAGCAACGGCGACCACTGCAGTGGCAATGACGGAACAGCAGGCAAAGAGCCTGCACGAAAAGCTGGAAAAGCTCACCGGCAAGACCATCGACCTGAAAACAAAGGTCGACCCGGCAGTGCTGGGCGGCATCCGGCTGGACATCGAAGGCACCGAGCTGGACGGCACGGTGCAGAACCGTCTGGCGGCCCTGCGCAGGGACATTGCTTCCGTGACCCTGTAAAAATGAATCGAATTTCCACCCGAAAGATTTTTAAGAATTGAGTGGTGAACAAACAAAGATGCAACTGAAACCTGAAGAGATCT
>CAKSTO010000063.1 GCA_934501115.1 uncultured Faecalibacterium sp.
ATGAAGACTCCATTTCGGAGTTCCGGCAGCTGAGCCGCTCGTTCAACCAGATGCTGGAGCGGCTGAACAACGCCTTTTCCGCCCAGCGGCAGTTCACCGGAAACGCCGCCCACGAGCTGCGCACGCCACTGGCACTGATGCAGGCGCAGCTGGAGCTGTTTTCCGCGGAGCATCCCGATGTGCGGCCGGAGACGGCGGAATTCCTCACGCTTTTGCGCGAGCAGACGGAGCGGCTGACGCAGATGACCAAGACGCTGCTGGAGATGAGCAATTTGCAGCAGGTGGCGCGGAACGAGCAGCTCCAGCTCGCCCCCATGGTCGAGGAGATCTTCACAGATCTCGCGCCGCTGGCGGAGAAGCGAAGCATCACGCTGGAAGCGGAGGGCGACGCCGCCCTGACCGGCAGCGACGCGCTGATCTACCGCATGCTTTTCAACCTGACGGAGAACGCTGTCAAATACAACCGCCTCGGCGGCTCGGTGCGGGTCGAGCTTGCACAGGGGCAGGAAAAGTGCATCATTCGCGTTTCCGACACCGGCTGCGGCATTCCGGAGGAGTATCAGCGGAGCATTTTCCATCCCTTCTTCCGGGTAGACAAATCCCGCAGCCGCGAGTACGGCGGCGCGGGACTGGGACTTTCTCTGGTGTGGGAGATCGCCGATCTCCACGGCGGCTCCGTTTGGGTGGAGGAAAGCTCGGACAAGGGCACGACCATCGCGGTGGAGCTGCCAACGCAACAATCAACGAAGCCCTAAAACCCTTTTATTCGTTTTTCGCCGCTTCGCTTGCTGCCCTGCGGCTCTGTCTGATTTGCCCCAATCACCTTCGAGAGGCTCATGGCAACCGATGGCTTTTCCGCTCATACAAGCTTCATTCGATCCTGCTCCTTTCGCAAAAAATTAGCAGCCAGACACCGAAGCGCATGACTGCTATGTAAGGAACGGTATTCTGTTTTAGGTCTGCAAACTGGAATTTGTTTGTACAATTATAAACCCATAAATTTCTGTTCAAATTCCATCAAAACCGAACAGTCCAGGCAGAATTTTGGGTATAGAAAAAGCCCGGAAAATTTCGTATTTCCGGGCTTTTTTAGCATTTTTAAGCTGTAGATTATCGCTTAGAGAACTGCGGAGCATCGCTGGGCGTGCGCTGCACGCCACGCGATGCTTGAGCAAGGATCAATAAGCGCCTCCGGCTCGCCCCTTGCGGGGCAACCGCCGGAGATGCGCAGTCGTGCCCCTCAGTTCAGCAGGGAAAATGGCAATAAAAAAGCAGTTCTGCCGAAGCAGAACTGCCAAGTATGCAATGCCGGGTAAATCAGCGCTTGCTGAACTGAGGTGCACGACGTGCAGCCTTCAGGCCGTACTTCTTACGTTCCTTCATACGAGGATCGCGGGTCAGGAAGCCTTCCTTCTTCAGAGCAGCACGATTCTCATCGTTCTGCTGCAGCAGAGCGCGGCTCAGACCGTGACGGATTGCGCCAGCCTGACCGGAAACACCGCCGCCGGAAACGCGGACGACGACGTCATACTTGCCCTCCAGACCCAGCAGAACCAGCGGAGAACGGACGATCAGCTTCAGGGTCTCCAGACCGAAGTAGTTGTCGATATCACGATCGTTGATGGTGATCTTGCCGGTGCCGGTGTAAACGCGAACGCGGGCAACGGAATCCTTACGACGACCAGTGCCGTAGAAATAAGGTTTGGTTTCGTACATGTTCGATTGCCTCCTTCTTAGAACTCGATCTTCTCGGGCTTCTGAGCTGCGTGAGCGTGCTCGGCACCCTGGTAGCAGTGCAGGCGGGTCAGAGCCTTAGCACCGATGGTGTTGGAAGGGATCATGCCCTTGACAGCGTAGGTCATAGCCAGATCGCTGTGCTCAGCCATCAGCTTGCTGTACTGGACCTTCTTCAGGCCGCCAATGTACTTGCTGTGGGTGATGTGGAACTTCTGCTCGGCCTTCTTGCCGGTCAGAACAGCCTGATCGCAGTTGATGACAACAACGAAATCGCCGCAGTCCACGTTGGGGGTGTAATCGACCTTCTGCTTGCCGCGCAGCAGAACAGCGGCCTCAGCAGCGACGTGGCCCAGGCTCTTGCCGGCAGCGTCGAGCAGGTACCACTTGCGCTCGACTTCAGCGGGCTTTACGAGAGTAGTGCTCATATCTATTTCCTCCTGATAAACTTTTTGTACGTTTCAGGCACCCTTTTGGGGCGCGAGTGTCAGTATACATCATAAAAACGTGCCTGTCAACAGCATTTTTTGATTTTTTCAGCTCAATTTTTATAATCTCTCAAAATCTCTTGTTTTCTCTCGAATCCTCGCGGATTCTAAAAACGCATTTTCTGTAAATTTTTCTGCCCTTCCCTTTCAATTTTCTCGCGCGGCACGCTACAATTTTAAGCATGATTGTGTTATACTATAAAGGATATGGCGGCATTCTTCCGCCCACAGAAATAAGGAGAACTTTTCACATGCCAAACGACATCGACCGCAGCACCTCTGCCCAGCGCCGCGCCTCCAAGCTGCTGGCTGCCATGGGCATCTTTGTTGCCTTGGGCATTATTGCTTACATTGTACTGACCCTTCTGGTCAACCGCAGTGTGCCTGCAAGCCCGGATACCCACTATACCGGCTCCAACGGCATCTCGGTGTATTACGACAGCTCCATCTGGAAAGTGTGCCGGATGACCGAAGATCCCGCCCTTGGCACCGTGCTGGAGGTTGCCACAGCCGACTCTGCCGACGGCGAGGACTACGAGGCCGTGCTGCTGCAGCGCGGCACCGCCGATACCTATGCCGACTTCATCGGTGCATCTGAAAAAGATCTGAAACAGGCCTACGGCGTCATCAAGCCCCGCAAGGTCAACCTGGCCATTGATGGCGCCGAGGTGGAAGCCGTGCGCTGCGACATCCAGACCTATTACGCCGTTCTGGCCACCATCACCTACCCCGGCGGTGACGTGGTGTATGTGTCCGGCCTGACCAAGCTGGCCTCCATCAACGACATTGTGAATCTTGTGGAAAGTGTGACCCTGTCATGAGCAGTTCCCGTGCAATGCAGCGTCTGTGCGGCCTGATGCGCAAGGCTGTGCAGGACTATGAAATGATCGCCCCCGGCGACCGCGTGATGGTGGGCGTTTCCGGCGGCAAGGACAGCGTAGCGCTGACCATTGGTCTCGCCGAGCTGCGCAAGTACATCGGCTTTGATTTTACGGTGCAGGCCGTCACGCTGGACCCGCAGTTTGGCGGAAAGCCCATGGATTACACCGTACTGCAGGAGCTGTTTGCCCGGCACGGCATCCCCTACGAGATCCGCCGCACCGAGATCGGCCCCGTGGTGTTCGACTACCGCAAAGAGAAGAACCCCTGCGCCCTGTGCGCCAAACTGCGGCGCGGCGCTCTGCACACAGCCGCGCAGGAACTGGGCTGCAACAAAGTGGCGCTGGGGCATCATCTGGACGATGCCGTAGAGACCTTTTACATGAACCTCTGGCGGGAAGGCCGCATCGGCTGCTTCTCGCCGGTGACTTATCTGTCCCGCCGGGATCTGACCCTCATCCGTCCCATGCTGCTGGCTACCGAGCAGGAGGTCATCAGCGCAGTGCATGCCGAGGGATTGCCTATCGTGAAAAGCGTCTGCCCTGCCGATGGCGTGACCGTGCGCGAGCAGACCAAGGATTTTGTCAAAGAGCGCTGCCGCACAGACCATGCGTTCCGTCAAAAGACCCTGCACGCGCTGCAGGAGAGCGGCATCGACGGCTGGCACCCCGTCCACACCGGGCGCGGAAACCATACAGTTACAAAAGAGGAAGAATGAATCATGCAGACTGAATTTTTTGAAAAACATGTCTGGGCGGAGATCGACCTCGACGCTCTGCGCCAGAACTTCCGCGCTGTCAAGGCGCGCGCCGGTGCCCTGCCGCTGTGTGCGGTGGTCAAGGCCGACAGCTACGGCCATGGCGCGGTGCACTGTGCCCAGATCTTCGCGGAAGAGGGGGCTGCGTGGCTCGCCGTCAGCTGCCTGAACGAGGCCATGCAGCTGCGCAGAGCCGGTCAGACACTGCCCATTCTGATCCTCGGCCATGTGCAGCCGGAGTATGCCCAGACCCTCATTGCACAGAACATCACCGCCGCCTGCTACTCCATGGAGCAGGCGCAGCACCTTTCTGCTGCCGCCGTAAAGGCTGGCGGAAAGGTAAAGATCCACCTCAAGGCTGACACCGGCATGGGACGCATCGGCTTTGCCCTGCGCACCGACTTTGACGCCGCCATCCGCGAGATGCTGGCGGTCTGTGAGCTGCCCGGTCTGGAAATGACCGGTCTGTTCCAGCACTTTTCGGTAGCCGATGATACCGCCGAAGAAAACATCGCCTATACCGCGGAGCAGCACGCGCTGTTCGTCAGAGCCTTCCACGCGCTGAAGGCTGCCGGACACGAGCCTGCTCTCGTCCATTGCGACAACTCCGCAGGCGTGATGCTGCACCCGGACTGGCCGGAGGGTCTGCCCCGGGAGCGCTGCATGGCACGCCCCGGCATCATCCTGTATGGCTACGACCCCAGCGACGAGGTGCGTTTCGGGCTGTTCCGCCCGGTGATGACCCTCAAGACGGTGGTAAGCATGGTCAAGGAGCTGCAGCCCGGTCAGAGCATCAGCTATGGCCGCCGCTTCACCGCTGAAAAGCCCACTCTGGTGGCCACCCTGTGCACCGGCTACGCCGACGGCTACCCCCGGCTTTTGAGCTGCGGCAAAGGCGTTGTCGAGATCCACGGCAGAGCCTGCCCGGTGCTGGGCCGGGTGTGCATGGATCAGATGATGGTGGATGTGACCGGCATCCCGGATCTCCACGAGGGTGACGAAGCCATCCTGTGGGGCGGCAGTGTCAGCGACACCGCCGAGACCATCGCCCGTAAGACCGATACCATCTCTTACGAAGTGCTCTGCGGGGTCTCCCGCCGGGTGCCCCGCGTTTACCTCGAGCACGGAAAGATCGTGGACGTCGAGGACTGGATCCTGGAAGCATAAATTCTCTCGGAGGAACTACATGGCAAGAGACAACATCCGCAACTTCTGCATCATCGCGCACATCGACCACGGCAAATCCACCCTGTCGGATCGTATTCTGGAGCTGACCAAGAGCGTGGACGAGCGCACCATGGAGGATCAGATCCTCGACAACATGGACATTGAGCGCGAGCGCGGCATCACCATCAAGGCACGCGCCGTGACCATGAACTACACCGCCAAAGATGGCAGAACTTACGAGTTCAACCTCATCGACACCCCGGGTCACGTGGACTTTGCCTACGAGGTCAGCCGCAGTCTGGCCGCCTGCGAGGGCGCGATCCTTGTGGTGGACGCCACACAGGGTGTGGAAGCCCAGACGCTGGCCAACACCTATATGGCGCTGGAGCATGATCTGGAGCTGGTGCCCATCCTCAACAAGATCGACCTGCCCAGCGCCCACCCGGACGAGGTGGCGCAGGAGGTGGAGGACGTGATCGGCCTGCCCTGTCTGGACGCGCCCCGCGTCTCCGCCAAAACCGGCCTGAACGTGGATCAGGTGCTGGAGCGCGTCGTCACCGACATCCCCGCCCCCACAGGCGACCCGGACGCCCCGCTGAAGGCACTGATCTTTGACAGCATCTACGACAGCTACAAGGGCGTCATCGTCTATATCCGCGTGTTTGAGGGCACCGTCAAGCCCGGCGATACCATCCGCATGATGGCCACCGGAGCCGAGTTCACACTGGTAGAGGTCGGCCACATGGGTGCCACCAGCCTGACCCCCTGCGCACAGCTGCAGGCCGGTGAGGTCGGCTACCTGACCGCCAGCATCAAGACTGTGCAGGACACCCGCGTGGGCGATACCGTTACGCTGGCCGACCGCCCCACCCCGGAGGCGCTGCCCGGCTACCGTCAGGTCAAGCCCATGGTGTTCTGCGGCATCTACCCCGCCGACGGTGCCAAGTATCCCGACCTGAAGGACGCGCTGGAAAAGCTGCAGCTGAACGACGCCTCCCTGACCTTTGAGCTGGAGACCAGCGCTGCGCTGGGCTTCGGCTTCCGCTGCGGCTTCCTCGGCCTGCTGCACATGGAGATCATCACTGAGCGGCTGGAGCGCGAGTTCGACCTCGACATCATCACCACCACGCCCAGCGTGCGCTACCGTCTGACCCTGACCGACGGCACGGTAGAGATGATCGACAATCCTTCCAGCTACCCCGACCCCTCCAACATCGTCAAGCAGGAAGAGCCTTTTGTGGATGTGCATCTGTACACCCCCAACGATTATGTGGGCGGTCTGATGGATCTGTGCCAGAACAAACGCGGCGTGCTGATCGATATGAAATATCTGGACGATGTGCGGGTGGATCTGCACTATGCTCTGCCGCTGGGTGAGATCGTGTACGATTTCTTCGATGCCATCAAGAGCCGCAGCCGTGGCTACGCCAGCTACGACTACGAGTTCAAGGAGTATCGCGAGAGCGACCTTGTCAAGCTGGACTTCCTGCTCAACGGCGAGCCGGTGGACGCACTTTCCATGATCGTATTCCGCGACAACGCTTACGCCAAGGGGCGCCGCATCTGCGAGAAGCTGCGGGACAACATCCCCCGCAACCTGTTCGAGATCCCGGTGCAGGCCGCCATCGGCGGCAAGATCATCGCCCGCGAGACGGTCAAGGCCATGCGCAAGGACGTGCTGGCCAAGTGCTACGGCGGCGATATCTCCCGCAAAAAGAAGCTGCTGGAAAAGCAGAAGGAAGGCAAAAAGAAGATGCGTCAGCTGGGCAGCGTTTCCCTGCCCAGTGAGGCCTTTACTGCCGTGCTCAAGCTGGACAGCGACGACGATTAAACACTTTTTTACAGCACAAAAGGGACTGCAAATGCAGCCCCTTTTGTTGTTTTACGCGGCGGTGTCCAAGCCGGGCACTGCCGATGGATCATTCTGCAGGCTTGTCCGTATCAAACAGGCCCTTTTCTTTTGCGGCGTTCCAGGTCAGGCAGGTGCGCAGCTTGCTGACGGGGAAGTGCGGGTTGAATGTGTTCTTCTCGCTGTTATCCTGCATCAGATCCTGCTCCACTGCCCAGCGGGCGGCCTTTTGTGCGTCGGTATCACCCTCGTCGATGTCGCTGTAGAGGGCAGTGCTCACAGGCTCCGGCTTCCCGGCGTGCTCCCACAGCAGCTCGGCCAGCTCGATACGGTTGGAGGGCATGGGGATGCCGGGCATATTGATGACGCGGTAGATGCCGGTGCCGGTCTCGTAGATAATGGCACCCGCCACAGCACCCACCACCACAGCGGAGAGCGCGCCCTTGATGTTGTCGGCAGTATCGTCCGTATCACCGCCGTCTGCGGGGGCGTCGGGGACGGGTGTCAGGGTGCGCTCGTAGCCGCACACATTGCAGGTCGTGTCCGCGTCGTCATCATAAACATGTTCGGCCTTATCCTTCACACTGCCAGTCTTGTCCGGGCAGGCGGTATCTGTGCACTCATGCCAATGGTCGGTATCGTCATGTTTCCACTGGTAATTATGCCAATGCACATTCAGTACAACATTCAATTTTTGGTTTTGTCCGATATCATAATCGTAGCGGAACGTCTTGGAATTGGGATTAACCGTAAGGATATTCCCATCGATCGTGCCGTTGCCTGTAGCAGTTGCTCTGCTTGCGTCAAAGTTTCCCGGCAAAGTGGTAAGGTCAAACTTTCCATCGCCTTCAACTGCAATGTTATAGGTGCAGTCCTTCCCATTAAACGCCTCAAAAGCTGTATGGTTCCATGCATCCAGCGACGTCAGATTTGTTTTATTAACATACAACTTCTTCAGCTTCGTGTTCGCACTTATACTCAATACACTCAGTGGATTTTCTCTGCAGCCTAACAATTCCAATTCTGTCTGATTCTCCAGATTCAGACTGCTCAATTTATTCTGATAGCACCAGAGTATTTTAAGGTTTTTATTTTTACTGACATCCAATTCCGTCAGATTGTTGCCTACGCAGGCTAATTTCTCTAATTCCGTGTTTTGACTTACATCCAATGTATTCAAAGGGTTTTCTGTACAAGAAAAATCTTTCAGCTGCTTATTCTTGCTCACGTCGATCGACTGTAATTTATTTTGGCCACAGTAGAATGTTTTCAATAGCGGCAACCCGCTTACATCCAGCTTTTCCAATTTGTTATGATGACAGTTAACATATTCCAGCTTTGTGTTATGGCTCAAATCTATCTCCGTCAGATCATTATAAACGCAACTGAGCTCCCAGATTTCCGTAAAATACTCGATTCCCTTTAGGCTTTTTATTGGTTGACCCTCCCAAAGATTATCACAAGTAATCCACTTTGCGGCCGCGATCTCACTTGGGCTGAAACGGTTGTCGTGATTTGTATCCCATTGCCCCGCCACATAGTCTCTAAAATTTTTGTCCGGAAAGTTTTTCTCGTTGATTGCAATATATCCCTCCGGCACAGCGGCATCCGCCTGCGTACTTACGCCATTCTCCGTTTCAGTGTCCGTGCCCGCCGCAAACGCGCCCACTGGCAGAACCGACAGCATCATGCACGCCGCAAGCGCTGCGCTGAGAAGTCTCGTACTCTTTTTTCTCATGATTTTCCCTCTCTCTCTTTGTTCTTTTTGTTTGAGAGCGGCTGTTTTGAAGAAAACTCCGCCCCATTTTCTATTCTAATCCCCCCCCCCCATATGGATTTCAAGAGGTATTTTGACCGAAAATAAGCGCAGGTTTTTAGTGAACTTGCCGAAGCGTTTGCGGTTGTGCCTTTTATTTCCGGAAGCATTCGGAAGTTGTTGAAACATCGCATCATTTTCGGCAGTTTCTTCGGGCAGCAGCAAAAAAGCCCCGGAGACATCCTCCGAGGCAGACTGCAAAAGAAAAACGCCTCAGGATCTCTCCTGAAGCGTTTTTGTTCAAGTCGGCGACTACCTATTTTCACGCGCCGTTTCCAGCGAACTATCTTCGGCACAAGTGAGCTTAACTTCTGTGTTCGGAATGGGAACAGGTGGAACCTCACCGTCATCGACACCGACCGATCTGACTGAATCAGTATAGCACATTTCTGTGTAACTGTCCAGTGTTTGTAGAAGGACGTGCCTTCAAAACTGAATAATCACTGCTAGCATTTTTTCGTTGACTCTTTGAGTCTCAAGCGAATTGTGGTCAAGCCCTCGACCTATTAGTACACGCTTGCTGAATG
>CAKSTO010000064.1 GCA_934501115.1 uncultured Faecalibacterium sp.
TCCCATTCCTGCATACATTTCGCAAGTTCTCTCTGCGCCAGTAGTGCAGCCTCCCGGCGCACCTCTGGGGAGGTGTCCGTATCCAGAACGTAGGCAGCATGAAATCTGCCGTTGCGATCTTCCGTCAACTGCACCATGGAATTGTGGTCAGTCCAGAAGTGGCAGAACCAGAGCCTGCCGCCGATGTTCTCCATGTCATGGCGCAGTTCTTCTTCATCGCTCCATTGCGGCACTTCGGAAAGAATGCTCTGCAACTGCTCATACGCCTGCTGTTCGGCAGGGGTGACTTTTTTGCATCGGTATTCCCGCTGGATGGTGCGCTGCCAGTACAACGCCAGCTTGCCCTGCTTTGCGCGCTCGATTGCGTCCTGAATATCCACTAAAATACTGTACCGTGGTTCTCTCATTTCAGCACCTCCAAATCAATTCTTTAGAGTATAACACACTCTATAAGAATGATTATAGCCGAAAGCGATGCAAATGAAAAGCGTACCGGCTAAATCCCAGCCGATACGCTTGCAAGGGTTGCTGATTATTCTTCGTTTGTAAGATACGGGAGATTGGCGATATAGGTGTCCAACAGGTCGAGGGCTGCCTTTTTCTGAATAGGGGTCAAGCCTTCCAGCCGCTTGCAGATCTCGTCATCGGTCACATGGGATGCTGTTCCAACATAATCACGGAGCAGAACGTCAGCCGGAATATCCAGCGCGTTCAGAATGCTGATGAGCGTAGAGAGACTAGGCTCTTTCAGTCCACGCTCAATTGCACCGATAAAATTGGTGGAGAGATTCGCTTTTTCTGCGAGTTGCTCCATTGTCAAGCCCTGATTCTGCCGCTGCTCCCGCAGGCGCTGCCCGAATAATTCTTTCATAGCACGCTCCATTTCAGTAGAGTTGTTTACACTCCATAGAATACCTGTTGTGGTGCGTCCAATACACAATCAATAGACTGTGTTGTTGCCAACAGGATGGCAAAACGCAAAAAATACCGGGAGCCGACCACTCTCGGTCAACTCCCGGCAATCTTTTCTTATCGAGCCTGCTCGTTTTCCTGTGCTGGCTTTTCCTCTGCAAAAAATCGTTCTACATTTTTCTGTGCGCGAACCAACTCCTGCATCTCATTCCGTACCTTGCGGTAGTCCGGGTAAGCTGCTTTCTTTTTTGTCAGCAGTTCTGCGAACTCCGCATCCAATTCCTTGACCTTCGGCAGCTTTTGCAGCCCTGCTTCATCAAAGGCCGCTTTTGCCGCCTTGTGCAGGGTGATCTCCTCCCGGTGGACTTCCAAAAACTTTTTACTGTACCCCGACTTGCGATAGGCATCATAGACCGGGCGGGTCTTGACATAATTGATGATGTGGGTTTTCAGAACAGCGATTTCGGTCAGCCTTGCTTCCGCCGCCTTGATGGAATCCCCCATGGTATGATAGCGTTCCGTTGCCGCCGCTGCACGCTCCCGTAGTTCCTCGGTGCTGCTGATTTTCTGCTCCTGCAAGAACAGCAATGTCTTGGACATCTCTTTCAGGTTGAACTTCGTTGCCCACTTTTTGTAGCCGATGTTTTTGCCCTCTGCCATTTTTCCCTGAATGTCCACCAGCAACTGGAACGGCTGTTCTTTGGGCGGCTGCTTCTGATAGGGGTGGTGCTTCACCTTTCCCTCCAGCACCGCCTTGATCTCGTCCTCGCCGTAGCCTGTGCCCAGAGTTCGGAAACGGATAAATCGTTTCCGCCCCTTGCCCTTCACCGCCGTGTGTTTGCCACGCTTCACCTCATAGCCCTGCTGTTCCAGCCTTTGCAGAAAGTCCTCGTAGTCCTTGGGCTTTTCAGCCAGAATGCTGTCGATCACGCTACATAGCCGGTCACGGTTGCTCTCTTTCGGTGGGTAGACGATGCGCTTCTGCCGTTCCCGATAAGGCTTGTACTCGATGGTGGAGAGCTGATGTTCCAAACAAATCAGGTCGCTCAACCGCTGCACCGCAAAGGAGGAAAGCCAGAAATTTTTGAATTTTCGGGTTCCGTCCAAGGCAGTGGAATTATAAATAATGTGGTTGTGGATGTGCGCTCGGTCGGTGTGGGTAGCAACGATAAAAGCGTGCTTGCCCTTCAAAAAACGCTCGGCAAACTCGTAGCCGATGCGGTTGGCTTCCTCCGGCGTGACCTCCCCCGGCTTGAAGGACTGCCGCACCTGATAGGCGATGACATCGCTTTTCTGGCTGCGCCCGGTGGTCTGCTCGTACAGCCGTTTCGTCAGCAGAAATTCCTCGTCTACGGTCAGAGGGCTGCACTGGTAGCTGCTGACCAACTCGCCCTGTTCGGTCTTGTCCGGGTTCTGGATATAGCTGGTGTGATTGTGCAGACACGCCCCGATGGACTTGCCCTTGTTTTTCCGCATAGGGATCAACCGTGTTGCCGCCAGTGCCATCACCCCCCTAAAAAAAGAAAATGCCGCACATCGGCGGCATCAAGATCATTTGGATATTTTTTCGTAATCGGCAGCACCCGCCAGATACATCGCCTTATATCGGGCGCATTCCAACTCGTTGCAGATCTCATCCAAAGCGAGGTATTGCTTCCACGCTTCTTTGCTGATGGTATCCCGCAGGGCTTTTTCAGCCGCTATTTTGGCGTTTTTCAGCCGCTGATAGTTTTCGTCCTCACCCAGCATTTCAAAAAAGAGCGTGCTGCTGTGCTCAGAATAACAAGCCTCCAATTTCTGGTTTTCCATAGCATCCCTCACAATCCGGCAACCCAGCCACTAAAACGCTCTGCTGCATCTGCAATCAAAGCGCCCATGAAAATCAACACAAAGCAGCCAAACTCTGCCACCAGCAAAATCAAAAACTGCAGCCACTCCCGGCAGTACAGCGTATAAAGACCGCAGCCGAAAATATACAGCATGGGTAGCACCAGCACAAACGCCGACAGGTTCAGCGTCCATTTCAGCATCAGCGCAAGGAAAGCCGTAAGCAGCCAAAACGGAAAAACGATCATCTTAAAAACGAACCTCATATCCAGCACCTGCCTTTCTTTCACCCCGATTATAAAGGTATCAACGATTGCTTTGCAAGGATGTCAACCTTATGTAGCCCCGCAGTCCTCCAACTGCGGAGAGAAATTTAGAGATCAGCCAGCCGGGAAAGAATCTGCCGACCAATCTCAATCAGTTCATCCAGCCGCCGCCGCAGGTCCTCCATGTCTGCAGCATAGACCCGACCATTTTCATTAGCGGCTTTGGCGTACTGGTTCAAGTTGTTGCTGCACATCTGCAAGAGATATGCCATCCGCCGCAGTTGCGGTAGGTCAAGGTTCAAGCAGTAGCCATCCAGAGCCATTTTTCGGATATAGGCACTCAGGCTGCGGATGCCCATGCCCAGCATCTTTTCATAAATGCGGTTCTTCTCGGCCTTTGTGGTTCTCAGGATGATGATCTCGTCCCGCTTTTCCCTCACCGGGCATCACCATCCTTGTCGTAATAACTGCGGAAGGGCTTCACCGGCTCCGGCTTGTCCGATTTTTCTTCCAGTGCTGCCAGCACCGAGGGGCGGCGCGGGGTATCCTCCTGTTCTTCCTCGTCCTGTTCCGGCTCGTGGCTCTTTTCGTCCACATCCAACTGGGCGTTCAGCTCTGCAAGCCGTGCGGACTTTTCTGCCAGTTCTTCCTCCTGTGGGAAGGGCTTTTCCACCTCGATTTGCGCCGCCGCCTGCTGCTGATGCAGAGTGGCCAGTTCATTCTCAGCAGAGTTAATGCGCTCCGGGAAGTTGTTCAGGGAATTATCCAGACGGATGATGTTGCCCAGAGGGTCGGTGCCTAGTGCTACCGGGTACCTCCGCTGACCCTTCAAAATAGCCTGATACTCACTGCGGTAGGTGTCGAAACGCAGGGACAGTTCAAAGCCCCGGTAGCTGCCGATGACTTTTTCTTCGGCGTTTGGCAGTTCAGAACAAGCAAGCACCAGACGCTCACCGGCGGTCTTTTTCTCATCGTAGGTCACGCCCTTGATGGTCATGCCGCAGAAACCCTCTTGCACCTGCGGATGGGCGGCGGCAAGCTGTGCGTCCGCTTTCACCCCAGCAATATAGGCGTTCGTTTCCCGAATGTCAGCCGGGAACTTCGTCAACAGCTTATCTTCCAAACGGAACTTCTGGCTCTGATGGTCGGCTTTCAGCACTTTCAGCTTTGCGACCTGCACATCCAAGTCCATCTTCTCTTTGATGAGCGGATTTCCGGCGCAAAGTGCCTTGATCTCCGCATAGGAAAGTGCCTGTTCGTCTACATCTTCGCAGGAGCGCACCGGGGATTTTGAAGTCATGATTTGGCTGATAAATCGCTGTTTGTTTTCCAAAGTTTGGAACAAATAACTGTCAAATGTCCCTTCTGTAACGTAATTGAACACCTTGACTTCCTTATTCATATTGCCCTGCCGGATGATGCGACCATTGCGCTGGGTCATGTCGCTGGGCTTCCAGCCAACATCCAGATGATGCACTGCCACAAGACGCTGCTGCACATTGGTTCCTGCGCCCATTTTTGCCGTGCTGCCCAGCAGGACGCGCACATCGCCGGAGCGTACTTTGGAGAACAATGCCGCCTTTTTGGCTTCGGTGTCGGCGTTGTGGATAAACTCGATTTCGTTTTCCGGCACACCGGCAGCAACCAGCTTTTTGCGAATGTCATCGTAGACGTTGAAATTGCCATCGTTTTTCGGTGTCGAGAGGTCGCAGAACAAAAGCTGGGTCAACTTCTGGTCTTTGCCTTCCTCCCAGATTTTCAACACATTTTGAACGCATACGTTCAGTTTGCTGTTGGGATCATCTGGCAGCATGGGGTTCATCAGGCGAACATCCAAGCCGATCTTACGCCCATCGTTGGTGACGCAGAGCATATTGTCCACGGACGCATCCACGATGCCGGAGTGGATATCTGCAGCACGTTTGCTCAGTTCCTGCACCATTTCCTTTTGAATCTCCGAGGGTTTTGCCACCACGGTTTCAAACTTTGCTTCGGGCACAGGCAGATGAAGCTGGTCAGATGTTTTAATGTCCGCAACCTCCTTGAACATGGACATCAGTTCCGGGAGATTGAAAAACTTTGCAAACCGGGTGCGGGCACGGTAGCCGGTACCCTCGGGCGCAAGTTCAATGGCCGTGGTGGTCTCACCAAAGGTGGATGCCCAGCAGTCGAAGTGGGTCAGCTTTTTCTGCTGCAAGGTGCTGTACTGCAAATACCGCATGACCGTGTACAGTTCGGTCATGGAATTGCTCACGGGCGTGCCCGTGGCGAACACCACGCCCCGGCCTCCGGTGATCTCGTCCAGATAGCGGCACTTGCCGAACATATCGCTGGATTTCTGGGCTTCGCTGGTGGATAATCCTGCGACATTCCGCATTTTTGTGGTCAAAAAGAGGTTCTTGTAAAAATGGCTCTCGTCCACAAAAAGCCTGTCAACGCCCAGTTGTTCAAAGGTAATTACATCGTCCTTGCGCTCATCGGAGCGCAGTTTTTCCAGCTTGGTTTCCAGCGTTTTCCGGGTCTTTTCCATCTGCTTGATGGAGAAATTCTCACCGGCGTGGACTTTCAGCTCATTGATGGCGGCAAGCGTTTCATAAATTTGCTCCTGAATGATACGTTCCTGCCGCTCAAAGGACAGCGGGATGCGTTCAAACTGGCTATGCCCGATGATGACGGCATCGTAGTCCCCGGTGGCGATGCGGGCGCAGAACTTTTTGCGATTGGCGGTTTCAAAGTCCTTGCGCCGTGCCACCAGCAATTTGGCGTTGGGGTAGAGGTTCAGGAACTCCGAAGCCCACTGCTCTGTCAAATGGTTGGGCACCACAAAGAGGGATTTCTGGCACAGCCCCAGCCGTTTTGCTTCCATGGCAGATGCCGCCATTTCGTAGGTCTTGCCCGCACCAACTTCGTGTGCAAGCAGCGTGTTACCGCCATAAAGCACATGGGCGATGGCATTTCGCTGGTGTTCCCGGAGGGTGATCTCCGGGTTCATGCCGACAAAATGGATGTGGCTTCCGTCATACTCACGGGGTCTGGTGCTGTTGAACAACTCATTGTACTGTTTTACCAACGCAATGCGCCGCTGGGGGTCTTGCCAGACCCAGTTGGCAAAAGCATCCTTGATGACCTGCTGTTTCTGTTGCGCCAGCATGGTCTCCCGTTTGTTCAGCACACGCTTGGGTTTGCCCTCGGCATCCTCGATGGTGTCGTAAATGCGGACATCTTTCAGGTTCAGGGTCTCCTCCAGAATCTTATAGGCGTTGGCTCTGCTGGTGCCGTAGGTCTCGGAGGAGATAATATCGCCCCGCCCCGTAGCCGTTTTGCCCTCCACACGCCACTCGGCAGTATACGGAGAATATCTCACTTTGACTGCATGGCGCAGATAGTAGGGGATTTGAAAGGTCTCGGTCATAAACTTCTGAATAATGTCCGGGTTCAGCCATGTTGCGCCCAACCGCACATCAATTTCTGAGGCTTCCAGTTCTCTGGGCTGCGCCTTGGTCAGCGCATCCACATTGACCACAAACTCTGGGTTCGTTTCGGAGGCGAACTGCGCCATTCGCAGCTTTGCCCGGACATCGCCGGACAGGTACTCGTCTGCCATCTGCCAGCCTGCTTCGGGGTCGGTAGGGTCGGCGGCAGGGTCCTTGAAGATCACGCCGGAGAGTTCAGTGGTAATGCGTCCGTACTCACCGGGAGTGCCCAGCAGTTCTGCCATATAGGGCAAATCCACCTTGCCATGCTCCCCAATGGACACCGCCAACGCTTCGCTGGGGGTGTCCACGCTGGTAACGGTACGCTCCGGGCGGATAGTGCGCTTGGTGAACATTGCAGCCTTGCTCTTGAGCTGCCCCTGCTCGTCCAGATTTTCCAGCGAGCACAGCAGATAATACGAGGAATCCTGCTCAAACAGCCGCCCATTTCTGCGGTCGTTCAGCAAGCCGTATTTGGCGGTAAAGGCATCGTAGGCGGCGTTCAAACGCTCCTGCGTTGCCTTGATGTCCTCGTCCGGGTAGTCGTTCAACTGCTGGTCAATCAGGTCATTGACGATCTGCCGCAGCTCTACCATGCCGGTGACACGCCCCTTGGCGGTGTCGGACAGTTCCACCTGTGTCATCACGGAATTTTCCCGGTAGAACACTTCACCGTCCACCACCGTGTAGGAGAAGTTTTTCACATCCGGGTCAGCCGGGAGAATATGCTTCTCGTTTTTGGCATCCGCAATATCTGGTGTTTCTACCTCAACTTCGGTGTATTGCCCCTCAATATGCTGCACCGCTTCTGCAAGCTGGTCTGCAAGATTTGCACCCTCGATGGGAGCAACGGTCAATTCCTCTCGTCCATACTGGGTGCTTTCGGTAGAGAGTACGCCCAGAACCATCTCCGGGTGGTCCACAAAATACTGGTTGATGGCAAAGCCATCCTCGGTCTTGCCCAACTGCACCCAGTCCGGCTCATGGTCAATGGGGCGGTCACGTTTTTGCAAAAAGATAATGTCGCTGACAACATCCGTGCCAGCATTGGCGCGAAACGCATTATTCGGCAGACGGATGGCACCCAGCAAATCAGCACGCTCTGCCATGTGTTTGCGGGCGGTGCTGTCCTTGCTGTCCATGGTATAACGAGAAGTCACAAACGCCACAATGCCGCCCGGACGCACTTGGTCGATGGCCTTGGCGAAAAAGTAGTTGTGGATACTAAATCCCAACTTGTTGTACGCCTTATCGTTGACCTTGTACTGACCAAAAGGTACGTTGCCCACGGCAAGATCATAAAAGTCACGCCTATCGGTGGTCTCAAAGCCAGCCACGGTAATGTCTGCCTGCGGGTACAGCTTTTGGGCGATGCGCCCGGTGATGCTGTCCAGTTCCACACCATATAGGCGACTGCCCGCCATGCTATCCGGCAGCATTCCAAAGAAGTTGCCTACACCCATGGACGGCTCCAGAATGTTGCCAGACTGGAACCCCATACGCTCCACCGCATCGTAGATACCACGGATCACGGTAGGGCTGGTGTAGTGGGCGTTCAGAGTAGAAGCGCGAGCGGCGGCGTATTCATCCTCAGAGAGCAGTCCTTTCAGCTGGGTGTACTCGGCAGACCAATTTTCCTTGTTGGAGTCAAAAGCGTCTGCCAGACCGCCCCAGCCCACATATTGCGAAAGCACCTGTTGCTCCTCGGCGGTGGCACCCCGGTGCTCCTCTTCCAGCTTGAACAGGGTACGGATGGCTTCGATGTTCCGGGCGTACTTCTGTTTTGCGCCGCCCTCACCCAGATGATCGTCCGTGATGTGGAAGTT
>CAKSTO010000065.1 GCA_934501115.1 uncultured Faecalibacterium sp.
ACCCCAGAACGCTTTTGACACGTTACACGATTTCCAGTCGTGCGCCTTAGACCAACTCAGCCATCTTTCCATATTCGATTCCGCATTTCAGCGCCTCACTATAATACCTGAAAGAGCCGGTTTTGTCAAGGATTATTTTCAAAAAATTACAGTTTTTGAAAAAATGACGTTCCATTGTTCACAAAGGATGGGAGAAAAGATTTGAATCGCAGCAGAAGCTCTTGACGAAGGCAAAAAAGAGGTCTATGCTGAAAACATACTGTGCGGGATGGATCATTCCACGCAGAAAGGGAAGATAAAAAGAGAACGTGAAGAAAGTCAAGGAGGAGTTTTTGCTATGACATATCCTGAAGTTTTGGCCAATGCCCGTGAGTGCATCGGAAAATACTGCAAGGCCTGCCCGGTATGCAACGGCGTAGCCTGTAAAAATCAGATCCCGGGGCCCGGAGCCAAGGGTGTGGGCGATACTGCCATCCGTAACTATAACAAATGGGCAGAGATCCGCGTGAACATGGACACCCTGTGCGAGGGCGGCACGCCGGACACCCATGTGGAGCTGTTCGGCAAGAGCTTCAGATATCCCTTCTTTGCCGGCCCGGTCGGTGCCGTGAACCTGCACTACTCCGAGGCCTACACCGACATGACTTATAATGATGTGCTGGTGCGTGCCTGTGCTGAAAACGGGATCGCCGCGTTTACCGGCGACGGCACAAACCCCACTGTGATGGAGATGGCGACAAAGGCCATCGGCGCGGCAAACGGCTGCGGCGTACCCACGATCAAACCCTGGAATATCGATACCATCAGGGAAAAGATGGCGCAGGCCAAGGCCAGCGGCTGCTTTGCCGTGGCAATGGACGTGGATGCTGCCGGTCTGCCCTTCCTGAAAAACATGACTCCCCCTGCCGGCAGCAAGAGCGTGGCGGAGCTGGCGGAGATCGTCAGACTGGCCGAGCGCCCCTTCATCGTCAAGGGGATCATGACGGTCAAGGGTGCACAGAAGGCAAAGGAAGCGGGTGCTGCTGCCATCGTGGTATCCAACCATGGCGGCCGTGTACTGGATCAGTGCCCTGCCACCGCCGAAGTCCTGCCTGAGATCGCTGCAGCACTCAAGGGAACCGGCGTAAAGATCCTGGTGGACGGCGGCATCCGCACCGGTGTGGACGTATTCAAGGCACTGGCGCTGGGGGCAGATGGAGTGTTGATCTGCCGCCCCTTCGTCACGGCTGTTTACGGCGGCGGAGAAGAAGGCGTGAAGTGCTACATCGATAAGCTGGCCGGTGAGCTGGCTGACACCATGCAGATGTGCGGTGCACACAGCATCGCCGAGATCACTCCGGACATGGTGAGAGTGTAAGGTCGACGATTTAGAATGGCCTCCGCTTTGCTCTGGCCATATTCAGCGGAAAAAATTATTTGTAGTCGTAAATCTGCAAAGCCTGCGGGCTTTGCAGATTTACTTTTTCACGAAAGGACCGCACGGGAAACAGCATCTGCTTCATAAGATGAAGTTTTCCATTACGACTCCATCCCGTGAAAAAGAACTCCAGAAAAATCCGCAGATTTTTCTGGAGTTCATAAAAGAAATATAATTTCCGCTATTCATGGCCAGAGCAAAGCGGAGGCCATTTTAATCATAAGCTTATTTCATCAGCTCTGTCCCCGGGTAATAATGCGCCAGAATAGCGGCATGGTCTGCCCCTTGCTCAGCCATGGCCTTTGCACCCCACTGACTCATGCCGACTCCGTGGCCGTAGCCCCGGGTCGTGAAGCTGAAATTCCCGCTCCGGTACTGTATGGTGAAGCAGGTGCTGCGCAGCCCCAGCGCCTGCCGCAGGGTCGTACCGGAGACGTTCTGCCCACAGACCGAGAGGGATTTTGTGTACCCGGAAGGCGTGAGCTCGGCTGTACCGAACCAGCGCTCCGGCACGGTGAGGTCGGCGGTGATGCCAAGGCCGGAGAGTGTCTGCTGTACCTGCCCGGCAGAGAGGGTGATGGTGTACTCATAGTTGTCGGCAGAGCGGTCGGTACTGCTGTCCACCGGGGTGAGGTAGGGCAGGGCAGAGTCCCAGACATTCACGCTGGCCTCGGTCTGCCCGTTGGAGATAGCAAAATAGCTTGTGCAGGCAGGAGTGCCCTCATAGCAGACGATCTCACGCAGGGTCTCATCCACAAGGGCAGAGAGCCGGGCATGGTTTTCTTCGTAGGCGGTGCCCCAGTAGCTGCGCAGAACGGGTTCGGTCAGGCAGCCCTGCCGCCGGGCGGGGTCGGCGGTGAGCCACGCACCGTTCTCCCGGGCGGAATGGTCGCGGCAGTAGAGCGCATAGGAGTGTGCGGCAACGGCCTGCGCCTTGAGGGCTTCGTCCGGCCAGCTCACCGGCATTTCAGCGGCAACGGCACCCAGAATGTAATCCCGGCGGGAGATCGCTGTGACCTGCCCGGTGGATAGATCTTCAAAATAAAACACGTCGGCGTCGGCGGGGAGTGCCGGTTCCGATGTGGGAACGGCGGGAGAAACCGCCTGAGAGGCAGGGACAGGCGATGCCTCCCGGCTCAGGACAGCCAGCGTCAGCCGGTATGCAGCCAATGGCAGAAGCGTGCCCAGCGCCAGAAACACTGCGCATAGAATCAGAAAAAACTTTTTCATAGCCTGACCCCCTCAGACAGCCGTTTTTTAATCAGAATACACGGAACGGCCTGCAAAATGGTACGAAAAAAAGCGTTTTGCCTTTTGCGGGAAAGGCCGAAAAGCGGCATTTCAAGGTCAAAACAGGCGGCGGCAGTGAACTTCCTGCTTGAATTTACTTTACAAAAGCGATATGATAGAATCATATCCACGAATGAGGTGGATGGGAAAGTAAGAAAAACAGGATGAAAGGAGAAAATCACCCATGAATTTTGCGCATTCGGAAGTGGCAACTCTGGATCCCAACACGATGCAGACGCTGTGTGAGGAATATCTTGCCAACAACTATATCGACCCCGAAACCAGCGAGCGCCTTGGCGTCAAGCGCGGCCTGCGCAACCCGGACGGCACCGGTGTTCTGGCCGGTCTGACCAATGTCTGTGATGTTGTGGGCTACAAAAAGGATCAGGAGGGTCATGTCATCCCGACGCCCGGCAAGCTGATCTACCGCGGCGTCAATATCAATGAGATCGTGGACGAAGCCTACCGCAACGACCGCTTCGTCTTTGAGGAAGTGATTTGGCTGCTGCTGTTCGGCAGCCTGCCGACGCAGGAACAGCTGGACGACTTCTGCGAAATTCTGGCAGAGCACCGTGCCCTGCCGGAGGGCTTCATGGACACCATGAACGCTCCCTCGCCCAACATCATGAATAAGTTGCAGCGCTGCGTGCTGGGTCTGTACTCCTACGATGAGCATGCCGAGGATCTGAGTCTGGAAAATATCCTGAACCAGAGCATCAATCTGATCGCAAGCATGCCCACCATGATGGTCAATGCCTATCAGATGAAGCGCCGTTACTATGACAAGCAGAGCATGTTCTTCCATCTGCCCAAACCCGGCCAGAGCACGGCGGAGCACATTCTGAGCACTTACCGCCCGGATCAGAAGTTCACCCATGAGGAGGCAAAGCTGCTGGATATGTGCCTTCTGGTTCATGCTGACCACGGCGGCGGCAACTGCTCCACCTTCACGGCCCGTGTGCTGTCCTCCTCCGGCACGGATACCTACTCTGCGATCGCAGCAGCCATTGGCGCACTGAAGGGCCCCAAGCACGGCGGCGCGAACCTGATGGTGAACCGTCAGCTGCAGGATATCCTGAAGCATGTGGAAAACCCCGAGGACGATGACGAGGTGCGTGAGTACCTGCGCCGCATCCTGCGCAGGCAGGCGGGTGATGGCTCCGGCCTGATCTATGGCATGGGTCATGCAGTCTACACCATCAGCGATCCCCGCGAGGTGGTTCTGAAGCAGCGTGCACGCCATCTGGCCTACGAAAAAGGCTTTGAGGAAGAGTACAATATGCTGTGCAGCATCGAGCGTCTGGCTCCCGGTATTTTTGCCGAGGAAAAAGGCAGTACCAAGCCGGTCTGCGCCAATGTGGATCTGTTCAGCGGTTTGATCTACAATATGCTGGGGATTTCTGAGGATATCTATACCCCGCTGTTTGCAATCGCCCGTGTGCCCGGCTGGTGCGCCCACCGCGTGGAAGAGGTTGTGTTCGCCAACCGCATCATCCGACCCGCCTACAAATATCTGGGCGTGCGTCAGAAATATAAGCCGATCGAGGAACGCTGATGGATCTATCTGTATCGCTTGTTTTTGGTTTGGGAGTGCTGCTGGGCGTATTGCGCACGGCAGACCTTGTTTTCGGCACAGACGCCGCCACAGGGCTGTGCGTCGTCGGCTCGGTGTGGTGGCGCTATCTGGCGCTGGGCATCGTGGTGCTGGCTGCAGTGCTGGCCGGCCGGAGAACCGGCAAAAAAGCAGAGTCGGTCCGCAGCCGTCAGCCGCTGGCCGGGGTGTTGTCATTTGCCGGTGCAGTATGCTTTCTGGCCGCAGCGGGCATTCAGCTTGCACTGGGTGACGCGGCAGCACTGAGCGGAGCCGTGCGCGGCATTCTGCAATGCCTGTGCGCCGTATGGCTCAGCACACTGGGACGCCGCTGGCTCAGCTCCGATGACTGGAAGCAGCCTGCGGGCGGGCTGTATCTGGCAGTGGCCGGCAGTCTGTTGTTTTACTGGAACGTGCTGATGCGCTTTATGGAAAACAGCTCCAGCTGGCACCGGGTGCAGCCTACAGCAGCGGTCTGGCAGATGCTGGCCGCGCTGCTGTTTTTGTCGGCGCTGGCGCGGGCACTGTATCTGCCGCAGCCGGGCAATGGCAAGGCATTGTGTGCGTCCGGGCTGGCAGCCTTTGTGCTGTGCCTGTGCTGGCAGCTGCCCCGCATGGCCTTTCTGATGACAGGCCTTGGCTGGGCGGCTCCGGCAGTCTGGCCGGAGATCCTTGCAGGCCTGGGGCTGTGCTGCATCGGGGGCATGGGTGCTGTGTGCGCAAAGACCTGTGCAAACGGGCAGACCTGACAAAAAAGTTGGCACTCCCTTGGCGCAATTGCCTAAAACGGGAGAATTGAGCCGGGCAAAATCGTACAAAAGTAAGAAAGTTGGAAACGTCTTGTTAATTTTTTGGCAGACACTTGAAACTTTCGGAGTTTTGGTCTAAAATAAAGATACCGTGATTTATCCGATTATGGGTAAAATAATTAGGAGGTACTATTAACATGGCTGTTAGAGTTGCTATCAATGGTTTCGGTCGTATTGGTCGTCTGGCTTTCCGTCAGATGTTTGATGCTGAGGGTTACGAGGTCGTCGCAATCAACGACCTGACCAGCCCCAAGATGCTGGCTCACCTGCTGAAGTACGATACTGCTCAGGGCTCTTTCTGCGGCAAGATCGGCGAAGGCAAGCACACTGTCGAGGCTACCGAGGATTCCATCATCGTCGACGGCAAGGAGATCAAGATCTACGCTGTTAAGGACGCAAAGGATGCTCCCTGGGGCGAGCTGAACGTTGATGTCGTTCTGGAGTGCACCGGCTTCTACACCAGCAAGGAGAAGAGCATGGCTCACATTCAGGCTGGCGCAAAGAAGGTCGTTATCTCTGCTCCTGCAGGCAATGATCTGAAGACCATCGTCTTCTCTGTCAACGAAAAGACTCTGACCGCTGAGGATCAGGTCATTTCTGCTGCTTCCTGCACCACCAACTGCCTGGCTCCCATGGCTAACACCCTGAACAAGACCTATCCCATCGTTTCCGGTATCATGACCACCGTTCATGCTTACACCGGCGACCAGATGATTCTGGATGGTCCTCAGCGCAAGGGCGACCTGCGCCGTGCTCGTGCTGGCGCACAGAACATCGTCCCCAACACCACCGGTGCTGCTAAGGCCATCGGTCTGGTCATCCCTGAGCTGAACGGCAAGCTGATCGGCTCTGCTCAGCGTGTGCCTGTTCCCACCGGCTCCACCACCATTCTGGTTGCTGTCGTCAAGGGTAAGGACGTCACCAAGGAGTCCATCAATGCTGCTATGAAGGCTGCTACCTCTGAGTCCTTCGGCTACAACGAGGATCAGATCGTTTCTTCTGATGTCATCGGCATGCGTTACGGCTCTCTGTTCGATGCTACCCAGACCATGGTCGCTAAGATCGACGACGACACCTATCAGGTTCAGGTCGTGTCTTGGTACGACAACGAGAACTCCTACACCTCTCAGATGGTTCGTACCATCAAGTACTTCGCTGAGAACTGCTAATCACAGCTCTACGCTCAAAAGTGCCTGAGGTATCGTGCTGTAAGCACGGTAACAAGTAGATAAGAGCGGCGCCCTTTCCTTTGCGGATCACCGTGAGGGAAGGGCGCTTTTGTTTTGCCCGACGGGGTACCTGAAATGAGAAGCAGGAGAAACTGCGGCGATTCTGTCAAAATAGACACAATTTAGGCAGACGACAGGGAAAGTTTGTTAATAAATTATCCATCCCATGTTCTTGCAATACGGCGGTTTTTTGTTTATAATAGTGTTGTACAGGGGCACGACCCCGAATGCGAGCGAAACTCTAGTTCAGACATTAAAACTTGAGAGGAGTTTATTACCATGGGTTTAGGTAAGAAGACGATCGACGATCAGAACTACTGCGGCAAGAAGGTGCTTGTCCGCTGCGATTTCAACGTCCCGATGAAGGACGGTGTCATCACCAACGAGAACCGCATCAATGCAGCTCTGCCCACCATCCAGAAGCTGGTCAACGATGGCGCCAAGGTCATCCTGTGCAGCCATCTGGGCAAGCCCAAAAACGGCCCTGAGGCAAAGTTCAGCCTGGCACCCGTTGCTGTGGCTCTGAGCGCAAAGCTGGGCAAGACCGTTGTGTTTGCTGACGACGACAACGTTGTGGGCGAGAACGCAAAGGCTGCTGTGGCTGCCATGAACAACGGCGACGTCGTTCTGCTGCAGAACACCCGTTTCCGCAAGGAAGAGACCAAGAACATGCCCGAGTTCAGCGAGGAGCTGGCTTCTCTGGCTGACGCATACGTTGATGATGCATTCGGCAGCTGCCACCGCGCACACTGCTCCACTGCAGGCGTCACCGACTTCATCAAGGATACCGCTGTCGGCTACCTGATGGAGAAGGAGATCAAGTATCTGGGCAACGCAGTGAACGATCCTGTCCGTCCCTTCACTGCGATCCTGGGCGGCGCAAAGGTCGCAGACAAGCTGAATGTTATCTCCAACCTGCTGGAGAAGGTCGACACCCTGATTATCGGCGGCGGCATGGCTTACACCTTCGTCAAGGCTCAGGGCTACGAAGTCGGCAAGAGCCTGTGCGACGACTCCAAGCTGGACTACTGCAAGGAAATGATGGCCAAGGCGCAGGAGAAGGGCGTGAAGCTGCTGCTGCCTGTGGATGCTGCCTGCATCAAGGACTTCCCCGATCCCATCGACGCTCCTGTGGACGTCACCGTGGTGCCTGTCACTGCCATCCCTGCTGACATGGAAGGCTGCGACATCGGCCCCGAGACCATGAAGCTGTTTGCTGATGCTGTCAAGGCATCCAAGACGGTTGTCTGGAACGGCCCCATGGGCGTGTTCGAGAACCCCACTCTGGCTGCTGGCACTCTGGCAGTTGCCAAGGCTATGGCTGAGAGCGATGCTACCACCGTGATCGGCGGCGGCGACAGCGCAGCAGCTGTGCAGCAGATGGGTCTGGGCGACAAGATGACCCACATCTCCACCGGCGGCGGCGCTTCTCTGGAGTATCTGGAGGGCAAGGAGCTGCCCGGCATCGCCGTCATCCAGAACGCATAATTTTTCCGGCATCGTAAATGGGTGCGGCGGCTTCAGCGCCGCCGCACCTTTTTGTTTGTGCACAGGTTGCACGATAGAAGGTAAATAAAGGAGATAGAGTATCATGGATAAGGCAAAGCGCAAGGCTATCATTGCAGGCAACTGGAAGATGAACAAGACTGCCTCTGAGGCTGCTGTTCTGGTGGACGAGCTGGTTCCCGCTGT
>CAKSTO010000066.1 GCA_934501115.1 uncultured Faecalibacterium sp.
CCCACAACGCCGTCCTCGACGCCGCCGATGGAACCGACCTCTGCCTCGATGCTCAGGCCCTTAGCGTGTGCCAGAGCGACCAGCTCCTTGGTCTTTTCCACATTCTCTTCAATGGAGTAGTGGCTGCCATCGAACATGATGGAGGAGAAGCCGGCCTCAACACAGGCCTTGCAGCCCTCGTAGGTGCCGTGATCCAGATGCAGAGCAACGGGAACGGTGATGCCCATAGAATCGACCATAGCGCTGACCATGGCAGCAACGGTCTTGAAGCCGGTCATGTACTTACCTGCACCCTCGGAAACACCCAGAATGACAGGGCTCTTCATTTCCTCACAGGCGGTCAGGACGGCTTTCGTCCACTCCAGATTATTGATGTTGAACTGAGGCACACCATAGTGGCCATCACGTGCTTTGAGCAGCATTTCGGTTGCATTTACCAACATTATTCATTACCTCCACAAAATCATTGGGGTCCTGCTCGTTTCGTGCCTGCTTTGTGCACGATATAACGAACTTACAGGGTTAGTATACCCCAAACAGCGTCTAAAATCAATCCAAACAAATGTTTTTTCTGAGAGATCATTGCAGCGAACTGCTGAAAACAGGATTCGGCAAACACGAAACAGGGAAAACAGCAGGGATCCTTCCCCCAAAAATGAGAGAAAAATCCAGAAAACAGGCAGCAACAGTACCAGAAGCAAACGCAAAAAAGCACGAGGTTTTTCAACAGGAATCCACATTCGTCAAAATGATATTGGGAGATCTGGCAAAACACTCTGCTTCGTGACACAAAAAACTGTCAGATTTCCGACTTGAACTTTACAATTTGTACGCAAATGGAAGCGTGGAGAGAAGACCGACAGTTGAAAACCCTGTGGAAAGTGTGGAATTCCACAGGAAAAACGGGCATTGAGACTGGACTTTTTAACTTTTTCCACGGACTTTTCAACATGTGGAAAAATAGAAGCCGTTTTACGGAGTGTATACCGGATGAATGTGGAAAACTTAAGTGTTTGGCAGTCTGACAAAAAAATGCGCAGAGCGGCGGCAGCGTGAGTGAACGGCGTGTGAAAACTTTGCAGGAGAAAAAACAAAAAAACGCCAATTTGCTGGCATTGAAAGCCGGCTTATGCTATACTTTATTTTGAATTAGTGTCGTTGAATGATTGACCAGCCCGGCGTGCAGTCTGAGCGAGGCACGCCTTTGGGAAAGTGCGCTGCACTTTCCGTCGATACAACGGAAGGAGTTTATAGTATGGAAGAGAAGAACCAGCCGCGCCGTCCCCGCCGCAGCCCGGAAGAAAGCCAGCCCAGAAACGAGAGCCTGGTCTACGGAAAAAATCCGGTTACGGAGCTGCTGAAAAGCGGCTCCGGGGTGGATACCGTGCTGATCGCGGAGGGAATGGCGCCGGCAGTGGCGGCATACTACACGGCGCTGGCCAAGGAGGCCGGTGCAGCCGTGAAGCGTGTGCACCCCAATAAGCTGCGCCTGATGACCGGCACCGAGAGCCATCAGGGCGTGGCGGCATTTGCCAGCGAGATCGAATATGCCAGCGTGGACGACCTGCTGGCGGCTGCAAAAGAAAAGGGCGAGCCCCCGTTTCTGGTGCTGAGCGATGGCATTGAAGATCCCCACAATCTGGGCGCTGTCATGCGCAGCGCACTGCTGTGCGGTGCGCACGGCATCGTGATCCCCAAGCGCGGCGGCGCGTCCGTTACCCCCACGGTCATCAAATCCAGCGCGGGTGCCGCAGAACGCCTGCCGGTGGCGCGCGTGGCAAACATCGGCGAGACCATCCGCCGCCTGAAGGATCAGGGCGTGTTTGTCTATTGTGCTGACATGGACGGTGTCTCGCTGCGAAAGAACAACCTGACCGGCCCCATTGCACTGGTGCTGGGCAGCGAGGGCAGCGGGGTTTCGCAGCTGGTCAAGAAGCTCTGCGATGGTGTGGTGCGGCTGGATATGGCTGCACCGGACACCGGCGTGGACAGTTATAATGTGTCGGTTGCTGCCGGCATTATCCTGTATGAGATCCAGTCACAGCGCGGTGCCCAGCAGGCCTGACGAGAGCGATCTGGAACTCCAACGATCACAACAGGAGGGACGAGAATGCCGAAGAACACCAATGACCGCCGGGAAATGACGCCGGAGGAGATCGCAGAACGGGAGAAACGGTTCCGCGCCTTCTTTTCTACGACCGCCGTGGATCTTCCTGAGGAGATGACACGGCGCGGCAGCGGCCAGACGGAAGGAAAAACAAAAAAGCGGTTTGGCTTTTTGGGGCGGAATAAGGCGGCACAGGACGCAGAACAGACGGAAGAGCGTCCCTTGGAGATGCCGACCGGCGAGGTACTGCTGGATTCGGATGCACAGCCTGAAGAAGAAGCAGATCTGGAGCTGGTGCTGAAGCCTACAGCAGACCCGGAACCGGCAGAGCCTCTGCGGCCGCTGGCCGAGCAGCAGCCGGCTGCAGTGCCGCAGAAACCTGCACCCAGTGCGGAGCTGCAGCCAAAACAGGAGCCTGCACCGGAAACGGAAGCACGCAGACAGGAAAAGCCTGTGCCGAAGCCGCAGAACCCGAAGAGTGCACCGGAGATCCTTCTGCCGCAGGAAGAGCAGGAGCAGCAGGAGATGGCGCAGCTCAAAGCAATGATCAACGGCATGAGCCGTGCAAAATCGAAGCAGGAAGGAAAGCCGGCTCCTCGAAAGGCTCCGAAACAGGCAGAGCCGAAGCCTGCCGGAACACCGCTGAAGGCTGTGTTTGCGGCATCGAAAGAAACTGTGCCGGAAGCGGCAGAAAAGCACGCAGAGCCTGCACCGCTGCCCCCTGAGAAAAAAGAGCCCGAGAAAGCCGGAGCATCCGGGTTTGCGGCATTCGGTATGCCGGAGGATGAGAGGCCGCAGGCACCGGGGGCTTCGGAAGAAAAAAATGGCAGCAGGGAAGACACCATGAGTCTGCCGCTGCTGCCTCTGGAAGACGAAACGCCCGCAGCCGCGTCGGAACAGCCGATGCGGAAAACGGGAGCGGATGACACCCTGCCGGCGGAGGATAAAACGGCCGCCGTGCAGGACACAGAGGAGCCGCAGCCGGAGCCGGTGACCGACCGGCTGCGCCGCATGAGCGCAGAGCTGACTCTGCGGTGTGTGCTGAGCGGGATCCTGGCATTTGTGCTGCTGCACTTCGGTCTTGTATCGGATGGCCTGCTGCCTGCTGCGGCATCGCTTGACCCGGACGCAGCACCGGCGGCGTTCTACGCCGCAAACCTGCTGCTGTATGCGGGCAGCCTGCTGGTAGGCTACCCCGTACTGCGGGACGGCTTTGCCGGCCTGCGCGGACGTCCCTCCGCGGACACGCTGCCGACGCTGGCTGCTGCGGCGGCGCTGCTTCAGGCGGCAACTGCGATGCTCAATGCAGGCGGCTACCGCGGCACGACCGGGATCTCGCTGCTCAGCGGCGTGGCTGCGCTGGGGCTGTTTCTGGCGCTGCTGGGCAGCCGTGTGATGCTGGCTGCCGTCAGGGGCGGATATGAGCTTGCCGTCAGCGATGCCGGACACAAAGGGGCATATCGCGCAAAGGACAAAGACCTGCTGCGGGCGCTGGCACGGGATCTGGAGCAGAAAGACCCATGGGTGCTGCTGAGCAGCCCGCTGCAAAAAATGGACGGATTTGTGGAGCAGAGCCTCGGCGAACGTGCCAGTGAGCGCCGCCTGCGCAAGGGCTCCTATGTTCTGCTGGGCATTGCATTGCTCAGCGGCGTGCTGTTTATGCTGGCAGGTGCAGGGTGGAACAAGGCATCTGCGGCGATGACCGCAGTGCTGTGCATGGGCGCACCGCTGTCCTCCACACTGGTGGCTGGCATCTCCGCGCTTCGGCTGCAGCGTGCGGCTGCGGCGGTGGGTGCTGTGGTGCCGGGCTGGAAGGCAGTCGAGCAGCTGGGCGGCATCGATACACTGCAGGTGGATGCGGACGATCTGTTCACGCCGGACAGCACCACGCTGGAGGATATCCGCATCTTCAAGGGCGGGCGCATTGACCGTGCCATCCTGTATGCGGCCAGCATTTTGAACGAGAGCTGCGGCACCCTGCGCGGGCTGTTCAGCCAGATCATCGAGGAACGCACGGATTTTCTGTTCCCCGTGAAGGATCTGGAAAAACACATCGGGCTGGGCTTTGCCTGCTGGTGCGACAACAACCGCGTCCTGATCGGTACGCGGAAGTATCTGGAGCAGGAGGGGGTGCCCCTGCCGGACGAAGAGTACGAGGAAGAGCACTCCCGGAACGGGGAACTGCAGGTGCTGTATCTGGCGGTGTCCGGTGCGCTGCATGCCATGTTCGTGCTGAAATACGTAGGCGGGCGCAACACCGCCCGTGGTCTGGCAGTGCTGCAGAAGGAGAATATTCGTCTGCTGGTCACCAGTCAGGATCCCAGCCTCACGGTTCGACATATCAGCGATGCCTATCATCTGCCGGAAGGCATGGTGACACTGCTGGATCAGGAGCAGTGCGATGCCATCGCCGCTGCGCCGGGGGATCCGCAGGATCCCTGCTGCATGATCCATGCAGGGTGCTTTGCCAGCCTGACCGGCGGTCTGCAGGCCGCAGACCGCGCCCAGAATGCTGAGACGCTTGCCACAACGGTGCAGCTGGTGGCAGTCGGCTTCTCGGTGGCCATTGCTGCGCTGCTGATCTCCGCAGGCAGCATCTGGCAGCTCTCGGTGGCAACGGTGCTGATGTATCAGGCTGCATGGAGCGCACTGAGCATTGCAGTGTGTGCGCTCAAGCAGCATGGCTGAGGCGGGCAGAACAGAAAACAAAGCCGGCGTCCATGCCGCTTTTCCATGATCTTATGCCGGATATGGCAAAAGCCTCCTTCTCTGAGGGAGGCTTTTGCTTTGGGCTCAAAACGGGTTTCCGGCGGGGAGAAAAAACATCGTGCCGCGGGCTGACCAGACCAGATGCTGAGCCATGCAGCCAGACCCACCTGCAAGCAGAAGCAAAAGGGCAGCGGCCAGCAGCACCCATACCAGAGTGCGGCGGTGTCTGCCGGAAAATGGAACGCTCTTTCTGCGCCGCATCGGCCATACCCTCCTTCCCGTGCGTTTGCCTATCTTATGCAGAGGAACGTTTTATTGTGCTTCCTTTTATGCTGTGATACAATGGAGCCTGAAGACAGAACAACGCTGGAGCAAAAGCCCCGCGAACGGGGCAGATGGGAGAACACGATGCTGACGATCACACTGCTGGGCACGGCCGCTACCATGCCGCTGCCGGAACGCGCCCTCTCCGCTGCATATTCCGAGTGCGGGGGGCATGGCCTTCTGCTGGACTGCGGCGAGGGTACGCAGGCAGCAGCCCGCCGCACAGGGGTCAATCTGATGAAGGCAGATGCTGTTTGTCTGACCCACTACCACGGCGACCACATTTTCGGCCTGCCCGGCCTGCTGCAGACGCTGGGAGCACAGGGTCGTGAGCGCCCGCTGGTGCTGCTTGGGCCCGAGGGGCTGCCGGAGATCTGGGCAGCGGTGCGCGCCCTTACCGGGCCGCTGCCCTATCCGGTGCGGCTCTGCGTGCAGGCGGCAGGGCAGCCGCTGGCGCTGGAGACGCTGGCGGAAGGCTGGCCTGCCGGGGCGGCATTGGTACCCTTTGCCACGAGACATCGGGTGCGCAGCCTCGGCTACCGGCTGGAACTGCCGCGTGCGGGTAAATTTTTGCCGGAACGCGCCCGTGCGCTGGGCGTGCCGGTGCAGCAGTGGAGGCTGCTGCAGCGAGGGCAGACGGTGATGGCATCGGGGGCGGAAGTGCACCCCGCCGATGTGATGGGAGCGCCCCGCCGCGGCCTGAGCTTCGTGTTCTCAGGGGACACATCTCCCTGCCCGGGGCTTGTGCAGGCTGCACAGGGAGCGGATCTTTTGATCTGCGATGCCACCTATGCACTGCCGGAACAGGCCGGGCAGGCAAAGCAATGGGGGCACAGCACGTTTGGGCAGAGTGCAGCGCTTGCTGCGCAGGCCGGGGCAAAGCGGCTCTGGCTGACCCACTATTCCCCCATGATCACCGACCCGGAGGCAGAACTGCATCAGGCACAGGCTGCATTCCCGGCGGCAGAATGCGGTTTCGATGGCAAGCGGATCACGCTGCAGTATGAGGAGGAGCCGGTATGAGATTGAAGCTGGATCCTGGCGCTGCGGTGCTTTTGGATGCCCTCCATGCGGCAGGCTATCGCGCTTACGCGGTAGGCGGCTGTGTGCGGGACAGCCTGATGGGGCTTGTGCCCCATGACTGGGATCTCTGCACCAGTGCCCTGCCGCAACAGGTCGTGGAGCTGTTCGGGGCAGAGCGCTGCATCCCTACCGGCCTGCAGCATGGCACAGTGACCGTCAAGCAGAACGGGGGGCTTTACGAGATCACGACCTTCCGTACGGACGGAGCCTATACCGACGGACGCCATCCGGACGAGGTGCATTTTGTGCCGGATGTGCGGGAAGACCTTGCCCGGCGGGATTTTACCATCAACGCGATGGCCTGCAATGAAAGAGAAGGCCTCATCGATCCCTTTGGCGGGCAGAGCGACCTGCACAACGGCATTGTCCGGGCGGTTGGCGTGCCCCAAAAGCGTTTTGAAGAAGATGCGCTGCGCATCCTGCGGCTGTATCGGTTCGCAGCACGGTTCGGTTTTGCCATCGACCCGGCCACTGCGCAGGCGGCGCAGGCACTGTGCGAGCATCTGGACTGTGTATCGTCGGAACGCATCGAAGAAGAACTCTCCAAGCTGCTGGCAGCTCCGAAGCCGGGGGCGTACCTGAACGAGGATGTGATGGCAGTGATCCTGCCGGAGCTGACGCCGGAAGCCCTTGCGCAGGCGAAACCTGTGGTGGATGCCTGCCCGGCAGACAGCGGTCTGCCTGTCCGGCTGGCGGCATTGCTGGTCAGTCTGGGCGAAACCGGCACCCGCCGCACCCTCAGGCGCCTGCGCTGCTCCAACAACCGGATCGAAGAGACGGCGGTTTTGGTGCGGGAAGTCGTGTCGGGTGTGCCGGTAGCTTTTTCCTCGGACACGAATCGGGCCATTCCATCACCCGCCCTATTGCCTGCGGCAACAGGGTCCCACCCCAGCGGACGGTCCTCGGAAAAACTCCCGGCCCGCCCTCCGGTATCCCTGAATATCTACGCCCGCCGACTACTGGGCAAATATAACTTGTGTACCGTGCAGCGTCTGGCGGCACTGGGCACAGCCCTGCAGCCGGAACACGCGGCTGATTTTG
>CAKSTO010000067.1 GCA_934501115.1 uncultured Faecalibacterium sp.
TCCATGTGTGCGCCAAAGTAGCGGTATGCTTCACAGTTATTGCCCTGTTTGAACAGATACACCGGCAGGTCCGATGCATTGCTCTGGATCTTATCCTCGGTCGGTTTCATAGACTGCTCCTCCCCGTACAGGTGTGAAAACACACACCCGTAGCTTTTTACTCTTTTATATTAAAGAATTCCCACGTGTTTTGCAAGGGTTTTCTCTTCTTTTTGTTGTAGAATTTACCACATTCTTTTCAGTCATATTTCCTATATCTATGGAAACGCGCCAATTTTCGGCAATTTTTACAATGATTCTACCGGAAAAAGCAAAAAAGCAGAGCCTCTGCAGCCCTTTGATCGGAAAAGGACTTGCAGATTCTCTGCTTTTCGATCGGATCTTTTCGTTTTGTCCGGGTCAGTCTACCACGTAGACATTCACCTGAATGGCACCGTTGATCACGCTCTCCGCGTAGGTCTCATAGAACAGATCCACCAGGATCTGCCCCTTCTGCACCGCAATGCCGGTGTCGGTCGCTACAGCATAGCCGTACACGAACCTGCCGTCGGTGGAGGTGATATACAGCTTTGTCCCATAAGGGATCACATCCGGGTCGACCGCCACTGTACCGTAGCCCAGACCCAGCCCGGAGGAGCCCCTGCCGGTTCTGGAGTAGTAGCCGGTGGCCTTTCCGGTAAGCACCTTACTGTAAGAAGCAGGTGCATTGGTGGTGCCGTCGGGGCCGGTCAGCGGAGAGACCGGCGCACCTGCGCCATAGGTCTTGATAATATGGTTGGTCGGCTCCACCGTAGTGGTGGAGTCCACAACGATGCTGTTTTCCAGCTCGCCGTCCACATAGCGGTCACGGGTGGTGATGGTCTGCTGGCCTTCCGCGCCATGGCGCACCGTAGTGGTGCGGCCCGTGTTGCGGAAATACAGGCTGGTGTAGACATACTCGGTGTCATAGGGGATGGCCTGCGTCTCCACGCGATCCTGATAGTCCACGCGGTGCACCGTGATCTGGGTGCCGGCAGTGACCAGCTGATCCACGGCGGGCTCCGTGTAGTCATCGCCCTCCAGCGTGATCCCGGCGCGGTTCAGCGCATCCGCCACGGTGCCGAACACCATTTTGACCGGGTACTCCTGACCGTCGGCGTTGATGCTGACAGAGAACGCGCGCTCAATGTTCAATGCGGCAAGGTTGCCGCTGTAGGCCGTGTAATAGACCTTGTCACCCTCTTCGGACTGGATGCCGGAGAGGCTCATGACCTGTGCGGGGTCGGTCTCGGAGGTGAGGATCACCTGACGGGCACCATTGGAGTCTGTGACGTAGGTCAGCCGCAGATTCGCAGCGGTCACACTGAGTGTAGCCACAAGGCACACGACCATGACACAAAACGCCAGCACACGGGGGGAGACTGCTTTTTTGCAGTCAGAGAATGCTTTCTTCAATTTTACGGAAGCGATACGAGACAACTCCTCTCTTTTCGTATTTTGCTGCGGCCGCAGGCTGGAGTGGTAAAAGCGCCCCGGCCGCCGGATCGCGGGATGCCGCAGTCCGGGCACCCTCACAATCAAATACGATGCCCTCTTTTTGGTAAAATCGAGCATCGTATTGCAATTTGGATTCCGTGCGGGACGGTTTTTCCATCCATTCCGGCAGGGGTTCTTCCACCCGCGCCGCGCCGTATTCAGGACGGCATTTCACTTCATCCAGATAAATTTTAGACGCTGCAACGTTTGTTGAGCGGTTATTATTTTACCAGTCCCTGACCGTTTTGTCAAATCGGGAGGCTGTACTTTGTTATATACTTGGCATTCTTTTTTGTGCAATTTCAACAGTGTTTTCTCCAAAATACTGTTATTTAAGTTATTTCCTTCTGATTTTTTGCATTTTTTTCTGCATGTTTCGTTCACGAATTTTTAACATTTATTTTGGATTTTTTGCCCCGAAAACTGCATTTTTCACCCCTCTGCACAGTGGAACAAGCTGCCCAAAATCGATGGTTTTCCATGCAGGAGCACCCCTCAGGATCTGCTGCTCCGCCCCTTTGGAAACTGTGTGAATTTCTCTTAAAAAATGCAGTCCAGCAAAATGCCGAACCCCAGAAATGTGCCGTAAAAAAGTGCGCACTGGTCAGCCCGCAGCACCGGCTGTACAATCGAGAAAAAACAGAAAGGAAGGTTTTGCATGAACATCCAAATCATTCGCAGGCAGTGCGGCGGCACTGAGTTTTCCGCCCAGCCTCACCGTCTGCACCTTGGCGCCCAGAACGCCGCCGGGGTGGACGAGCTGCGTTTTTCGCTGCCGGACGATTGGGCAGGCTGCACCGTTGCACTGTACCTGCGGCGCGGCGACGGCACCCTGCTGGCACCCGTGCCGCTGGACGAGAACGACTGCGTCACGGTGGACCGACGCCTTACAGGCAGCACCGGCGGGCAGTGGATGCTGGCCGCCGTCCGTGATACCGGCTACACTGCCTACACCCGTCCCGGCAGCTACGACGCCTACGCCATCCTGCCCACCGACGGAGGTACGGAAGAGCTGCCGCCCTCACTGTACGAGCAATTTGTGGCACGCGTTCTGGAAAGCGCCAGCACCGCATCCACGGCAGCGCAGAAAGCGGCGGCAAATGCATCCCGGACTGCTGCCAGTGCCGCGCAGGCACAGGCTGCCGCGCAGCGTGCCGACACCGACAGCTCCAACGCCGCACAGGCCGCTGCCCGGGCTCAGGCGGCGGCTGCCCGGGCAGAAGAGCTTGTTCCGGAGGAGGGGCGTGTGGTCAGTGTCAACGGCAAGGCAGGCGTTGTCCGGCTCACCGCGCAGGACGTGGGTGCACTGCCCCGCCCTGCGCAGCCGGCGGCCGGGCAGCTGCTGCGGATCCTGAGCGTAGACCCTGACACCGGTGCTCTGCTCACCGAAACCGCTCCCCCGCCGGATCTCTCCCCCTATGTACGCAGCAGCACGATCCCCACCGCCGCTGTGTCCGGTGCGGTGAAGGCCGACCCTGCTCTTGGTGTCGGTGTGCGCGACGACGGCACCCTCACCACCGCCCCCGCAGACACCGCAAAGCTGGACGACATGACGGACGCCTATGCTCCGCTCACCCCGGCCCTGCTGCCCTACGGTGTAAAGCGTTCCCTGACTGCTGCAGCCGCTGCCGCCGGGTGGACGGCTGAGGACAAAGCCTCTGCCCTGCGCACACTCGGCTTCGATTTTTCGGCTTACTATACCAAAGCGGATATCGATACGCTGCTCTCGGCTCCCAGCCTTGCAGCATTCCCGGTGGGCAGCATTTACCAGAGCACCGATCCCGCCAGCCCCGCCGCACTGTTCGGCGGCACATGGGAGCAGGTGGCATCCGAACGGGTGCTGATGGGCGCGTCCAGCACCCACGCGGCCGGCACCACTGCGGAGGCCGGTCTGCCGAATATCACCGGCACCGTGCGGCATGACAACAACAACCACGGCATGATGACTGCCAACAGCGGCAACACCTCCGGCAGCTTTTATGCCGGCTCCTCCACCAGCGGCAAGCTGGGCACCTATGGCGGCACCGCCTATGAGCTCTGCTTCAACGCCGCCCGCAGCAGTGCCGTCTACGGCCGCAGCAGCACCGTGCAGCCCGCCGCCTACTACGTATACATCTGGCATCGTGTAGCCTGAGAAAGGAGTGAACCACCATGAAGATCCTTGACGAGACCGGTGCGGTCATCGAAAGCCCCGACCTGACGCTGGGCTATCTGATCAGCGGCACCGAACCTGTAGAGCACCCGGCTGTCGCCGCCGTGCCCGAGACCAGCCACTACGAGACCGTGGCCGAGTACCCGGGCGGCGGCAGAGATGTGCGCCGGGTGATCGATGTGCCCGGCGTGCCCGGGCGGGAAGCGTGGACAGAGCAGGTGCCCGTCCAGAAGTACATCCGTTACACCGCCGAAGAGCTGGCCGCGCAGGAAGAAGAGCGCAAAAAGGCCGAGGAGCAGGCAGATCTGCCCGGCACAGTGGCCGACCTGATGCAGCAGCTGACCGACCTGCAGCTGGCCGTGTGCGAACTTTACGAAGGGGGCGGCGTATAATGGCAAAGGTATATGCAGCACTCATCCGCAAAGGCCTCCGCACACTGGAAGAAGTGCCCGAAAAGCTGCGGGACGCAGTCGCCGCTGTGCTGGAGGAGGCCGCATCATGATAAACGCCTACTCCCGCCGAAAAGATGGCTCCACCCATCTGAGCGCCGACTTTACGGTGCAGGAATTTGCCTGCAAAGACGGCTCCGACCCTGTGTTTATCGACACGGAGCTGGTGGCGCTGCTGCAGGGCATCCGCACCCACTTCGGCAGGCCTGTGATCGTGAGCAGCGGGTTCCGTACGGCAGCGCACAACCATGCCGTAGGCGGCGTCGCCGACAGCCAGCACTGCTACGGCCGGGCCGCAGACATCCGCATCCCGGGCATCTGCACCGAACAGCTGGCCGCCTATGCCGAGACTCTTCTGCCCGGCACCGGCGGCATCGGCCGCTACCCCTCCAAAGGCTTTGTGCATCTGGATGTGCGCAGAACCAAAAGCCGGTGGACAGGCTGAAAGGAGGTGCAGCCATGGAGACCATCCTGTCCGCCGTGATTGCCGGTGCCGTGACCCTGACCGGTGTGCTCATCGCCAACAGCCGCAGTCAGGCCGTGACCGACACCAAGCTCGAAGAGCTGACCCGCGAGGTGCGCGAGCACAACAATTTTGCCCGCCGCGTACCCATTCTGGAAGAACAGATGAAGGTGGCAAACCACCGCATCGCAGACCTTGAACACAATGAGAAAGAGAGGAATTGACATGAACCTTGGCAAAATTTCCGCCGCTACCATCGCCCGCACCGCCTGCCTGCTGCTTGCCCTGACCAATCAGGTGCTCAGCGCTCTGGGCAAGCCCGTGCTGCCCATTGAGAGCCAGACCGTGGAGCAGCTGGTGACAGCCGGCATCACCACCGTCACTGCTCTGATCGCATGGTGGAACAACAACAGCTTTACCGCTGCCGCCATTCAGGCCGACGCCGAATACGACCGCCTGAAGCAGCAGCGCTAAAGCCCCCTGCCCCGGAAAGCCTCTTTTGCGGCTCTCCGGGGCTTTTTTGCGTATCGACATGTTTTTCCTGATTCCCTTACCCTCAGCTTCACGAACCTCAGCCGACATCGGCTTTGCCCTGACTGCTGCCGGAGCCTTTGTGAGCCTGACCGGCAGACACGCGCGGCAGTGCAGCCGCTCAGCAGCAGTACCGCGGTGAGCAGAAGCGGCAATCCTCTCCGATACATGGTGTATCCCTCCTTTCTGAGAAGATACATTCGTTTGTCAGCCCATATCGGCGGCAAGAGCCTGGTCGATGAGCTTTTGCAGCGTCTCCGCCTGCTTCTTTTCCGTGATGGCGCCTACGATGGGGTCACCCACGATATTGCCGTTGCGGTCAACCACATAGGTGGTGGGGTAGGCAAAAATGTTTGTAGTGAACTTTCCCGCCTCGCCGTCGGAAGCGAAATACACATTCTGATAGGTGGCACCCTTCTTGGCCAGCACGTCCTTCGCCTCGGAAATCGCTGCCTCGTCGCCGTCCAATGTGAAGGTGTTGACACCGATGAGTGCGCCGCCCTTCTTCGCAAGCTCCTTGTTCAGTGCGTCCAGCTCGGAAAGCTCGCCCACGCAGGGATTGCAGGTGGTGAACCAGAAATTCACCACGGTGACGGCGTTGGCGGAGAACAGCTCGTCGCTCTTCACCGGATTCCCATCCAAGTCTTTGCCCTCAAATGCGGGGAACTTCTGCATACTGCCGTCGTCGGGCGGATTGGTCATGTCGCTGCCTGCGGGCACGCTCATATCGCCGTCGATGGATTCCTGCATGATCTCGGGGTACTTGTTTTCCAGCTCGGTCAGCTTGTTCTCGATATTGCTGATCTCCGTGGCCGACTCCTTCAGCATCTCATACTCTTCGTCGGTGAACTGGTCTTTGGCACCCTCGATGGTATCCAGCAGGAACTCGCCGTAATTTTTTCCGTCCTCCTGCAAGGTCATGCCCTTATCAGCTGCCATGAAAACCTTTTCCCAGAGCGCAGTGTTCTGCGAGAGAATCGTGTTCTCCTGTTCCATCAGCTTTTTGTGCAGGGCAAGCGCCTCCCCGGCATTTTTTGGCTCGTCGGTCATGGCAGAGTCATTGCTGCTCATATCCACTTTTTTTTCGTTGTCCTTTGTGCCGCACGCCGCCAAAGACAGCACCAGCAGGACCGCCAGCAGCAGCACAGTAAACTTTTGAAACTTCATTTTCATTCCTCCGTATTTATTTTTGTTGTAGTTTCTTTCCCATCGCCAAAGCCGTAGCGGAAGCTGACGGCGTTCGTCGGACAGGCACGGATGCACATCCCGCAGCGGATGCACTCGGTATGGTTGGGCGTTTTCGTCACATCCACGTCCATCTTGCAGGCTCTGGCGCATTTCCCGCAGGAGACGCACTTGTTTTTATCCACCTTCATCTGGAAGAGGGACACCCGGTTGAA
>CAKSTO010000068.1 GCA_934501115.1 uncultured Faecalibacterium sp.
AATTACCGGGAGAAGGAGGAACAAAAAAACGCTGCAAACCCCGAAAAAAGGCTTGCAGCGGTGCTTTCTGGCGTCCCCGCCCGGATTCGAACCGGGGGCCTCAGGCTTAGGAGGCTTGCGCTCTATCCAGCTGAGCTACGGAGACAAATGCTCTATTATAATACCGCAACTTGAAGAGAAAATCAAGTTGAACCTACAGGCAAAATGGTGTATGCTATAAAGGAAGTAAAAAGCCGCAGCGGGCAGCTGCTGCGTGCGGAGGAGCTTATGAAAAAAGCAAAGTGGAAAAATCGGTTTCGCAGCCCTGTAGGCAGGTGCAAAGGGCTGCAGACGCCTACACAGATCATTTGCGTGAGTTTTGTGATCGTCATTGCGCTGGGTACTTTTCTGCTCAGCCTTCCCATTGCCAGCCGTCACGGAAGGCTGGATGTGCTGGACGCGATGTTTACGGCGACCAGCGCCACCTGTGTCACCGGCCTGATCGTGCGGGACACGTGGACGCAGTTTTCGTGGTTCGGGCAGGCGGTGATCCTGCTTTTAATCCAGGTGGGCGGTTTGGGATTGGTGACGCTGACCAGTTTTTTCGCGCTTGCAATGCGGCGGCGGATGGGTTTTCGTGATCTGAGACTGATGGGCGAGAGCGTCTCGGCAGACGGCTACGCACAGGCCAAGGATGTGCTGAAGATCGTAGTGGGACTGGCGGGTCTGTTTGAGGGCATTGGCATCGTGCTGCTGATGGCTGCTTTTGTGCCGCAGTTCGGGCTGGAAGGGATCTGGGTCAGCGTGTTCACGGCGATCTCGGCCTTCTGCAATGCGGGCTTTGACCTTTTTGGGCGGTTTGGAGCCTATTCGTCTCTGGCGCCCTACGTAAACAATTATTATGTGCAGGCCGTCATCATTTTTATGATCGTCTCCGGAGGCCTGGGCTTTATGGTCTGGGTGGAGCTGGGGCAGTACCGCCAAAAGCGCCGCTTGTCTCTCCATGCAAAGGTGGTGCTGAGCTTCTCTCTGATCCTGTGGTTCGGCGGCGCAGCATGCATCGCACTGCTGGAGTGGGATAACCCCGGCAGCATGGGCGGATTGACCGTGCCGGGAAAGCTGATGGCGGCGCTGTTCCAGTCGGTGTCCACCCGCACCGCCGGCATGAACACCATCGACCTCGCGGCCTGCGGCCCCATCACCAAGCTGCTGATGAGCGTTTTGCAGTTTATCGGCGCGGCACCCGGCTCTACCGGCGGCGGTGTGAAGGTGACCACCTTCGCGGTCATCATCCTGACCATCCGCAGCGTGGCACAGGGGCGCGACGACTGCGTGATCGCAGAACACCATATCGAATCGAAAACGGTTTACCGTGCGATGACCATCATCGTCATCGGCGCGCTGGCGGCGTTCGGCTCGGCGGTGGTGGTGTACTTCAACACCTCGGATGCCGTGTCGGTCATTGATTCCATCTTTGAGTCCTGCTCGGCCTTTGGCACAGTTGGGCTTTCGGTGGGCGTGACCGCGCAGCTGAACAGCGGAGCAAAAATCCTGTATATGATGGTCATGTTTATGGGGCGTGTGGGGCCTGTATCACTTGCCATGAGCCTGACGGCAAAGCCGGATGACAACAAGCGGAGGATCATGCCGGTGGGGCATATCAACGTTGGTTAAACGATTTTGAATGCCCTCCTAGAGTTGCGGCTCCCAGCATCCACTTCATGCCTTGAGCGGCATTCGTGTCTTGCTGGCCGCGGCCCCAACAACTCCTCCCTGCTTCTGCCGCAGGCAGCGGTCGTCGTCGTTGTACTCTGGGCATGTTCAGTGGAATTTGATTTTTGTTTTTCGCATTTGTCGCAGCCCCGACGCTTGTCAGGGCGAATCCCTTCCATCTGCTAACGCAGATCGCTCGCCTGCTTGAAAGCCCCACTGGGGCTTTCATTGCTACGCAACCGCAGGGCTGCTCCAAATGCATTTTCACGAGTGGAGCTGTAGAGATAAGCGTCAGAGTATAACAAAAGTGGGTGCTATCGGAAAATAGCACCCACTTTTTGGTATATTGAAAAATAAAATTTACTCTGCGTACAATTTGATGATGTTCAGCAGGATCTCCGTGCAGCGGTCCATGCGTTCTGCAGTGATGCACTCGCACACACCGTGGAAGTTGAAGCCGCCGGTGCCCAGATTCGGGCAGGGAAGCCCTTTCCAGCTCAGCATGGCACCATCCGTACCGCCGCGCACGGGGATCTCCTCCGGTTCCAGTCCGGCCATGCGGGTGGCTTTGCGGGCGGTTTCTACTAAGTGGAAATGCGGCTTGATCTTTTCCAGCATGTTGCGATAACTGTCCTTGATCTCGACTTCAATGGTGCCGTCGCCGTACTTTCCGTTCAGAAACTCGGCGATATCCTGCATATTATCTTTTTTGAACTGCAGCTTGGCGGCATCGTGATCACGAAGGATGTAGCCCAGCTTTGCGGTAGTCACGTCGCCGTACATCTGGCACAGGTGGTAGAAGCCCTGACGGCCTTCGGTAGTCTCGGGACGAGCGGTAACAGGCAGGGAATTATGAAACTCCATGGCCACATTGGAAGCGTTGATCATGGTGTCCTTGGCAGTGCCGGGGTGAACTGAGAAGCCATGCACCGTGACGGTGGCAGAAGCGGCATTGAAGTTCTCGTACTCAATGGAACCGGCATCGCCGCCGTCTACGGTGTAGGCAAAATCGGCTCCGAAGCCCGGAATGTCGAATAGTTCTGCACCCTCGCCGATCTCCTCGTCCGGCGTAAAGGCTACGCACAGTCTGCCGTGGGGCAGGCCCTTTTGCTGCAGGGTCTCCACGGCGGTGAGAATCTCCGCAATGCCGGCCTTGTCGTCAGCACCCAGCAGGGTAGTGCCGTCTGAGGTGATCAGGGTCTCGCCTTTCATGGAAGTCAGGAAAGGGAACACAGAGGGCTTCATTACCATGCCGGTGGCGGGCAGAGTGATGTCACCGCCGCTGTAGTTTTCCCACACGATGGGCTGCACGTTTTCGCCGCTGGCGTCATCGGCGGTGTCCATGTGTGCAATGAGCCCCAGCGAGTGCCTGTCCTCATAGCCCGGAGTGGCAGGCAGGGTACCGTAAACATAGCAGTGCTCGTCCACACGGGCATCTTCGATGCCCAGATCCTTCATTTCCTTCACCAGCTGGCGGGCAAGGTCGAACTCCCGCTCAGCAGAAGGGTGGGTGCCGGAGGTCTCATCCGAGGTGGTGTGCACCCGGACGTAATTCAAAAGACGTTCATAAGCGCGCATGAGGCACACTCCTTTTTATAAATCATTGATGTATACTTCCAACGTCTTCTATCATACCCTCTTTTTCGATTTTTTACAACTCTTTTGAGCGCATTCACATGGAAAGATGAATCCTCATGAAAAAGATGAACAGAATTCACGACATAAAATACGCCCGACCGTGAAAAAAAGTGCTACAATGGGACAAAATAGAATGGGAGGGTGATTTTATGGCAACGAAGGTATTTTTCTACACGCTGCGCCCCTACGATGAGCAGGGGCTGGCAGAGCGCCTTGCCCCGAAAATGGGGGTCGAATTTGGCGCTACTCAGGAGTACCCCACACTGGAAAACGCAGAATTGGCAAAGGGCTATGATGCCGTGTCGGTGACGCCCTGCGACATGAGTGCGCCGATGATAAAGCGTTTTCATGAGCTGGGCGTAAAGGCCATCTGCTGCCGCTCCATCGGTTACGACCACGTAGACCGCAAGACTGCCCGGGAGCTGGGCATGAAGGTGTCAAATGTGGATTATCCGCCCAACGGTGTGGCGAACTTTTCCATCATGCTCATACTGATGAGCCTGCGTAAGGCAGGGCACATCCTCAAGCGGGGTGAAGTGCAGGATTATTCTCTGCATGGAAAGATCGGCCGGGACATTTCCACCTGTACGGTGGGCGTCATCGGTACGGGGCGCATCGGCCGCACGGTACTGCAGCATCTGTCCGGTTTTGGCTGCCGCCTGCTGGCCTACGATCTGTACCCCAATGAGGATGTTAAGAAGATCGCCGAGTATGTGCCGCTGGAGACGCTGCTGAGAGAGTGTGATGTGATTACTCTGCACACGAACGCCACGGAAGAAAACCACCATCTCATTGATGCAAAAGCCATCGAGATCATGAAGCCGGGGGCCGTGATCGTCAACACAGCACGAGGCAAGCTGATCGACAGCGATGCCCTCATCGCGGGGCTGGAGAGCGGCAAACTGGGCGGCGCAGCACTGGACGTGCTGGAAAATGAGAACGGCCTGTACTACTACAACCGCATGGGGGATGTGATCCCGAACTCCGAGCTGGCGGCACTGCGCAGCATGCCCAATGTGATCCTGACCGACCACACGGCATTTTACACGGAAGAGGACGTGGAGTGCATGGTGCGCGGTGTGCTGGAAAGCGCTGTGGCCTTTGGGCAGAACCAGCCTACCCGGCATGATGTGACGGATCTTTGATTTGTCAGGCAGACGCTTTTGAATGGCCGCCGTTGCACTCTGGCCATATTCAGCGGAAATATGATTCCTGAATAGAGCAGATCCCGGCAGGCTGCGGCCTGCCGGGATCTGCATTTTCACGGGAGGGGGCGCAGCGGAAAACGGCATTCAGTGTGTTTGAAGCATCTGCCGGTTGGGACCCTTCCGGTGAAAAAGGGATTCCTGAAAATCCGCGGATTTTCAGGAATCCCCAATAAAAAATAATGATTCCGCTAAAAATGCTCAGAGCAAAGCGGAGAGCATTCAAATGGTGATCAACCCAGGCTGATGCCCATGCGGCGGGCGACCGTCAGCAGCTCGCAGCCGTCGGGCACATTGCGGGTCTTGCCGGCAATATCTGCCAGACGGTTTTCGGTGACATGACCGTTGACCATAGCCACAGTAACACCATAGCGCTCGATCTCCACCAGCTTTGCGGCATAGCTGCCAAACTGAGTGGCCAGCACACGGTCGTAGGCACTGGGGCTGCCGCCGCGCTGCATGTGACCCGGAATGCAGACACGAGTCTCCATACCGGTTTTTTTCTGCACAGCCTGTGCAATACGGTTGGTGGCGGTGGTGCCAAAACCGGATTCAGCACGCTTTGCCATCCATTCCTTGCGCTTCATGCCGGCTTCCTCACAGTTGATGGCACCCTCGGCGACCGCAATGATGGAAAAGTTGGAGCCTTTGCGGGCACGGCGCTCCACGGCGTCGCATACGCGGTCGATGTCGTAGGGCTGCTCCGGCAGCAGGATGATGTCTGCGCCGCCGGCGATGCCGGAATACAGAGTCAGCCAGCCGGCCTTGTTGCCCATGATCTCAATGCACATCACACGGCTGTGGCTACCGGCGGTGGTGTGGATGCGGTCAATGACGTCGGTGGCAATATCCACGGCGGTATGGAAACCGAAGGTCACATCGGTGCCGTAGATATCGTTATCAATGGTCTTGGGCAGCCCGATGATGTTCAGGCCCTCCTGCGACAGCAGATTGGCGGTCTTGTGGGTACCGTTGCCGCCCAGACACAGCAGGCAGTCCAGCTTGGCCGCTTTATAGGTCTTTTTCATAGCGGCAACCTTATCAACGTTGTCGTCCTCAACCACGCGCATCATCTTGAAGGGGGTGCGCTTGGTGCCCAGAATGGTGCCGCCCAGCGTCAGGATGCCGCGGAAGTCATCCTCGCACATCTCCTTGTAGTCACCGTTGATCAACCCGCTGTAGCCGTTCAGGATGCCAACGATCTCCACATTGCCCCCCATACGGGCGTACAGCGCTTTTGCTACACCGCGGATGGTGGCGTTCAAACCCGGGCAGTCGCCGCCGGAGGTCAGGATTCCAACACGTTTTTTCATTCAAAAGCCCTCTTTCGTCTGATTTTCAAAGGCAGGATCTCAGCAGGAGAGATGCTGAAGAAAGTCTGCCCAGATCTGCTATCTAATATAAGAGTATTCCGAATGGGGGCGGGTGTCAAGAGAAGCACTGAAAATTTACACGAGCTTATGGAGTGTTTTTTACAGGCAAAAAAGATTTGCAGAAAAAATAAAAAAATGGTTGACAAGAAAGGGCATTTTGAGTATAATATCCCTTGTCAGCAGCGCCGCAGTGCTCCTGACAAACTGAATAATGGGGATTTGCATAGTGGTAGTGCGGTAGACTCTGACTCTACTTGTGGGAGTTCGATTCTCTCATCC
>CAKSTO010000069.1 GCA_934501115.1 uncultured Faecalibacterium sp.
GAGGCTCGAACTCGCTACCTCCACCTTGGCAAGGTGGCGCTCTACCAGATGAGCTACGGCCGCACATTCCATGTGTTATGCCGGTTGTTTACCGGCGACGCTGATTATTATACCGCATATTTCGGCAGTTGTCAACCGCAAATTTTCATTTTTTTGTAATTCCCGCAAAGCTTCCTTCCTGCGTCATAAATCTTTCCCCCTGCAGCGTGCCTTTCCTGTTCCATTCAAGTTTGTCCGCGCTGACGCGAAGAAAATTTAATTGCATTCTCTTTGGCAAACTATTATAATAGGGATGTCATTTTGTCGCTTGAAGGTTTGCGCCTGCAGAGCCGCTGAGGGCGTGCAGGCGCATTTTCCTGCGCAGAAAAAAGGATTGCCAGCAAAAAGGAGCAAATATGATGTATAAGATCACTGAAAAAGTCGCGCTGAACCCCACCGTGACGAAGATGGTCATTGAGGCCCCTCTGATCGCCAAAAAAGCCAAGCCGGGTCAGTTCATTATTGTACGCCCGTTTGAGGACAGCGAGCGTATTCCCCTGACTGTGGCCGGTTATGACCGCGAAAAGGGTACCGTCGATATCATTTTTCAGATCGTTGGCGGCACCACGATGGAGCTGAACAGCCTGAACGCAGGTGACAGCGTCCACGATTTCGTCGGCCCTCTGGGTCGTGCTACCGAGGTGGAAGGCCTGAAGAAGGTCTGCGTGGTCGGCGGCGGCGTAGGCTGCGCCATCGCCCTGCCCATCGCACGCGAGCTGCACGAGCAGGGCTGTGTGGTACACAGCGTAGTCGGCTTCCGCAATAAGGACCTGCTGATCCTGGAGGACGAGTTCCGGGCCTGCAGCGACGAGCTGCGCATCATGACCGACGACGGCAGCTACGGCACCAAGGGCGTGGTCACTGCCGCTCTGGACGAGCTGGTGGCCGCCGGCAATCAGTACGATCTGGTCATCACCATCGGCCCGCTGATCATGATGAAGTTCGTGGTCAAGACCTGCCAGAAGCACGGCCTGAAGAGCATCGTTTCCATGAACCCCATCATGATCGACGGCACCGGCATGTGCGGCGGCTGCCGCCTGACCGTGGGCGGCGAGACCAAGTTCGCCTGCGTGGACGGCCCCGACTTTGACGGCGATCTGGTGGATTTTGACGAAGCAATGGCCCGCGGCACCATGTACCGCCCGTTTGAGGCACACGCCCGTGAAGCGGCATGCAATCTGCTCAATCAGGAGGTAAAATAAGATGGCTTTCAATATGGATCCGAAAAAGTGCCCCATGCCCACCCAGGACCCCAGCGTCCGCAACAAGAACTTCAAGGAAGTTGCTCTGGGCTACACCGAAGAGATGGCCGTGAATGAGGCAAAGCGCTGCATCCACTGCAAGAACAAGCCCTGCCAGACCGGCTGTCCTGTTGGCATTGATATCCCCGAGTTCATCGGTCATGTGGCCGAGGGTGATTTTGAAGCCGCTTATCAGGTCATCAACCGTTCTTCCTCCCTGCCTGCTGTCTGCGGCCGTGTCTGCCCGCAGGAGAGCCAGTGCGAAGGCAAGTGCACCCGCGGCATCAAAAACGAGCCTGTTGGCATTGGCCGTCTGGAGCGCTTTGTTGCCGACTGGCACCGTGAGAATGTGCACACCGCCCCCATCGTGCCTGAATGGAACGGCCACAAGGTCGCCATCATCGGCGCAGGCCCTGCCGGCCTGACTGCCGCAGGCGACCTGGCAAAGCTGGGCTACAAGGTCACCGTCTACGAGGCTCTGCATGTGGCCGGCGGCGTGCTGATGTACGGCATCCCCGAGTTCCGTCTGCCCAAGGCCATCGTGCAGCAGGAGATCGACGGCCTGAAGAAGATGGGCGTTGATTTCGAGTGCAATATGGTCATCGGCAAGGTGCTGACCATCGACGAGCTGATGGACGAGTACGGCTATGAGGCCGTATTTGTAGGCTCCGGTGCCGGCCTGCCCCGCTTCATGGGCATCCCCGGCGAGAGCCTGAAGGGCGTGTACTCTGCCAACGAGTTCCTGACCCGTTCCAACCTGATGAAGGCTTATCTGCCCACCAGCAAGACCCCCATCCGCACCGGCAAAAAGGTCGCCGTCGTGGGCGGCGGCAACGTGGCCATGGACGCCGCCCGCAGCGCCCTGCGTCTGGGTGCCGAGACCGTGTACATCGTCTACCGCCGCGGCATGGCCGAGCTGCCTGCCCGTAAAGAAGAGGTGGAGCACGCCGAGGAAGAGGGCATCATTTTCAAGACCCTGTGCAACCCTGTGGAGATCCACGCCAATGACGAGGGCTTTGTCAAGTCCATCACCTGCATCGAGATGGAGCTGGGCGAGCCCGACGCCTCCGGCCGCCGCCGCCCCATCGAAAAGAAGGGCAGTGAGTTCGAGCTGGATGTGGACACGGTCATCATGAGTCTGGGCACCAGCCCCAACCCGCTGATCCGCTCCACCACCCCGGGTCTGGAGACCAACAAGCACGGCTGCATCGTCACCGACGGCGACGACGGCAAGACCAGCCGTGACGGCGTGTATGCCGGTGGCGACGCCGTGACCGGTGCTGCCACCGTCATCAAGGCCATGGGCGCCGGCAAGGCCGCCGCAAAGGCCATGGACGAATATATCCAGAGCAAGTAATTCCCTGTGAAGGTGGGTTCCTCCCACTGAATACCGGCCATAAAAAATCCCCTGTGCCAGCGCACAGGGGATTTTTGCATCTTATTCTGCGGTCTCCGCCGTGAGCACCGGGCAGCCCGTCCGCACGCACCGCACGGCGCACCGGGCGCGGCCGCCGGTGGTGCAGGTAAAGAGGGTCAGATCCCACTGATCCGACTCCCCGGTCTTTTCCGTCATTTTTTCGATCTGGGTCGGCTGCAGGTTCTCCACATAGGAGACCTCGTAGCTCCAGCGCATCCCATCCATGTCTGTAAAATAGACCGGTGTCCCCTCGGCCAGCCATTTGATGGGGCTGAAATGCTTCGCGTAGTTGTGGGCGCAGACCACCATGTTGTCCGCATAGGTAGAGCCGGAGTACCTGCCGGGCGCGATCTTCAAGCCCGCATAGCTCCACTCGCTCATCACGGGCAGGTCAAGCCCGATGGAAGGGATGGACAGGAAGCCGATGTAGCTCCAGCCGTCCAGTTCCGTCTCGGTCATTTCCTGCTCCGGATCCAGTTCCGGCTGAAGGATCACGCTGTCATCCTTTGCTTTTTCCTCAACGGTCTCGTTCAAGGTCTGTTCAAGCCCGTCCAGCGCCTGCTGTGCTGCCTTGTCCGCGCGGGAAGCATCCCATTGATTGTAGGCCAGCAGTGCCGCCGATGCGAGGATCAGCAGCGCCCCCAGTACCATGCAGATCTTTCCGATCTTCTGTTTCATCTCGGCATCTCCTTTTTGCTTCTGTGATACGCCTTGACGTCTATTATAATATAAAAAATGCCCCGCCGGAAGCCCTGCCGGATACTTTTTCGTGCCCTGTTCTTTCCGGCATCGAAATGTCGGCAGCTGCAATCAGTCTTTTGCAGGCGGATCCGGCACGAGCCGCATCACCAGACGCACCATCAGCGGTGTCAGCGGAAGCCACACTGCCGTACAGATCAGGTTGAACAATGTGTGTCCGTTCGCGATCTGCCGGGCAATCACCTCTGTCTCCATCCCTTTAGGCGATACAGCTTCGGTAAGCCGGACATACCATGGCAGCAGTGCGCAGAATGCCGCCGCGCCCGAAAGGTTGAACACCACATGGGCAGCAGCTGCGCGCTTTGCGCTGCGGCTGCTGCCCAGACTTGCCAGAACGACCGTGATGGTCGTGCCCACATTGTCTCCCAGCAGCACCGGCAGCGCTCCTGCCAGCCCCAGAATGCTGCCGCCGTCTGCCCCGGGCTGCGCGGCAAGGTTCTGCAATACAGCGATGGTGGCCGAACTGCTTTGCACAGTCAAGGTCATCCCCAGCCCCGCCAGCACCCCCAGCAGCGGTTTTTCCCGCACACGGAACATCCATTCGCGGAACAGCGGGCTACCTGCCAGCGGAGCCATCGCCCCTCCCATGACTGCGATCCCCTCAAAGAGCAGCCCGAAAGCGATCAGCGCCCGGCCAGCCGCCTTTCCCCTTTCTCTGCTGCAGAAAAACAGCATCATCACCCCTGCCAGCAGGATCGGCCACCGTACATCCTCGACCCGGAACGCCAGCAGCTGCGCCGTAACCGTCGTGCCGATGTTTGCGCCAAAGATCACCGGCACGGCCTGCTGCAGGGTCAGCAGCCCGGCACTGACAAAGCCGATGAGCATCACTGTGACCGCCGAGCTGCTTTGCAGCACCGCAGTCACTGCAAGCCCCGTCAGCGCTCCGCGCACCGCGCCGCCCGTCAATGCTGCCAGCAGACGCCTCATCTGTCGGCCCGCCGACGCTTCCAGTGCCCGGCTCAGCTCGTCCATTCCGTATAAAAAAAGCGACAATCCGCCAAACAGCGTAAAGATCCTTGTCAGATTTTCTCTCATCCCTTGTGCTCCTTTCCGGCCTGTCCGGTTTCTTTATGGATATGCAGCCGCCCCGCGTTTGTGAACTTTTTTGAAAGAATGAAACCCTTCTCTTGCGTTTTCACCTTGCGGGGTATATCATTGTCAGGCGTCAATACTTAACAGCTGTTAAGTATTTTGCAGTAAGGAGGGATACTGTGCCGGACGAAACAAGCACTGCGCTGAGTTTTCAGGGTCTGTGTCATTTTATCAGGCGGCTGAGCAAGGCATCCAAAACCGGCATGAAAGTTGCACTGCGGGGCAGCCCCAAATGCCACTTCCCCATGCTGGAAGGTGTCATTCATGCCATCAACGCCCGCGGACAGCACGGTGCCATCTCGGTGTCCGATCTGGCCGGAGAGATGCACCAGCCGCTTCCGGCCATCAGCCGCGCGCTGCGGATGCTGGAACAGGACGGCCTGCTTCTCCGGGAGACTGCCCCGGATGACCGCCGCAAAACTCTGGTGCGCATCACCCCGAAGGGGTACGATGCCTGCCGCCAGTGCGAAGCAGCTCTGAGCGATTATTTTTCCTGTGTGATGGCACGGCTGGAACCGGAGCAGATCGCCCAGCTGAACGCACTGCGCGGCGTGCTGATGGATGCCATTCTTGCGGAAAATGCCGCGCGCATGACTCAATCGAAGGGAGAACCAAACCATGACGAAGATCTTTAAGCAGCTGGCTCGCCACTGGGCCGTCTGCCTTGTGGTGTTCGCGCTGCTGTTTGTACAGGCGTACTGCGATCTGTCGCTGCCGGACTACACCAGCAGGATCGTGGACACCGGCATCCAGCAGGGAGGCATTGAAAGTCCACTGCCGGAGACGATACGCCAGAGCACGCTGGACGCCCTCTCGCTTTTGATGAGCGAAGAGGACGCCAATGCGCTCCAGAATGCCTATGGGTACTATCTTCAGGACGACGGCGTTCTGAAGCTGCGCAGCAACCTGACCGGCGACGAGCGTGCTTCTCTGGAGGATGCCATCACCACGCCGGACATCGTGCTGTATATGGCCGCCGCGCAGGCAGCGAACGCCCCCGCCGGGCAGAACACCATGGGCATGACCAGCCTTGCCGACATGCAGGCGGCTCGCACAGAAGCTGCCGCCACCGAGACAGAGAGCGTCACCCCCACTGCCGAGGATCTGGACACCGTGTGCACCCAGCTTGCCGCCATGAGCCAGATGCCCGGCTTTACCCGCGATGCCATCCAGCAGCAGTTGGCCGGTGCTTTTTCCAGTCTGGATGATACCCTGATGGAAAATCTTAAGAGCCAGTCCATGCTGCTGGTGCAGCTGGAATACGAGGCACAGGGCGTCGCCCACGATGTGCAGATGCGCTACCTTTACCGCGTAGGCGGCCAGATGCTGGGTCTCACCCTGCTGATGGCGGCCGTGTCCATCGCAGTGGGCTTCCTTGCCTCCCGCGTGTCCGCCGCCATTGGACGCGACCTGCGCCGGGAGACCTTTGCCAGCGTCATCGGGTTCTCCAATGCAGAGATCGAGAATTTCTCCACCGCATCCCTCATTACCCGCACCACCAACGACATCCAGCAGGTGCAGTTCGTCTGCGTCATGCTGCTGCGCATGGTGGCCTATGCGCCCAT
>CAKSTO010000070.1 GCA_934501115.1 uncultured Faecalibacterium sp.
CGCACCATGCTGACCACGCCGGGGTTCAGCAGCTGCTGCATCATCAGGAAGCTGACCAGACCGGCCAGACCTGCGGTGCCGTCGTTGTCAGCAAGGCCGACAGCGGCACCAATGGCAAACAGCCATGCCATGTTATCGATCAGAGCGCCGCCTGCCTTGACCAGCAGGAAGCCAACGGTGTAAGCTGCACCGGAAGTTGCAGCACCGGGCACGCCCATGACGCCCGGAGCAAGGGCATAACCAAGACCCATCAGGATGCCGCAGATCGGCAGCACAGCGACGGGAAGCATCAGAGCTTTGCCCAGTTTCTGGAGATACTTCATCATAAAGCACATTCCTCCTTAAGAAATGTTTGTGTCGATGGCGGTGCCGGTTGCACACCGCCGATCTTTCCTTAACGGTATTTTAACATATTCAAAACAAAAAAGCCATAGTTTCTGAACTTTTTTCATAATTCTCACTCAAAAGTCCATATACTGCCTCCATGAATGTGCAACATTTTTGTTTTTCGTGCACAAAACGCCTCCGGAGCGCAGGATTCGGCATGAAAAAATATTTCATTTTTCCTTTGAGCCGCAGCACAAAGGCGGATCCGGAACACTTTGGATTCTTTCAAAACTGCACAAAATTGCAATGAAATATCTGTCGTTGCGCCGAAGACGGCGGCAGAGAATATCTTGCAAAAACCGCAGGACCTGATATAATAAGAACAATATACATATCAGAGATGTGGGTTTGATGCAGAAAAGCGGATGCTGCATTTTGAGGGGAGACCAATGGAACATACAAAAAGCCTGACAAAACAGCACGGCCTCGTCTGGCCGGCTCTGTGTGCTGCTGCGCCCAGAACCATCCCGGTTCTGGCTGGATATTTTGTGCTGGGGCTGGGCTACGGCATCTACGTGCAGTCACTGGGGCTGCCGGTGTGGATGCCCATGCTCATGGGTACGGTGGTTTATGGCGGGTCGCTGGAATTTGTGCTGGCAAGCCTGCTGCTGGGGGCATTCTCACCGCTTTCGGCCTTTTTGATGGCACTGATGATCCAGGCGCGGCACCTGTTTTACGGTCTAGCCATGCTGGAGCGCTACAAGGGCTATGGCCTGCGCAGCTTTTATATGATCTTTGCCATGAGCGACGAGACCTTTTCCATCACCTGCTCGGCCGAACCGCCGGAAGGGGTGGACAAGGGCTGGTTCATGTTCTTCATCACCCTGCTGGATCAGTTTTACTGGGTGGCAAGCGCTGGGCTCGGCGCCGTGGTGGGCACGGTGCTGCCCTTCAGCACCGAAGGCGTGGACTTTGTGATGACCGCCATGTTCGCGGTGATTTTCCTCAATCAGTGGGAGAAGGAAAAGCAGCACTACAGCGCCCTCATCGGCCTTGCAGCTCCGCTGGTGTGCCTGACCGTTTTTGGCTCCGGCAGCTTTCTGCTGCCCTCCATGGGCTGCATCCTGATCCTGCTGCTGGCTCTGCGCAAGCCCATTGAAAAGGCCGATGGCGCAGACAAAAGCAAAGCGAGGGAGGGCGTCGGCGTATGACCACCGCACAGATCTTTATCACCATTGCCATGGGCACCGCGGCGACCATGATCACCCGTTTTCTGCCCTTTGTGGTGTTCTCTTCCAAGGATCAGCAGCCGCCGGAGGTGGTGCGGTATCTGGGGCGGGTGCTGCCTGCCGCCATTTTCGGGATGCTGATCGTCTACTGCCTGAAAAGCGTCACTCCCTTTGCGGGCAGCCGCGGCATTCCGGAGGCCATCGCCCTGCTGGTGACGGCAGGTCTGCACAGGTGGAAGCACGAGACCCTGCTCAGCGTGGCGGGTGGTACGCTGTGCTACGTGCTGCTGGTGCAGCTGGTATTCTGAAAACCATATTAAAAGCGCGCTGCCGCGCAGGAAGATTCCTGTACGACAGCGCGTTTGTGCATCGGGCAACCCGCATTTCTCATACAGACAGCCGGGCTGCAGCTCTTGGCGGGTGAAAACCGATGCTTTGCGACCCGGTCACAGAATTTTTTTGAAAATTGGTGTATCCTATAGAAAAATGCATCTATCCGAAGGAGGGGTTCCCATGCCCAACATTGTGATCGTCGGTTCCGGCCCGGCGGGCATTTCCGCTGCACTGTACGCTGTCCGCGCCGGTGTGAGCACCACCGTGCTCACCAAAGGCCCCGGTGCCCTTGACCGCGCCGAAAAAATTGAAAACTACTACGGCTTCGCCGAGCCCGTTTCCGGTGCGGAGCTGGAACGCCGCAGCATCGAAAACGCCAGACGTCTGGGTGTGCGGTTCGTCACGGCCGAAGCGGTGGGTCTGACCTATACGGATCAACTTACGGTAGAAACACTTGACAAAGATTACCCTGCGGACGCCGTCATTCTGGCCACGGGCGCATCCCGGGCGGTGCCGCGCATCCCGGGGCTTGCCGGGCTGGAGGGGCACGGCGTGAGCTATTGCGCCGCCTGCGATGCCTTTTTCTACCGTGGCAGGGATGTGGCGGTGCTGGGCAGCGGCGAGTATGCCCTGCACGAGGTGCAGGCGCTGCTGCCGGTGGTGCGCAGCGTCACCCTGCTGACCAACGGTGCACCGCTGACGGCGGCGTTCCCGCCGGAGGTGCGTGTCTGCCCGCAGGCCGTGGAGGCTGTTCTGGGCGAAACCGTTGTCACCGGCGTGCAGCTCCCGGGCGGGGAGACGCTTGCGGTGAGCGGCGTGTTTGTGGCGCTGGGCGTGGCAGGCAGTACGGCGCTGGCTCGGAAGATCGGCGCAGAGGTGGATGGGAACCGCATCGTTGTGGATGCCGGAATGCAGACCACCGTGCCCGGCTTGTATGCGGCGGGCGACTGCACCGGCGGGCTGCTGCAGGTGGCAAAGGCTGTGTATGAGGGCGCACAGGCTGCGACCGAGGCGGTCAAAGCTCTGCGGAAAGGGTAACAGAGATGCAGGAAAAAACGACCGATCATCGCAGCTGTCTGGCCTGCGGTTTTCCCTTCTGGAACGACCTGACGCCGGAGGAGCAGGAGATGCTCTGCCGCTACACCCGCCCGGTGCACTATGCAAAGGGTGCCCGGGTGCACAGCCCGCTGGAAAGCTGTGTGGGCATCCTGCTGCTGCGCTCAGGCCAGCTGCGGGCGTACCTGCTTTCGGAGGACGGGCGGGATGTGACTCTTTACCGACTGTTTGGCGGGGAGGTATGCATCCTGTCGGCGTCCTGCGTGATGGACTCGGTGAACATCGACCTCTATATCGACGCTGAAGAGGACACCGAAGCCTGCTGCATCAGCGCGGGCATCTTCCGCAGGCTGATGCAGCAGAACGTGCATGTGCGCTGCTACGCCTATCAGATGACGGCAGAGCGCTTTTCCGACAGCATGTGGACCATGCAGCAGGTGCTGTTCATGAGCGCAGACCGCAGGCTTGCCATTTTTCTCACCGACGAGCTGGCCAAGACCGGTGGTGATGAGGTGCGCATGACTCACGACCAGATGGCAAAGTATATGGGCTCTGCCCGCGAGGTGGTGAGTCGGATGCTGAAATACTTTGCACAGGAGGGCTGGGTGCGGCTGTTCCGGGGCGGCGTGCAGGTGCTGGACAGGAAAAAGCTGCAGCAGCTGGCAAGAGGACAATAACAAAAAAGGGACGATGTGAACATCACATCGTCCCTTTTCTAGTCATATGTTATCCTTTGCAGCCCTGTTCTTCCCAGTCGCCAAAGTCACTGGCTTCAGCGATCTTGGTGGGATCGAATTTTCCGCTCTCGTCTTTGGGAGCCACGGCGGGGCCGGCCTCCACGGGGTTCGGGTTGGGAGCTTCCGGGTCGCAGACCGGCTTCTCGCCGTCCTCTGCGGGCGCTTCCGGGGCAGCGGCTTCTTCGGCGGGCTGGGCAGCAGGTTCGGCAGCCGCTTCCGGGGTTTCGGCGGCAGCGGCCTCTGCATTGGCCTCATCTGCCGCCTTTGCCTCGCCCTCGGCGTAAGCCTCGGCGGCCTTTTCTGCCTCTTCGGCGTCCTGCTCAGCCTCTTCGGGGAATTCGACCTCTTCCACATGGAGCGGGTCTTTCTGATTCAGGATCTTGTCCAGCACCACGATGGCAGCACCGGTGGCGGCAACGGCCAGAGCCGTGCCCAGAATACGATACAGAGCTTTCATGCCAGAACCTCCTTATAAAGATCAGATCAAGAGAATGTTACGACATCTTCCAGCGGCTTTTCGGCGGGTTCCACCGACACAGCGGTGAGCACCGGGCCTTTGCCGCGGTAGATGTTGTGGAACTTGTAGCCTACCTTTGCGGTCACCCGCACCCATGCGCGCTGCTCCAGCGCCTTGTAGCCATCGTAGCTGCAGGGGAAGCCCACGAACTGGATGTCCTGCACGCAGCAGGTCATGGCGAAACGGCCCGGCACGAAGCTGTTCTTGCCGGCACGATTGGTCTGGCACACCTGTGCAAGGAATTTGACCGTTTTGCCGGTGTACTTCTGGGGCTCGTCCTGACAGTCCATATACCAGATGCCGAAATCGTCATCCGGAATGTCGATGATGTCCGCGTTGATGTCAAAGGGCAGCGGGTCGGGGATATCGTCGTAGGCCACGCTGCCGTCGGCAAACTCGTAGGCGATGTCGCACTTGCGGGAAGCCTGACGCACCAGCTTGTGCAGCTCCTGACGGGCGGCGTCGTTGTTCACGGCTTCGGCGCGGTTGAACACGATCAGCTCACTGCGGGCGATCTTGTCCAGCAGCAGGCTGCGCATGGAGTTGTCGCGGGCGTAGGTCAGGGCGGTGGTGCCGTCGGCGGTGGCGATGCACTGGTACACGATCCAGCTCTCGGGCAGAGCTTCGGCCAGATCCTGCAGCAGCCACATGCCGTTGTACTCAATGACCACGCGGCCTGCGCCGGATTCCTTTTCCAGCTTGAGCAGGTTCTGCGGGTTCAGCTCGGCCTTGTCCTCCAGCACCTTGACGGTCACGCCGGGAAAGGCGAACTTTTTGGGATTATACTCTTCTTCGCCCTCCTCGCAGATCAGCAGCAGGGTCTTGTCGCCGGAGTCAAAGTTGGGGTCTTCAAAGGTCTCCTGAATGAATTTGGTCTTGCCGCTTTCCAGAAAGCCCACAAACAGGTAGACCGGAATTTCTTTTGCCATAGGAATGGTTTCTCCTTAAAAAATCATTATCCAATCAGGCTCCCTCTCTGAGGGAGCTGGCAAACCCGTTAGGGTTTGACTGAAGGAGTTCAGCAGCCGAACAGCTCTGCAATGGCCTTTTCGTTCAGCTTGGAGCCGATGACCACCAGCTTGCCGCCCACATCTGCACCGCGGGCGCGCACTTCCCACTCGCCGGGCACATAGTCGAACTCCAGCCAGCCGTCTGCGCCGCCGTTCACGATGCCCTTGCTGCGCAGGATCATGCCGTAATTGCCGGTATCCAGCTCGGTGAGGGCGTGCTCCACTTCTGCCTTGGTGAACTTGCGGGCCGTCTCGACGCCCCAGCTGGTGAACACCTCGTCGGCGTCGTGGTCATGATGATGGTGATGGCCGCAGCAGCAGTGGCCGTCATGGTCGTGATGATGCTCGTGCTCGTCCTCGTCATCGTCGTCATCGTGGTCGTGATGGTGGCCGCAGCAGCAATGGTCGTGGTCATCATGATGGTGCTCATGCTCATCGTGGTCATCATCCTCGTCGTGATCGTGGTGATGCTCGTGCTCATCCTCGTCATCATCATCGTGGTCGTGATGGTGGCCGCAGCTGCACACACCGTTCTCGTCATCGTGATGATGGTGGTGCTCTTCTTCCTCGTCCTCGTGGGCGTGCTCTTCGTTGGCCTTTGCAGCCATGGCGATCAGCTCTGCCTTGAAGTCGTCCTTGGTGGACATGGCCTTCAGGATCTGCTCACCGGTCAGCTCGTCCCATGCGGTGGTCACGATGGTAGCGGTGGGGTTCTTCTCGCGCAGCAGGGCGACTGCAGCGGCGATCTTTTCCTCGCTGGCGGTCTGGGTGCGGCTGAGCAGGATGCAGCTTGCGTGGCTGATCTGGTCGTCGTAGAACTCGCCGAAGTTCTTCATATACATCTT
>CAKSTO010000071.1 GCA_934501115.1 uncultured Faecalibacterium sp.
CAGTTCGGCGGCATCACCGGCGACCTTGCCGGGTGGTTTTTGCAAAAGGCCGAGCTCTGGATGCTGGCGGCGCTGTGCGCCTGCCAGTGGGGAGGACTGCTATGATCTTTATCACCGGGCCGCTCTACAGCGGCAAGCGCACCTTTGCGCAAACGCTTCCCGGCAAGGCGCTGGCCGATGTGCAGCAGCTGGCGGCAGATGCCGCCGACCGCGAGGCACTGGAACGGCTGGCAGACCGCCTTGCTTCTGAATACGAGATCCTCATCGCCACCGAGGTAGGCGGCGGTGTTGTGCCGATGGACGCCAGACAGCGTGCCAGCCGCGAGGCGGCGGGCAGGCTTGCCTGCCTGCTGGCCGCACGGGCAGAGTGCGTTGTGCAGATGTTCTGCGGCATCCCAACGGTTTTGAAAGGAGAATTACCTCAATGCTGATCTATCTTCTGCGTCATGGCCAGACCGAATATAACGCCCAGAAGCGTTATCAGGGCCAGCGCGACATCCCGCTCTCCCCCGAAGGCGCTGCCCAGCTGCGCCGGGCAGATTTTGACCCCGATGTGGTCTACGTTTCCACCCTGCAGCGCACCAGCCAGACGGCGCGCATCCTGTTCCCGGAGGCAAAGCTCGTGCCGGTGGACGGCCTGAAAGAGATGTGCTTTGGCAGCTTTGAGGGCCGCAATTTCATCGAGATGGAAAAGGACCCCGAGTATCAGGCATGGGTGAAGGCCAACTGCGAAAGCCCCTGCCCGGACGGAGAGCGCAAGACGGATTTTTCAGACCGCATCTGCCGCACCGTGGCAGAACTGATCGATAAAGCCCTTGCCGCAGGCGAAGAGCGGCTGGTCATTCTGGCTCACGGCGGCACCCAGATGGCTGCCATGGAGCGGTTTGCCGTCCCCCGCAGGGACTACTACGCATGGTGCGGGCCCAACGCGGGCGGCTTTGTGCTGGATGCAAAGGACTGGACAGAAAAGCATCTGCTGTATCTCGTAAAGACCGTCCAGTACACAAAGGAGAGCAGAGCATGATCCTTCAGGCAGTTGTCGGCGGCTTTGTGCTGGATGCGCTCTTCGGCGACCCGGCATGGCTGCCGCACCCGGTGGTGCTCATGGGCAGATGCATCTCCCGGCTGGAAAAGTTCCTGCGCGCCCGCCTGCCCGGCACCCCGCAGGGAGAGCTGCTTGGCGGTGCCGTGACGGCGTTCTGCCTGCCGGTGGGCACTTTTCTGGTCACGAGCCTTGTGTGTCTGGCAGCGGCAAAGCTCAGCCCGTGGCTGGGTCTTGCTGTGCAGATGTTCTGGTGCGGACAGGCACTTGCCGCTAAAGGGCTTGCGCAGGAGAGCACCAATGTATATGCCCAGCTGAAAAAAAACGACCTGCCCGCTGCCCGCAAAGCCGTGAGCCGCATCGTGGGGCGCGATACTGACGCGCTCACCGCCGAGGGCGTGACCAAGGCTGCGGTGGAAACGGTGGCCGAAAATGCCAGCGACGGCGTCATTGCCCCGCTGCTGTATATGCTCATCGGCGGGGCACCGCTGGCGCTGACCTACAAAGCCATCAATACCATGGACAGCATGCTGGGCTACAAGAACGAGAAGTACCTTTATTTTGGCCGCGCAGCCGCGAAGCTGGACGATGTGGCCAACTACATCCCCAGCCGCCTTGCCGCCCTTTTGTGGGTGGCGGCTGCGGCCTTTACCGGAAACGATGCCAAAGGTGCGTGGTGCATCTGGCGTCGGGACCGGCACTGCCACGCCAGCCCCAACAGCGCCCAGACCGAAAGCGCCTGTGCCGGTGCACTGGGCGTACAGCTGGCCGGCCCGGCTTACTATTTTGGCGAATATTACCCAAAGCCCACCATCGGCGACGCCCTGCGCCCCATTGAGCCGCAGGACATCCTGCGCGCCAACCGCATGATGTATGTGGCAAGCGGCTTTGCGCTGGCATGGGGTGCAGCAATACGGGGGTTCCTTGCATGAAACAATTGACCCATGGCGGCGACTGGGCGGGCTACCGCGCCGAGTTTGGCCGCGACCCGCTGGATTTTTCGGCCAATGTCAGCCCGCTGGGTCTGCCCGGGGGCGTAGCAAAGGCCATTACGGCATCCCTTGCCACGGCCGACCGCTACCCCGACCCGCTGTGCCGGGCTCTGCGGGCAAAGCTGGCTGCGGCTGAGGGGGTGCCAGCTGAATGGCTGCTCTGCGGCAACGGCGCAGCAGACCTCATCTTCCGGCTGGTGCTGGCCGAAAAGCCCCGCACTGCTCTTGTGACAGCCCCCACCTTTGCCGAGTACGCCACGGCGCTGGAAGCCGCAGGATGCACGGTAGAGCGGCATTTTTTGCAGGAGAAAAACGATTTTGCGGTGACGGACGCCATCCTCGATGCAGTGCACCCGGGCATCGATCTGGTGTTCCTCTGTCAGCCCAACAACCCCACCGGCCAGCTGGCAGAGCCTGCCCTTGTGGAGGCTCTACTGCACAGGTGCGAGGCTGTGGGCGCGGTGCTGGCCGTGGACGAATGTTTTCTGGATTTTCTGCCCGAAGGGCAGAGCCTTTCCGCAAAGCGGCTGCTGAGCACCAGCAGTCATCTTGTTGTCCTGAAAGCCTTCACCAAGCTCTACGGCATGGCGGGCGTCCGGCTGGGCTATTGCCTGTGTGCGGACGAAGGCCGTCTTGCCCGGATGCAGGCAGCAGGCCAGCCGTGGGCAGTGTCCAGCCTTGCACAGACCGCAGGCATCGCCGCACTGGACGAGACGGAATATGTGGCGCAGGTGCGTGCATTGATTGAAGCACAGCGACCCGTGCTGGCAACCGGCCTGCGGGCGCTGGGTCTGCGGGTGATCGAGGGACGGGCAAACTATCTGCTGTTTCAGGCTCCCGAAGCATTGGGGAATGCACTGCGGCAGAAAGGTGCAGTACTGCGCGGCTGCGGCAACTATCCGGGGCTGGACGCCGGATGGTATCGCACCGCCGTGCGCACCGAGACCGAAAACCGGCAGCTGCTTGCGCTGCTGGCCGAGACCCTGCCGGAGGTGACGCAATGAGCAAAGCAAAATGCATTATGGTGCAGGGCACCATGAGCGGTGCAGGCAAAAGCCTGCTGTGTGCGGCGCTGTGCCGCATTTTTGCACAGGACGGCTATCGGGTCGCCCCTTTCAAAAGTCAGAACATGGCTCTGAACAGCTTTGTCACCCGGGACGGTGCCGAGATGGGTCGGGCGCAGGTAGTGCAGGCGCAGGCGGCGGGCGCAGAACCGGATGTGCGCATGAATCCCATCCTGCTCAAACCCAGCAGTGACGTGGGCAGTCAGGTCATCGTGAATGGCAGAGCCAGAGGTCAGATGTCCGCTTCCGATTATTTCAAAATGAAGCGCAGCCTCATCCCGGATATTCTGGAAGCCTACAACAGCCTTGCCGCCGAGAACGACATCATCGTCATCGAAGGCGCAGGCAGCCCCGCCGAGATCAATCTGAAGGCAGATGACATCGTCAACATGGGTCTTGCAAAGCTGGTGGATGCGCCGGTGCTGCTGGCAGGCGATATCGACCGGGGCGGCGTGTTTGCACAGCTGTACGGCACCGTAGAGCTGCTGGAAGCGGATGAGCGCGCCCGCATCAAGGGGCTCATCATCAACAAGTTCCGGGGCGATGTGGAGATCCTGCGGCCCGGCCTTGCTATGCTGGAAGAAAAAACGCAGCTGCCCGTAGTGGGCGTAGTGCCGTATCTGCGGGTGGAGATCGAGGACGAGGATTCTCTCTCGGATCGTCTGGGCACAAGGCCTGCCGTCAAGCCTCTGGATCTCGCCATCCTCCGTCTGCCGCATGTGTCCAATTTTACCGACTTCATCCCGCTGGAGCAGCACCCGCTGCTGGGTGTGCGTTATGTGCAGAACACCCGTCAGCTGGGTGCACCCGACCTTGTCATCCTGCCCGGCACCAAAAACACCATGGATGATCTGCGCTGGCTGCGGCAGAGCGGGCTGGAAGCGGCCGTACTCAAGCTGGCGGCAGCCGGCACGCCGGTGCTGGGCGTATGCGGCGGCTATCAGATGCTGGGTGAGACTCTCTCTGACCCGCATGGCGAGGAAAGCGGCACGCCCTGCACTCTGCAAGGGCTGGGGCTGCTGCCCATCTCTACGGTGTTTACTCCTGAAAAGCACCTGACTCAGACCAAAGCCGTGGCCTCTGCCGGGTCTTTTGCCGGTGCAAAGCTCACCGGTTATGAGATCCATGCCGGACGCACTGAGGTGCGCGGCAAAGCGTTCTGCACCCTTGCAGACGGCACGCCGGAGGGCTGTGTGCAGGGCAACGTGTTCGGCACCTACCTGCACGGTCTGTTTGATACCGGCGAACTGACCGAAAAGCTCACTGTATTTTTGTGCCGGGCAAAAGGCATCGACCCGGCCGGGGCCAGCCTCATCCCCATGGAACAGTACCGTCAACAACAGTTTGACCTGCTGGCCGACGGGGTGCGGGCGGCTTTGGACATGGATGCCGTCTACGCCGCAATGGGACTTGCCGCGGCGAAAGGAGAATGCCTATGACCCCGCAGCATCATCTGCCCGCCGACATTGAACGCACGAGCCTCTCCATCATTACAAGGGAGCTGGAAGATCTGGGGCTGGCGCCTCCGCCGGAGACGGCTGCAGTGGTCAAACGGGTCGTCCATACTACCGCCGACTTTGACTACGCAAAGAATCTGCGCTTCACCCCCGGCGCGGTGGGGGCTGCCGTCAAGGCGCTGCAGGCAGGTGTATCCATCGTCACCGACACCAACATGGCGCTGGCAGGCATCTCAAAGCCGGGTCTTGCAAAGCTGGGCTGCGAAGCCGTTTGCTACATGGCCGACCCCGCTGTGGCCGAGGCTGCAAAGCAGGCGGGCACCACCCGCGCCGTGGCTGCCATGCACCGGGCTGCGCAGGAGCGCCCGGGCGCCATTCTTGCCATCGGCAATGCCCCCACTGCTCTGCTGACCATCGCAGAGCAGCTGGAAGCCGGTCTGCGGCCCGCCCTTGTCATCGGCGTTCCTGTGGGCTTTGTGAATGTGGTGGAGAGCAAGGAGATCCTTTTTGCTGCCTGTGAACGATACGGCGTGCCCGCCATCGCCGCCATGGGACGCAAGGGCGGCAGCAACGTTGCCGCCGCCATCTGCAATGCCCTGATCTATTCGGCCGCCGAGATGCTGGATCCCTCCGCCCGCGGCTGGAGAGGCTGAGCCGTCCGCGGGCGTCGCTGTTGCAAATCCCGCGCTCCGACCCGTAGTGGCATGTACTACTTGACATTCCTACGCATTGGGACCCGCGGACTCATCAAAGCCCCACTGGGGCCTTGATTGCGGTGCTCTGCACCGCCGTCCTATTCAAAATCTGCTGCTCCGACCTGCAGCGGCATGCACTACTTTTTGACGTTCCTACGCATTGGGACCCGCGGACTAATCAAAGCCCCACTGGGGCTTTGATTGCGGTGCTCTGCACCGCCGTCCTGTTCAAATCCCGCGCTCCGACCTGCAGCGGCATGCACTACTTTTTGACGTTCCTACGCATTGGGACCCGCGGACTCATCAAAGCCCCACTGGGGCTTTGATTGCGGTGCTCTGCACCGCCGTCCTGTTCAAATCCCGCGCTCCGACAAATAAAAAAGCCTGATACACGAATGTGTATCAGGCTTTTTTGGTCGGAGCAGCGGGATTTGAACCCACGGCCTCCTCGTCCCGAACGAGGCGCGCTACCAACTGCGCTAT
>CAKSTO010000072.1 GCA_934501115.1 uncultured Faecalibacterium sp.
TTATCACGATTCTTGACACTCTCTTTTGAAGATTCTGCCGAAAAGTTTTTCACATACACCAAACTTGGCTTTCCCTGCCCTCGGCGTTTTCGTTCAATCAGACCAAACTTTTCAAGTTCCCGGAGCAACTTGGTCGCTTTGTTGTCTGCGCAACACAATACCCTCTTGACATCCTCTATCGTGAAGAGGATAAACACCCGGTTCTGCTTGTCCAGCCAGCCGTTTTTCACGGATAGGCTCATGCGATCCAGCAGGATACCATATAGGGTTTTGGCATCCGTGGACAGGCTCTGGAACCGTGGCTCCTGAAAAAGAGCCTTTGGAATGCGGTAGAACGAAAACAGCTCTCCGGCTTGTCCGTAGAAGTAGTCAAGGGTCATGCGGTTGGTTCATGGATAAAAAACAGCAAAAATACATCGGCATCGTTGAGAAAACCTCCTTGTCAATACTTTTGGGAAAAATAAAAAGCGCAACTTTGATGTGTAAAATCAAAATTGCGCTAAGTAAGCTGTCAGAAAAAACTTTTCTCGTAAATGACCTTCTCTCTGAGCAAAACCCATTGACACACTTAAAAATTGGGTGGTAAAATTGCCTTGTAGGCGGAGCATGATTCCTGGAAGTAGGATGCAGCTGTGGACTTTTTTGGCGGATAGAACGTATCAACGCGATATTAAGCCCGTTCCCACACTTTCGTGTGGGGGTGTGTTTCGATACCGTTCGGGAGAGCGCTTGCATGGCATGCAAGAGGTCACCGGTTCGATCCCGGTATTCTCCACCAAAAAAGCACGGTACTTCGTAGGAAGTATGGTGCTTTTCTTTTTGTTGAAGCCGATTTTCGGGGGCTGCATTGCTTCGCCTGCACCGTTTTCGAGCTTTTTGCAGGCGGTTCCGATACAACCCCCAACGAATGTTGTGACCAAAGAGAGCCAACGGCTCCAAAGGAGAAGCTATGAGTTACGCAATCGTATTCAGCAGTAAAACAGGCAATACGGAATTGCTGGCAGATACGCTGCACAGCTGCCTTCCACAGGAAGATTGCTGTTATTTTGGCATCCCGAACCCTGCCGCCATGGAAGCGGACACCCTTTATGTGGGCTTCTGGACGGACAAGGGAAAAGCGGATGAAGGTTCGTCGGCCTTTTTGAAGCAGCTGCGTGGAAAACAGGTGTTTTTGTTTGGTACCGCAGGTTTTGGCGGCAGCGAAGAATATTTTAACAAGATCCTGAAAGCCGTGCAGAAAGATCTGCACAGCAGCAACACGGTGATCGGCAGCTTCATGTGTCAGGGAAAGATGCCGATGTCGGTACGCCAGCGATATGAGAACATGAAAAAACAACCGCTTCATCTGCCCAATCTGGACGCAATGATCGAGAATTTCGACAAGGCTCTTTCTCACCCGGATGCAGAAGATCTGGAGCGGCTGAAACAGGCTGTAAGATAACGGAAAAGGCGGTGACCTCCCATGACAAGGGAAGCCGCCGCCTTTTTGGATCATCGGGTGAGCCAGCCGTAATCCTGTCTGCAATCTACCACATCATCTGCATAAACCGTATGATCTACGATCTGGAAGATAAGCACATAGCGTTTTTCAAACAAGATGAATCGGTAAGCATTTTACAGGGTCACATTACACTTGCGAGGAAACGCTCAAAGCCTGCGCGGCCGGCCTCGTCCAGCTTGTAAACGCCGGCGTCGGTGAGTACCTCGGCGAATACATGGCCGATCTCATCCTGCAGGATGGCGTGCACATTGTCCGCGTTCAGCTCCGGGTGGCGGGCAAGGATGCTTTCTGCCCACTCGGCATGCTTTTGCAGCTCCTCAGGGTACCGGGCAGCGGGCACATGCTGCACCAGCATGTCGGCCAGCTCGGCCATCTCCTTTTTCAGGCGGCTGGGCAGCACAGCCAGACCCATGACCTCGATCAGGCCAATGTTTTCCTTTTTGATGTGGTGCAGCGCCGCATGGGGGTGGAACACGCCCAGCGGATGCTCCGGGGTGGTAATGTTGTTGCGGAGCACCAGATCCAGCTGATATTTGCCGTTCCGCATCCGTGCGATGGGGGTGATGGTGTTGTGGGGTTCGCCATCCGTCTCGGCAAAAATGAAGCAGCTCTCGTCGGAGTAGCCGCGCCATGCAGTCAGGATCTTGTCTGCCAGATCCACAAGGCGGGCATCGTCCTCACTTGTCAGACGGATGCAGCTCATCGGCCAGTGCACGATGCCGGCTTCCACATCCTCAAAGCCGGGGAATACCCACTTCTTTTCGATGGGCGCTTTGGCCATGGCAAACTCATAGTGGCCGCCCTGAAAGTGGTCGTGGCTCAGGATGCTGCCGCCCACGATGGGCAGGTCGGCATTGCTGCCCACGAAATAGTGAGGGAACAGCCCCACAAAATCCAGCAGCTTGCGGAAGGTCGCCCGCTCGATCTTCATGGGGGTGTGCTGGCTGTTGAATACGATGCAGTGCTCGTTGTAGTAGACATAAGGGCTGTACTGCAGGTTCCACGCGCTGTCGTTGATGGTGAGCGGGATGATGCGGTGGTTCTCGCGGGCGGGGTGGTTCATGCGGCCGGCGTAGCCCTCGTTCTCAGCGCAGAGCTGGCACTTGGGGTAGGCGCTCTGTGGTGCCAGCTTTGCGGCGGCGATGGCCTTGGGGTCTTTTTCCGGCTTGGACAGGTTGATGGTGATATCCAGATCGCCATAGTCCGTTCGGGTGACCCATTTCAGATCCCGCTTGATGCGGTAGCGGCGGATGTAATCGGTATCCTGACTGAATTTGTAGAACCAGTCGGTAGCCGCCTGCGGCCCCTCGTTTTCGTAGCGCTCCTCAAAGTTGGCACGCACGATGCTGGGGCGCGGGGTCAGCACACCCATGAGCTTGGTGTCGAACAGGTCGCGTGCAGTGGAATTGTCCGGGCACACGCCGCGGGCAACGGCATCGTCCAGCAGTGTTTTCAGGATGCTTTCGAGGTCGGTGTAGCACACCTCGCCCTCGGGGGCGGTAAAATCGTCCAGCTGCATGGTCATAAGCAGCTGGTTGCGGATATAGATCTCGTCGTCGGGCAGGATAAGCCCGGTGTCCAGCCCGTAGTTGACGAGCTGCTGAATGGCGGTAGAGATCACAGGACGGCACCTCCTTCCGGACGGATGCTCAGAACATGGCAGCGTCCCTTACCCAGAATGGCCTCCATGTTCTGCTTGAACTCGCTCAGCATCTCCACCGGCACAAAGGCCTGCGCAGTGCCGGCGAAGCCGCCGCCATGGACGCGCACCGCGCCCTTGCCGTGCAGATAGTGCTTTGCGGCGGCAATGGTCACGCCCATTTCCTGATGCTCTTTGTAACCTGCGGGGATGACGTTCTGCAGGTACTCCCAGCTGCTGTTGCCGGATTCGCTGACCAGACGCAGGAAGGTGCCGAAGTCGCCCTCGCGCAGAGCGGCGACCTGTTTTGCAACACGGTCGTTGTCGGCGTAAATATGGAAGGCACGCAGCACGGCGCGGTCACCGCACTGCCTGCGGCACTCGGGCAGCTTGGCAAGGAAGGTCTCAAAGGGCACCTCCCGCAGCACTTCACCGCCGCAGACCGCAGCCACGGCGCGGCACTCGGCCGGGACGGCGGCATATTCATCGGTCAGGTCGGCATGGTCGGCGCAGGAGTCCAGAATGCACAGCGCAAGGCCTGCCTTGGAAAAATCTACCATCACCGGCTGCACATCGGGGTGAGCGGGGTCGGCAAAATCAATGGTGATGATGTTGCCCACGCTGGAAGCCATCTGATCCATCAGACCGCAGGGTTTGCCGAAGTAAACATTCTCAGCCCACTGGCCGATCTGCGCGATCTCGATGGGGGAGACCTTTTCCTCCATGAAGCAGTCGTTCAGGATGACGCCGGTCAGCACTTCAAATGCGGCAGAAGAGGATACGCCGCTGCCCTTGGGCACATTGGAAGCCACATACACATCCAGACCGGACAGCTTTGCGCCCCGCTGGCGGAAGGCTTCACATTCGCCGCGCAGCAAAGAGATGGTGGTGTTCTCTTCTTCCTTATGGGCGGTCAGGTCGCCGAGGTCGATGACGCACAGGTCGTAGCCCTCGCTCTGGACGCGCAGCTGGTTCAGGGTGTTGGGGGCTGCGGCGGCGATCATATCAATGTTCACGCTGCCGGCCAGCACGCGCCCGTGCTGATGGTCGGTGTGGTTGCCTCCGATCTCAGTGCGGCCGGGGGCGCTGTAAAGACCGGCCTCAGCATGAGCACCAAAGGTGGACTCCAGGCCGTTCAGGACGGCTTCGTAGCGGGCAGCCTGCACAGGGGTCTCTTCGGGTGCGCAGCAATAGAGCGAGGCCAGACGGGCGGCATGGACGCCGTCGGCCAGCTCCTGCTTCCATGCAGAAACAGATTTCATCATAGGGTTATCCTCCTTTTGAGCGGGTTGGATCAGATGCGGTGCGGCATACACAGTAACGCCGCAGTCTTCTGACCCTATAATATAAAATCTGACCGCAAAAAACCATGTGTTATTGTTGCGTCTCAATGAAAAGTTGCAAAAAGAACCGAATTACAGCCGACATAGCTTTCGGACAAATAAAATAAAATCGCTCTGCCTTTTGAAAAATCATTGTTGAAATCGCTTGCGAATTGCTGCGCGGTCAAAGATGGAGCGGATGCTGCCGCACATGGAGATTTGAGCTTTGAAAAAGAAAAGGAGAAGGGCGGCACCCTTCTCCTCCTTGTGTGTCATTTTGCAAAATCGCTTCCGGTCAGGCCGTCCATGTTCAGCATTCCTTCCAGTGCTGCCACATCGGCGGAGACATCCAGCGCATCGGACTGGAACAGCTTGTCCAGCTGGTTCTCAAAGGCCGAGACCAGAAGATCCATGGAACGCTCGATGTTCTTTTTGGCATCGGCGATGTTCTCACCCTGCACATCCTGCACGGACAGGCTGGCATAGGTGTTCAGCAGCTTCAGGGCGGTGGGCAGGTAGTAGTCCATGAACTTCTGCAGCTGCGCCTTTTTGCAGGGATCTTTTTTCGCCAGCTCAAAAATGCGGGCACTGACAACCTCCAAACGGTCGATCTTGGCGGTCATCACCGGGTCGGGAATGGCGTTGTTGCGCTGCCGCAGCTGCTGCAGCAGAGCTGCGTACGGGTCATCCGGTACAGGTGCCGGTTCCGGTGCTTTGGGCGGCTGGGGAGCGGCACCCCGCACCACAAGGGTGCTGGTTCGGTTGTCGATGTAGGCATCTGCGCCGAAATAACCGTGTGAGATAGCGCTTTCCACGGCAGCGCGGCCTTTGGCACTGTCCACCCCGGCGGCAGTGAACAGCTCGTCGAGGGGGATGTTGTCCCGGCCGCCCACGATCTTGTCCAGCCGGCGCTCCAGCTTGCGGGTGCGATCCATCCGCAGACCGGTCCACAGTGCGCCGACTCCGCCAATGGTCGTGGCCAATGCAGGGAGCAGATCGTCGAAGTCCGGAAAGTCGAACAGGCAGTCGATCAGATCCCCCGCACCGGTAAACAGGAAGACAGCACCCAGAATGGTGCAGATCACGGCAATGGTCTTGTGCCAGTTTTGAGCGCTCTTCTGTTCTGCGGTGGGGCGGTCGGTGCCGCAGGCGGCCTCGGGATCCTGCTCCTGCCGGGGCGTGCTCTGCGGGGAT
>CAKSTO010000073.1 GCA_934501115.1 uncultured Faecalibacterium sp.
GCAGGCTCGGTGATGTTCCTGCTGACGGTGGGCAGCCTGCTGGAGGAGTGGACGCGGAAAAAGAGCTTGGACGACCTTGCCCGCAGCATGGCGCTGAACGTGGATAAGGTCTGGGTGCGCACCCCGCAGGGCGAAGTGCTGGTGCCGTTGACCCATGTTCACGCCGGGGACGAAGTGGTGGTGCGTTCCGGCAACATGATCCCGCTGGACGGCATGGTGCTGGAGGGCGAGGCCATGGTCAATCAGGCCGCTTTAACAGGCGAGTCCATGCCGGTGCGCAAGACCACCGGGGCTACCGTCTACGCCGGAACAGTGGTGGAAGAGGGCGAGTGCGTTCTTGTGGCCAAGGCAGAGGGCGGCGCCAACCGCTACGATAAGATCGTGGCCATGATCGAGGAATCGGAAAAGCTCAAGTCCGGCACCGAGAACCGGGCACTGCAGCTGGCCGACCGTCTGGTGCCGTGGTGCCTTGCCGGTACGGTGGCTACCTACGCCTTTACCCGCAACGTCACCCGCGCCATCTCCATCCTGATGGTGGACTTCTCCTGCGCACTGAAGCTCTCCATGCCGCTGGCGGTGCTTTCTGCCATGCGGGAGTGCGGGGAATACCACATCACCGTAAAGGGCGGCAAGTATCTGGAGGCGCTGGCAAAGGCGGACACCATCGTGTTCGATAAGACCGGCACCCTCACTCGCGCCACCCCGCAGGTGGTGCAGGTGGTGCCTTTCTCCGGCTGCGAGGAGCAGGAGGTATTGCGGCTTGCCGCCTGTCTGGAAGAGCACTTCCCCCATTCCATGGCAAACGCCGTCGTCCGTTCTGCCAAGGAGCGGGGAATCTCTCACGAAGAGATGCACTCCGAGGTGGAGTACATCGTGGCGCACGGCATTGCCAGCCGGGTGGGCGGCACGCGGGTGGTCATTGGCAGTGCACACTTTATTTTTGAGGACGAAGGCTGCACCATCCCGGCGGCGGAACAGGCAAAGTTCGACGCGCTGGACCCCCAGTATTCCCACCTGTATCTGGCAGCTTCCGGGGTGCTGGTTGGGGTCATCTGCATCGCAGACCCCCTGCGCCCGGAGGCGGCACCGGTGCTGCGCCAGCTCCAAAAGCTGGGCATCACCCAGACCGTCATGATGACCGGCGACAGCGACCGCACCGCCCGCGCCATTGCAGCGCAGGTGGGGGTAGACCGTTACTTTGCGGAGGTGCTGCCGGAGGATAAAGCTGCCTTTGTCCGTGACGCCAAGGCCGAGGGACATACGGTGGTGATGATCGGCGACGGCATCAACGATTCGCCCGCTTTGTCGGCGGCAGATATCGGTATCGCGATCCATTCCGGTGCCGCCATCGCCCGGGAGATTGCCGATGTGACCATCCGTGCGGACAGTCTGGAAGAACTGGTGACCCTGAAAGCCATTGCCAACGCCCTGCAAAAGCGGGTGAGCAGCAATTACCGCTTTGTCCTCAGCTTCAACTCCACGCTCATCCTTCTGGGTGCGCTGGGCATCCTGCCCCCTGCCACCAGCGCGATGCTGCATAACCTTTCCACCCTTGGCATCAGCCTGCGCAGCATGACAGACCTGCTGGAGCAGAAGCCTTTACCGTGAAAATGAAACGCCGGAGCGTCCGCAGACGCTCCGGCGTTCCGAAATTATAAATAGCTTTTCCGCTGAAAATGCCCAGAGCATAGCGGAGGGCATTCAAAATCGTCCTAGTCAAAAAAGGAGACCGGTGCACAAATACTGTGCGGCGGCCTCCCTTTTTATTTCAGATAAACCGGCAGAAGCCAAGCCAGCAGCCCAGCAGAAAGAACAGCAGAGCCTTGCCCAGCACCGGCAGCCACAGGTGCTTGCAAAGAGCCAAATCCCACCGGTGGATGTTCTGCTTCGGGCAGGTGCCCACACAGGCTTCACACGCGATGCACTCTCCGCTGCGCAGGCTGCTTTCCTCCAGCTTCAGGCACACCGGGCACTGCTGCTTGCAGGCATTGCAGCCCGGAATGCAGCCGTCGCTCTGCCGGTGCAGCCGCGCAAATGGCAGCACTGGCAGCAGGGCAAACACCGCCCCCATGGGGCAGAGGAACTGACAGAAGAACCGGGGCTGCACCGCCATGCCCAGCAAAATGAGCACAAGCATCGCGATGCCCACGCCGAAGCCCTCCGGCGGCAGACGCAGTGCCGTCAGGCGGGAAAACATCTCCCACGGGCTTGTGCCAGTCAGCAGCTTTTCCTGCCGGGTCACATACAGCGCCACCAGCCCCGCCAGCAGCAGATATTTGAACTTCTGACCCAAAAGCACCGCCCGCTCCGGCAGACGGAGCTGCTTTTTGCGGTGGAACAGCCTTTTCTGGACAAGGCCGGACAGCGCCCAGACAGCATCGCCCAAGCTGCCGAAAGCGCAGGCGTATCCGCAGAAAAACCGGTCGAACAGCAAAGTGAAGCCGCACAGCCCCAGCAGGGAAAGCGTGAAGCTGTCTGCCGAGAGCACCTCGCCTGCACCGATGCGCAGAAAGATCTGCTTTACCCCGGAAAACCCGGCCACGAATGCGCCCGGCATGGATACAAAAAAGAACAGCTGCACACCGGCGCGCAGCCATGTACGGCGCTTTTTGTCCCGCTGACGCTGCTGCGCCGCGGTCAAAGATTTTGTCTGTGTTTTTTCCATCATCCTGCCGCCTTTCCCAGTGCGTCCTCGACTGCACCGATGAGACCTTCTGCCGTGAGGGTAGCACCGGAAACGGTGTCCACCTCCGCAGACTGCGCTTCCAGCATCTCGTCCAGCAAAGGCAGCGCCTGCTGATAGTAGGGCTTATCCTCACCGGAAGCGTCCAGCACCGAAATATCGGTCATTTTTCCGTTCTGGATGGTCACCGACACCCGGATGACATCGCCAAAGCCAAAGGCGCTGCCTTCGTAGGTGCCGTCCCGGCAGCCGCTTTGGGTCTGCTCTGCCTGTGCTGCGCTCTGCGCCTGCAAAACGGAAGCATTGTAGGCTTCCACCTCGGCGATCTTCTGATTGCGCTGGCTCACTGCTGCTGCCCGGATCAGCGCCACCTGCTGGTATTGCCATAGAACCCCCAGAATCAGCAGCAGGTTCACCGCCCGGAGGAGAAAATTTTTGTATTTCATTCCGCTGCTCCTTCCGTTTCAGGTTCGGTCTCTGTTTCTTCCGGCGGCAGCGCCGCCTCGGATGCCGGCAGCACTTCCTCAGAGGATGCCGGTTCGGAAGCATCCGGTGCATCTGCCGGGAAAAGCTGCTGCCACACTTCTTTGAACCACGCGGGAACGGCACTCTTTTCCTCAGGCTGCACCACCTCCACGGTGGGCGCAGTGACCGGCGTTTCCCCGGGTTCTGCAGCTTCGGTCGGTGCCGCTTCTTCCGCCGCTTCTTCTGATGCTGCCTGCTCCGGGGCGGGTTCCTCTGCCGGGGCGACAGCTGCCTTTGCCAATGCCAGCTTGACCGCGTTCAGGATGCCGGTGGAGGAGTAGGTTGCACCGGAAACGGCATCCACGTTGGGGCTCTGCCCTTCCAGAATGGCAGGGATGATCTGTTTTGCCCGGGAAAGATATTCCTCCTCGTCCTCGGCGCTCAGAAGCGTGATGTCCGTGATCTTATCCTCTGCCACCGTGACCTGCACCGTGATCTTGCCCTCAAAGCCCATGGCTTCGGCGGTGTAGATGCCGTCTAAGTAGGTAGAGGGCGCGGTAAATTCCTCCACCACCAGCGGTGCGGCGGGCTTTGGCTGCGGCGGCAGGGGATTATTCACCACCTCACCGGTCAGGGCGTTCTGCACCGCGCCCAGAATGCCCCGGCTGGTGTAGGTGGCCTCGGAAACCGCGTCCACATCCCAGCTCTGGGCCTCCACTACGGTGGCCAGAAGCCGCTTGGCACGCCGCAGGAACTGCCTGGTTTCGTGGGAGGCATCTAAGAGTTCGACCTCCGTGATGCTGCCGTTTTTCATGGTGACCTGTACCCGGACGGTGCCGCCGTAGCCCCGGGAAGAGCCGACGTAAACGCCATCGGTGTAGGGGAGCTTTGGCAGTGCTTCTTCCGCAGCTTCGGAGGAAGCTGCTTCCACCGGCTGCTCCACCACGACCGCCAGTTTTTCCGGTACGGCAGCCAGCACCGGCGCGGTGCGCGGCAGGGCAAAAAGGACAGCTGCCGCTGCCGCCACCGCAGGGAGAAGCTGCACCAGCGGCAGCAGCGCGTTGCATTGTTTTTTGTTCATTTCAACTCCTCCTGACACGGGAAAGCAAGGCCGCCTGATGCCAAGCGACCTTGCCGTTTTGTACTGTGTTTTGCTAAATCAGGCAGTTTTCCGCGACCTCACAGCGCATACCAGCATAGCGGCCGCAAGTGCACCTGCAAATACTTTTTTCAATCTCATAATAACACACCTCTATCTCAGTTTTGAAAAAAGTTAGCTTTGCCTAACAACTGATGCAAAAAATGCAGGGGTAAAGCCCCTCAGATAGTTAGTTTGACCTAATTGACGAGACCTAAAATAGCACGCCTGCAGAGCGTTGTCAAGAAAAACAGGGATGTTTACGGAAGCTAATTTTTCTGCAGGAAGCGCCGCTGGTACGCACGATGCCGCAAAGCGCTTGACCTTTTTGCTGGAACGCAGTATACTTTTTGCGGTTAGTTATGAATAACCACAAGGAGGTACTACATGATGCGAGACGCATTCTGGGGGATCTTGATCCCGTTTCTGGGCACAAGCCTTGGGGCAGGCTGCGTATTCTTTTTGAAAAACTCTTTGCGTGACGGCATCCAGCGTGCCCTCACCGGCTTTGCCGCCGGGGTCATGGTGGCGGCATCGGTATGGAGCCTGCTGATCCCGGCCATGGAGCAGGCCGCAGAT
>CAKSTO010000074.1 GCA_934501115.1 uncultured Faecalibacterium sp.
AAACATCCCCCCCCCCCCCGTAATAATTTCTGCAAAGGAGGAACCCCTATGAAACGAAATGTTTTGGCCCGGCGGGCGGCTTCCGCTGCGCTGGCGGCATGCATGATGTTCAGCCTTTCCGCCCCGGCTCTGGCCGCAAGCAACGATGCCCTGCTCCAGCAGAGCACCGCCGCCAAAAGCGCGGTGAGCGTGCTGGACGAAGAGAACGATATGATGGCAGAACCTGCGTATGAGATGAATCTCAAATACGGCAGCATCAGAGTCTATATTGGGGAGGATGGCAAACAGTATGCCCAGCAGGGCGAAAATGATCCCCAGAAAAGGGGCAATCTGCAGATCACAACGGACGGCAGCCGGACGGACAACACCCTGACCATCGAAGGCGGCACCACTGGTGCAAAAGTCACACTGTCTAATGTCAATATCAATGCTCCCGGCGCGGCAGTCTCGGTCAGCGGCAATGTGGAGCTGTACATCACGGGTACAAATATTTTGCGCAGCGGTTGGGAGCGCGCCGGTCTGGAAAAGGCAGACGATGACGGGACCCTGACCATCGACGGCACCGGCTCGCTGGAGGCCTACGGCGGTAATGAGGCAGCTGGCATTGGCAGTAGAGCGAATAACAACGTCCGTAATATTGTCATCAACGGCGGCACCATCACTGCAGAGTGCACAGGGGATGATGGTGCCGGCATCGGCGGCGGCCATTCTGGCAAGGCTGAAAATATCACGATCAATGGCGGCGTGGTGACGGCCACGGGCGGCGAGTGGGGTTTCGGCATTGGCAGTGGTTATGATGAATCTTCGTTGCTGTCTACGACCATTACCATTACCGGCGGCACCGTGAAGGCCATTGCAAAAAATCCCGGAGCAGCCATCGGCGCGTTGGCAAGTGCGAATGACCTGAACATGACCGGCGGCAGCCTTACCGTACAGAAATCCAATGACAGGTGGGGCTGGATCATAAGTCCCAGCAGTACCATCGGTGAGGTGGACAAAAACAGCCTGACCGGTGCTATCACCTATTTGGACCAAAACGGCAATGTGGTGGATACCGCAAACTGGGATATTACGGTCAACGAGACAGCTGTTAACGGTGTGAACTATAAAGATATCTTTGGTAATGGCATCCTCTGCTATGACATTGAGGAAAAGACCCTGAAGCTGAAAGAGGGAAAATCCTTTGAAGGCGACCTGACCATTACGGCACCGGAGGATGTTTCCATTGATCTGGAAGCGAATGCACCCAACGTTGTGAACGGTGACCTGACCGTAAACGGCGCAAAGGATGTGAAAGTGATCAAGCCAGGTGGCGATGCGGCTGCAGCAATTGAAGGCAAGGCGGAGATCAGCTGTTCCGGTGATGTGATCCTCAAAAATTTGGGCGGTGAGTTTGGTTCCGGCCGAAACCTGATAAAGAATGGCCTTACCGTGCATCGTGCAAACACGGTCACGACCGAAGGCGGCATTAGCGGCGAAACGAATATTAACTGTACTGGCAATATAGTGCTTGGTAATGAGTGGGGCACGACGGCTTCGAAACTGACGGTGAACAGTGCAGACAATGTGACGGTGACGTCTGGCAGTTGGTATTGTTTGATCGATCAGGGCGCAGTGATCAAATGCAGCGGTACGGTAATAATTAGCGGTATAAGCCCAATCAACGGTGATGTGACGATAGATGCAGGAAAAGATGTTTCTCTTGAGTATGATTACAATCAAAATGTGATCAATATCAAGGCAGCTGGCAAGGTGGAACTGAGCATGGAAGAAAGTAACCTTGGCAAAGTGACCTTCACTCAGGCGGGTAACAAACCCTATGTCTATTTCACGGACGGAGCTTCGGAGTACAAGGACTCCCGCATTACCCCGATTCCTGAGACAATAGAAAGCAAATACCTGCGTATTGAACCCAGAGAGACTTACAACATTACCGTGAAAAACGGCACCGCGCAGGTCGTTGGTGACACGGATGGAAAACTGACTACCGCCTTTGAGGGCGAAAAGGTCACGGTGAGCGGTAAGAACAGAAACCCGGATGTTACAACGTTCGGCGGCTGGAAAGTGATCAGCCCGGAAGACTTTGAACTGACCGAAGAGCAGAAAAATACCGAAGAAAATATGACCTTCACCATGCCGGACAGCCCGGTGGAGCTGAAAGCTTCTTATAGCTTCCCGGCACCTGTATTAGATATGCCGGTCACAGTGAAGGGCGGCACGATCCGCGTCGGAGAGGGCGAAAGCCAGACGGGCACGGTGCTTGTACAGCCGGGCCAGACCGTCACGATCGAAGCCGATGAGCCTGCCAAGGAGAATGAGTCGTTCCATCACTGGAAGGTGGAAGAAGAATCCAGCAAGAATATTGGCATAATTGAGGGCAGTCTGGGTTCCGAAACGGAAAAGGGCACGGAAAAGATCGTCTTTACCATGCCGCAGGACGGCGTGAAGCTGACCGCCGTTTCCGTGCTGAGGAGTACCGTTACTGTTGAGGGCGGCACGGCAAAGTCCACTCTGGGCGAGGGCAGCGATATCCCCGCAGAGATCGGCACCACGGTGGAGATCACAGCTACCCCGTATGATGCCGAGAAATACCCCGGCATGGAGTTCGTGGAATGGGAGATCAAGTACCCCGATAGCTTCTACGAGAAATTCCCCGATGGCATTCCGGAAGAGCTGCAGCTCAAGCTGGACAACGCCAAGAGCGCGACCACGACGTTTGAGATGCCCGCTTACCCGGTCAAACTGATCGCCCACTGGTCGGCCAGCGCGCTTGACCCGGAGCATCCCATCGACCCGGACGAACCCCTTGACCCCGACTTTAGCCACGATGCCAGATCTGTTGCAGGCGGCACCATTGCCGCTGTGGCCGTGGGCGGTGCAGCCGTCTGGGGCGGCTACGAGATGGCCACCCGCGTGATCCTGCACAACTTCCTGCCCGAGGGCGCAGCCATCCCGGCAAACCGCGGCCAGCTGGCACTGCTGGTGTGGAACACCGCAGGCAGACCCGAACCCGCAGGCGCACCCGCCTTTGTGGATGTGGCCGACCCCGATATGGCTAAGGCCGCACAGTGGTGCACCGAGCAGGGCATCATGGATGCCAAGGGCGACTGCTTTGAACCCGAAGGCTGGACCCCGAAGTTCAAGGTGATCGAAGTGTGGAATAAGGCGTTCCCCAAGCAGTAAAACAGCAAACAGCCCCCGGCAGGCGCAAACCTGCCGGGGGCTTTGCTGTGCCTTGCGGGCGGTCAGAGCGTTTCCCGGAGCGGCAGATATTCCAGCAACTTTCTGACCAAGAGAAAGTTACCGGAGTATTCCGCTTTACTTATTTGTTTTTACCAGCAGTGCCTGATACGGCTCCAGTTCCACATCCGCCAGCCAGACGGAAGTGCCCTCCGGGGTGTGATACTCGCCGCCCAGAGCGTCCAGACTTGCCCCTGCCGGGTACTCGGTAAAGTTGAACAGTCCCACCAGCGTTTCCTCGCCGCGCTTGCGCACCAGCGCCAGCACGCCGGGGTTGTGGCTGTCCCATGTGGTCACCCACGCATCCGGGGCAAAGCAGGGGTCTGCCCGCATTTGGCGCAGCTGCTCCATGCCCTGCCACAAGGCGTTTTGCAGCGTGCCCTTCCGGGTGCGCTGTTTTGCGTCCTCCCAGTTGAATTTGCTGCGATGCAAATTGCGGCTGTCCTCCACACGGTCAGGGTCGTTTTTGTAATCCCAGCCGTTGAGCTGTGCAATTTCATCGCCGCAGTTCAGCATGGGGAAGCCCTGCAAGAACGCCATAGCAGTGTGCAGCAGCAGGTCGCGCTT
>CAKSTO010000075.1 GCA_934501115.1 uncultured Faecalibacterium sp.
GCAAGACCGCCCCAGCCTACATACTGCGAAAGCACCTGCTGCTCCTCGGCGGTGGCACCGCGATGCTCCTGCTCCAAAGTGCGCAAGGTCTGGATGGCTTCAATATTGCGGGCGAATTTCTGCTTGGGGCCTCCGACACCCAAATTATCATCCGTGATGTGAAAATTTCCTGCGGCTTCCGGCATCGGTTCAGCGTTCAGGGCTTCGTCTGCGGCAGCAGCATCCGGAAAGGTCTGCCACTCGCTATTGACCTCCACAGAGATAGGCAACTTGTCCAGTTCCTCATCAGGTGTAGGTTCATCCCGCCGCAGACCGTCCTCGAATTGCTGCTTGTTGAGTACCTCGTTATCCCACGACTGCCCATGCGCGCTGGTGTCGATGCGCACATCGGTTTCGCCAACATAGCCGATTTTGCCTTCGATGGTTCGGGTGGGAAGGTCAACAACAACTTCGTCACCGACCTTGTAATCAACAGCCTTTTCAGGAGAAACGTCAATAATTTCATCCTGCTGCTGTTCATACAGTTCCCGGATATTGGGCAACCGTTCAACCCGGAAGATGGGCTGTCCGCTGTTGGTCAAGTCCATGTCCTGCAAGCTGACGGATTTGAACATGAAGTTGACGTGATCCACACGGAAATCCCGGCCATCTAGCTTGATGATGATGCCGATCGGCAGATAATCTTCCTCTCGCAGATATTTTGTCTGATGGTGGGTACCATCTCCGCCCTGTCCGGCTAGATAGATGCTGTTGCCCTCGGCCCACAGCTTCTGCGATTTTGCTACCCACTCTCTGCGCAAAAAGCCGGTCACTTTGACTTTTCCCAGCGCATTTTCCTGTGACAGCAAATTAGAACGAAAAACTTCCTTTACAGTGATTGCATCTTTGTCATAGAACAGAAAATATCCGCCCAGTTCAAAGCCAATCAGGGTATTGGGGTACTGCTCTTTCAGAGCATTGTATTCGGCAGCGGCATCACCATCCAGCATTGGGAGCTGTCGTTCCGCTTCCTGCACGGCGGCACGATGCTCTTTTTCCTTATCGGTCAGGTAGCGGTCAGACTGAATCATCAGGTCGATGTATTTCTCGACCTGTGTCCAGCTTAACGTAACCTTTTGATGATCCGGGTAGTGGTCAAATTCAAGTCCTTTTCCATCATGATTTACAAAACCGCTGCTGCCATCCAGAAAATCCTGCGAATGTCCGCCGATGCCGTACTCTTTCGCCAATGCTTTAGCGCGGAGTTTGCGGTCGGGCTGTGTCTGGTACAGTTCGATGATCCGCTGCTTGCCATCCTGAAAACCGGAACCATGCTTGCGCAGTTCATTCTCAATTTCAGCCTGCGACAAAACAAAAGCGGAGGGCGATTTTTCGCTCTCCGCTCGGTCGATATGTTCAATTTGCTGGGCTTCGGTGGGGATGACGGCATCCAGAAAACTTAGCTGTAGATCAGCTCCGTCAGCACCAGTTCCTCGGCTTGCGCTTTCAGGCTGTTCATGTGCTGCACCCACGCCATCTGCCGGCTCTCCTTGTCCGGGGCCGGGTTCTGTTTCAGAAGCTGCGCCATGGTCTGCTGCATCCGGCTCTCTGCCGTCTGCTCCACCTCCATCAGGTGCGGGTACAGGCTCCCATTCAGGAGCATCGTGTGGTACAGCACCGGGCGCTGTTCCTTCAGGTACATCCGGCGCAGCCTGCCGTACTTGCCCAGCGGGGTCTTCGGCTGATGCAGGGTCAGGTTCGGGAGAAGATAATCCCCGGTCTGCGTGTAACTCAGATTGCTGCTCATATTCATGTTGGCTCCTTTCTGCATTGCGGCGGCGAATGGTTGTTTTTACGGTGCGCTCAATTTGGCGTAAGACCTCCCGGCTCATGTCGCTGACAGCTACGCCGAGGGCAAAGACGGCATCTGGGGTGGAAAAATTGTAGATCGCCTGAAAATCGTCCTTGTCAAACCACCCTGTCGGTTCAAACCCGCAGCGTTCCAGCAGCGTGTAGGTGACACTCATTGCTGCTGCGCTTTTGAACTGCATCTCCACCCCGGCTTCATCATAATCCATCAGGAGCGAACCGTCAACGATGGCACGGATGTCTCCGCCGTTGTTGTCCCAGTAATCTGCCACCAATTTTCCGGCAACATCCGCAAGCTGCTGGCTGACACGCTCTCCGCTGATGCCGTAGGTGGCGGCGAGCATTTCCGAAACCGGCTGTTTCAGGTCGTCATTGTACTGCCACACCTCCGGGTCACGGGAATTGCGGCGCACCCCGGTGTCGCTTACGTCAAAGACGTAGTGCAGCCGGGGGAATCCGCTGGATTCGTCCAGCAGGGCGATGCCCTTGGCACCCCGGCGCACATAGCGGTTCATCCGGTTGTTCCAGATGTCAAAGTCGGCGCAGGCGGTGGCATCCGGGCGCTGGGCGTAGATCATCAGCTGGTCCGGAAATGGGTACTTGTACAGCCGGGATGCGGTGGTCAGGTAGTCCGTCCAGCTTTCCCAATACCGGGTCAAGCCGTTCGCCGTGCGCTGGGCAAGGGCAAGGTATTCTTCGGTTTTGCTTGGCATTTTGGCCTCCTTCTTCAGATTTTAGGGTATAAAAATAGCGAGCAACCGTTTTGGGGTTGCCCGCAAGGGATGTAATAAAGATCGATTATTATTCAAACTTTTTATGACACTTTGGGCACTCTTTAGGGATTGGTCTATAACCAACAAGCGAGCAGCCACAATAAGGACATTTCATCATAATGAGATGATATACAATGCCGCCAATAACAACTATTGCACCGATTAACAGGCACAGGTTGATTTTGTACTCCTTTGTTGTCATTGCGCCTATTACCACGAGCAATATTCCTGTTACCAAGATGAGACAAGAAATGAAAGCGTGCTTTTGCGGGCTGTTGTTTTTCATATGGTCACGTTCCTTTGTCAAATTCCGAGTTGTCGAATTGAGCATATCACATAAGCGAACACTCCAACCCTACAGCTCGGTTTCCACTGCAAGCTGCTCCTGCTTCTCTTTTTCGTCAGCGATTTGGACATCAACATCTTCGCGCATCTTTTTCAGAAGTGCGAGGACTCGCTTGATTTGACCTTTGGTATTCTCCACTCTGCTCTGTGCCTGATTGATGTGATCCAGAACTGCCCAGTCTGCAAAGAGGCCGTCAAAGAAGAAATCCGCAAATTTCAAAAAGCTGTCCACCGTAACCTGAAGGTCTGCGGTGATCTCAACATCGGCAAGCTCAGTTTTGAACCGCCGCAGTTCCACTTGAAGCTGTTCGATTTGTTCCTGTGCATCGTCCAGTTCCTCATACTTGGCAAGATCGGCCATCAAACCGCCGCCCATTACGTCCCATGTACTCCAGCCCTCGGCATTGTCGAGGGTTTCGAGAACTTCGTTGACCGTATGCAAGGCAGTCTTTCCTGCGTTGATGGCTTCCAGCAGCTCCCGCTTTTGAACTTTCAGTGCGGCAATGCGGCTTTCGCTTTCCGCAATCTGCTGTGCGGCAGGGTGGGCAGAGACTTTGATGCTTTTGATTTTTTCGGAAAGAGCAGCTTGATACTGACTTTCGCAATCGGACAGCCGTGCCAGTCTATTTTGAATCTGCTTCAAGTCGGCATCAACGGAAGAAAGATCATGGAGAGCCGCATCGTACTTGACGCGGGCTGCATAGGCTTCCTGCCGTTCTTTGTCCAGCTTTTCATCCATTTTTCCAATCACTTGATAGAAAAATGCGGCAAGGCTGTGTCCCTCCAGACGGTCCACATCAGCCTGCTCTGCCAGCTTGGATTTTTCCAG
>CAKSTO010000076.1 GCA_934501115.1 uncultured Faecalibacterium sp.
ATTGTACCACCGAAGCGGTTTTTTGTCAAGCCTTATTTTTTAGAAGCTGTTGAACTTTCTGAACTTGGATCGCTTCAAACATCTCAGTATCAGCTGGTATTTTCTGCGTCTATTGGTTCTTTTCAAGGGCTTCCTGCTGAGACTTCGGAAGTCATTCTTTTGCCTCAGCACTTGGCGCTCAAGTATAATACCACACCCCCGCCTCCTTGTCAACACTTTTTGACAAGTTTTTTGAAACAAATCTGAGATTTCTTCATTTTCTTGTATTCTACCCGGTCTTATATCAAAAAAGGCCGTCCATGCATCGCTGCACAGACGGCCTTTGCTTATTATATTACTTATACAATATGGTTAGCGGATCTCGATGCCCATCTTGAACTTCAGGTTGCCAAGGATCTTCTTGACCACGCGCTCCACTTCCTCAGCGGAAACTTCCTTCTTCGGGTCGGACAGAGACAGGGTGAATGCCATGCTCTTCTTGCCCTCGCCCAGATTTGCGCCGCGGTAGATATCGAACAGCTTGATCTCACCCACCAGAGGGCTGGCCTTCTTGATGGTCTCTTCGATCTCGCCGCAGGTGGTCTTTTCATCGCAGACCAGTGCCAGATCACGCTTGACAGCAGCATAGGGGCTGAGCGGCTGATAGCGCAGCTCGCCGTCCACGCAGGACATCAGAGCCTCGTAATCCAGCTCGCCCAGATAAATATTCTGGCTATCCTTCTGATCCTTTGCAATTTCCAGCTCGCCGTTGATCTCGTTGGACAGCTTGCCAAACACACCCAGACGCTTGTCACCACAGTAAACAGCGGCGCTGATGCCGGGGTGCAGCCACGGGGTGGTCTCGCGCTTGTAGTCAAAGCTCAGGCCAAAGCCGGCTGCCAGTGCTTCCAGTGCACCCTTGACGGTGAAGAAATCTTCTTCGGGGCCGAATGCGCCAATACAGAGGGTCTGGCGCTCGTGCGGATGCTCGTTGATGGGCAGTTCCTTGGCAAGATACACCGGTGCCATCTCGAACAGACGTCCCTCGGCATTGCCTTTTTTCAGATTGTCCACGATGACATTCAGCATGGAAGGAGCCAGAAGGGTACGCATGATGGACAGATTCTCGCTGATGGGGTTCAGGATGCGGATGGCCTTGCGTGCCGCATCGTCTGCCGGAAGATGCAGCATATCCAGCTCGGCATTGGAGTAGAAGGCCAGTGTAGAGGCCTCGTAGAAGCCCTGTGCAGCCAGCAGGCGCTTGGTCTTGAGCTGCTGCTTCTGGTCATAGTTCAAGCCGCCGTTGGTAACGGAGGCGGTGTTCAGGAAGGTGGGCACAATGTGGTCGTAGCCGTACTCGCGGATGACCTCCTCGGCCAGATCCGGGAAGCCCTCCACGTCCTCGCGGTACAGCGGTGCAGACACATCCCAGCTGCCATCGGCCTGCACGTCCACCGTGAACTCCAGACGCTGCAGGATGTCGATCATGGTCTGATCCGGCACGGTGATGCCCAGCACGCCGCAGATCTTAGCCGGTGTGGTAACGATGTGCTTGCGCTCCATCGGACGGCCGTCGGTCAGGTCATATTCCAGCGTGGTGATGTCGCCGCAGTCCAGCTCCTGGATCAGGTGCAGAGCGCGGGCAAGACCCAGCTCGGGCGAATGGCGATCCACACCCTTCTCGTAGCGGGCGGAGGAGTCGCTGTTCTGACCCAGTGCACGGCTGGTCTTGCGCACGCAGTCACGGGCGAAGGTGGCGCACTCGAACAGCAGGCTGGTGGTGTTCTCATCCATGCCGGAGTTTGCGCCGCCCATGATGCCCGCCAGTGCCACCGGCTTCTCGGCATCGCAGATGACCAGATTGTTGGGGTTCAGGGTAAATTCCTTCTCGTCCAGCGTAACGATCTTTTCGCCATCCTGCGCACGGCGCACATCAATGGTGCGGCCGGCGACCTTGTTCAGGTCAAAGGCGTGCATAGGCTGACCCATTTCCAGCAGGGTGTGGTTGGTGATATCCACCACGTTGCTGATGGAGCGCAGGCCGCACAGAGCCAGATGGCGCTTCATCCAGCGGGGAGATTCGCCCATGCGGATGTTGCGCACATAGTGTGCCATGTAGCGGGGGCACAGATCCGGAGCCTCCACCTTGACGGTGATGGGCGCGTCCGGCTCGCAGACAGCCTTGTAGTCCATGGCAGGCATGTGCAGAGGCTTGTTGAGAATCGCCGCCACCTCACGGGCAATGCCCAGAACGGACTGGCAGTCCGGGCGGTTGGCAGTGATGGAAATATCAAAGATGTAGTCATCCAGACCCACCACCGGGGCGATGTCGGTACCGGGGACAGAATCCTCGGGCAGGATGAGCAGGCCGTAGACCTCAGAGCCCGGGAACAGATCATCGTTCAGACCCAATTCCTCGCCGGAGCACAGCATACCGTTGGACTCCACGCCCTGCATCTTGCGGGCTTTGATCTTGATGCCGCCGGGCAGAGTGGAACCGTCCAGAGCAGCAGGCACGCAGTCGCCCAGCTTCATGTTGGCTGCACCGGTGCTGATGCGGATGTCGTGGCCGTAGTCGCCGCAGTCCACCACACACTTGGTCAGGTGGGTGCCCTCCTGCTTTTCCATCTCCACGATCTTGCCGACGACCACCTTGCTGATGCCGGCATCCAGCGGGATCAGCTCTTCGACCTCAAAGCCGCAGGAGAAGAGCTTTTCCTCCAGTTCCTGCGCAGTAACGTCGATATCTACAAATTCTTTTAACCAGCTGAAAGGTACTTTCATTGTCTCTTCTCTCCCCTCTTATTCGTGGAACTGCTTGAGGAACTGCAGGTTGTTCTCGAACATCAGGCCGATGTTGTTGATGCCGTACTTCAGCATGGCGATACGCTCGATGCCGATGCCGAAAGCGAAGCCGGAGTACTCGTCCGGGTCGATGTTGCAGTTCTCCAGCACCTTGCGGTTGACAACGCCGCCGCCCAGCACCTCGATCCAGCCGGTGTGCTTGCACAGCGGGCAGCCCTTGCCGTGGCACTCGAAGCAGCTCACGTCCACCTCCACGCTGGGCTCGGTGAACGGGAAGTAGGAGGGACGCAGGCGGGTGCGGGTGTCAGCGCCGAACAGCTTCTGCACGAAGGTATTCAGTGCGCCCTGCAGGTCGCCCAGCGTGATGCCCTTGTCCACGACCAGACCTTCCATCTGGTGGAACATGGGGCTGTGGGTAGCGTCCGAGTCGGAGCGGAACACACGGCCGGGCATCAGGATCTTGATGGGCGGCTTCTGAACGTCCATGGTGCGGATCTGGCCGCCGGAAGTCTGGGTACGCAGCAGGAACTCCTCCGACAGGTAGAAGGTGTCCTGCATGTCGCGTGCCGGGTGATCCTTGGGCACGTTCAGGCGGGTAAAGTTGTGGTCATCGTCCTCGATCTCCGGGAAGGTGCCCACCGAAAAGCCCATGCCGGAGAACACGTCGATGATCTGGTTGGTGATCAGGGTCAGCGGGTGCAGGCCGCCCATGGGGCGGGTCTTGGCGGGCAGCGTGATATCCACCGTCTCCGCAGCATTGCGGGCAGCAAGCTCTGCCTGCTTCACCCGTTCTGCGGCAGCGTCATAGTCTGCCTGCACCTTTGCCTTGAGTTCGTTGATGATCTTGCCCATGGCAGGGCGCTCTTCCGGCGCAACGGTGCGCAGGTTCTTCATCAGGGCAGGGATCTTGCCGTTTTTGCTGAGGTACTCCTGCCA
>CAKSTO010000077.1 GCA_934501115.1 uncultured Faecalibacterium sp.
CTTGGACGAGCGCAGCTTTTTCGCCTTGAGTTGCGCTGCGCATCTCTCTTCTCTCAAGGCAATCTCTTTTTTTACGATGGCAATCTCCGCTCTCAGACGCTCATTCTCTGCTCTGAGCCGAATCATTTCTTCGCGCTCTGAAGGGGTCAGTTCCGCTGGTACTATTTTCTTCTTCATGTCAGGCTCCTTGGATGGCCGTCCTTTTCGCTGCTCGGCCAATCCCTGATACCCTTTCATTTTATAACATCTGACCCACCTATACAAGAGACCACTATCAATTCCTGCCGCTATTGCTGTGGCCTTGTTGGATTTTCCTGCCAACACCTTAGCCACCAGCTCGTATTTTTCTTCTACTGTCCACACTTTGTTTTGACTCTTATGATGCAGAACCTCTGGACCACAGGCTTCTTCCATGCGAGCCCACTGCCGTATCATCTTGTGAAAATTTGTCTGCTTTACTCCCACTGGTGTTTCTGGCCATTTCCCTTGTCGATATAATTCCACGCATTGCTTTTTGTGCTCATAGCTGTATTTCATAAAAAATGCCCCTAATACTGGGTGTCCAGTATTAGGGGTACATATCATTTGCACACAATACGCAGGCGGGTGTTTTGCCGTTCTGTCGGTAAGATCCTCAGTTTTTCAAATACCGCTTGGGTCTGCGCAGCACCGACGGTGTCACATCCTGCGCTCAAGGAACGGTCGGAGATGTTCAAACGTATCCTGCATCTCCTCCGGCAGACGCTTCAAGGTTTCCTGCTGCAACTCAGGCGGCATCCCGTAAAAGGCTTCGGCAATCCCGCCGGTAATGCAGGCAAGGGTGTCGCTGTCGCCGCCGAGGGAGACCGCATTGCGGAGCGCATCTTCAAAGCTATTGCTTTCCAGAAAGGCAATGATGGCCTCCGGCACGGTCTGTTGACAGGTCTCCACATGGCAATAGTACGGGCGAATTTCATCGCAGGTGCGGCTCAAATCGTAGCCGAAGGTCTGCTCTACATACCATTTGATCTCCGGCTTGCTGTGGCCGGTGCGCGCCAGAAAAATCGCTGCCGCCGTGGCCTGTGCGCCTTTGATACCCTCCGGGTGGTTGTGGGTGACCTCGGCGGTCACCTTTGCCATCTCCAGCGTTTTGTCCAGCGTGTCAAACAGCCAGCCTGCCGCAGCCACCCGCATGGCCGAGCCGTTGCCAAAGCTGCCGTAGGGCTGCGGATGTTCCGCACGCAGCCACCGGCGGAACATTCCGCCGTAACCGGCGTCGGGGTATGCCTTGCCCCAACGCTGCATTTCGTGCTGCACTTCGTCAAAGGTTTTCTGTGCGTCTCCCTGCCCTGCAATCAAGCCCCGCGCCACTGCGACCGTCATGACAGTATCATCGGTGAAGTGCGATTTTTCGCTCAGCAAGGGGAAATCCTTGTGCTTGTAATTGTTGTGGTCAAATTCAAACGGGCTTCCCACGATATCTCCCAAGATTGCTCCCAACATAAAATACCCTCCGTATCTGTGGTGCATTGTCTTTCTGACAAGAGGATACCACAAACCGGAGGGCAAAAGGTCAACGGGCAGGCGACAAATCACGCGCCCAGCTGTTCCTGATCGTATTCAAACAAAAGCGCGTTGACCTGATTGATATTATAGATCTTGTGTTCCAAGCAGTACCGCACGATCCAGTCTCGCTTGGAGCCGTCGGAGAAGGCATAGCCTGCGCTCTTGAGCAGGTCGATGGTCTCATCCTCGGACAGGTGCAGCCCCACCGCAAAGGCAAGCACAGTCTTCTTTTTGGGGTTGTAGTCCCGGTTGCACTGGATCTTGGAGAAATGCTGCCGGGAGATGTTGGACTGCTTGTACACGGTGGAGTCCTTCAGCCCGCGCTCATCAATGAGCCGCAGCAGCCGGGTGGTGAAGCTCTCGCCGAGGTTATTCATCAGGTTTTCCAGACTGCGGGCCGCCATGGGAGCGGCGGCAGGTGCCGGAGCTGCCCCAATCATCGGCGAGGCAGCATCTTTCTCCAACCTGCGCCGACGCTCTGCCAATTCTCTGCGCCGACGGTCAAACTCATAGCTTTCATCGTTCTGCGCCACATAGTGGTCGTCGATATACTCCTCCACCGAGGTGAACAGCTTGCGGCTCACCGCCAGCGAGTGCCGGTCGTAGAGCACCAGATACACGGTCAGGTCGTGCTCCATGACGTACTGCGTGATGGTATCCACTGCAATGCGGAAAGCCTGCTCCTTGGGGTAGCCGTAGTTTCCGCTGGACAGCAGCGGAAAAGCCACGCTCTCGCAGTGGTACTCTGCGGCTAATTCCAGCGCAGAATGGTACGCACCAGCCAGCTGTTCCGCTTCGCCAGACCCGCCGCCATGCCATGCCGGGCACACCGCGTGGAAGATATACTTTGCAGGCAGTCCGAACGCCGGGGTGCACACCGCCCTGCCCAAATCGCAGTGCCCGATAGCTTCACAGGCGGCGGTCAGCTCCTGCTCCCCTGCTGCCTGATAGATGGCGCGGCTTGTGCCGCTGCCCTGCAAAAGGTTCCGGTTCGCCGGGTTGACAATGGCATCCGCTGCCACCTTGGTGATGTCGTTGCGGATCATCAAAAAAGGCATGGTGGTTCCTCCCTACACATGGTTTTCTTCATCCTATCACATCCGGCAAGGCGGTGCAAGGGGGGTGCTCTTGTTTCCTGTCCGCGCAGCTATTATAATAATAGGTACCGAAAGAAGGTGAGCTTCCTGCACGACATCTGGAATCCATGGCACGGCTGCGTCAAGTGCAGCGAGGGCTGCCAGAACTGCTACATGTATTTTCTCGACCGGATGCGGGACCAGAACGGAGCCGAGATCTACAAAACGAAAAGCGGCTTTTCCTATCCGCTCCAGAAAGACCGCACCGGACACTACAAAATCCAGAGTGGTGAGCAGATCCGGGTCTGCATGACCTCGGATTTCTTCTTGGAAGAAGCCGACCCGTGGCGGGCTGAGGCGTGGGACATCATGCGCCAACGCAGCGATGTGGTGTTTTTTCTGCTCACAAAGCGGCCGCAGCGGGTGCGGGAGTGCCTGCCGCCGGACTGGGGCAGCGGATGGGATAACATCTTTTTCAACGTCACCTGTGAAAATCAGCGCCGCGCCGACGAGCGCATCCCCATCCTGTTTGATCTGCCCTTCAAGCACAAAGGCATTATGTGCGCCCCCTTCATTGGGCCGGTGAGCATCCGGCAGTACCTTGCCGCCGGGCAAATCGAACAAGTCATCTGCGGCGGCGAAAACTACGATGGTGCCCGCCCCTGCAATTTCGATTGGGTCAAGTCTCTCCGGCAGGAATGCGTGGATGCCAACGTGACCTTCTGCTTTATCGAGACCGGCACCGTGTTCATCAAGGACGGCAGGCGCTACCACCTGCCCAGCAAGCAGCTGCAAAGCCGGATGGCCTACAAGTCCGGCATGAACTTCAAAGGCAAGTCCATGCGTTTTGACCTCGTGGACGACTGGGGTTACCCCATCCCGCAAGAGGATTTATATGTGCCGCATTTCCGCGCAAACTGCGAGATCTGCGGCAGCAGACTTATCTGCAACGGGTGCAGCAATTGCGGCAAATGCCTGTGACAGAACTGCTCTCCTATAAAAAC
>CAKSTO010000078.1 GCA_934501115.1 uncultured Faecalibacterium sp.
TTTCAAATCCTCTTTTCTGACAAAAACCCTCTCCGTCACGGCTGCGCCGTGCCACCTCTCCCGAAGGGGAGAGGTTTTTGCGGAGGATCTATAAGGTTCCCACTTTCAACAAAAGCTCCCCCTTTCGGGGGAGCTGGCCGCCGAAAGGCGGCCTGAGAGGGTTTTCCCCTTACTTCTTCAGCCAGCTCATCATGCTGCGCAGCTCTGCGCCGACCTTCTCGATGGGCAGCTCTGCTTCCATGCGGCGCTTTGCCAGGAAGTGCACCTTGCGGCCGCCGTTGGGGCTCATCTCGGTCAGGAACTCGGAAGCGAAGGTGCCGTCCTGGATCTCGGTCAGGACCTTCTTCATCTCCTTGCGGGTCTCGGCGGTGATCAGGCGCTTGCCGGTGCGGTAGTCGCCGTACTCTGCGGTGTTGGAGATGGAGTAACGCATCTTGGAGAAGCCGCCCTCGTTGATCAGGTCAACGATCAGCTTCATCTCGTGGCAGGTCTCAAAGTATGCCATCTCGGGCTCGTAGCCAGCTTCCACCAGCGTATCGAAACCGGCGTGGATCAGCTCGGAAACACCGCCGCACAGCACTGCCTGCTCGCCGAACAGGTCGGTCTCGGTCTCCTCCTTGAAGGTGGTCTGCAGGATGCCTGCACGGCCTGCGCCGATGCCGGAAGCGTATGCCAGAGCGATATCCTTAGCCTTGCCGGTGTAGTCCTGCTCCACGCAGATCAGAGAGGGGCAGCCCTCGCCCTCGGTGTACAGGCGGCGGACGATGTGGCCGGGGCCCTTGGGAGCGATCATGATCACGTCCACATTCTTGGGAGCAGTGATGGTCTTGAAATGGATATTGAAGCCGTGTGCAAAAGCCAGAGCCTTGCCCTCGGTCATGTAAGGAGCGACCTGCTTGTTGTAGATGTCTGCGCACAGCTCGTCGGGAACCAGCATCATGACAACGTCGCCAGCCTTGGCAGCCTCTTCGACCTCCATGACCTTGAAGTTCTCGTGAGTGGCAGCAAACTCAGAAGCCTTCTCCCAGTGAGCAGAGCCCTTGCGCAGGCCGACGACGACATTGACGCCGCTCTCGGCCAGATTCTCGGAATGGGCGTGACCCTGGCTGCCGAAGCCGATGACAGCGACGGTCTTGCCGTCCAGCACGCCGAGGTTGCAGTCGGAATCGTAGTATTTCTTGATAGCCATGGTAGTTGTTCTCCTTTTTCTTTTGTGTTTATTCAGTGGCTGATTCTAAACATTTTATTTTTTCGCTCCTTGAGAGCGGAAAAGCGAAGTTTTAACCCTCTCAGTCATCTCGCTTTGCTCGATGCCAGCTCCCCCGAGGGGGGAGCTTTTATCATACCTTCTCTTTTGATGATGCATAAAACCTCGCCCTTCGGGAGAGGTGGCACGGCGCAGCCGTGACGGAGAGGGTTCGTTCTTATTTTCTCTCCGGGCAGTGCGTCCCCGGCAGGGGCAGCTGTGCGCTGCGCACCTCCTGCGGCGGTTTCTGCATGTGCTGATGCATCCCGCCGCGTTCCAGTGCGGTAACGCCGGTACGGCACTGCTCCAGGATCTTGTAATCCTCAAACATTTTCAGGAAGGCATTGATCTTATCCGGTTTGCCGATCAGCTCAAACACCATGCTGTCCGGCGAAAGGTCGATGATCTTTGCCTTATAAATGCTGGCAATTTCACGCAGCTCGCTGCGGTTGTGCACGTCGGATGCGACCTTCAGCAGCAGCAGCTCCCGCTCCAGCGATTTATCGCCGTCCAGCACAAAGACCTGACGAGTGACCTCCAGACGCTCGGTCTGCAGAACCAGCTGCTGGAGCGCCTTGTCATCGCTGGTAATGGTCACGGTAATGCGGCTGACCGCCGGGTCGTTGGTAGCCGAAACGGTCAGGCTGTCGATGTTGAAGCCGCGGCGGCAGAACAGGCTGGACACACGAGCCAGAACACCGCTCTGGTTGTCCACCAGCAGGCTGATGACCCTGCGCTTGTTGGATTCCATTTTGCTGTGTCCTCCTTATTTCATGATGATGTCGTTGATGTCGCCGCCGCCGGGGATCATGGGCAGGACTTTTTCGTCCTTGTCGATGATGCACTCGATCCATGTGGGACCTTTCTGCCGGAGTGCGTCTGCAAAGGCAGCCTGAAACTCCGGCAGGTTGGTGCAGCGGTAGCCCTTCAGGCCAAAGCCCTCAGCCAGTTTGACGAAATCGGTCTTGCGGTGGGGGTCGGTCTGGCTGTAACGCTTGCCGTAGAAGGTGGTCTGCCACTGGCGCACCATGCCCAGCACCGAATTGTTGAAGATGACCGTGATGATGGGCAGCTCGTAGCTGACCGCCGTGCAGGCCTCGTTGAGATTCATGTGGAAGGAGCCGTCGCCGGTAAACATGACCACGCGCTGGTCACGCCCCAGAGCCATCTGTGCGCCGATGGCAGCACCGTAGCCAAAGCCCATGGTGCCCAGACCGCCGCTGGTGATAAAGCCGCGGCTCTTGGTGTGGCGCAGGTACTGTGCTGCCCACATCTGGTGCTGACCCACGTCGGTCACGTACACAGCCTCGGGGCCGCACTGGTTGCACACCTCGCCGATGACCTGATGGGGCATCAGGCGGGTGGGGTCAGACACCGGGTGGTAATCCTGTGCCTGCCACTCACGGATCATTTTTATCCATTCAGGATGCTTCTTTTCCTCGACCTGAGGCAGCATTGCGTTGAGCACGTAAGCCGCATCGCCCACGATGGAAAGATCGATCTCCACATTCTTGCCCATCTCACTGGGGTCGATGTCGATCTGGATGATGGTGGCATTTTTTGCAAAGGTCTTGGGGTTCAGCGCCACACGATCCGAGAAGCGGGTGCCCACCGCGATCAGTACGTCGCAGTCGGCCACAGCGCGGTTGGAGGTGTAGCAGCCGTGCATCCCCAGCATCCCGATATTCATCGGGTCGCCGTAGGGCACAACGCCTGCGGCCATCAGGGTGTAGGTCGCAGGGATCTCGGCCTTTCTCAGCAGGTCGCGCAGGGGCTGGCAGGAGGCTGCGCTGCGTACGCCGCCGCCGAAGTAGACCAGCGGGCGCTGGGCTGCATTGATGATCTCTGCCGCCCACTTCACCTGCTCTTCATTAAAGGTGGTGACCGTGCGGATCTTCTCCGGCTGCTTCGGGGTGAACTCGCAGACGGCTGCCGTCACGTCCTTGGGGATATCCACCAGCACCGGGCCTTTGCGCCCGCTCTGTGCGATGCGGAAGGCAGAGCGCATGGTGTCGGCCAGATCTTCGACCCGGCGCACCGTGAAATTGTGCTTGGTGATGGGCATCGTGATGCCCTCAATGTAGGCTTCCTGAAAGCTGTCCCTCCCGATCCCGGCCGTGGTCACGTTGCCGGTAAA
>CAKSTO010000079.1 GCA_934501115.1 uncultured Faecalibacterium sp.
ACCCGCGACCTTGTGGAAAACTCCTCTGCAAAGCTCACCCGAAAGAATCTGGATATGGTGGTGGCAAATAATCTCAAGGTGGCCGGTGCCGGTTTTGGCGTGGACACCAATGTGGTCACCTTCATCACCCCGGATGGAACCCGGGAACTGCCCCTGATGAGCAAGGCAGATGTCGCCGACGCCATTCTGGATGAGATTTTGAAACGCCGTTCCAAGTAAGAAAAGTGGCTGTTGCAACGCAACAGCCACTTTTCTTACTTTTCTTTCCTTGCAAACACGATGCCGATGGTTCCCGGGCCGGAGTATCCTCCGATGGTCGTGCCGATGTCCGTCTCATAGCATTCCTTGAAGCTGCCGTATTTTTTCAGTCCGGCTTTCACAGCATCCATGCAGCCGGGCTTCGGCTGGCAGGAGGAGATGAACACCAGTCCGTCCTCAATGTCATCGCGGTTCGCCAGCCGGTCGGTGATGTATTTTCCCGTGCAGATGGGCAGGCTGCCGCGGTATTTTTTGACCACTTTCAGCTCGCCATTGATCACTTCCAGTGCCGGTTTGATGCCCAGCAGGTTGGCTCCGAACGCCAGCACGCCGGAGCAGCGGCCGCTTTTTGCCATAAAGTCCAGCCGGTCAAGCACAAAACTCAGCTCCACCCGCTTGGCAAGGCTCTGCAAACGCATCTGGATACTGCGGGGCGGCAGGCCGCCTGCCGCCCACATGGCGGCGCGCAGCACCAGATAGCCCTGACCGGTACAGATGTTCTGGCTGTCCACCACATAGACGTTCCCGAACTCGCCTGCCGCCAGTTTCGCATTCTGGAAGCAGGACGAAAGTTTGCTGCTGACCGAGATATGGATCACCGCATCATAGTCTTTGGCATATTTTTCAAAGAAATCCGTATACTCCACCAGATTGGCCGCAGCGGATTTTGGCATTTTGCCGCCCGCGTTCACACAGGCAAACACATCTGCCGGATGAATGGTCACTCCATCCAGATAGCAGTCTTCCCCCATCAGGATGTGCATGGGCATCAGCGTAATGTCCCATTTCTGCAAAAGCTCTGCGGACAGGTCGCAGGTGCTGTCCGCGGTGATCTTGATTTTCATGTTGTCTCTCCTTTTTTCTGCAGCTTTTTCTTGCGGTCCAGCCACCGGCAGAACTGTTTGTTTTTCCGTTCTATTTTACCACACATATTTCAGGATTGTGAAGTATTCTTCTTTTGTAAATGTAAATCTTTTATGAAGTCATTTTTATGCCCGATTTTCTTGTACACATATCACAAAATCCGAAAAGGTTTTATGGTTCTTTCCGAAAATTCGGGATTACCTGTTTATTTTGTCCGTCAAAAATTATATAATAAGATGTATCCCAATTGAATGGAGCAAGACCGGTCTGCTCTGCGGCCGTTATTATTTGGAGGTTGCCTTATATGTTCATGTACACCGATTACAACCAGCATCTGCTGGACAATGTAAAAAAGATCCACTTCATCGGCTGCGGCGGCAGCGGCATGTACCCCTTGATCCAGATCCTTGCAGCCCGCGGCTATGAGATCTCCGGCAGCGATGTGCTGGACGGAAGCATCATCCAGTACGAGCGCCAGATGGGCGTCAAGGTCACTCTGGGTCACAGTGCCGACAATGTGATCGGCACCGACATGGTGGTCTATTCCGCTGCCATCCCCAAGGACAATGTGGAGCTGAGTGCCGCTTCCTCCTACGGCATCCCCACCATTGAACGCAGCGTCCTGCTGGGCTACGTGAGCCGCCTGTACAAGCAGAGCATCTGCGTTTCCGGCACCCATGGCAAGACCACGACCACTTCCATGATCACCACCGCTCTTGAGCTGGCCGGCCGCGACCCGTCCGCAGTCATCGGCGGCAAGCTGCCCCTGATCAACGGCTACGGCAAGGCAGGCAAAGGCGACGACATTGTGATCGAGTCCTGCGAGTTCGCCGAGACCTTCCTGAAGCTGACCCCCTACCTTTCCGTTGTGCTGAACATTGACAACGACCATCTGGATTACTACGGAAGCATGGGCGAGCTGAAATTTGCATTCAAGCGCTTCGCCCTGATGACCAAGTTCATGATCTTTGCAAACGCAGATGACAAGAACACCATGGACGTCATGTACACGCTGGATCGCCGTGTACGTACCTTTGGCATTAAAAACGACGGTGATTATCAGGCACTGAACGTGAACGAATACAAGCCCGGCTTCTTCGAGTTCGACCTGAAAGAGTGGAACAAGGTCACCGGCCACATCCGCCTGTCCGTCCCGGGTTATCACAACATCTACAATGCGCTGGCCATGTGCGCCGTCTGCCGCTTTGTCGGCCTGACCGTGGAGCAGTGCGCTGACGCCGCCCTGAACTTCAAGGGTGCCGGACGCCGCTTCGAGGTCTACGGCGAGTGCAATGGTGCTTTGGTCGTGGACGATTATGCCCATCACCCCACTGAGCTGCGTGCCACCATTACCACGGCCAAGGAAATGGGCTATAAACGGCTGATCGTGGTACATCAGCCGTTTACATACAGCCGTACCAAGATGCTGTTCAACGATTTTGTGGATGTGCTCAAGATCCCCGACATCACGGTGCTGACCCCCATCATGGGCAGCCGTGAGCCCAACGACCCGACCATCACCAGTGCAAAGCTGGCGGCTCAGATCCCCGGTGCCGTTGTGGTGGACGGCCTGAAGGAAGCTGCCGACTGGGTCAAGCAGAACGCCCGCGAAGGCGATCTGGTGCTGACTCTGGGCTGCGGCGATATCTATAAGGCCAGCAAGATGATGGTGGCCGAGCAGCCGTAATTTTCGCTTATCACAGCAGACAGCCCGGTGCGAAAGGGTTTCGCACCGGGCTGTTTTCATTTTCTCTGTCGATACTTCAAAGGGGTCTGCACCTCGGCGCGGATCTTTCCCAGATAGGTGCGGGTCTGCTCTGCGCCCTGCAAAATAGACTCCACCTGCGCTTTCTGCTCTGCGGTCAGGCCGTCATCCTCTGCCAGCAGCTCCGCGTTGCCCTCGATGATGGTCAGCGGCGTTTTCAGCTTGTGGGACAGCTGAATGATCTGCTCCCGCTGCCGCTGCTCCATGTCCCACTGCTTCTGCAAGCTGCCGGTCAATTCATCGCCCATAGTTTGCAGCGCCTGCAAAGCGCTCTCGTACTCCCGCACCTTCGCACCGGAAAACACGGCGCTGTCCAGATCCTTCCGCGCCACCGCCTGCGCTGCGGCGGTCAGCTTTTCGGTCTCCCGGGTCAGGAAGCGCCCGGTCCTGTGGGTGCTCCACACCACCGCGCCTACCAACAGCAGAATGCCCAGAATGCAGTGCACGGTCTGCATATCCGGCAGCACGCCCCGCAGCGCAGGGTCGGCGTAGGGCA
>CAKSTO010000080.1 GCA_934501115.1 uncultured Faecalibacterium sp.
GCGTTAGGTGTGACACCCTATATCAACGCCTCCATTATTGTGCAGCTGCTCACCGTGGCGATCCCCGCGCTGGAAAATCTGGCGAAGGAAGCCGACGGTCAGCAGAAGCTGCAGCAGATCAACCGGTATGCCGGCGGCGTGATCGCTTTGATCATGAGCATCGGCTACTACTTTGTGATCCGCAATATGGGCGCATTGAAGTACACTTCCGGCGCGGCTGGCATCTTTGCTGCCGTGGTCATCATCGCAACGTTCGTGGCAGGTGCTCAGCTGATCACCTGGTGCGGCGAGCAGATCGATGATAAGGGCATCGGCAACGGTGTCTCCCTGATCATTTTCGCATCCATCGTGTCCAACTGGTCTTCGCTGTACACTTCTGTCACGGGTCTGCTGACTCAGGCAGCGTCCGGCAAGCCCCAGTACTATGTGTTCCTGCCGCTGCTGATCGTGCTGGCACTGGTCGCTGTGGTCTTCGTGGTCATCATGACCAACGCAGAGCGCCGCATTACCATCCAGTACGCAAAGCGCGTGGTGGGTCGCAAGCAGATGGGTGGTCAGAACAGCTACCTGCCTCTGAAGCTGAACATGAGCGGCGTCATGCCCATCATCTTCGCTTCGGCTCTGGTGTCCATCCCGGGCACCATCGGCAGCTTCCTGCAGATCGATCAGAATGCGCACCCTGTGTGGTATGCATTCTTCCACACGTTCAACTACACTTCGTGGCTGTACATCGTGATCTATCTGCTGCTGATCCTGGCATTCAACTACTTCTATGTGGCCATCCAGTACAACCCCGTTGAGATCGCCAACAATCTGCGCCGCAACAACGGCTCGATCCCCGGCTTCCGTCCCGGCAAGCCGACCAGCGATTTCATCACCCGCACCCTGAACAAGATCACCCTTATCGGCGCGATCTTCCTGGCTGCGGTGGCTGTGCTGCCGATCATTCTGGGCAACCTGACCGGTATGAGCATCCAGCTGGGCGGTACCAGCCTGCTGATCGTGGTTGGTGTGGCACTTGATACCACCCGCAGCCTCGACAGCTTTATGACGATGCGCAATCACAAGGGTTTCCTTGGTTGATCCACAATAATTAAGATGTGAGAAAGCACTGGAAAGGAGAGCACGCTCGGACTTTTCAGTGCTTTTTTGCGTTTGGACTGTTTGTCAGCCCGAACCAAAGAAGAAAGTTCCTTTATAAATGAAAGGAGAACTCCTATGAATCTGATCCTGTTGGGCGCACCTGGTGCCGGTAAGGGCACGCAGGCTGAGATCATCTGCGCAAAGTTGAATATCCCTTCCATCAGCACCGGCAACATCCTGCGCGCGGCTGTCAAGGAAGGCACCGAGATGGGCCTGAAGGCTAAGAGCTTCATGGATGCAGGCGCTTTGGTGCCGGATGAGGTCATCATCGGCATCCTGAAGGAGCGTCTGGCTCAGCCGGACTGCGCAAACGGCTTCATTCTGGACGGCGTGCCCCGCACCATCGCTCAGGCCGAGGCCATCGAGACCATGGGCATCCGCATCGACAAGGTGCTGGAGCTGCAGGTCGAGGACAATGTGATCGTTGACCGCATGAGCGGCCGCCGCGTCTGCGAGAAGTGCGGCGCAAGCTACCACATCGTCAACAAGAAGAGCAAGGTCGAGGGTGTGTGCGACCTGTGCGGCGGCAAGACCGTCATCCGCAAGGATGACCAGCCTGCCACCGTGCTGGATCGCCTGAAAGCATATCATGAGCAGACCGAGCCTCTGGTGGAGTTCTACCGTACCCGCGGCAAGCTGGCAGAGATCAAGTTCTGCCCCTCCATCGAGGAGACCACGGCTGAAGTCATGAAGGCTTTGGAGGCATAATCGTGATTCAGATCAAAAATGCGAAAGAGCTGGACGGTATGCGCAAGGCAAATGCCCTGAGCGCAGCTGCCCTGAAGTACGGCGGTGAACATATCGAAGCCGGTATGACCACATGGGAACTGGATAAGCTGATCTATGACTTTATCGTCAAGCACGGCGGCACGCCCAACTTCAAAGGGCTGTATGGCTTCCCGGGGACGGCCTGCATCAGTTTGAACGATACCATCATCCACGGGATCCCTTCGCATGACATCGTCATCCGTCCCGGTGATATCGTCAGCATCGACACCGGTGCCAAGGTCGACGGCTTCAACGGCGATAATGCCTGCACCTATGCGGTGGGCAAGATCGATCTGGAAGCACAGCGCCTGCTGGACGTGACCAAGGCAGCTCTTTATAAAGGCATTGAGCAGGCCAAGGCCGGCAACCGCATCGGCGATATCGGCTATGCCGTGCAGAGCTACTGCGAGGATGCCGGTTTCTCGGTCGTCCGCGAGTTTGTGGGGCACGGCACCGGCCGTGAACTGCACGAGGACCCCGAGGTGCCCAACTACGGCCATCAGGGGCGCGGCCCGCGCCTTGTGCCCGGCATGACCATTGCCATCGAGCCGATGATCTGCCAGTACGACTGCAAGATTTTCCAGTCCAAGGATGGCTGGACGGTCAAAACCAAGGATGGCGGTCTGGCTGCGCACTTCGAGCATTCCAACGCGATCCTGAAGGATCACACTGAGATCATGACCCGCTTCTGGGATGACCCGGATTTTGATCCGGAAAAGTTCAGCCTGAAGTAAGCTGATCCCTGAAATATGAGAAGCGCCGCCTGTGAAGAGCAGAAATGCTCCGCCGCAGGCGGCGTTTTTGCAGGGACAGACCTGCCATTTGTGCAATTATGACAACTTTTGGTGAAAAAGTTTCATCTTCGCGGTGGAGAAAACCGAAGGCGGGAGCAGGGGAGAGCAGCTTCTGAATCGGAAGAATTTTTTATCGGAAATACGGAAAAAAGCTCTTGCAAATTGACAACAAAAGGTGTATAATCTATAAATGGCTGTGGAAGCCAGATACTTCCTCGACGGACAGGGATTTTCTGCCCGTTTTGC
>CAKSTO010000081.1 GCA_934501115.1 uncultured Faecalibacterium sp.
GGACGTGGTGGTGTATGAAGCCTACTCGGACGATCCGAACACCGACAAGGCTTTCGCAGACTTTAAGACAGACACCAGCGACAGGCTGAAACTCCTATTCTGCATCGATATGCTCAACGAGGGCGTCCATGTGGAGGGCATTTCCGGAGTTATTCTGTTCCGGCCTACGATATCGCCCATCATCTACAAGCAGCAGATCGGACGTGCCCTGACCGCTGGGGATACCGCAGCCCCGCTGATTCTGGATGTGGTCAATAACTTTGAGGGCTTGACCAGTATTTCCGGTCTGCAAAGCGAGATGCAGGAGGCTGTCCATCGGCTCTACGCCAACGGTGAGGGCGATAAGATCGTCACCGAGCGGTTCGAAGTCATTGAGCAGGTACACGACTGCCGGGTGCTGTTCGAGCAGCTGCAGGCAAGCCTTTCTTCCAGCTGGGAGCACTACTTCTCCGAGGCAAGCATCTACTACGCAGAACACGGCAATCTGAGCGTTCCGAAACTGCATACAACACCCGGAGGTCTGAGCCTTGGCGTGTGGCTGGTCACACAGCGCCGGGTGCGTGAGGGGCAGATCCAAGGCAATCTGACCGAGCAGCAGATCGCACGTCTGGACAGCATTGGCATGGTCTGGGGCAACCGGAAGGAAATTGCGTGGCAGCACGGATTTGAGGTTGCAAAGAAATACCACGACACCTACGGAAACCTGATGGTGCCCGGTAAATACACCGACCCAGACGGCTATCCTCTGGGGCAGTGGATCATTAAAACCCGACAGCAGAAGCTGAATGGCCGCTTGAAGGAAGAACGCATCGCGCAGCTTGATGAGATCGGCATGGTGTGGAGCATTTTCGATGCCAAGTGGGAAAAGGCTTATGCGCTGGCTGCGGCCTATTATGAGGAAAACGGAAACCTGAATATTCCGCGCTCCTATGTGACAGCGGCTGGTGAACGGCTGGGACAGTGGGTCGCAAGCCAGCAATGGGCGTACCCGAAAGGAAAACTGACGGATGAACAGGTCGAGCGGCTCAACCGCATCGGGATGTATTGGGGCAACCGCAATGACCGTCAGTGGAACGAAGGGTATCAGGAAGCTAAACGCTATTTTGAGGCCCACGGCGACCTGAATGTACCAGCCGATTATGTGTCACCGGGCGGTTACAACCTTGGAAATTGGGTCAAGCGGCAGCGGTACGCACGGCTGAATCCTGAAAAAAGCTGCGCTGTTCTGACAGAAGAGCGGATTGCAAAGCTGGATGAAATTGGGATGCGGTGGGAGAAGGTGGATTCGAGGCCGCATCGGTTGGAGCTGGCGCAGGGGTCTAAGAGGGAAAGCGAAAACCTGAATGTTTCAACTAACCACAAAACGGGGGAAGATGTCGGTTTGTATGGTTGATAGCGCGCTCCAAAACGGTTTCTGTAAAGCGCATTGGAAAAGTGCGTTGGAGAAGTTGAGTGAGCCGTAAAGAAAGAGAAGCTAAAGGAGTTATTGGAGAGGATTATGTCAAAGTTTCAGCATGATGTGATGTTGCGGATCGTAAAGATTCTGAACGTTCTGATGATCGAGCTGCCGTTTGCGGCCTGCTGGTTTCTGTACTACTCGCACCAGACCTACGCAAATCTGGCATGGAAGGGAAATCTGGCGATTTTGAGCCTGTTTTTCGTTCTGTATATCATTTTGGGTAAGGTATACGACGCATTTTTGATGTCAATGCAGCGGATCTCGGAGCTGGTGTACAGTCAGATCCTTGGCGCGATGGCAACCGATGGTATTTTGTACATCGTGATCTGCCTGATGTCGGCAAAACTCTGCAACTTGTGGCCTGGCATTGCGGCAATTGTGGGGCAGCTGGTGATGTCTGCGATTTGGGCATCCTGCGCACATAAGTGGTACTACACGACCTTCCCGCCGCAGAAGACCGCAGTCGTCTACGATGTGCGATACGGCATGGAAAAGCTCATCAACGAGTACGGCTTGAGTAAGAAATACGATGTGCAGGTCACCCTGAGCGTGTCAGAGTGCTTGGCAGACCTGAGCGTTCTGGACGGCATGGAGACGGTTTTTGTCAGTGGTGTTCACAGCCATGAGCGAAACATTATCCTGAAGCACTGTGTAGGGAAGGGCGTCAATATGTTCGTCATCCCCCGCGTTGGCGACGTTATCATGAGCGGCGCTCATCCGATGCACATGTTCCATCTGCCGATGCTGCGGGTGGGCCGCTATATGGCAAGCCCGGAATTCTTGTTCGTCAAGCGTGCGATGGATATTGTGATCTCGCTGGTGGCACTGATCATTCTGAGCCCTTTATTTCTGATTACGGCGATTGCGGTCAAGTCCGATGGGGGCCCCGCTTTCTACAAGCAGGTGCGCCTGACCAAGGACGGTAAGCAGTTCAAGATTCTGAAGTTCCGCTCTATGCGCGTGGATGCAGAAAAGGATGGCGTGGCACGTCTGTCCACCGGCGACAAGGATGACCGTATCACCAAGGTCGGCCATATCATCCGCGCCTGCCGTCTAGATGAGCTGCCCCAGCTTCTCAATATCTTGAAGGGAGACTTGTCTATTGTAGGCCCACGCCCGGAGCGCCCGGAGAT
>CAKSTO010000082.1 GCA_934501115.1 uncultured Faecalibacterium sp.
CTGCTGGTGCACCGCTGAAAGGAGCAGCCATGGATATTGTAACGATTGGTGAAGTTTTGATCGACCTGACCCAGACCGGCAAGGATGAAAAGGGCATTCCGCAGTTTGCCGCAAACCCCGGCGGTGCCCCGGCCAATCTGGCAGTGGCAGCCGCCCGGCTGGGGGCACAGACCGCCTTTATCGGCAAGGTGGGTGCAGATGCCTTTGGCCGCTACCTGAAAGAGGTTCTGGCAGAAAACAAGGTGGATGTTTCCGGCATGGCTGTGGATGCAGACCACCCCACCACCATGGCGGTGGTCTCGGTGGATGCCACCGGCGAGCGGGATTTCAGCTTCTACCGCAGTGCCAACGCTGACGTGATGCTGTGCAAAGAGGACATTTCGGACGAGGCTCTGAAAGCTGCCAAAATCGTCCACTTCGGTTCTGTCAGCCTGACCGCTGACCCCTCCCGCACTGCCACGCTGGATGCTGTCATTACTTATGACCCGAATTACCGTGCCAACCTCTGGAAGAACAAAGAGGATGCCATTGCCCAGATGAAAGCCCCCCTGCCGCTGGTGGATATTCTGAAAGTATCCGATGAAGAACTGCCTCTGCTCACCGGCACCACCGACTGTGCCGAGGGCACAGCCCAGCTTGCCGAGAACGGCATCCGGCTGATTTTTGTCACCTTGGGTGCAAACGGCGTATTCTACCGCTTTGGGGACAAGACCGGCCATGTGGCTGGCGTTCCCTGCAAGGTGGGCGACACCAACGGCGCAGGCGATACCTTCTTTGGGGCTGCCCTGTCCAAGCTCTGCAAGGAGGAGCTGGACACCCTGACTGTGGACAAACTGGAAAGCATTCTGGCCTTTGCCAACAAAGCTGCCAGCATCACCACCAGCCGCCACGGTGCAATTCCGGCGATGCCAACATTAGACGAAGTTAAGATATAATAAAAACCGACCACGAACCTGTATTTCAGTACAGGCCAGTGGCCGGTTTGCTATCAATATATGTTAATCCTTCAACCTGCCATGGTCGCAGCTGAGGGAAAGATAATGCTCGATCTCCCCACCCAGCACAAGCTGGGCATACTCCAAGGGCTTGTTGTATAGTAGCCAATCCCGTTCTGCCCGCTGTGCCGGGGTGTTGCCGTACTCGTCCTCGATGGTGATGCAGTCGATGGCAACGGTGGAGCCATCGGCGAACCGGGCTTCTACCCGGTTGGTGTCCATATTGAAGCGGCAGGAAAGCAATTTTGTCATAGTCGTATCCTCCAAGACTTGATTTATGGTGTACGGTCACGCGAACCAATGCCGTCAAGTCGTTGGGAGATAGGATGATTTTTATTTATCAGAGAGTAAGTGCACGGTTTCTGCACGGATTTTGCACGGTTTCAAAACGTGCAGAGGGTGCTTTTCGCTGCAAAATCCGACAAAGGGTGCAGAAATTGCCGGGTGAAAAATCACGTTGCTTTGATTAAAAATAACGATGGCTCGAAACTTCCATAAATTGAGACGAACCGGCGGCTTGCTCTCTTAATCAGTGGGCCCAGGGTTCGAGTCCCTGGAGGTACACCACAACAACAAAATCCGAACTTTTTTCCAATAGGAGAAGGGTTCGGATTTTTTGTTTTCTTCGGAAAACAGAACGAAGGAGCTTTTCCAACCGCTGTGTGTCCGAAACCTTATCAGAAGAAAGACCGTATCACAAAGGTCACAACTGTAAAGGTGCCGTAAGGCAGAAAGGACACAAACATGAAGTACGATGCAAGAGCTTGCCATTTCAACATGGACCCCGGTTGCGTGGAACTGCTGCTCCGGGATGGGAGAATGATCTCCATCGACTGCACCGGGGTCGAAGATGCGCTGGATGTGACCATGGCGCAGAGGTCAGAACTGGATTATCTCATCTATAATGACCCGCTGGGCTATGCGGACTTGATTCTGAATGGTGACCCGGAGAAATATTTGAAGAATGTGGCCGGGAATCATGGGTTAGAAATCTGAATGAATGCTGGATATTACCGCTTTTTTGCGCTGGTGATGTCCGGCATTTTTTAGTGCTGACTGATCAATTTTAATGGAATCTTTATATTTCTACAATTTTCTTTACGGCTCTTTTATTTATTCCATGCTAATCTTTATGCACACGGATAGGTAAAGGAGCTTTTATGATTCAATATCCTCGTTACAGGCAGCACCGTTTTTCTTCTTTTCAGGTCATTATTGCAGGTTTTGCGGCAGTTGATCTGGTGGGCGCATTGCTTCTGATGCTCCCGATCGCTGCACAGCAGCGGTGCGTCACACCGTTCCATGAGGCACTGTTTACCTCCACCTCTGCCCTTTGCGTGACCGGCCTTGTGGTACAGGATACCGGCAGCTACTGGTCGGCATTCGGGCAGAGTGTGATCCTTCTTCTGATCCAGATCGGAGGATTGGGCGTCATTACGGTGGGTGCTGCCTTTGCGCTGCTTTCCGGGCG
>CAKSTO010000083.1 GCA_934501115.1 uncultured Faecalibacterium sp.
CAGTGCAACGACGAAGCCGAAAATTGCAGTACCTTCTGCCAGAGCAGCGCCCAGCAGCAGGTTGGTCTGGATCTTGCTGGATGCCTCAGGCTGGCGGGAGATCGCCTCCGTTGCCTTACCTGTTGCGATGCCGATGCCGATACCGCCGCCAATGCCGGTCAGCGCTGCAATGCCAGCGCCCAGAGCAATCAAACCGTTCATAATGATAATCTCCTTTTTAATAAATCAACATATCAAACTTCTGTTTTGCCTTTCCCCTTGGGGGAAGGCCGTTCAAGGTCATTTCTCTTCGTCGCCGATGGTCTCTTTCATGAACAGCGATGTCAGGAACACGAACACATAGGTCTGGATCAGACCATCGAACAGGTCAAAGTACAGGCTGAACACCGCCGGGACGAACACAGGCACCACGAGCTTGATCAGCTCCATGATGACGAATGCGCCCAGAACGTTGCCGAACAGTCGCATGCAGAGGCTGGTCGGGCGGATGGCGATCTCGAGGATGTTCATCGGGGTCATGACCGGAGTGGGAGCCGCCAGACTCTTGAGGAATCCCGCACCGCCGCGTGCCCGGATGCCGGCACCCTCGATGAGAACGATGCTCATCAGAGCCAGCGCTGCGGTCACGTCCAGATCCTTTGTGGGGGGCTTGACGCCGAACACGCCGATCAGGTTGCTGCAGGCGATGTAGATGGCAACCGTCATCAGATAAGGCACATAGCGCTTATTCTTTTCGCCCAGCAGACCTACAAAGAAATTGCTTCCTGCGGTATAGGCCATTTCCAGCACAGCCTGACGCTTGCTGATATGGTCCACCTTCAGGTTTCGGGTGAGCAGGATGGAACCGATGACGACGATTGCCATGATCACCCAGCTGATGACCACGGATTCCGGGATCTGCAGCGAGCCGACCTTGACATACTCGACCGTGAGTTCTTCCATCAGTGCTTGGGTCAACTTGTTCATTTGTTTTTCCTCCTTCCTGAAGAATGGGGTTCCGGGGGTAAGACCGCCGCACCGCGCCAGCGGCACAGCGTCCTTCTTATCGCTCGAAGAAAAGGCGCAGCTTTGTGAAAAAAGCAAGGAAGGCGTTCGGTTTTGTCCGGTCACGCCCTCCCTCCTGCACGGATCACTTCGTCTTTTTTCGTTGTGTATGATAGTACGATTGACGAAAATTGGCAAGTGGCTTTGTGCACATTCTACATTTTAGGTGGTTCTACTCCGCTAATACATCAAAACTGTTGTGCATCCTGTCCAACAAAGCACTCGATACATGTACTTTTTTCACAAAATTCTTAGCCAGTTCTTAGGTTTTGATGAGTTTTTCAGGGCATTCCGGAAAATATTCCCATCAAAAATGCCCCGTTGTACATACTTTATATGCCCGCTATATAAAATTCGTATAGGTGTCTCGTCCGTTATTCCATCCAGTTCTATACATATTTATTATCGATCCATATCCGGGAGCTATCAGTCCGTCTGCTTTTCGCCCCGGCGGAACACCAGCCGGAAGATGGCACGGGTAAGCGGGCCGCAGTACAGCAGCTGCCAGCACAGGGCCATGGGCATATTGCAGCCCCAGGTATGCACCCAGGTGCCAAAGCCGGGTTCTTTAAACAGCACCGTTGCGATCAGGCTCATCACCGGGCACATGATGCACACGATCATCAGCGAGATGGCATAGGTGATGAACTGCGGACGATCTGTGGGCCGCATGAACATAAACGCCAATCGGGTGGCCAGTTTCTCCACCACGAAAAATTCCAGCACGCAGGCAATGGGAACCATGATCGGCATCTCGTGCAGAGCCATGACAAAGGTGGCATTGGTGACACCGCCTGTGTTCAGCGCCACATTGTAAACGATCATGCCATAGACCATAATGGCAGCCATGACAATGGTAAAGAAGATACGTTCCGGTAAAGTTTTAGGCATTTTGATTGTGTCTCCGTTTCTTTTATGTGTAAATTTTTGCCGCAAAAAAGCCGCCCCGCGAAACTTTCATCTCGCGGGGCGGCGGCGACTACCATTCATTGGCGTTATTTTAGCACAAATCGATCTGACGCATAATACCCTGTGGACACTTTCTCCCGTTTTGCGCAAAATCCTCCACAAACGGCCCGGAACTTCTGGGCAGCTTTGCTGTGACTCCCCCGGCAGCTCTCCTCACAGGGCGCAGCGTTTCTTTCCAAAAGGTCTGATTGTCCGGACACACCGCACAGAAAGCGGCATTTTGCACGTTCCATCTGCTATTTTTCAAGAACTGCACAATTTTATGTTTCTATCCTTGTGCACTCTGCGAATAGACAAATCAATCAGGAATATGTATAATAAAGCCAGAAACCAGAGAAGTACAGCAGAAGCTCAAGAGAGAGCTAATCCCGCTGACTTGAAGCAGAAAGGAGCGA
>CAKSTO010000084.1 GCA_934501115.1 uncultured Faecalibacterium sp.
CTCTACCGACTGAGCTACAGAGGCGCACCGGACGATGATTATTATACCTGAAATTTCGATTTTGTAAAGGGGTAAATCCAAAATTTTTGATAAAAATTGAAACTTTCTTGATTTTGGGCGCTTCAGCGCGCAAAATAAGAATGACTTTTTGATGCTGGACACAGGTATGGGATCGGAAGAAAGGCCGCCGCGGAGGCCGGGCAAAACGGACATTGACAAATTTCACAACCTATGGTTTAATGAAAAATGGAATGACATCGGCGCTTTTATCCTTTTGAACCGTCTCTACTTATTATATAGGGATGGAATGGACAAGGCGCTTTATGATTTTGAAGCAGACGGCACAGGCGGGCATCGCCTGCCCGTGCCGGGAGGAGCAGCATGGCAAGAAAACAGGAATATGGCAACGAGAGCATTACTTCCCTGAAGGGTGCCGACCGTGTGCGCAAGCGCCCGGCCGTCATTTTTGGCTCAGACGGTGTGGAGGGCTGCGCACACTCTATTTTTGAGATCGTGTCCAACTCCATTGACGAAGCCCGCGACGGCCACGGCGACACCATCAATGTCACCCGCTGCAAGGATGGCAGCGTCATCGTGGAGGACTTTGGCCGCGGTATGCCCGTGGACTGGAACAACGGCGAAGGGCGCTACAACTGGGAGCTGCTGTTCTGCGAGATGTACGCCGGCGGCAAGTACGGCGAAGGCGAGGACAACTACGAGTTCAGTCTGGGTCTGAATGGTCTGGGTCTGTGCGCCACACAGTATGCTTCCGCATGGATGACTGCCGATATCTACCGTGACGGCTGCCACTATCATCTGGACTTCAAAAAGGGCGAGAATGTGGGCGGCCTGCACAAGGAAGAATACAAAGGGCGCCGCACCGGCAGCATCATCCACTGGAAGCCGGACGATGAGGTGTTTACCGACACCGACGTTCCGGCCAGTTATTATAAGGATACCCTGCGCCGTCAGGCCGTGGTCAACGCAGGCCTGACCCTTAACTTTACCGATGAGCGGGAGAAAGACCCCGCCACCGGCAAGCCGTGGAAAGAAAGCTGGTGCTATGAGCACGGCATTGCAGACTATGTGGCTGAGGTGGCGGGGGATGACGCCATGACCCCGGTGTTCAGCTGCGAGAGCGAGGCCGCCGGCCGTGACCGCGAGGATCAGCCGGACTATAAGGTGCGCATGAGTGCGGCTTTCTGCTTTTCTAATAAGGTGCAGATGCTGGAATATTACCACAACTCCTCCTGGCTGGAGCACGGCGGCAGCCCGGAGCACGCAGTGCGCACCGCCTTCGTCTACCAGATCAATAAGTACCTGAAAGACAAAAACCTGTACAAAAAAGGTGAGAGCGCCATCAGCTTTCAGGACGTGCAGGATTGTCTGGTCTACGTGTCCTCCAGCTTTTCCACCCGCACCAGCTACGAGAACCAGACCAAAAAGGCCATCACCAACAAGTTCGTCTCGCAGGCCATGACCGACTTCCTCAAGCATTATCTGGAAGTGTATTTTCTGGAAAAGCCGGACGAGGCTCAGAAGATCTGCCAGCAGGTGCTGGTGAACAAGCAGAGCCGCGAACACGCAGAAAAGACCCGCCAGAGCATCAAAAAAACGCTGTCCACCCAGATCGATCTTGCAAACCGTGTGCAGAAGTTCGTGGACTGCCGCACTAAGGACGCCGCCCGCCGGGAGCTGTACATCGTGGAGGGCGACTCGGCTATGGGCGCGGTCAAATCCAGCCGCGACAGTGAGTATCAGGCCATCATGCCCATCCGCGGCAAGATCCTGAACTGCCTGAAGGCGGATTATGCCCGCATCTTCAAGTCGGACGTCATCGTGGATCTTGTCAAGGTCATGGGCTGCGGTGTGGAGCTGGGCGGCAAGCACAACAAGGAGCTGGCCACTTTTGATCTGGACAAGCTGCGGTTCAACAAGATCGTCATCTGCACCGATGCCGATGTGGACGGCTACCAGATCCGCACGCTGGTGCTCACCATGCTCTACCGCCTCACCCCGACCCTGATCGACAAGGGCTATGTGTATATCGCCGAGTCGCCGCTGTACGAGATCACCACGAAGGATCGCACGTATTTTGCTTATACCGAGCCGGAAAAGGCCGCCTTTCTGGAAGAGATCGGCGACAAAAAATACACCATCCAGCGCTCGAAAGGTCTGGGTGAGAACGACCCCGAGATGATGTGGCTGACCACCATGAACCCCGAGAGCCGCCGCCTGATCAAAGTGATGCCCACCGATGTGGTGCAGACCGCGCAGGTGTTTGATATCCTGCTGGGCGACAATCTGGCAGGCCGCAAGGAGCA
>CAKSTO010000085.1 GCA_934501115.1 uncultured Faecalibacterium sp.
AAGCTGAACATCGGCTACTTCTTCTACATCGGCGGCAACGACTCCATGGACACCATCGGCAAGCTGGCCGACTACGGCCAGCGCATTGGCAGCGACATCCGCTTTATGGGTGTGCCCAAGACCATCGACAACGACCTGATGGTCACCGACCACACCCCCGGCTACGGCTCTGCTGCAAAGTACATCGGCGTTGTGATGAAGGAGATCATCCGCGATGCCACCGTGTACGGCACCAAGTACGTTACCGTGGTGGAGATCATGGGCCGCAACGCCGGCTGGCTGACCGCCGCCGCCGCACTGGCCAAGAGCGACGATTGCGAGGGCGTGGACATGATCTGCCTGCCCGAAGTCCCCTTTAACGTAGAGCGCTTTGTGGAAAAGGTGCGCGTGATGCAGGAAAAGAAGCCCAGCATCGTCATTGCCGTTTCCGAGGGCGTAAAGCTGGAGGATGGCCGCTATGTCTGTGAGCTGGCGGACGATGTGCACGCGGTGGACGCCTTCGGCCACAAGGCATTGACCGGTACCGCCAGGTATCTGGCCAACGTGGTGGCCCGCAATCTGGACACCAAGACCCGCTGCATCGAGCTTTCCACCCTGCAGCGCTGCGCCGGTCACCTGACCAGCCGCACCGACATCACCGAGGCCTATCAGGTGGGTGGTGCCGCTGCCAAAGCAGCCTTTGAGGGCGTTACCGGCCAGATGGTGGCTCTGAAGCGCATCTCCAACAACCCCTACCAGTGCACCACCGAGCTGCATCCCATCAGCGAAGTTGCCAATCTGGAAAAGAAGGTTCCCATGAGCTGGATGAATAACAACCACACCCAGATGACCGAGGACTTTTTGGACTACGCCCGTCCCCTGATCCAGGCCGAGCTGACCCCGCTGTATATTGCCGGTCTGCCGCACCATATCTACATGAAGAACCAGAAGTGATCTTCTCCTGACCTGTTTTTTATCGCAAGTCAAGAAATTAGCGCAACATTCAAACAGCATATTTGCGATATGCAATTCAACGTTGTTGCTGTTGCATTAAAAAGTTGAATTGCTATAGTCAGGCTGCAAAGCCCTCCCGCCCGGACGCTGCAAAGCGAGCCCGCACGGGAGGGCTTTTGTAATTGCTATATATTTTTTGCATCCAAACCAAATTATGGGTTGACAAATCACGCTTTCGGTGGTAACATATACAGGCAGCCCACGGGACTGCAAAAAGAATATGGGCGTGTTCCCGAGTGGCCAATGGGGACAGACTGTAAATCTGCTGCTTTCAGCTTCGGTGGTTCGAATCCACCCGCGCCCACCAAGAACTCCAGTATCCAAATCGGGTACTGGAGTTTCTGTTTTGTAATAACCTTCCCGGGGGCTAGGCGGGTGGATTCGAACAGCAGCGGAGCCGACCGCCGCCTGCGGCGGAAACAGGGAGGCGAGGCTGGGGCAGCGCTCCGCTTTTTCAAAGCCCTGCCAAGGGGCTGCGAAAAAAGCGGCAAGCGCAACTCGTAAGACCCGCCGAACAGTCCGGCGGGGAAAAAAGCCCCTGCGCAACAGCGACGACCGCTGCCAGCGGTAGAAGCAGGGAGGAGCTGTTGGGGCTGCGGCCAGCAGGATGCGCGTGCCGCCCAAGGCACGACACGGCCGCTGGGAGCCGCGACCCGGGTTCCTTATTCTGCGCGGCTCGCGCAATCCACCCGCGCCCACCAGGAAAAATCACCGAGAACGTAAGTTTCTTAGTGCTTTTCTTTTGTTGTAACCCACTACTTTCCTAAAAAAGGAAAAAGGGGCTGCTGCACAAAAAATGTGCAGCAGCCCCTTTTCAGATGCAGATATTGATTAGGAGGTACGATTGCTTATGGAATGACAGGGATCCTGTTATCAGATACCAGCGGCAGCATTCTGACCAGCAAGGCGGCCGAAGGTGGCGCTGCGGCCTGCGGCGGCACCTGCCATCAGGCAGGGATAGCTGCCGGAGAAGTAGTTGCCGCTCATGTCACCAATGACATACAGACCGGGAATGGCCTTGAAGTCCTGGTCAATGGCGTGCATATTGTCGTCGATCTGGATGCCGTCCATGGTGCAGATCAGATAGCCGCCGGCCTGACGGACGCCGTAGAAGGGTGCCTCGCTCAGGGTGGAGAGGCGGTAGCTCTCCTTGCCGTAGTCCTCATCCTCGCCCTTGGCGGCCAGCTCATTGTAATGGTCCACCGTAGCGGTAAAGGTCTCCTTCGGCAGACCCAGCTTGTC
>CAKSTO010000086.1 GCA_934501115.1 uncultured Faecalibacterium sp.
TGGGCTTCAACTTCAAGTGGAACATGGGCTGGATGAACGATATGCTCAGCTACATGAAGACCGACCCGCTGTTCCGCGCCGGCAACCACAACAAGGTGACCTTCAGCTTCTTCTACGCCTTCAGCGAGAACTTTGTGCTGCCCATCAGCCACGACGAGGTGGTGCACGGCAAGGGCAGCCTGCTGAACAAGATGCCCGGCGAGTACGACGACAAATTTGCCAACCTGCGCACCTTCTTCGGCTACATGATGGCCCACCCGGGCAAAAAGCTGCTGTTCATGGGACAGGAGTTCGGCCAGTTCACCGAGTGGAACGAGGCAAAGCAGCTGGACTGGATGCTGCTGGACTACGACAAGCACGCCGAGCTGCAGAATTACGTCCGCACCCTGAACGCCTTCTACAAAGAGCACCCCGCCTTCTGGCAGGTGGATTACAGCTGGGAGGGCTTCCAGTGGATCGTGCCGGACGACTCGCAGCAGAGCGTTATCGCCTTCCTGCGCAAGGATACCGCTGGCAAGCAGATCCTTGTCGTCTGCAACTTCAACCCCGTCCTGCGCGAAGGCTACACCCTTGGCGCACCGGTAGCCGGTACCTACAAGGAGATTTTGAACAGCGACGATGCCGCCTTCGGCGGCTCCGGCACCGTGCACAACAAGCCGGTGCGCACCCACAAAAAGCCGCAGCACGGCTTTGAGCAGAGCATTACCATCACCCTGCCGCCCATGAGCACCCTGTACTTTGAGGTGCCCGCAAAGCGCGCCCGCAAGGCAGCACAGGACGGCGCGGAGAAACCGGTAAAAAAGACCGCCTCCAAAAAGGCTTCCGTCAAGGAAACCGTGGAAAAGACGGTAAAAAAGACGACCCGCAAGGCCAAGGCCGCCGACACGGCGGATGAAAAACCGGATAAAGCAAAAAAGACCGCCGCAAAGGCCAAGGCAAAGCCCGAAGCCGCAGAGGAAAAGCCGGTAAAGAAAACCGCCGCCAAGGCAAAGGCCGAGGCAAAGCCCAAAACTGAAAAAGAAACCACACCCGCAAAGCGCACCCGCAAAGCAAAAGCACCCAAGGAATAAGGATGCCCACACGGATGCACGCACGAACATTCTGATCTGTTGACTATCATTTCCAAAAAGGAAATGCTAAAGGGGAGAATAAAGCTATGGCAAAAGAAATCGTGGCAATGATCCTTGCCGGTGGACGTGGCTCGCGCTTATACGCGCTGACACAAAAGACGGCAAAACCTGCGGTGTCCTTCGGCGGCAAGTACCGCATCGTGGACTTCCCGCTGTCCAACTGCGTCAACTCCGATATCGACACGGTCGGCATCGCAACGCAGTACCAGCCCCAGAAGCTGAACGAGTACATCGGTAACGGTCAGCCTTGGGATCTGGACCGTCTGCACGGCGGCGTGCACACCCTGCCTCCGTACGAGCAGGCAAACGGCACCGACTGGTACAAGGGCACTGCAAATGCCATCTACCAGAACATCGGCTTCATCGATCACTATGATCCCGAGTACGTCATCATCCTGTCCGGTGACCAGATCTGCAAGCAGGACTACGCCGACTTCCTGCGCTTCCACAAGGAAAAGGGCGCAGAGTTCTCTGTGGCCGTTATGGAAGTGGACTGGAAGGAAGCTTCCCGCTTCGGCCTGATGGTGGCCGACGAGACCGACCGCATCACCGAGTTCCAGGAAAAGCCCCCTGTACCCAAGTCCAATCTGGCTTCCATGGGCATCTACATCTTCAACTGGGATGTGCTCAAGAAGTATCTGATCGAGGACGAGGCCGACCCCAACTCCAAGAACGACTTTGGCATGAACATCATCCCCGCCCTGCTGCGCGACGGCCGCAAGATGTACGCTTACCGCTTTGCCGGTTACTGGCGTGACGTCGGCACCATCGACAGCCTGTGGGAGGCCAACATGGAGGTGCTGGACCCCGAGAACTCCGGCATCGATATCTTTGATAAGACCTGGAAGATCTACAGCCGCAACCCCGTGCTGCC
>CAKSTO010000087.1 GCA_934501115.1 uncultured Faecalibacterium sp.
GTCAGGATGGAGTGGGTGGTGTTGGGGTCCAGCGCACTGGTGGCCTCGTCGCACAGCAGCACCTTGGGGTTGGTGGCCAGTGCGCGGGCAATGGCAATGCGCTGCTTCTGGCCGCCGGACAGCTGTGCCGGGTAGGCGTTGGCCTTATCCGGCAAGCCCACCATCTCCAGCAGCTCCATGGCGCGCTTTTCGGCCTCGGCTTTCTTTACGCCTGCCAGCTCCATGGGGAAGCAAACGTTCTTCAGGCAGGTGCGCTGCATAAGCAGGTTGAACTGCTGGAAGATCATGGTGATCTCCCGGCGGCGCTTGCGCAGCGAGGCGGGAGACAAGGTCTCCATGGCCACGCCGTCGATCACCACGCTGCCGCCGGTGGGGCGCTCCAGCAGGTTGATGCAGCGCACCAGCGTGGATTTGCCCGCACCGGACATACCGATGATGCCATAGATGGAGCCATCGGGAATGGTGAGGTTGATGTTCTGCAGCGCTTTCACCGCGCCATCCTTCATCTGGAAGGTCTTGGAAAGGTACTTGAGTTCGATCACAGAAATTGCTCCTTTAGCTTGGAAGTTGTTTTCGTAAGCGGTGTGCTGCGCTTATGAAAACGGCTTCTTATCCCTCGATGGGTGCCAGACTGTCCTGCTTGCCGCCGTAGATGCCCATGGGCTCTACGTGAATACCGGCAACGGTTACCAGATGGGTACCCTTTTCGGCGTTGAAGTTGTCCAGATACGGCTGATGCTGGAAGTAGTTGGTGTCCACCTGACCATCCTCGACGATCTGGTTGGGGATGACATAGTCATCGTACTCCTGAATATCCAGCGTGATGCCCTTGGCGGCAAGGATCTCCTTGCACACCTCCAGCACCTCGCAGTGGGGGGCGGGGGTGGCGGCGCAGCTCACGGTCTGGCCGTTCAGTGCGTCGTAGTCCACGGTGGAATCGTAGCCATCGGTGGGGTTCTCCACAACGGACACCACAGCGCCCTTGTAGGTCTGCTCCATGTACTCCTTCACCTTCTGGCTCTGCAGGGCAGCAGCCAGAGCCTTGATTTTGGGCTCCTCCTGGTTGCCGTCCTTGCACACCAGAATGTTGACGTAAGCGGAAGTGCCATCCTCCATGGCCAGTGCGTCGGTCATGGGGTCCAGACCGGCAGAGATGGCGTAGTTGGAGTTGATCACGGCGTAGTCCTCGTCCTGCAGGACGTTGGGCACCTGTGCGGCCTCCACCTCGTCCACAGTGACGTTCAGGGGGTTCTCCTCGATGTCCTTTGCGGTGGCGGTCAGGCCGGCATCTGCCTTCAGCTTGAAGAAGCCGTTCTTCTCCAGCAGGGTCAGGGCGCGGGCCTCGTTGGTGGTATCGTTGGGCACAGCCACCTTGATCTTATCCAGCTTGGCTGCGCCGGAGGCTGCAGCGCTGCCGGAAGTGGCAGTGGAAGAAGAACCACCGCAGGCAGTCAGGGCAGCGGCTGCGGCTGCCACACCGGTAACTTTCAGAAAATCGCGACGAGTAATCATAGTTTTGTTCCCTCTCTATTTGCTATTATAATGTACAGCGGCCCGCACGGCACAATTCCGTGCGCGGCCATGGACGGACGAATAAAAAATGCCTCCGTCCTTACAAGCTTCAAAGCTCTGCAAGGACGGAGGCATGAATATCCTTCCGTGGTACCACCTTGGTTCACTGCGCCCTTGCGGACACAGCCTCGATGCTGCGGCAGCATGTGCTGCTTACAGCCGGACGCTGTAACGGGCGCACCCCGTTGCGGGCTTAGCACTCCTGCGCCTCGTCCGCACGACTCCGAGACCATTTTCAGCTTCCTGTTTCCTGCCCTTTTCCACCACCCGGGCTCTCTGGTAAGGATCAATGCGAAGGCCTACTCTTCTCTTCACAGCCATTTTTGTGATATTGACACTATAA
>CAKSTO010000088.1 GCA_934501115.1 uncultured Faecalibacterium sp.
TTGTGATCCACCATGACTATATGATCGATCTGCACACGGATATTTCCGGCAAGATCTACGATATGACCATGGGCGATTTAAAGGAGCTGGATTTCGGCAGCTGGAAGGATGCACTGTTCAAGGACGAGAAAATTGCCACCCTGCAGGAGGCCATGGAGCTGTGCAGGCAGATGCCGGGATGCACCGTGCATCTGGAGCTGAAGGCAACCATGAACAACGACCCGGAGTTTGTGCCCCGGGTACTGGAAGTGCTGCAACAGACCGGGATGGTGGAGCAGGTGATCCTGATCTCCTTCAACCATGCGCTACTGCGGCAGGCAAAGCAGCTGCTGCCGGAGCTGCGGGTGGGCGCGCTGGTATACGGCGAGCTGGAAAGCATGCTGCTGCCGCCGCCCATTATCTGGAAGGACCTGGGGTTGACCAACGGCATAGACGACATGGACACCGCCCTGCCGGCGGCCGATGCAGACGAGGAAAACTGCGGCTGGATGACCCGCTGGATGAGCGATAAGGTAAGCATGCTGCGGGCAAGCTTTCCCGGTGAGAGCCTGAACGAGATCTACAAAAACCTGATGGCGCAGCGGGATCTGCCCACCTATATCCGCAGCCTTGATTTTGTGCCGGAGTGGGTCAGCTGCGAGTACCACACCGCCTATAAGAGCCCTGATTTTATCGATGCGCTGCACGAGATGGGCATCAAGGTGTCGCTGTGGACGGTGGACACGGAGGACGCGGTGCGCAGCCTGCTGCGCACCGGCGCGGATGCCTACATCACCAACCGCCCCGACCGTGTGCGGGAGTGGGCGGAAAAGGAGCAGGCGGCTGCCGCAAAGTAAGCCGGAAAAGACGACTCGGAATGGCCTTTGGCCACGCCGGGCCGTTTCTTTTTTCTGCCCCTCTTGACAAGGGGAGGGGAGATGGATAGAATATGTATCGTATCAAACAGTTTTACATCGAACAACATGAACAGAACGAGGAAAAGCACTATGTGTACAAAGCGCCCTATTGAAGAACACTGCAAGCTGGACCCGCCGTGGGAAGGGCCGCAAGTCATCCCTGCGCAGCTCCACCGGGTGGATAACCTGATCTTCCGCAGGCTGAACCAGTTTTCCCGCGCCAACGGGGTAGAGCAGACCACCCCCATGCACGGGTGGATCATCGAGTATCTTTACCGCCACCGGGACGAGCCGGTGTTCCAGCGGGACATCGAGCGGGAGTTTTCCATTACCCGCTCCACGGTCACGAACATCCTGCAGCTGATGGAGCGCAAGGGATATATCCAGCGGTTGAGCGTGCCGCAGGATGCCCGGCTCAAGCAGCTGGTACTGACCGAAGAAGGCATCCGCCTGCATGAAAAGACCCTGCTTTCCTTCCACCAGACCGACGATTATGTGGCCGGACTGCTGACCGAGGAGGAGAACGCAGAGCTGCTGCGGCTGTTGAACAAGCTGCGGGAGGCATTGAAATAACGCTGCTTGCCGAGGGATGTTCTCTTTTGACACCAAAAGAGAACCAGAAAAGTGCCAGCGATTTCGACGCGCTGGAGCCACGAAAAAGGGGCTGCTCGCCCCTTTTAACCCCAAAGAGGAGGGCTACACCGGAAAAAACTGAAGATTCACGCCTGTTCGGCGTGAAGATCTTTTAACCGTTTTTTCCGGCTCCGCCAATTTGAAGCCCCTCAGTCGCTGCGCGACAGCTCCCCCCAGGGGAGCGGGCACGTCGTCAGACGATGCCGGAAGGTGTACCCTGCATTTTCTGTCAAAGCGCCGAAGAACGGCTTGTTAAATTGGTAATTATGAACATTTTTTGAGAGCTATTGACATTCAAATCGTTTTGTATAAAATTGTTTTGTACCAAACAAATAATTTCAACGGGAGGGAAATTCAGATGATCAAAAAGCTTGTGTC
>CAKSTO010000089.1 GCA_934501115.1 uncultured Faecalibacterium sp.
GTGGTCAGCGAAACGGTCTGCCGGATGCGGCAGGCAGACTGCCCGGCATCCGTCGGCGCAGAGTGGAAAGAGGAAATCGAAGCCGACTTCAAAAAGCGGCATCAGGGGTAAAGGAGGAAACAGCCATGTTAGGAGCAATCTTGGGTGACATCGTGGGCAGTCCCTATGAATTTGACCACAACAATTACAAGCACAAGGATTTTCCGCTGCTGAGCGAGAAATCGCACTTCACCGATGATACGGTCATGACCGTTGCGGTGGCACGGGGATTGATTGCAGGTAAGGGCATCCCGGAGAGAACATTTGAAGAAACAAAGAGCGAGATGCGCATTTGGGGAGAAACATACCCTCATGCCGGTTACGGCGGGATGTTCCGCCGGTGGCTGCACGCAGAAAATCCGAAGCCCTATGGCAGTTTCGGTAACGGCTCGGCTATGCGGGTGTCGGCAGCGGGCTGGCTGTTCGATACGCTGGACAAAACGCTGGAAATGGCAAAAGTGACCGCTGAAGTCACCCACAACCACCCGGAGGGCATCAAAGGCGCGCAGGCCACGGTGGCAGCGATTTTTCTGGCACGCACCGGCCACAGCAAGCCGGAGATCCGGCAGTATGTGGAGCAGACCTTTGGCTACGATTTGAGCCGAACCTGCGATGAAATTCGCCCGGGCTATCGCCATGTGGAGACCTGTCAACAGACCGTGCCGGAGGCTATCATTGCCTTTCTGGAAAGCACCGACTTTGAGGATGCCCTGCGCAATGCGGTCTCCCTCGGCGGTGACAGCGACACCCTTGCCTGCATCACCGGCGGCATTGCTGAAGCCTTCTACGGGATGCCGTCTGAATTGCAGCAGGAAACCCTGAAGCGTCTGCCGGAGGAGATGCGGGCAGCGTATGAGCTGTTCCGGCAGAACCTTGAGCGCAGGATGTGACACCGTCGGCGCTGAGAGCTAGAGAGCCGCCGCACAGTGATTTGTGCGGCGGCTCTTTTATGCGCAGGTGCTTTTCCGCAGCGGCAAGCCCTCGTCAAAATTCCGGGTGCCATTCATCCCGGATGCCAATGTCGGCACAGACGATCTTTCCGCACAGCGGCGCAGAAGCTTCTGCGATATGCAAAGGCTTATAGCTGTCGAAGGTTACGGTCAAATCCGCATAGGCAGCACCCTCGGCAACCTCGCCGGTGTCCGTATTGATGCCGCTGGGCAGGTCCACGGCCAGCACAAAGGCACCGCTCTTGTGCAGACGGCGCATCAGCCCGCAGGCAGCAAGGCCGGAAGGCCGCAATTCACCATGGAACCCGGTGCCGTAGAGGGCATCCACAGCAGCATCAAAGCGCTGGGTTTCCAGTACGGAACCGTCGGCGCAGATGTGCACCGGCAGGGAGTGCAGACGCTCAAAATTGCGGATGGCGTCAGCGGTTTTCGGCTCGCCCTCGGCCAGAAGAACGGTCACGCTCCAACCGTCTTTTGCGGCGGCACGGGCGATCACGAACCCATCGCCGCCGTTGTTGCCCTTTCCGCAGACCACCAGCAGCCTGCCGGGATGCGAAAACTGCTTTTGCAGTTCAGCGTAAGCCGCCATGCCGGCGTTTTCCATCATTTGCAGGTAAGGCAGACCGTGGGCATCCCCGGCTCGTTCAATTTCCTTCATCTGCGCAGCCGTCACAATGCGATGTTTCATGTTGGCACCTTCTTTCTATCTCTATTATAATGGATGAGAATGTTTGGAACAAGATGAAAGATACCGGTGCATAGAATCTGTCCCCGGAGAGTTGGAACAAGCCCTCCGGGGACGTTTTTTTGTTTTCGGAATCTTTTCCGCAGACGAAAACCATGGTATACTGAACGCAACGAATCCAAAGGAATAAACCGGGAGGTACCGTTATGAAGTGGGGAATTTTAG
>CAKSTO010000090.1 GCA_934501115.1 uncultured Faecalibacterium sp.
GCGTAGGTCAGCTTGGGGCTCTGCTTGTCGATGTAGGTATGGACATCGTTGGTGTACAGGATGGTGACGTCAGACTTGTCACCAGTCCAGCAGGCCGATGCGGCAGGCGCACCGATGGCCATGGATGCAGCGGCAGCGGTCACACCAGCAGCCTTTAAGAAGCTGCGACGGGAAATAAGTTGTTTCACAGGAAAACGACCTCCTTTTATTCTTGGCGTATCGCATTTGGGGCAGGCTCTTCCGGCCCTGCCCTTTTAATAGCTCTAGCATAGCACAGAACGCCGCCGCAAACAAGCCAAAATCGTTCTTTTGGCACAAATAATTTTCACGTTTCGTTCCATTTTGCCGTATATTGCACCGTTTTCACACAAAAAAAGGCCCCTCCGTGCCCTGTCGCAGAGCTTTGGAGAGGCCTTTTTTAGGGGTTGGGGACGGTCCGTTGCCGGGCCTGTCGGAGGAGAGGAAAATGTCAGATCGCGTTATATTCCTTGAGGAACTTCTCAAGGTCGGTGCCCTCGATCTTCTTCAGGGCTTCCTTCAGGGCCAGACGCGGGATCAGCGGCAGGTCCATATCGGTGATCTTTTTGCCATCGCGCAGCTTCACGGTGGCATCGATCAGGGCGCGCACATCGTAGGTGCTGCCCCAGACCTCGGGCACGCCGCGGTCAATGTTCAGCAGGGTGTACACGGCCTCCATACCGGTGCGCATGGAGTACTCGGTGGTAAAGATGGTGTCGCGGGCGGTCTCGGCAAACTGGCCAAGGAAGGCAAAGTTCACAGCACCCTCGGGCACGATGTCGGGGCGGTCGCCCATGGCGCGCGGCATGAAGAAGGCATCGATATAGGGCATCATCACAGGCACGGTGTTGGCGCTGTGCTCTGCCAGCTCGGCGATCTGGTCCTCAGGCACGCCGATGTGGTACAGCCACTCCATGCAGATCTCGCGGCCGGTACACTCGCGCATGGGCTTTTTGATATAATCGCCGGGCTTATCGCTGAACAGGCTGTACACCCAGACGCACAGCTGGTTCTTGGGCTGATCCTTGAACTGCTGCTGACGGTTCAGCGTCCAGCTGAGCAGCCAGCTGGAGTCCTTGACGGTGACGATGCCGCCGGTGACGGTGTGGCCGCTGAAGGGGTCGCGCTTGCAGATCTTGCGGATATACTGAGGGATCTTGTCGTCCAGCGTGGTGATGGTGGCGCTCTCCCAGTTGGTCAGCTCGGGATCAGAGCAGAACTTCTCCGGGTGACCAAAGGAGGGGTCCTGTGCGGCGATCTTCTTCCACAGATCCCAGCCGTTGCCGGGCTGGATGGTGGGGTCGATGCCGGTAGCCTTATCCTGCGCACCCACGGTGCAGCTTTCCACGCAGCCGCCGTTGGTAATGAACAGCAGGTCGTTCTCGGTCAGGTCGATATCAGTGGTCTCGCCCTCGTGCTCCACGGTGACAGAGCTTGCCAGCTTGCGGCCCTTCTGGATATCGAACTTTACATCGGTGACCTTGGTGTTGTAGTGGAACTGCACGCCAAAGCCTTCCAGATAATGCACCATGGGCAGAATAATGGACTCGTACTGGTTATAGCGGGTAAAGCGCAGGGCGGTAAAGTCCGGCAGACCACCGATGTGATGGATATAGCGCTTGAGGTACAGCTTCATCTCCAGTGCGCTGTGCCAGTTCTCGAAGGCGAACAT
>CAKSTO010000091.1 GCA_934501115.1 uncultured Faecalibacterium sp.
GTGGTGGGCGGCTCCGGCAGCGGCAAGACCCGGTTTTGGCTCAAGCCCAACCTTTTACAATGTCACAGTTCCTATGTAGTCACTGACCCGAAAGGAACTATCGTGCTTGAATGTGGCAACGCGATGTTGAAGAACGGTTACAAGGTCAGGATTCTGAACACCATCAACTTCAAAAAGTCGATGCACTACAACCCGTTCGCCTATGTCCACAGCGAAAAGGACATTCTGAAGCTCGTCACCGCACTGATGACCAACACCAAAGGTGAGGGTCAAGGTGGCGACCCTTTCTGGGACAAGGCTGAACGGCTTTTGCTGGTTTCACTGATCGCGTACCTCCACTACGAAGCCCCTGTCGAGGAGCAAAACTTCGCAACATTGCTGGAAATGCTAAACACTATGCAGGTTTCGGAAGATGATGAAACCTATCAGAATCCAGTTGACCTACTGTTTGAGGATCTGGGCAAGAAGAAGCCAAAATCCTTTGCCGGGCGGCAGTACAAACTTTACAAGCTGGCTGCCGGAAAGACCGCAAAATCCATCCTGATTTCCTGCGGTGCTAGGCTCGCGCCCTTCGACATCCAAGAGTTGCGGGACCTTACCATGTACGATGAACTGCAACTGGACACGCTGGGCGATAAGAAAACGGCGCTGTTCCTCATCATGTCGGACACGGATTCAACCTTTAACTTCCTCATCAGCATGGTTTACACCCAGCTTTTCAATTTACTGTGCGATAAAGCAGATGATGTGTACGGCGGCAAGCTACCCATCCATGTGCGGTGCCTTATCGACGAGTGCGCCAACATCGGGCAGATTCCCAATCTGGAAAAGCTGGTGGCGACCATTCGCAGCCGTGAGATCTCCGCCTGCCTTGTTTTGCAGGCGAGAAGCCAGTTGAAAGCCATCTACAAGGACAATGCGGACACCATCGTGGGCAACATGGACAGCCAGATTTTCCTCGGCGGCAGTGAGCCTACCACCCTGAAAGACCTGTCCGAAATGCTGGGAAAAGAGACCATCGACGCATTCAACACCTCGGACACCCGTGGCAATAGCCCCAGTTACGGCACTACGTTCCAAAAGATGGGGCACGAGTTATTAAGCCGGGATGAGCTGGCGGTGCTGGACGGCGGCAAGTGCATCTTGCAGCTGCGCGGCGTCAGACCGTTTCTTTCTGACAAGTACGATCTGACCCAGCACCCCAACTACAAGCTGACCTCGGACTACGACCCCAAAAACATCTTCGATATTGAAAAGTATCTGAACCGAAAAACAAAAATCCACCCCGGTGATGAGTTCATCGTGGTGGACGCTGATTCGCTCCCGTCTGCCTGACCCGGTAGGCGGTTTTATTTTTGACCGGAAAGGTACACCAGAAAGTCCACTTCCGCCGCAGTTTGCGGCTTAACAACAGCGGCTTCAGGTGTGTACGGACGGTCTACAACTTTCATTTATAAAAGGAGAAACGACTATGGAATTCTTTAACTCTGCTATCGAAGTTCTTCAGACTCTGGTTGTCGCTCTGGGTGCCGGTCTCGGCGTGTGGGGTGCCATCAATCTGCTGGAAGGTTACGGTAACGACAACCCCGGCAGCAAGAGCCAGGGCATGAAGCAGCTCATGGCTGGCGGCGGCGT